>CAYRUH010000017.1:41696-43286 GCA_964427415.1 uncultured Woeseiaceae bacterium | reverse complement strand
CAGATGCCCTGGACAGATGCCCTGGACAGATGCCAATGTGCGCGCGAGGATGGCGCGCCGGCGTACCTGCAGGGTGTTAGCCTACGGGCCAGCCCGGAGCAGACCCATGTCATTCGCCGCCAATCCCGCCTCGCTCACGCTGCTCGTGATGACCCTTGCGGTCAGCCTGGCGGGCCTGTACGCCAATCCGCGCATCATCGAGGCGAACCTGTTCCGTCCCGCCCGGCTGCGCCGCTGGCGTGACTGGCATACCGCTGTCACCAGCGGCTTCATCCACGGCGACGTGCCCCACCTCGCCTTCAACATGATCACGTTCTTCTTCTTCGGCCTGCCGCTGGAGCGACGAATCGGCACGGTGCCGTTTGTGATCCTCTATGCGATCGGGCTGCTGGCGAGTCATGCCGGTACCTTCGTGAAGCACCGGGACAACGCCGCCTACGCCTCGCTGGGCGCCTCGGGGGCCATCTCCGCGGTGCTGTTCGCCTTCATCGTGTACTTCCCGACCTATTCGATCTTCATCCTGCCGCTGCCGGTGCCCATACCGGCGCCGCTGTTCGCGGTGGCCTACGTCGTCTACAGCTGGTATTCGGCGCGGCGCGCCACGGCCAGGATCAATCACGACGCTCACCTTTGGGGCGCCCTGTCGGGGCTCGTATTCGTCGCCGCCATCGACCCGGACGCCTGGCAGAAGCTGTTCGCCGCGCTGGGCTGAAACGCTCGCCTTACTCGAGGAAGCGCTCGCGCAGCAGCCTGAGATCCGCGTCGTTGAGCCGGAGCGCGCCGCGCAGGTAGGCCTCCATGTCGCCGTAACGCCGGTCGATCTCCTCGAAGGCGGCGGTGAGATAGTCCTCGTGGACGGAGCAGAACGGCACCACCGCCTCGTCGTCCCACGGCCCGGCCAGCGAGTCCTCGATGCTCTGGCGAATACGGGCAAGAATCTCCTCGGGCGGATAATAGGTGGAGGACAGCAGGTAGTCCTCGAGGATGTCCTGCCGGGGCACGTCCAGGGCGCCGAGCAGCAGAGCTGAAGCGATGCCGGTCCGGTCCTTGCCGACCATGCAGTGGATGACCACCGCATGTTCATCGGCGGTGGCCAGGAGTTTCAGCAGGCGGCCGAAACGCTCCGCGAATCCGGTGACATAGCTGCGATAGGTATCCACCATCATGTCGTGGGTGGACTCGCGGCTGGCCGTGCCGGCTTCGAGACGGCGGCGGTAGCTCCTGGTGCTGCCGACGTCGATGTCGAAATGGTGGCTGCGCATGCCCGGCGGGATCCGGTTAGCGTAGGCCTCGGACTCGCTGGTCCGCCGCAGATCGAACACCTCCCCGATCTTGAGTGCGGTAAGGCGCTCCCGATCGGCCGGTGTCAGCCAGCCGAGATGGCTGCTGCGGAAGGCGCGGCCCCAGGCGACGCGGCGTCCCCCGGCCGCCGCGTAGCCGCCGAGATCGCGGAAATTCGGCGCGCGCTCGAACGGGATCAGGCGGGACGGCTCTTTCGTGGGTGCGGCGGTCTGGGTCATGGGCGTCGAGGCATTGCCGAAGGCCGCTATCCTGCCACGCCCGCCTGACGGTGCGCGCGGCACGCGGAAC
>CAYRUH010000017.1:18516-41596 GCA_964427415.1 uncultured Woeseiaceae bacterium | reverse complement strand
CGAAAAAAAGAGACGGCCCCGGCACCCGGACCCGCCCCTCCGTGCGATCTCTCTGCCTGATCAGGCGGCCGCGATACCGGCCGCCACCCGTCGTCTCAGGTCAGATCGACGATCTTCGCCCCGTTGGCGGCGCGAGCGATGGCCTGGATGCCGTTGTCGCGGCTCGCCTGCGAATCGTAGTTTTGACTGGTACCGATGACCTGGTGGTTCTTCGCCTTCATGTTGAAGCGGAACTTGCCCGTGGTGGTCGTATTCTTGACGAAGCACTTGGCGTCGCCGCAGTTCTTCTGCACGGACTCGGCGCCGTTCATGGCGCTCGACTTCGACTTGTAACCTTCGCTCGCGAGCAGATTCTCACCGTTGCCCGCCACCAGCCGGAAACGGTACTCGCCCTTCTTGTCCTTGTAGATCTCGAATTTGCCAGCCATTGCCTGTTCCTTCTCCGATTTTAGTTATCCGTGCGCACGAATATACCATCAAATCAGCAGCTGGCAGGTCAACGCCTGCGGAATCACCCGGCCTGCTGCTGGACGGCCGTCTCTGTGGTGCCGGCCTCGCCGCCCTCGCAATAGCGTTGCGACCAGGCGATGGCGGAGCGGCAGAAAGGGCTGCCCGCGACGTCGATCTCGAAGACCGGGGCATACTGGCGCAGCTTGTCAGCCCCCGCCGCGACGAGCCTGCCGGCGAAGCCGGCGTCGACCTCGACGCTGGGCGAGAAGCGTTCCACCAGCCGGGCGAGGGCCGTGTCCTGGGCGTCGTTGTCGTCCATGCCGGCCACGTCGCAGAGTTCTTCGGAGAAAATCGCGATATCACGCAGCCGGTCGGCCTCCGAAGCAGGCTCTTCCGGTTCGTCGTTGGGCAGCCCGCGGATCACGTCGATGATGGCGTCCGGGAGTTTCCACACCCGGGCGACGGCGGCGCCGAGATCCTCGTAGCTCACACCGAGCACGCCCCGGGACGCGGCCATCTTGGACAACTTCCGGGTCACCATCAGACGACGGATCTCGCCGTACTCCTCGGGGAAGTAGTAGATGACCAGGTTCTCGCCGAGATTGCGGAACAGCCCGTAGATGAATGTCTCCTCCGCGCCCGCGAGGCCCCGACGCCGCGCCAGGTGTCGGGCGATGAGCCCGCACATGAAAGAGCGGGTAGTGGCGTCCTTCAGCTCTGGGCTGCCCTGCATGCGGCCGAAGAAGGTCAGACTGTTGGCGATCATGCGCACCTTCTCGAAGCCTAGCAGCATCACCGCGTGAGAGATGCTGGTGACCTCGCTGGCGATGTGGCCGTAGAAGGCCGAGTTGACCAGTTTCAGCAGCTTGCTGGTCAGTGCGTAGTCGCGGAGGATCACGTTGGCGAGCTTCTCCGCCGGCGCGTCGCTGCCGCTCGCCGTCAGGCGATTGATGTCGACCAGCGTGCGCGAGATGGTCGGGAAGTCCTGTTTGCGCTGCATGCGCCGGAGCAGGAACTCCACGGTGCTGTGCGACTGGGACCGGGCCTGCTCGAGGAGGCCGGACTCCTGCAGGAACAGCCGGAACGCGTCACGCATGGCACCGGCGTCCCGGTAGCGCGCAGCCGGATCTTTCTCCAGCGCGCCTTTCAGAAAAGCCGCGAAGAGTTCCCCGGCGGGCCAGCCCTGCAGCGGCGACATGTCCACGGGCCGCTCGCAGAGATGGTGGATGATGGCGGGCGCCGAATCGCCCGGCATCGCCGGGCGGCCCGCGACGAGTTCGTAAAAAGTGCTACCGAGGGCGAACACGTCCGTCGCCGGCCCGAGGTCACCGCCGCGGAAATGTTCCGGGGCCATGTAGCGCAGGGTGCCGGTGGCCGTCTCCTTGTTGCGCTGGACCCGTCCGACAACCTGGGACAGTCCGAAATCCATGATGCGGGGACGCTCGTCCTTGTCCAGCAGCACATTGCGGGGATTGAGATCCAGATGGATCACGTCCTCCTCGTGGGCCGCCGCGACACCGTCGAGAATGGGCCCGATCAGCGCACAGACCCGTTCCAGCGGCAGCGCGCCATGCTGGCTCAGGATGTGGCGCAGCGTCTTGCCCTGCACGTACTCGAAGACGAGGTACGGCAGCCCCCTGTACTCACCGGCGTCGTAGATAAAAACAATATTGGGATGCCGCAGCCGGCTTGCGATGCGCCCCTCCAGCGGCGTGCGCCCGTCCTCGTCGACGGCGGCCAGCTCCGGATTGTCGGCGTTCAGCAGCTTGACGGCGACGAGTCGCTCCAGCGACGGGTCGCGCGCCAGGTAGACCGACCCCTGGGCACCGCGGCCCAGGCGCCGCTTCACCTCGAATCGACCGATACATTGTTGTTGCTGTTCTGCCATGCTGCCCCGGCTGCTGGTCCCGACGGTGTGCGCCGGGCCTTCATCGCCTCTCAAGGAATCTTAGCGGCCGCTCAGTACCGGACCTGAGAAGTGAGTCGCGAAACCGTGACCCAGTTCCGTCGGACCGCTCCGCGCGCTTCTGTGCCGCGGATCACACCGCCCCCGCACCCGATTATGTAGTGTGGCCGCAACGACCCAGACGGAGAACTTCAGAGTGAAGCCGATACCGACCGATGCCAGCGGCGAGACCACGCGCCTGCAGCTGTTCCATTCCCTGCGGATGCTCGACGCGCCGGGGGACGAGCGCTTCGACCGGGTGACCCGGCTCGCCAAACGGCTGTTCGGCACGCCGGTGGCGCGAGTGCGCCTCGACGGCGATCGCAATGCCCTCGACGGCGCGCCGGTCGCGCCCGACGCGGCCGCCGCCCTCGCGGCGGACGACGTCTTCGTCATCCACGACACCGCAACAGACCCGCGCTACGCGGAGCACCCGCTGCTCGCCGACGGCGCCGGCTTCCGCTTCTATGCCGGCTACCCCCTGACCGCGCCGGAGGGCTCCCGGGTGGGCACCTTCTTCACCGTGGACATGGTGCCGCGGCTGTTCTCGGTGGAGGACATGGAGATGCTGTGCGAACTCGGCGAGATGGTGGAGGCGGAACTCGAGAACATGACGCTGGCGGTCACGGACGAGCTCACCCGGCTCGCCAACCGGCGCGGCTTCCTGCGCACGGCGGAGCGCCTGATGCGCCTGTGTGCCAACCACGAGAAGCCGGCTGCCCTGCTCGTCATCGACCTGGACGGACTGAAGGAGATCAACGACGCCCACGGCCACGAGCAGGGCGACCACGCCATCCGCAGCTTTGCGCGGCTGTTGCTGAAGTCTTTCCGCCACTCCGATGTGGTGGCGCGTCTCGGCGGCGACGAATTCTGCGTATTCGCGGCGGATATCTCCGGCGAAGACCTGGCGGCTCCGCTCGAGCGGCTGGCCCACGGGGTGACGGACTGCAACGCAGAACGAGCGCAGGGTTACCGGCTGGCCTACAGCGTCGGACGCGTCCTGTTCGACCGGGACCGCCATGGCGATCTCGAGGCCATGCTCCGCGAGGCCGACGCGCTGATGTACGCACAGAAGCGGAGCAAGCGCCCGCCCGCCGGCTGAGCCGCCCGCTGCCGCATGCCGTCAGCCCGCCGGCCCGTTCACCTCGCACACGCTCGCGATCAGCGTCTCCAGGCTGTCGCCCAGCAGCCGCTGCAGCCGATACCAGCGGCGACCGCGGGCGGCCGCGATGTCCTGACAGACCTCCAGCTCGATACCGATGTAACACCCTGCCGGGAATCGCCGGCGCAGCCAGGTCGCCAGACCGTCGCCGACGCCCCGATAAGGGTAGTTGCGCCGCACCCGCAGGCCGGGCTCGGCCTGCAGCAGCGATTGCCACTGCCGGCAGAGCGCCCGCTCCCGCTCCCGCCCCGGGTCGTACAACAGACCCACATCCGCATTCCTCTGCCGGCCGTCGAGCACCCGCACGAAACTGTGCACCGAGACATGCAGCACCGTCTGCCCGCCCTGAATCCTCTCTCCGACCTCGGCCTCAATGCCCCCCCGGTAGGGCCGATAGTAGCGCTCGAGCAGTTGAGCCCTCTCGGCAGCCGCCAGCTCGCGGCTGAATTCGGAGTAAAGCCCCGGATGGCCGGGCGAGCGATTGCAGTCGACCAGCAGCCGGGTCACCCGGGCACGGTGAGGCCGGACGCCTGTCCGGCGGGCGAGATAACCCGTCAGTTTGGCCGTACCCGCATCCACAGCGCGGTGACTCGCGAGCACATCGCCCGCCCCGCGGAACAGATCCGCGTAGCGGGCCGGCACTGCCGCCGTGCCATGCTCGCTGGTCAGTACGAGACGGATCTCAGGGCACGAAGCCATGACCGGCGGCCAGGCATTCGGCGAGCTGGCGATAGACCTCCCGCAGCTCGCTGCGACCGGGCTCGGGCGGCAGCGCGCGACGGATGCGGCTGGCCAGCGTGCCGTGACGGAGATAACGCTCGATCGGCGCCTCGGATGCGGGTAACAACCAGCCCCGGGCACTCAGGTCCTCGGCCAGCCGGCCCCACAGATGGCTCACCGTCTGCGAGGAGCCGTCGTAGCCGAAACAGCGCAGGAAACGGGAGTCGGCGATCTCGAGCGTCTCTGCCCGCTCTTCGGTCATTGCCAGCAGCCGCACCAGGTCGGCCTGGGGCCACGCCGCAATCGTCGCCAGCGGCGCCCAGGTCTCCTCGACGAGTGCGCGGATGACGCCCGAGGCGAGATCGGCGATCGCGAGGTCGGCCGCCGGGCACTCCTGGCTGTCGATAACCCGGATCTCGATGGCCATGCGGTCGAAGCGCGCGATGGCGCCGCGGGCGTTCACCCACTCGTGACGCAGCACGCCCTCCGGATCCAGCGGCGCGAGATCGCGGTAGATCCGCTCGAGTATGCGCTCGCGGTACTCCCCGATGTCCGCGATCGGTTCCGGCACCACCTGGCCGGTCACCGACGGCACCCGGGCGCAGTTGCTGCGGTAGACGCGCATCCGGTTGTCCCGGCGCTCCGTGACAAAGCCGTCGATGACGGGAGAGCTGGCCGCGATGCCGGGCAGCAGCGCCAGCACCAGCCGCACCGCCGCGTGCAGTGCCGCGAATTCCCGGTCGCCGCGGAAAGGCAGATTGATCTGCATGCTCTGCAGGTTGCCCCAGCCGTGGCCGCGACAATCGAAGATACGGTGGAACGCCCGGTAGATATCGCGCTGCCCGTGGGGCCACAGCCGGATGTCACGGTCGGGCTCCAGCCAGGGGTGCATGGCGCCGGGCAGCAGGCTTAGTCCGCGGGTGGCAAGCAGCTCGCTGGCGCGGGCGACGTTCGCCTGGAAATCCGCGGCCACTCCGGCCAGAGACGACACCGGCCCGTTGGTCTTGAACTCCACCACGTGCATGGCGAGCTCGTTGTTCCACGCCACCGCCCCGTTCTCGTACTCGTCCGTGAGCTCGCCGGCGGCCTCGGTGAGCAGCCAGTCGCAGGCCGGCGCCGGATCCAGGCTGGCCGCATCCACCATCATGTATTCGATCTCGATGCCGTAACCCTCGAACAGGGCCAGCGTGTCCCGCTCAGCCATTGGCGCGGCCCCGCTTGCGCGCTTCCACCCGCGTCAGGAAGACGGCCATGATGCGGTCGTAGAGTTCGTCACCGAGCACGGCGTCCTCGACCCCGCCGTCCAGACTCGGGTTGTCGTTCACCT
This sequence comes from uncultured Woeseiaceae bacterium, assembly GCA_964427415.1. GTDB lineage: Bacteria > Pseudomonadota > Gammaproteobacteria > Steroidobacterales > Woeseiaceae > Lentisalinibacter. Next base: position 35,992 of record CAYRUH010000017.1, on the reverse strand, counting down.
CGATCACGTAGCAGCGCTTCCCGGTCTGCTTGACGTCCACCCCGTAGAGGCCGTTGCCGATCGCATTGGCCGCCCGCAGCGCGATATCCGTAACTTCCGCGGGCACGTCGTCGACGGGCATCGTGTCCCAGCGCCCCGCGCTCACCCGGCCGGTGTCCGAGCGCTGGTAGATCTGCCAGTGGCGCTCCACCATGTAGTAACGGCAGGCGAACAGCGGCTGGCGGTCCAGCACGCCGATACGCCAGTCGAAGTCCGTCGGCAGGAAGGCCTGGGCCACGACCAGGTCGGACTTCTCGAACATGGCTTTCAGGGCGGTATCCAGCGCCGCCGGATCGTCCGCCCGGGTGACGCCGGCCGAGAAACTGGAGTCCGGCTGCTTCAGCACGCAGGGGAAACCGAGTCCCTCGGCGATGGCCCCCGCGTTCTTGCGACTGACGATCAGCGTTTTCGGCGTCGGTACGCCGAGCCGGCGCATCATCTCGGCGAGATAGACCTTGTTCGTGCAGCGAATGATGGAGATGGGGTCGTCGATGACCACCAGCCCTTCCAGCTCCGCGCGTCGGGCGAAGCGGTAGGTGTGGTGATTGACGCTGGTGGTCTCGCGGATGAACAGCGCATCGAACTCCGCCAGACGGCCGAAATCGTCCCGCCCGATCAGCTCCAGGTTGAAACCGGCCCGGCGGGCGGCGCGCGTGATGCGGCGCAGCCCCTGCGCATCCGACGGCGGCGATGCCTCATCAGCGTTCGCCAGCACGGCCAGATCGTAGCCGCCCGGGGCCTCACGCCGGCGGCTCGGCCGGCGCCGGGCAAAATGAGCCTCGATGGACTCCAGCAGGAAGTCCCGGTGGGACTCGGGTATCTCGCCCACCGGCACCGCGCGCACGTTCTCCAGCAGCCACTTGCCGTCGCGGCGGCGGAACGACGCCCGGATCAGCGGCGCCGGGAACAGGTTGAACAGCGCCTTCGCCAGCCGCTCATGGCGCCGCGCGATATTGCGGCCGAAGTACACGCTCAGCGTGAACTCTTCGGACTCCAGCGTGTGCAGGCTGCGCTGGATGGTCGCATCCAGATCATCGCTCGCGAGACGCGGCAGCGTGCGCGTCTTCAGATCCTGGATGGTGGCCACGTCCGGCAACGGCCGCTGCCCGCGGGCCGTGGCCAGCAACGAGACGTAGTAACCGTACTGCTGATAGCGGTAGGACGCGCAGAGGTTGAAGACCCGCAGGCCACGGCCGCGGCTGAACTCCTCGGCCGTGAGATAGGTGAGCGCATCCACCACCCGTGCCCGCGCAATCTCCCCGGGCCAGCGCTCGCGGTCGTCGACGACGATCAGGTTGGTCACGGCCGCTGCCTCCGCGGACGGATGACCAGCAGGTTGGCGTCGTAGGTGGCGATCCCGAGGAACACAGCGCCGATCAGCCGCCGGATGTCCACCGGGTAATAGCCGTCCGCCGAATAGGGATTGGCGCGGTAGGGATCCGCCACCTCCACCTGGCGTGTGCGCCGGTCGTAACCCGAGAGCACCACGAAATGACCGCAGGGCTCGCCGCGGATGTCGTCCGCGGCCATCGTGTCCGGGATCTCACGGGCGCTGCGGTACAGGTACGTAGCGCTGAGCCCGGTCATGATCGGCACCCCCTTCTTCAGGTATCGGCGGATCAGGCTGGCGGTGAGGTCCTCGTACCGTACCTGACCGCCGAGTTCGAGAAAGCGCAGGTAGCCCGCCGTCGCGGCCTGCAGCCGGCCGTCGCGCTTCACCTCGCGCTGGCGGCGCAGGCGTTCGGCCAGCGCCCCAGTGCCGGCCGGGAACCAGGACGGATCGAACACGTGCAGGTTGTAGGTGAAGATGGTTACGTCATAGCCGCGGGCGAGCGCATGATTCGCCAGGAACACGTCCAGTGTGCCGCCGGCCGGCAGCATGCGCACCTCGGCCAGCAGACGATCGAGTCCAATGGGGTAGTCCCAGTAGGCGTAGATGCCGTGCAGGCAGGTGGGCCCGCAGGTCATATCGTCCGGCTGGGGGACGATCTCGAGTTGGAGGTTGGTTGCCAATGCGGCGAGTGGACCGGCCGCGGCGCGGCGCCGAGGAGCGCTAGCATACGCCGAATCCGGCGGCGGTAAAGAGCCCGATTCAGCCTTTCCCCTGTTCCCGCTGGGTACGGCCGAAGAACGCCTCCCGGGTCGCGTCGCTTGGGTTGCCGATGATCTCCCGGTCGGCGAGCAGCGCCATGCCGCGGCGCAGCGCCTCGCGCTCGCCGGCGCGCTCGAACCAGCGCCGCACGTTCGGGAACCCGTCGATGTCGATCTGGTGCAGCCAGCGCACGTCGATCCAGGGATAGATCGCCATGTCCGCGATGGAGTAGTCGCCCGCCAGCCAGTCACGACCAGCCAGGCGGCGGTCGAGCACGCTGTACAGACGCAGCGCCTCGTTGCGGTAGCGCTCGATGGCATAGGGGATGCGCTCGGGGGCGTAGCCGAGGAAGTGCCCGCACTGGCCGAGCATCGGCCCCAGGCTCGCCACCTGGAAATTCAGCCACTCCAGCACCCGATAGCGCGCCCCGGTCTCCCGGGGCACGAAGCGGTCGCTGCGTTCGGCCAGATACTGGAGGATGGCACCGGATTCGAACAATGCGAACCTGCCCTCCGGCCCGTCGCGGTCGGCTCTCTCCCGGTCCACGATCGCGGGGATCTTGTTGTTGGGGCTGATGGCCAGGAACTCGGCCGCGAACTGCTCGCCGTTCAGGATGTCGACCGGCCGCAGCGCGTAGTCCAGCCCGCACTCCTCGAGCATGATCGCCACTTTCTTGCCGTTCGGGGTCGGCCAGTAATAGAACTCGATCATGCCCTCGCCTCCTGCGCGGCCAGCACGGCCTCCACCGCCGCGCGGTGCTGCTCCGGCGACGTGTCGCCGCCGTAGGGCCGGCGGTAGTGGCTGCTCACCGACGGCCGCTCCAGAGCCGTGGCGAACCACGCGCCGAGGCCGGGCCAGCGACTGCGCCACGCGCCGCACGGATTGCCGGGGATGCCGTCCCGGCCGCTCGCCCAGCCGTCGACGTAACTCACACCCTGCAGGAGCCCGGCATGGCCGATGTCGAAGCCACGCCACTCCCCCGCCTCCCGCTCCAGCCGATCGAACGAGCGGGTCAGCTTCGGCCACAGCCAGTCGAACAGTTCGGACCGGCGCTCCGCCGGGTCGCGCCAGCACTCCATGCTCATCTGCACCGCGGCCTCGAACAGGGCATCGCCCAGCGACAGCCTGCGCAGTGCGTCGAAGCGGGCCAGCCCGCCGGTCGGATACAGGGGCTCGCTCCGGGACAGGCTGTCGAGGTACTCCACCACGACCTGACTCTGGTACAGCACGGTGCCGTCGTCCAGCGCGAGGAACGGCACCGTGCCGAGCGGGTTGAGGGCCGTCGTGTCGTAGCGGCCGGCCACCCATTGCCCGTCCAGATTACGGAACGGGAACGACGGCACGGTCACGATCTCGCCGGCCAGTCCGGCCTCGTGAGCCACCACGAGCACCTTGTGGGCGAAGTCGTGGAACGGCGAGTAGAAGAGCCTCACGACGCCTCCGGCTCGAACACCACGCCGACGCCGCCGGCGTACTCCGGGGCAATGGCCAGCCCCGCAGGCACCCGCCGGAACGGCACGGCATTGGCCGTCAGTGCGGCCGCCGCCGCCTGCAGATCTCGTACCGAGACCGCGAGGCCGGCGAACGGGGGGCAGCCGCCGAGGGAATCACCGAACAGCTCGGTCAGGGCCGCGACCGGCCGGGCTTCCAGCGCGACTCCCTCCTCGGCGGCGAGGGCAGCGTAACCGGCCGGGAGTCGTTCCCCCGTATAAAGGAGCCGCGTGATGCCGGACGCGGTGTTCGGGTGCCGGGCGACCTCCGGCTGGAAGACGATGTCCGGCGTCTCGTGGCGCACGCAGGCCATCAGTACGTCCGGGCAGGCATCGGCGGCAACGGGGAACCAGCGGAACCGCGCGGTGCCGCCGCCACCGTAGTGGATGTCGCGGGCCGCCTGGCTCACCGGCCCCGGCGCCAGCCCACGCGCCTGCAGCGCCGCCCGCCGCGACTCGATGTCGTCGGCGGCGAGGATGACCAGGCGCAGGCCGCCGCCGCTGTCCAGGAATCGGGTGAGGTGATGGCCCGGCGACGGCCGCTCGACCGCGGTCAGCTCGATGTAGTTTTTGTCGAACATCACGTGGGCGCTGAACTGCCCCAGGCCCCGGGGCTCGCCGGCGCCGTCGATGCCGATCAGCTCCTCGGGCCCTACGACCCGAAAACCCAGCGCCTGCCAGTCCCGCTTCAGGGGCGCGATGGCCTCACCGAGGATGCCGACGTGATCCACGGGCAGGCAGCAGGCCGCCGTCACCCGACGACCTCCCCGGCAGGCGCCGAGAGTTCGGCGATGGTGCGCCGGAACGGCTTCTGCGCAAGCGTGAGCAGGCCGATCGAGAGTATCCCGCCCACCAGCGCGATGGTGGCGATGGACCAGTGCAGCATCATGTCGTCACGGAAGACGAAATCGGTCACGAGCGCCGTGGCCGTGCCGCCGAAGCCGATGCCGGTGAGATTCACCACGAAAAGATACACCGCCGACATCTGCGCCCGCATGGCGGGCGGCGTCATGAGCTGCAACCCGGCGGCCGCCGGACCGAACGGGAAGCTGGAGAAGAACAGTACCGGAGCGAACAGGATCAGGGACAGGCGCGGGTCGGGCACCAGCGTGGCGGTCACCGCCACCGGCGTCAGGCAGATGGCGCCCGTGAGCGCCGCTTTCACCGGGGCGTCGGTATGACCCCGGGCCGAGAGCCAGTCGGAGAACAGGCCGCCGCAGATGATGCCCAGCCCGCCGAAGACCACCGTCAGCAGGCCGAGCTGCGGCCCGATGGCGCCCCGGTCCACGCCGTGGATGCGGATGAAATACTCGGCCGCCCAGGCCATGATGCCGTTGAACATCAGCGTGATCATCGCGAAGCCGACGAAGTGCAGCGCATACACCCTCCGGTTGCGCACGGCATAGGCGATCACTTCCGATACGGGCATGGAGCCGACCAGGTCGCCCCGGCCCCGGCGCTCCGGCTCCTTCAGCGTCAGCATGAACAGCGCCACCAGCAGCCCTGGCGCGCCCACGATCATGAAGGTGGCCTGCCAGGCCGCCAGGTGGCCGACCAGCGGCAGGGTGATGCCGCCCATCGCCTCGATGGTGGCGATGAGCACGCCGCCGATGATGAACGACAGGCCGATGCCCACGAACACGCCGCTGGAGTAGATGCCGATAGCCCGGCCCAGCTTCTCCTTCGGGAACAGGTCCGCCAGCATGGAATAGGCGGCGGGAGAGAGCGCCGCCTCGCCCACTCCGACGGCGACCCGCGCGGCGAACAGTTGCCAGAACGAGCGGGCCAGGCCGCAGCAGACGGTGGCGATACTCCAGAACGCCACTCCCAGCGCGATGATGTTGCGCCGGTTTCTGCGGTCGGCGAGGCGCCCGATGGGCACACCGAGCAGCGTGTAGAAGACGGCGAACGCCAGCCCGTGCAGGAGGCTGAAAGCCGAGTCGCTGATGCCCAGGTCCGCCCGGATGGGACCGACCATCAGGGAGAGAATCTGACGGTCGATATAGGAGAAGGTGTAGGCCACCGTCAGGATGCCCACGGCATACCAGGCCATGGGCGGCGCGGCAGTTACCGCTCCCTGTGGGACCCGGAGCTCGGTATCGACCTCCGTATCGGTCTCCCTGTGGGCCTCCTTATCGACCATGGGCATTCCCCGTTGCGGGCGCGCCGCCGCCGGCGTTCAGGCCGGCGGCGGCGCGTCCACGATGCGGATCAGAACCTCAGCGTCGCTTCCACGCCCCAGGAACGGCCCGGAGCCGGATAGCCCAGCCCTGCGCCGATGTTGAAGCGATCCGCCGGGTTGCCCTCGCTGAGGGAGGTGAAGCGCACCGTATTCTGGAAGTACTCCTCGTCGGTCAGGTTCTTGCCGTAGGCTGCCAGCTCCCAGCTGCCGTCGGCCGAGACCCAGGCCACGCGGCCGTCCACCAGCGTGGTGGCATCCTGGCCGATGAGCGGGTCGTTGAACTGGGTGTGGAACAGCTCGCTCTGGTAGCTCACCTGGCCGAAGAGGCGCAACTCGGCGCCGCTGCGAAGACCGACGGTGTAAGTCCCGTTCACGTTGCCCTTCCACTCCGGTGCGTTCTGCAGGTTGTTACCCGAGACGTCCACCACCCGGGTCTCGCCCGCACCGACGCCCATGCAGGGTCCGGCCAGCTCGGCCGGCGTCGCGTCGGCGGGGCAGCGGCCGAAGGCCGAGAGGAACTCCTCGAACTCGGTGTTGAGGTAGCCGATGCTCGCGTTCACGACCAGCGCCGGGATGGGACTGGCGGAGAGCTCCAATTCGGCGCCCCAGACCGTCGCGTCGGCGGCGTTGGTGGTCACGGTGAGGCCGTCCTGGAAGGTCGAGACCTGCAGGTCCGTGTAGTCGTAATAGAAGAACGAGCCATTGAGCCGCAGGCGTCCGTCGGCGCTGTCGGACTTGAAGCCCGTCTCGAAGGCCCAGATCTCCTCCGGTTCGAAGGCCGGCGTCGCATCGAAGGCATTCCAGCCGCCGGACTTGAAGCCCTTGGTGACCGAGCCGTAGATCATCAGCGCGTCCCGCGGCCGATACTCCAGCACGAAGCGCGGTGAGACGTCTTCCCAGCTCTCCGTGGAGTTGCGGGTGGTGAACACGGTGACCGGATTCGGGCTCGCCAGACCCGAGTTGTCGCCGAAGATGGCGCCCACGCTGGTGAAGTCCTTCTTCTCCTCGTCGGAGTAGCGCAGGCCGAAGGTACCCGTCCACTGCTCCGAGAAGTCGTAGCTCACCTCGCCGAACAGCGCCTTGGCACGGGTCTCGTCGGTGTTGGGGATGATGAAGCTCACCACGCCGAAGGCGGGATGGGTCGCCCGGCCGAGGCCCAGCGCACCCTCCTTGTCCTCGTCCAGGTAGTAGCCGCCGACGAGCCACTGCACCGGTCCCTCGCCCGTCGAGGAGAGCCGGATCTCCTGGGACAGCTGGTCGGAGGCGTACTGGAAGTAGGAGCGGGTCACCTCGATCTCGGTGCCGTCCGTGTTGAAGAAAAAGTCGCTCTTGTAGTCGCGCCAGGCGGTCACCGAGGTCAGCATCATGCTCTCGCCCACCGGGATGTTCAGGGTGGCCGTCAGCCCGGCCGTGTCCCAGTCGTGGAACGTCGGCAGGTTGTTGCGGGTCTCGTCGAAGGCCTGGGGCAGCGCACCGTTCACGACGGCAAACGACAGGTCGTCCAGCGGTTTCGACGAACGGTTGCCGCTGGTGAAGTCGCTGTAGTCGGCGATCAGCGTGAAGTCCGCGCCGTCGTCGCCCTCGTACTGCAGGATCGCCCGGGTGGCGATGAGGTCCTGATCGTCGATCTCCTCGGCGCCGCCCGGCTCCAGGTCGTCGGTGAAGCCGTCGTCCTTCAGGTAGCGGGCGGCGACACGGCCCTGCCAGTTCTCGCCGAGGGGGCCGCTCAGCGCGCCCTGCAGCTCGCGCCGGTCCCACTCGCCGTAACCGGCGGTCACGTAGCCCTCCGTCTCCGGCGTCGGCATGCGCGAGATGATGTTGATGGCGCCGCCGGTGGCGTTACGCCCGTACAGCGTGCCCTGGGGGCCTTTCAGTATCTCGATGCGCTCGACATCCAGGAACTGGGTGAGGCCCATTTGCGGCCGTCCCAGGTAGACGCCGTCCTGATGCAGCGCGACGCTCGGGTCGATGGTGACGCCGAACGCATCGGTGCCGATGCCGCGGATGTAGATCTGCGCCTCGCCGCCGGCCCGGCTGAACGACATGCCCGGCGTCTGCACGTACAGATCCATCACGTCGTCGATGTTGAGTTCCTCCAGCCGGTCGCCGCTGATGGCCGCGATGGAGATGGGCACCTCCTGCAGGCTCGCCTCCCGTTTCTCCGCCGTAACGACGATCTCCTCGAGCGCCGGCTCCTGCGCCTCGGCCGCGCCGGCCGCAGCGAGCAGTACGGCCGCCATGATGGTTGTGGTTCCTGATCGCATTTTCTCTCTCCTGGGTCGTCTTCCCGTTCCGGTGGTCCGCCGCGGGCGCACCGGTATCCTCCCGCTGCTCCGCTCAGTCGCCGGAGCGGAGTCTCTCCGTCGCTTCCCTGTCCACGTCACATGCGTCGTCCGTCAGAACGACGCCGTAGTCACGGCGGGCCTCCGCCGCCGTGATCAGTCCGTCGAGCACGTCATCGAGTACCGCCTGCGGATCGCGCAGGCGGGGATCGCCGTAGCCCCCGCCGCACACCAGCCGGATCTCCAGCCGGTCGCCGGCGCGCAGCTGGCGATTCGAGACCTTGGCTGGCAGCGCCTCGGCGCCGGGCCTGCCCGGATTCAGTATCACTTCGCCGGGCCGGCCGTCGGCGCCGCCGAACAGCCCGCGCGGCGGGTCGATGCTGCGGTTATCGCCGGTGGAGCTGATGCCCGTGTCGGCCAGGAAGCGCCAGCGCTTCACGGCGCCGAGGCCGCCGCGCCAGCGCCCGGCCGCGGGCGGCTCGTCGCGCAACTCGTAGCGCTCGCACAGCAGCGGCGCGCCGAGCTCCATCTCCTCCACCGGGTTGTTGCGGGTGTTGGCCATGAGCGCATCGATGGCGTCCAGACCGTCGCTGCCGTGGCGGCCGCCATAGGAACCCTCGTTCACCTCGATGATCACCCAGTAGTCGTCCGCTCGATCGTCTGCATCCGGTCCGCCGCGTCCGCTGTACGCGAAGCAGGACACGTTGGCCGAATTCCCCGCCGTGACGGCTTCCGGCATGACCTCGGCCAGGCATTGCATGACCTGGTCAGGGATTCGGTTGATCTGGGTGAAGCGGGCCTCGCAACCGTGCGGGTGCTGCGGGTTGAAGATGGTGCCCTCCGGCGCGATGACGTGCACCGGCCGGAACACGCCGTCGTTCTGGGGTATCTGGCCGCCCGGCTTCGCCTCGTCCAGGAGCAGGGCACGCACGGCGAAATTGGCGGTCGGCAGCACGCTGCCCTCGAACGGGCAGTTGAAGCCGGTCTCCACCTGGGCGTTGGAGCCGGTCAGGTCCACGTAAATGTCGCTGCCGTCCACCAGCACCCGCGTGACCACCCGCAGGGGTTCGCCGAAATGCTTGCCGTCGTCTTCCAGCCAGCCGGCCGGGGCCTCGTAGAGCCCGTCCGGCAGCGCCTCGATGCGCCGGCGCATCAGCGCCTCGGCGTAGTCCATCCACTCTTCGGCGGCGCTCATCACCGTGTCGATGCCGTAGCGGCCGGCCAGTTCACCGAAACGCCGCGCGCCGAGCCGGCAGCAGGCGATCATGGCCTCTAGGTCGCCGGTGTTCGCCTCCGGCGTGCGCACGTTGTCCATGATCAGCGACCACACGGCGTCGTCGCGCCTGCCCGCCTCGTAGATCTTCACGGCGTCGATCACCTGGCCTTCCGCCCAGAAGTCCGGCACGTCGACGGAAAAGCCGGGCGTCGCCGCACCGATGTCCACCATGTGCCCGGTGCAGCCGGCGAAGCCGATGTGCCGCTCGTCCGCGAAGATGGGCACCAGCACGCCGTAGTCCGGCGCATGGGAGGCGCCGTGATAGGGATGGTTGTGCAGGATGACGTCGCCGGGGGCGTAGCTGCCGCGGTGCTTGCGGTCGATGCCGCGCACGTAGGCGGGCAGCGAGCCACAGTGCATCGGCGTCGAGTCGCTCTCGCAGATCTGGCGGCCGTGGAAATCCAGAATGCCGGCACCGATATCCCGGGACTCGCGCATGATGGAGGAGTACGCCATGCGGTAGAGCAGCTCGGCCATCTCCCTCGCCACCGCATGCAGTGCGCCGCCCGCCACCTGCAGCGTGACCGGATCCACGGCCACCCGCTGCCAGCGCCGCTCGACATCAGCGCCGATGCCGGTCGAGCGAGCCGCAGCGCGGTCGACGGCGGCGGCGTCTTCCAGCTTGCGCACGCCCTCAGCCATCCGCCCGCTCCGTGAAACCCACGATGAGATTGCCGTAGCGGTCGACCTCGGCCAGCGTGCCGGGCGGCAGTATGGTGGTGGTATCCGCCTGCTCGATGACCGCCGGGCCGGCGATCCGGTTGCCGGCCTTCAGCGCGGAACGGGCATAGAACGCGGTCTCGTGGCCGATAGCCTCGTTGCCCTGCACGAAACGCACCGCGCGCGTATCGAGCCGCGCTGCCTCGTCCGGTTCCGCGCCGCCCGCCTCCACCTCCGGCGTGACCGGCGGCGGTACGTGGCCGATACCGGCGAGACCGACGTTGACGATCATCACCGGCTTGTCGTCGAAGCGGCGCAGGTAGGCCTGCTCGTGGGCGCGATGGAAACCCTCGATCACCGCGGCCACCCAGTCGCCTTCGACCGGCGGAGCCGGTACCTCCACGGGAAGCTCGTAGCCCTGCCCCACGTAGCGGCATTCGGCGAGCCAGCACAGCGTGGTGTCCTCCTCTGCAAAACCCGCGCGCAGGAGCTGCCCCGCTGCCTGCTCGGCGAGGGTGCGATAGGCGGACTCGATGCGTGCGGCGTCCGGCTCCTGCAGCGACGCCCACAGCGTGGCCCGGTACTCGTAGCGGGTATCGGTGGCCAGCAGCCCGGCTGCCGCGCCCACGCCCGGGCGCGTCGGCACGACCACCCGGGGGACTGCCAGCTGGAACGCGGCCTCGCAGGCGAACGCCGCACCGGCGCCGCCGTAGGGCACCAGTGCGAAATCCCTCGGGTCGTAGCCCTTGGTTACGCTGTTGATCCGTATGGCCTCCACCATGTTGCTGACGGCGATGCGGTAGATGCCTGCAGCGGCCTCGTACAGGCCGAGCCCCAGCGGCTCGGCGATGCGGCTGCGCACCGCCTCACTGGCGGCCGCGACGTCGACGGTCAGACCGGAGGCCGCGAGTGCCTCCTCGCGGAACCAGCCGAGCACCACCATGGCGTCGGTGACCGTGGCCTCGGAGCCGCCGCGCCCGTAGCACGCGGGTCCGGGCACCGCGCCGGCGCTGCGCGGCCCGACCCGGAACATGCCGCCTTCATCCCGCCAGGCGATCGAACCGCCGCCCGCGCCGATGGTGTCGATGTCGACCATCGGGATCATGGCGTCGTAGGCGCCCACCCGGGTGTCTAGGAGATGCTTCATGCGCAGATCGCCCGCGGGCGCCACGCCGATGTCCGCCGACGTGCCGCCCACGTCTAGGGTGATCACGCTCGGATTGTCGGTCTGCTCGCCCACGCGGATGCCGGCGATGAGGGCACCGACCGGGCCCGACAACAGCAGCGACACCGGGCGCTCGCGGGCCTCCGCGGCGGGCACGAGGCCGCCGGCGGAGGTCATCAGATTCAGATCGCTGGCCACGTTCATGGCGGCGAGTTCGGCCGCGAAGCGGTCCAGATAGCGGGCCGTGCGGGGCCCCACGTAGGCGTTCAGCGCCGTGGTCGAGAACCGCTCGTACTCCCGGTACAGCGGCGTCACCGCGTGGCTGAGCGAGACGTAGAGGCCGGGCGCCTCCTCCTCGATGATGTCGCGGATGCGCCGTTCGTGGGCCGGGTTCAGGAACGACATGAGGCAACACACCGCGATGGCATCCACCCCGTCGGCCGCCAGCCGCCGCGCGGCCTCGCGCACCTCGTCCTCGGCGAGCGCCGTGGCCACCTCGCCGTGCGGCGCGGTAATGCGCTCGCTGACCGGCAGGCGATGACGGCGACGGACCAGCGGCGAGCTCTGGCGCGGCACCTCCTGCGCGTGGGAGAAGTTGTAAGGCCGGTCCTTGCGGCCGATGTGGAGCACGTCGCGGAAGCCGCGGGTGGTGATCATGCCGACCCGGGCGCCGTTTTTCTCCAGCAGGATATTGGTGGCCACGGTGGTGCCGTGGACGAGGAAATCGAGATCCTCGGGGCGGCGTCCGGCCCGGCGCAGGAGTTCCGCCAGGCCTTCCAGTCCCGCCCGGGCGGGATCGTCGGGCGTGGACGGCAGCTTGTGCACCACGACGTCGGCCGCCTCGTCATCCCAGAAGACGAGGTCGGTGAATGTGCCGCCGATGTCGAGCCCCGCCCGCTGCATGGTGCTCTCCGGATCCCGCTAAAGCGCAATTGGTATACCAAATTGACGCTTCAGGCAAGAAATCCGTGTTGAGAGGCCAAAAATGACGGTCGTTGTATACCAGTCGAGCCGTCAGTCGCCGGCGAGATTGGACAGCATGACGGTGCGTCCGGACAGGATGTGGTAGCGCATGGCGGACTCCGCCCACTCCCCGTCCCGTTCGCGGATGGCATCGACCAGCGCGCGATGCTGGTCGAAACTCTGGCGCAGGTGCTCCGGCGTGTAGCGGTTGAACGCCTGCACCAGCACCGGTATTCCCACCACCCGCTGCAGCGCGGACGACAGGCGCCGGCTGTCGGCCATGGCGACGATGCGGTTGTGCAGCTCGCCGTCCAGCTTCATGTAATCGGCCCGGCAGGTGTCATCCCCGCGCTCGAGCACCGCGGCCATGGCGGCGATGACGTCGTCCAGCGCCGCGATCCCTGCGGCGGTGGCCTTCTGCGCGGCCATCTTCGCCGCGAAGCTCTCCATCACGGCGCCCAGCGCGAAGATTTCCTCGGCCTCCTCCGCATCGATGTGGCTCACGACGCCGCCCCGCCGCGGCTCGATCTGCACGAGGCCTTCGGACTCCAGGCGCCGCAAGGCCTCGCGCACGGGCGTGCGGCTCACCTCCAGATCCGCGCAGAGCTGACGCTCTTTCAGCCGCGCACCGGGCGCGTAGTCGCCGCTGAAGATGCGGTCTCGCAGCATGCGGTAGGCTTTCTCGGTCGCGACGCTCAAACCGGTTCCCTCCTTTGCGCCGGGCGTCCCTGCCGGCTCGACGAAGCCGGGTTCCACGCGCTGATTCGACGGTCCGGGCGGCGACGGCCGTCTTGCAAGCCCGGCAAATCTGGTATACCAAACCGGCCGTCAGCCGGCAATCAGGAGCTGACACCCGGCGCAGCAGGCAAAGAATGAACCCGGAGAGAATGAACCCAAGGAGAGTGACCCATGGGGACCGTCGTCGACTCGATCATCGATTTCCTGCAGGGCGAGGCGCTGCGGGACCCCCCGGCCGCCGCGCTGGCGACCGCAGCGAACGGCTTCACCGACTGCGTGGCCGTCATGCTTGCCGGCGCGCGCGAGCCCGTGACCGTGAACCTGCTGCGCCACGTCCGGGCCACCGGCGGCCGGCCGCAGTGCCGGCTGCTCCTGGGGGCGGAGCGAGTCACCGTCGCCCAGGCCGTGCTGGTCGGCACGGGCGCCGCCCATGCCCTGGATTTCGACGACTACGCCTACTCCAATCACGTCTCGGCGCTGATGGTGCCGGCGATACTCGCCGAGGCCGAGCGCGCCGGCGCGGACGGCTCTGCCATGCTGCGCGCCTACCTCGCGGGCTTCGAGGCCTGGGGCGCCGTGATGAAGCGCGAGCCGGATCACCTGCACTCGAAAGGCTGGCACCCAACGGGCGTGTTCGGCCCCATCGGCGTCGCCGCCGCCTTGAGCCATCTGCGCGGCCTCGACGCCGGGCAGACGCGCAACGCGCTCGGGCTCGCCGCGGCCGCCGGCGGCGGCGTGATGGACAACTTCGGCACCCAGGCCAAACCGTTCCAGGGCGCCCGCGCCGCAGAGGCCGGCGTGGTGGCCGTCGAACTGGCGCTCGCCGGTCTCGACGCCGGGCCCCATGCCATCGACGGCGCCGGAGGCCTGCTCGCGGCACTCTCCCCGGCGGGCAACGTCGACCTGGAGACGCCGCCGGACTGGCTGGGGCGCAAATGGCTGGCGGCGAAGGACGGCATCAACCTCAAGCTGCACCCAACGGTGGGCGCCTCCCAGCGCGCCATCGACGCGGCCATCCAGGTGCAGCGCGACCACGCACCAGCGGCGGAAACCATCGCCGGCGTCACCGCTCGGGTGAGCGAGAAGCACGCAGCGGTGATGCGCTTCCACCGGCCGGCCACGGCGCTGGAGGCAAAGTTCAGCCTGGAGTTCGGCGTCGCCGCCGCGCTGATCGCCGGCAAAGTGGGCCTGGCCGAGGTCAGCGACGACTTCGTCTGGCGGGAGGACGTGCGTGCGCTGATGGAGCGGGTCTCGATCGAGGTGGGGCCGGACGACGACCCGGACTACCCGGTGGGCGCCAAATCGGATTCCGTGGCGATCGAACTGACCGATGGCAGCCGCATCGAGAGCGAACCCGTGCACCGCTTCCGCGGCCACGGCCACAACCCGGTGACCCGCGAAGAGCTGAAGGGCAAGTTCGACGACTGCGTCACGCCGGTAGCCGGCCAGCCGATGGCGGACCGCCTGTTCGTGGCGTTGCAAGGCCTCGCCTCGCTCCCCGGCGTTGACGCCCTGCCGGTCGTCGCGTTGAAAGGCAGCTAGCGGCGCTGGCGGCGGCCGGCCAGGATCTCTTCCACCCGCGCGGCGGTCGCCAGCAGCCGCGCATCGCGGAAACGTCCGGCCACGAGTTGAATGCCCACCGGCAGGCCGCGCGCGCCGGTGAAGCCGGGCAATGTGACCGCCGGCGCATGCAGGCCCGTCCACAGCCGGTTGAAGACGGCGTCGCCGGTGGATGCGAGACCGGCGGGCGCCTCACCGGGCACGGCCGGCACCAGCCAGGCGTCGTAGTCGGCCATGACCTCGTCGAAGCGCGGGCGCAGGCTGCCGAGGTAATCCTCTGCCCGGGCGAGCGCGGCACCGTCGATGCCCCGGCTGTTCTCCACCTCTGCCACGAACTCGGCGTGCAACTCGCGGGGCCAGCGCAGGTACTCCGACAGGAATGCCGTGCGGCCCTCCCCGTGCATGATGATGTCCTGCGCCTCGTTCAGACGCTCGGCACCGGCAGGACCGTCGACCTCGCAGACTTCGATGCCCGCCCCGCGCAGGGCGGCCGTCGCCTGCTCCAGCGCGCGGCGCGTATCGGGCCCGGCGGCCTCCCAGTAGGGGGTGCGCCAGAAACCGATGCGCCCCCGTAGCTGCGGGCCGGCGCCGTCGGCGTCGGGAGCGTCTCTGTGGATGCGGAATGCGCGGGCGAGCAGCGCAAGATCCGCCACGCTGCGGGCCATCCAGCCGATCGTATCGAGGCTCGGCGCGTACGGCTTCATGCCCTCCACCGGTACCGTGCCGAAGGTAGGCTTCATGCCGGCGACGCCGCAGAAGGCGGCCGGCCGGATGGTCGAACCTCCGGTCTGGGTGCCGAGAGCGAGCGGCACCATGCCGGCGGCCACTGCCGCGCCCGAGCCGGACGACGAGCCGCCCGGCGTATGGCCGTGGTCGTGGGGATTCACGGTCTCCGCGGTGCGGCCGAGGGAGGCGAACTCCACGGTCTGGGCCTTGCCCAAGATCACGGCGCCTTCCGCACTCAGTATCGCTACGCAGGCCGCGTCCCGGGACGGGCGGTGGCCGGCATAGAGCGGCGAGCCGTATTCCGTCGGCATGTCCGCCGTGTCGATGACATCCTTGACTGCCACCGGGACACCGCGCAGCAGGCCGCCGGCGGAGGCCGCATCGATCTGCCGCGCGCGCTCCCGCGCCGGCTCCGCGCCGACGTGGGCGAATGCATGAATCCGGTCCTCGCTGCCGCCGATCACCGCCAGGCAGGCCTCGACGGCTGCGTTCGCAGTGAGTTCGCCCGCCGCGATGGCGCGCACGATGTCGGTGGCGGTCGGCAGATCGGTCACGGGCAGCGGCAGGTCATGGTCTGGATGAGGGTCGGCCTTTCGGAAAGGCCGGGAGTATACGCCGGGCAGACAGCGGACAAAAAAACGCCGGCGCCGGGAGCCTCCCGACGCCGGCCATGGCACCGCGGCTGACGGTACGCAGAGGAAGGGTTATTCCGGCACGACGTTCACCTGGTAGAGCGCCAGCGTACCGCTCACTTCGTTGCCGATGGCGATCAGGTCGTTGCCGTTCGGGCTGTCCGCGGCCGGGATAAAGAGAATGCTCTCCGGCGCAATGTCACCGGCCGCGGGGTTGCTCTCATCGATGCCGTCGCCGTCGGTGTCGCCGAGGTTCGGGGCTTCGCCGAAGTCCCGGTCGATACGGTACTCGACGAAGCGCGGGCTCTGCGGATTGGAGATGTTGTACACCATGATGCCGCCGATCCGCTCCAGACCGATGAAAGCGAAAGTGGCGCCGCCGATGTGGCCGACGGCCACCGCCTCCGGCTCCGGGCCCTTGGCGTCGCTGCGGGTATCCGGATCGTTCTCGTCGTTGTCCGCATTGAAGTGCGCGGGCAGCCGGTTCGCGGTGATGCGCTCGAAGTCGTTGCCGCTGTCGTAGAGCAGCGCACCGGTGGCGCCGTCCCAGATGGCGAACGAGCGCGCGCCGATGGAGTACAGCACGTCCACGTCGCCGTCGTCGTCGATATCACCATCGGCAGTGGAGGTGAGCAGGCGGCCGAGGTTCTCGTCCAGCTGTAGCGTGGCAGCGTCGGGGAATACCGTCGCATCGAGGGTGAGATCGTCGATGCGGGCTTCTTCCGAGAAGCCGTCGTAGTCGCGGGTATCGCCCTCGTTGGCCGTCACCAGCAGCGTCTGCCCCTGGAACTCGTAGGTAGCGATGGTGTCCGGCATGTACCAGCCGAGTACCGGCCAGTTACGGATATTGATGCCGCCGTCCCGGTCGCTCGCGTCCAGCTCGTTGCCGATGATGTCGTGATCCTTGGCACCCAGCGCGACGATGGCGGCGATGGCCGGCGTGCCGAGGTCGACGACGGCCACCGCATTGTTCTCCTGCAGCGTCACGTAGGCGGTGGCGGCGTCCGGCGCGATGGCCACGTACTCGGGCTCGAGATCCTCGGCCACGCTGGCGCCGGGTCCGAAGATGCGGATGGACGGATCCAGTTCCGCCGCGCGGCTGCCGCCGGCGTTGAAGTCCGTGAAGCCGAGTTCGGTCACCGTGGCGGCGGCGACGCCGGCGGACAAATCGATCACCCAGATCGAGCCCTCCGGGTCGACGGAGTAGTCGTCCAGAGGCTCGCCCTCGTTCGCGACCACGGCCACCGAGGCATCCGCGCTCAGCGCGATGGAGTCCGGCAGGAAACCAACTTCGTAGGCGCCGAGGAAGCTCTGGTCCGCGGCCTGGAAGAAGGCGGCCACGCCGCGCTCGTCTCCGGCATCGGCGGCGATGGCCGCGGCGATCACGCCGTTGGCGACCGCGACGCTGTTCACCGAGCCGAGCACGGTCGTGATGGCCGTGTTGT
This sequence comes from uncultured Woeseiaceae bacterium, assembly GCA_964427415.1. Lineage (GTDB taxonomy): Bacteria > Pseudomonadota > Gammaproteobacteria > Steroidobacterales > Woeseiaceae > Lentisalinibacter. Next base: position 18,742 of record CAYRUH010000017.1, on the reverse strand, counting down.
CAGCGACGGCGGCGCCGACGTCGATGGAATCGACCAGCTGTGGCGCGCTCGGAGCCGCGATGTCGATCACATCCACCTGACCCGATACCGCATTCACCTGGAAGATCTGACTCGTCGCGGAGTCGTAGGCGACGATCTCGGAGGCGCCCTCGTCGAACAGCCCGCTCTCGTAGCGGCCGAGGAACTGGAGAGTGATGGAGGTAATGCCATCCTGGCCGTCCTGGCC
>CAYRUH010000017.1:2675-18416 GCA_964427415.1 uncultured Woeseiaceae bacterium | reverse complement strand
AGCGGCCGAGGAACTGGAGAGTGATGGAGGTAATGCCATCCTGGCCGTCCTGGCCGTCCTGGCCGTCCTGGCCGTCCGCGCCGGCGGCACCGGCCGGACCGGCGGGGCCCGCGGGACCGGCGGGACCCGCGGCGCCATCGTCTCCGTCACAGCCGGCCAAGGCAAAAACGGCCGCCAGAAGCGCCGTCACGAGCAGGTTGCGATGTACCATGTCAGACCTCTTGTTGCTTGTTGTGAGTGGAACCTCTGGCAACATAAGCGGCGGACGCGACAGCCGGATTACGGCTGGGTTGCGGTGAGGTTAAGAATGAGAATGATTCTGGCCAGCGGTCCGACCAACATTACATGGGGGAATCGATGAAGCACTCACTGTCCGGGCGCCTTGCCCTGCCCGTCGAAATGGTCCTGCTCGCTATGCTCGCCGCGGGCTGTAGCGCCGACAGGGAGATACCCTACAGCGACGATGCAGACGCGGCCGGCGCGACCGCGCCGACGTCGGCCACCGTCGAGTCGAACCGGCGCATCCTCGACACGCGCCCGTTCGACAACGAGCGCGACTTCGAACGGGCCCGCCGCGGGCTGATCGCCAGCGTGCCCGAGCTGCGGGTCGGCCCGGCAGAACGACCAGTCTGGGACATGACCGCCTACGAGTTCCTGGAGGAGGCGGAATACGACTCCATCAACCCCAGCCTGCGGCGCCAGGCTCGGCTGAACAACATCCACGGGCTGTTCGAGGTCACCGAGGGCGTCTACCAGCTGCGCGGTTTCGACCTATCCAACATGACGCTCATCGCGGGTGAGACCGGCTGGATCGTCGTGGATCCGCTAACGGCCACCGAGACCGCCGCGGCCGCCATGGCCTTCGCCAATGCCGGTCTCGGCGAGCGGCCCATCCGCGCGATTATCTTCACCCACAGCCACGCCGATCACTTCGGCGGCGTGCTCGGCATCACCAGTGCGGAGGAAGTCCGGGATCAGGGCATCCGGGTCATCGCGCCGGAGGGCTTCCTGGAGGAAGCCACCAGCGAGAACGTGATCGCCGGCGTCGCCATGGGCCGGCGCGCCGGCTACATGTACGGCCGGCGCCTGCCCCGCAGCCCGCGCGGGCACGTGGGCTCGGGGCTGGGCAAGAGCCCGGCCTTCGGCACGATTGCTATCCTGGAACCCACGGAGATCGTCGACAGGACCCCGCAGGAGATGACCATCGACGGTGTGCCATTCGTCTTCCAGAACGCACCCCATTCGGAGGCGCCCGCGGAACTCACCTTCTACCTGCCGGAGCGGAAGGCCTGGTGCGGCGCCGAGATCGTCTCGCGCAACATGCACAACATCTACACGCTGCGCGGCGCGAAGGTACGCGACGCGCTGCTGTGGAGCGGCTACATCGACGAGGCGCTGCAGCTGTTCGGCGATGCGGAGGTGTATTTCGGCAGTCATCACTGGCCGGTGTGGGGCAACGGCGAGGTGGTGGAATTCCTGGAGCAGCAGCGCGACCTGTACAAGTACATCCACGACCAGACCCTGCGCATGGCCAACGAGGGCCTGACGCCGAAGGAGATCGCCGAGGAGATCGCGCTGCCCGAATCGCTGCAGCAGTCTTTCGCCAATATGGGTTACTACGGCACGCTGAAACATAACGCCAAGGCCGTCTATCAGGCCTATTTCGGCTGGTATGACGGCAACCCGGCCAACCTGGACCCGCTGCCGCCCGTGGCCGCCGGCGAGCGCTACGTCGAGTACATGGGCGGTGCCGAAGAGTTACTGCGCAAGGCGAGTGCCTCCTTCGACGAGGGCGACTATCGCTGGGTGGCGGAGGTGCTGAACCACCTGGTCATGGCCGCGCCCGGCAACGCCGACGCCCGCGCCCTGCTCGCCCGCACCTACGACCAGCTCGGCTATCAGGCGGAGTCCGGCCCCTGGCGGGACGTCTACCTGTCGGCCGCCTACGAACTGCGGCACGGGCCGCCCGAGCAGGGTATCTCGCTGGCCAACGCCATCGACCTGCTGCGGCACACGCCGACCGAGCGCTTTCTGGACGCCATGGCGGTACGCCTGAACGGCCCGAAGGCAGCCGATGAGGAGCTGACCGTGAACCTGGTCTTCACCGACCTGGGCGAGACCTACGTGCTGGTGATCGAGAACGGCGTGCTGCACCACTATCGTCGGGACGCGGACCCGGAGGCGAATGCGACGCTGAGCCTGACACGCGACGCCTACCTGGGCCTGGCGGCCGGCGCCATCGGCCTCACCGACCTGCTGACCTCGGACAACATCACGCTGGAAGGCAGCAAGCTCGACCTGGTGCGGTTTTTCAGTCTGCTCGAACGGCCCGAAGGCACTTTCGACATCGTGACGCCGTAGAGACCGACCACGGCTCAGCCGGTATCCGGACTAACCCGGGTACCAACTGCCGTCGGCTCGCGGCTTGATCCAGAGGTAGCTGTACCAGTAGTAGACGCCGGCCTCGTCCCGGGCCGGGACCGTGCAGTTGAACTTGCTGCGCCCGGGCGCGAGCGCCGCCCGCGCGCGGATCGTCGCCTCGTCGTCCTGCCAGCTGATGCGTGCTGTCTCCTGCCCGCTGACGAAACAGCGCAGGCGTGCGCGGTCGTATGGCCCGGGCGAGACCTCCACGCGCAGAGTAGGAGCGTCGGCGTCGGCCGCCAGCACCCGGCTGTCAGGAGCCAGCACGGTCACCGGCAGCGGCCGGCTGTCGAGCTTCTCCCCCAGCGAGTCCAGGTCGGCGTAGGCGCTCGCCACCGGGAAGCGGGGCAGATGCAGCCGATCCGACGCCGGCCCGACGGGTCCGGACTGCTGGCCGAAGGCAATGAGGCCGAGATCGGCCACCACGGCTTCCAGCTCCCGGTCGAATTCGCCATACGGATAGGCGAAATAGGCGAGCGGTGATTCGAGCTCGTCTTCCAGCCGGGCCTGGGCATGGCGGAGATCGTCGGCGACCCGCCGGCGCCACTCGCCGGCGGACTCGCCCGGCTCACGCCGGATCATGTGCCGGTGGGAGCGACTGTGATTGCCGACCGCGCCGCCGCGGCGTTCGATCGCGCGCAGCTGATCCCAGCTCACGTAGCCGCCGTAGTCGTCGTCGATATAGTCTGTGCTGGCGAACACCGTGAAGGGCCAGCCCCGCCGCTCCAGCCTCGGCAGCGCCTCCGTGTACACCGACTCGTAGGCGTCATCGAAGGTGATCGCCACGGCGTCCGGCGGCAGCGTGCCGCCGCCTGCGAGCGCGCTGACGATCGCCTCCAGCGATACCACCCTGTAGCCGGAGTCGGCGAGGAAATCCAGGTGAGTCTCAAAGGTTTCCGGCGTCACGCTGGTGGAAGCCGGGGTATCTTCACTCACGTGGTGATAAAGCAGGATCACCGCATGATCCTGCGGTGCCGCGGCCGGCGATGATCCCGCCGGGGCCTCCGCGCGACAGGCAAGCGCTGCGAGTGCCAGCGCGAGCACGGCGACGCGTCGCAGCGGCCGACGCCTGGCCTCACGCACCGGACCGCTCCAGTTTGTTATAGCGGATGAGGCCCTTGATCTCCTCGACGTAAGCCTGTCCCCGCTCGGAATACCGCTGCAGTTGCTCGGCCAGCACCAGGCCCGAGAGCGGCCTGTCCTGCGCACGCAGACTCGCACGCGCCTCCCGTAACTCCCGGTAGCTGCGGTTGGTGTTGATGTTGCGGATGTAATTCGCGACGGAGTCGCGAGGGCTGTCGAAGGCGCGCACCTCGTGGCTGCGGCCTGCCGCCCGCGCCAGCGGCACCAGCCCGCAGCCTTCCTCGTAGCACCATTCGCCGAAGAAATTGTAACCCCTGCGGGCAAAGCGCGACGTGCCCCAGCCGGATTCCTTCGCCGCCTGGGCGAGCGCCAGCGACATCGGCACCGCGTCGACGCGGCGCATGAGGGCATCGATCAGCGACTCCTCATCGAAATCTTCCGGATCCAGCCGGTATTCCCCGGCCAGGCCGCGTAGCCAGCGGCGATCCAGCCAGCCGAGGTCGTCTTCGGCGGCCAGTTCCCGGAGCCGGCGACGGTCTTCGAGCACCCGCGCATTCTCCTCACGGATGAGCGGCCGCATGAAATCGAAAAACTGCGCCTTGCGCTCGATCCCCGCCTCGTACTGCCGGAAGTCCGGGACCCGGTCCCTGGTCATCCAGACGAGCAGTGCCCCGATCACCAGGAGTGCAAACACGGACGTCGCCGTGACGGCAATCTCGCGCCCCTGCAGGGCCGTTAGAAAGCTCCGGATACGATTTTTCACTGACATTAGCCGAATATTAACATCCGGGTTTCAGGCTTCCTGCAAGGCCGGCGGCGAACGTTTAAGGTATGTCCGGAAACAGGAATAAGGAGCGACCGATGGAACAGCAGGACAAACCGCCGGCGCGCTACGACGATCTGCGCGCACTCTTCGTCAACTGCACGTTGAAGCGCTCGCCCGAGCCCTCTCACACCGACCGCCTGATGGAGGCGTCACGCCACATCATGCGCGAACAGGGCGTCGCCGTGGAGACCGTGCGCGCCGTCGACCACCGCATCGCGCCCGGCGTGCAGCCGGACATGACCGAGCACGGTTTCGAGCGCGATGACTGGCCCGGGCTCTACGAGAAAGTCCACGCCGCCCACATCCTGGTGATCGGCACGCCCATCTGGCTCGGCGAGAAATCCTCGGTCTGTTCGCGGGTGATCGAGCGCCTTTACTCCCAGTCCGGCGAGACCAACGACAAAGGCCAGTACGTCTACTACGGGCGCGTCGGCGGCTGCATCGTCACCGGCAACGAGGACGGCGTGAAGCACGTCGGCATGGGCGTGATGTATGCGCTGCAGCACCTGGGCTACGTCATCCCGCCCCAGTGCGATGCCGGCTGGATCGGCGAGGCCGGACCCGGCCCGAGCTACGGCGATCGGCCGAGCGAGGGGTCCGACGAAGGGCCGGTCGGGTTCGACAACGAATTCACGCAGCGTAACGTCACCTTCATGAGCTGGAACCTCATGCACCTGGCGCGGATGCTGAAGGATGCCGGCGGCATCCCGGCGTACGGCAATCAGCGCAGCGCCTGGGAGGCCGGCGAGCGCTTCGGCTTCGAGAATCCCGAGTACCGCTAGCCGCGCCGCAGCGGGTCGGCGCGGTCATCCAGGGCCGCAGCAGTCTCGCGGATGACCTCGATGGCCAGGTCCACCTCGCGCCGGTGGGTGCGCACGTTCAGGATAGCGAGCCGCAGCACGTTGCGCCCGTCGAGGCGTGTCGTGGAGAGGTAGATGCGGCCGTCCGCCTGGATGCGTTCGGCCAGCCGGCGGTTGAATTCGTCGGCATCGCCTTCGCCGGGTACGTAGCGGAACACGACGATGGACAGGTCCGGCTCCGGACCCACCTCGAAGCCGGGCAGTTCCGCCATGCGCGCATGGAAGTAGCGGGCGAGCAGCAGCTTCTCCTCCAGCGCCGCGCGGAAGGCGTCCACGCCGGCGAGTTTCAGCGGCAGCCACAGACGCAGCGCGCGGAAGTGGCGGCTCAGCTCCGGCGAGGCGGCCGCCGGCGAGAGTTCCATGGCCTCGCCGAAGCCGCCGGTGTCCTGCATGTAGCTAGCAGTGAAAGTGTAGGCCTGCCGCAGCTTTTGGCCGTCGCGTACCAGCACCAGTCCGGTGCCGAAAGGCAGGAACAGACCTTTGTGGGGGTCGAGTACGAGGGAGTCGGCCCGCTCCATGCCGGCCAGCCGGGCTTTGCCATCGGCGGTCAGGGCGAACGCAGCGCCGTAGGCTCCGTCGATATGAAGCCACAGACCCTCGCGCTCCGCCACGTCCGCGATGGCCGGCAGCGGATCCACCGCCCCGGTGTCGGTAGTGCCGGCGGAGGCGACGACCAGCCAGGGTCTCAGCCCGTTGGCGCGATCCTGCGGGATCTGCGCCTTCAGCGCGGCGACGTCCATGCGATACCGAGAATTCAGCGGTATGCGCCGCTGCACGCACTCGCCGAGGCCGGCGATGGCCAGCGCCTTGTCCACGCAGTGGTGGGTCTGGGCGGTGAGATAGACGACCGTGCGTTCGACCTCCCGCGCACGCACGCCGCAGGCTTCCCGCGCCGTCACCATGGCGGAGAGGATGGCGATGCTGCCGCCGGAGGTGAGGTCGCCGGCCGCGGTTTCCGGGTAGCCGATGAACTCCGCCACCCAGCGCAGCAGGCGGCGCTCCATCCGCACCGCGCCGGGGCCGGCATAGGTCACGCCGGCGTAGGGGTTGGTGACCGCCGCCAGGTAATCGCCGAGCGCCGCGGCGTACAGCCCGCTGCCGGGGATAAAGCCGAAGAAGCGGCCTACCGTCTCGTTGACGCCGGGGCGCTCGACGCCACGGGCGTAGGCGGCAAGCACATGATCGACAGGTACGGGCTCGTCGCCGAACGGCTCATCGAGCACCGCCAGGGCGGCGGGATCGGGCCGCGTGTAGGCGGGCATGGTGTCCAGTCGCGTCAGATAGTCTTCCGCACGCTCGCTGACGGCGGTCAGGAGATCGGCACGTTCTTCGGCGGTGGGGTGCAGCGCCGCGGCCCGGACCTCCAGCGCTGCCAATCTTTTTTCATCGACCGACATGAACTGGTGTAATCGTTCCCCCACTACTGCCAACCGTCTCGTTCGAGCGCATCGGAAACACCCGGACAGAGGCTCGACTCGAACTGATTGATATCGAAATCGGACATGAGGATGTCCAGCGGCTGCAGCCCGGCATCCTGCTGGTCTGCCAGAAATCGTTTGACGATACGGTCACGGAGCAACTGTGTCTCTTCGGATTTCATTGCGATCGATTAGCCGATGCCGGAAAAACCGGTGGTGAGCGAGGGCGCGAGATCGTAGATGGCCTCGGCGTAGACGTTCCAGGGCGACCAGGCCGCCTGCTCCATCCGGGTCATCCTGCTCCAGTCCGTCTCATCGACCCAGCCGAGTCGGACGGGCGCTTCCATGAGGCCTTCGCGCCACTGCATGGCGTAGCCGTATTCTTGCAGAGCGTATATGCGTCCGTTGAGGGCTGCCCGGTAGAACCAGCCGGCGGCCTCGTCGAGAAGTCTTTGATTGATTGCTTCCAGATCGATCGAGCCACCCTTTTGCGGCGACGGACGGCCGGTTAGCCGGTCCACGGCGCCGGCAGGATCCTGCCCCAGCGCTGCCCGGAGCCGTCGCTGGCCCAGGACCATCATGGCGGCCGTCTCCCCTGACCCTGCAAGGTCTTCCAGCGTTTCATCTTCGACGTGCCGGTAGGGTTCGAAGTCGTCCCTCAGGAGACCCGCCCCGCGCAATCGCTCCATTTCGCGCCGGAGGCCCGGATCACGTCTCGCCTGGGTGTACGTGAGACACCCCGCGTCCGCCTCGACGAGCGGCCAGTCTTCGGGCGGCGCCTCGCGCCTGGCCGCGGTCCCGGCTTCCCCTTCCCGAGGTGGAGATGCGGCTGGCGGCGCGCTCTCCTGCGCCGGCTCCTGCCGGTTGCGCTCCTCCACCGCCTCCTCCAGCCCCCGCTGCAGCCCGATCAGCGCCAGCAGTGCCAGTAGCGAAAGAACGACCACCGTCAACAGCAATCTGGAGTTCATGGTTCGAGTTTACCGTTTGCGCGGACTGCCGACTGCCCTAGAATCGACTTACTTACAGTAACCCCGCGAGACGGAACGAGGAATACCATGAAGAATTACCTTCTGTTGCCCGCCGCCCTGCTGCTTGCCGCCTGCGGCCAGCCCGAAGAGGCTGCGGCGCCCGCCACCGAGCCGTCCGGCGCGCCGGAAGCGGCAGCGGAGACGGCGTCACCCGAGACCGCCGCCGAGCCGGCGCCCGCGAGCCTGGAGGAGATCCTGGCCGCCCAGCCCGATGAGGTGCAGGCCCGCTACGAGCACCGCCATCCGCAGGAGACGCTGGAGTTCTTCGGCATCGAACCGGGCATGACGGTAGTCGAGGCGCTGCCCGGCGGCGGCTGGTACACGAAGATTCTGCTGCCCTATCTGGGCGCGGACGGTCGGGTGATCGGGGCCGACTATGCGCTGGAGATGTTCCCGCTGTTCGGCTTCTTCAGCGACGAGCAGATCAAGGAGAAGGAGACCTGGGTGGAGGACTGGACCGCGCAGGCGGAAGGCTGGGCCGGCGATAACGGCGCCGCGGTCTCGGCCTTCGTGCTCGGCTCGCTACCCGGGGAGATGCAAGGGACGGCGGATGCGATGCTGTTCATCCGCGCCCTGCATAATCTCGCCCGTTTCGAGGACGAGGGCGGTTACCTGACGGCCGCGCTCGCCGATGCGTACGCGGTGCTGAGGCCGGGCGGCCTCGTGGGCGTAGTCCAGCACAAGGCGCGCCCGGACATGCCCGACGAGAGGACGGACGGCAGCGCCGGTTACCTCAAGCAGACCTTCGTCATCAATGCCTTCGAGGAGGCGGGCTTCGAACTCGCCGCCGAGAGCGATATCAACGCGAACCCGGCTGACCAGCCGACCGCCGAAGACGTGGTGTGGCGGCTGCCGCCGACGCTGGCGACCAGCCGGGAAGACCCGGAACTGCGGGAAGAGCTGCAGGCCGTCGGCGAATCGAACCGCATGACGCTGCTGTTCCGCAAGCCGGAATAACAGACCATGTAGGAGGGGCTTTAGCCCCGATTCCTCATGAAAATCGGGCCTGAAGGCCCTCCTACATTATAATATTTTGATGAGGCGAACTCTGCGGCCGCAAATCTTCCTTGCGCTGGCAGCCACGCTGCTGCTGCGGGCCATGATCCCGGCCGGGTTCATGCCGGCCGCCATCGGTGCCGGCTTCCCGTTGCAGGTGTGTCCGAGCGGACTGCCGCAAGGCGCGCTGGCGCGTCTCGCCGGGGAGCCTGCTGCACACCATCATCACATCCAACACGAACATCACGACGCCGGCGGCAGCGGCGACGGCGGCCACGCCTATTCTGCCGAGCAGTGCCCCATCGCACACCTGATCGCGGCGGCCGCCCTGCCCGTCTCCGCCGGGCCGGCCGTGCCGGCCTTGCCGGCGGCCGTCATCGTCGCCCCCGCGCCGCGGCACCCGGCGGCGGCACGAGTCCATCATTACCGCTCCCGCGGCCCACCGGTTCCCGCAGCGACCTGAATGCCTCTTTTCTGAGTGAGTGTCGGTCACGCGCCGACGCTCGCCGCTGCACGACATGGAGCCAGACAATGAAACCGATTCATCACGGGCGGACGGCGCTGGCCGTCTGCCTGGTCGCATCATGGGCCGCGACCGCGGCGCAGGCGTCCGAACCCCCCGCTGGACCCTCGGCCGAACCCTCGCGCGCATCCGAGACGCATGACGGAAGCGGTATCGAGGAGATCCTCGTCACCGCGCACCGCATCGGACTGGACGAGGCCGTCGTCTCCGCCGGCCCGGTGATGGCCGTGGACACGGCGCAACTGCTGCGCGGCGCGCCCGGCGCCAACGTCAACAGCAACGGCCGGCTGAGCGGCATCGCCCAGTTCCGGGGTCTGTACGGCGACCGGGTGGCCGTCAGTCTCGATGGCATCTGCCCCATCGGCGGCGGCCCAAACGCCATGGACGCCCCACTCTCCTACGCCTCGCCGATGATCACGGAATCGCTGCATGTCGATCGCGGCATCCCGGGGGTTGCCGCCGTGGCCGAAGGCCCGGGCGGACACATCGACGCGCGCATCGATCGCGGCGCGTTCGCCGAGTCGGCCGCGTTCGCGCCCGACGGCTGGATCGCCAGCCGCTATGAGGACAACGGCAACACGCACACCTCGGCAGCCCGGCTCACCGTAGCGAACGCGCATCACCGACTGTCCGCAGTCTCCGAGATCGACCGTGCCGACGACATCGACACGCCTGCCGGCACCATCCGCCCCTCCGCGCTGAACCGGGACCGCCACGACGTCAGCTACGCCTGGCGCAGCGGCTCGAGTGAGGCCATGCTCTTCGCGGGTCGGCTCGACACGAGCGAGACCGGCACGCCGTCGCTGCCCATGGACATCCGCTACATCGACACGGATCTCTACGGCGTCTCCGCCAGCCGTCGCATCGGCGCGGTGACGCTGGAGGCCGAGGTTGGCTACAACGACGTCGACCACCTCATGGACAACTACAGCCTCCGCGCGGCACCGCCGCCGGCGGCCCAGAGGCGCAACCACACCACCGGCCGCGGCACCAGCTTTTCCCTGGGCGCTCGCCTCCCGGTCGCCGGCACCGAACTGGCCTTCGGCATCGACGGCCGACTCGCGACCCACGACGCGGTCATTAGCAACCCGAATAACCGGGCTTTCCGCATCGACAACTTCGTCAACGTCGAGCGGGACCTCGTCGGCGCCTATGCCGAGTGGCAGGGGACGGCGGGCGCCGGCGAATGGGAACTGGGCGTCCGTTACAACAACGTCTCCACGGATGCCGGCGATGTATTGGCGGGAGGGCTGATGGGCATGATGGCGGCGGCCGTCGGGGAACTCGCGGAGCGCTTCAACGCGGCCGGGCGGAGCATCGACTTCGGCAATGTCGACGTCGTCGCCGGCTACCGCCGCAATCTCACCACCGATCTCGCGGCGGTAGTTGAGGTCGGCTCCCGCACCCGGGCGCCGTCCTACCAGGAGCTGTACCTGTGGCTGCCGCTACAGGCCACCGGAGGCCTGGCCGACGGCCGCACCTACATCGGCAACCTGCGGCTGGAGGCGGAACGCTCCAATGAGGTCAACGTCGGCCTGGACTGGAACGCAGGACGCCTGAGCGTCTCGCCCCGGTTCTACTACCGCCGCGTGGACGACTACATCCAGGGCGTACCCGCGACGGACATGACCGCCAACATGATCGCCTCGATGATGTCCGGCGCACCCGCTCTGCAGTTCGACAATGTCGACGCCGACCTGTACGGCTTCGATTTGGCGTGGCGCTACGGCATCACCGCAAACCTCGTCATCGACGGCACCGCGAGCGTGGTCCGCGGCGAGCGCCGGGACCTGAACGACGATCTCTACCGCCTGGCGCCGGACAACGTCACGGTGGCCCTCGACTACCGGCGGGAGCGCTACACGCTACGAGGCGAGCTGGTGGCCTACCGGCGCCAGCACCGGGTAGCCGTCTACAACGGTGAGACGGAGTCCGCCGGCTATGCGCTGGTGAACCTCGCATTCGGCTGGGCGCCCCGGCGATCGCTGACGCTGGAGGTCGCGGTGGAGAACCTGCTGGACCGGGAATACCGCGACCACCTCACCGGCCTGAACCGCGCCGGGGGCTCCGACATCCCGATCGGGGACCGGCTGCCGGGCGCAGGCCGCAGCTTCGCGGCAGGCCTGACCTACCGCTTCTGACGTGCCCGGGTAGGGCCTTCAGCCCCGATTTCCCTGTGGGAGGGGCTTCAGCCCCGATTCCCTTTCTATCATGGCCGCCCTGCGGGCGGACACGGGTTGCGGGGTCGTCCGGGCCGACTGGAGCCAATGAACAATGTTAGGAGCGGCTTCAGCCGCGATTGATCGGGCCTGAAGGCCCTCCTGCCCGGGGCGGGGTCAGTAACGGAGGGCGGCGCACACCAGCCGCTCGCCGGGCAGGTCTTCCGCCGGCAGGACCCGCACCCGGCCGCCGTGCAGCCAGGTCTCCACCGCCGCGCGGTCGAGGAGATCCTCTCTCGGCAGTTCGTCCCGGTGGCGCACCTCGTGGGCGCCCTCGTCGACATAGCCCCAGTCTTCCCGGTCGCCGGCGACGACGATCTCGCTGACGCGTCCTTCCATCGCGGCGAGCAGCGCTTCATCGGTGCTGTCGGTCGCGCTGCCGCTGCCCACCGCATCGGCCAGGGCCGCGGCGGCGTCCCGCCCGTCCTGCAGCTGGTGGCGTTCCGCGAGCTCCCGCGCGCGTCCGTGCAGTTCCCCAGCGGAGAGATGCTCGACATTGCCGTGCAACTCGTCCTCCAGGATGGCCGGCAGCTCGCTCACCTGCCGATAGAGCACGAGCAGGGAATCGACGCCGGCCAGCACGAGCGGCGCCTCCCGCTCCGGCAGGAGTTCCTGCACAGCGCCGTCGACCTCGCGCAGGAAGCGTTTCAGCTCCGGCGTCACGTCGTCCTTGCCGCCGCCATGGGTGTGGTAGATGGCCTCGGCGCTGCCCCGATGACCCGCATGATGTTGCAGATTCGGCTCGGTCAGCTCGTGCCCTGCGGATTCCTCCAGCGACCGGGGCGCCCGGCCGGCCAGATCCAGGGGCCGCAGACCCTCGTGATCGCCGGCGAACAGGCGCACGTCGTTCTGGCTCACGGCAAGCAGACTGAAGGCGCCCGTCCTGGATTTGGCCTCCAGCACCGGTTTGAGATGGAAACGCCAGCCGACGACAGTAAGCTCCCGCGGCTGTTGCGGCAGCGCAAAACGCGACAGGTCATCGCCCGTCGTGTACGCCACCATGCCGCCATCCAGCGGCTCCGCGGGCCAGAAAGTGCCGGCGTCCCGCGCCTCGACCAGCGGGCCGAGGACGGCCGCGCGGCGCCGCTCGTCCAGGCCCAGAGCCTCCAGTTGGACCTCAGCTTCCGCGATGCGGTTCTTCCGGCGGATTTCGTTCTTCTGCCGCTCCGAGGGCAGCGCCGTCGACGGGACGATGACGGTGACATGGGGCGTCTCGCCGCGGTCGGCGGCGATATCGCGCAGCGCTCCGTCGTCCATCCCGGTGATTTGTTTTTCGGTCACAGGCCCCGTCCGGCTACTTGTCGTCCACCAGGAAGCTGACCTTCATGGCAACGCGGTACTCGGCGACCTTGTTGTTCTCCACGACGACCTTCTGATCCTTAATCCAGGCCGACTTGATGTTGTGGATGGTCTTGCTCGCACGGGCGAGGCCGTCGTTGATGGCGTCTTCGAAGCTCGTCTTCGAATCGGACATGATCTCGGTCACTTTCACTACTGACATGCTTTGCACCCCTTTCGGTTATGGAGGTTCTTCCTCACCGGAAGAGCAGCAAATATCATGCCGTCGCAGCGACACGCCGGGAGGCGCCCGACGAGCGCCTTTGCAGACCTATGGAGGTCGTGCGGGCGAGGCTCCCGTGCAGAATCTGCAGCCTGGGTATGCAGAATCCGACGCTGGCGGATGCGGCTGTGGCTCGGTCCGCAAACCCTCTATACTGATGGCGATGCGATGGGAGTGAACCGGACGAGGCGCCATCCAGCGGAGGGAGGCGGGAACGATGCGGCGAGCAGTCCTGACAGTGAGCGCAGATGCGTAAGGCGGCACTGTCTCTCTACGATTCGCTGGTCCTGGGCCGACCCGTCGTCACGCTGCTGATCACGGCCATGGTCGTGGGCCTGTTCGCCAGCCGTGCGCCGGACTTCGCCCTCGACACCTCCAGCGACTCGCTCCTGCTGGAGAGCGATACCGGCATCCGCTACTACCGTGCGATCCGTGCCCGTTACGGCTCCGACGATTTCCTCATTCTCACCTATACGCCGTCCGGCGAACTACTGTCGGACGCGGCGCTCGATCATCTCGGCAAGCTGCGTGACGAACTTGCCGGGGCGCCGGGCGTGACCTCCGTGGTCTCTATTCTCGACGTGCCACTGCTGCAGAGTCCGCCGCTGGGCCCCAGGGAGCTCGCCGACGGAGCGCCCACACTGCTCTCCGCGCAGGTGGACCGGGAACTCGCGCGCAAGGAGCTGACCACCAGCCCGCTCTACCGCAACCGCCTGATGAGCCCGGACGGCCACACCACGGCGCTTCAGATCAACCTGGAGCAGGACGAGGCCTACACGAAACTGCTGAACCGCCGCGCCGATCTGCGCGAGCGCCGGCTCGAGCGTGATCTCACCGCCGAGGAATCCGCTGCGCTGGCAGAGGTGGAGCAGCGCATCCGCGAGCGCCGCGAATCCCAGCAGGCGGAACTGCAACGCACCATCGCGGCGGTGCGCGGCATCGTCGACGATTACCGCGGCGGCGCCGAGCTGCATCTGGGCGGGCTGCCGATGATCGCCGCCGACCTGGTGAACTTCATCCGCCGCGACCTGATCGTATTCGGTATCGGCCTCGCCGTGGCTTTGGTCGCACTCCTCGTCGTCATCTTCCGCCGGCCGCGCTGGGTCGTGCTGCCGCTGGCGACCTGCGCCGCGGCCGTGCTCGGCATGATCGGCTTCCTCGGCCTGGTGCAGTGGCCGGTCACGGTGGTGTCGTCCAACTTCGTCTCGCTGATGCTGATCCTGACGCTCTCGCTGAACGTGCACCTCGTGGTGCGTCACCGCGAGCTTCACCGCGAGCGGCCGGACGCCGGCCAGCGGGAGCTGGTGCGCGAAACGGTACGCAACAAATTCTATCCCGCGTTGTACACGGCGCTCACGACCATGGTGGCATTCGGCTCCCTGGTGGTGAGCGACATCCGCCCGGTCATCGACTTCGGCTGGATGATGGTGATCGGCATGGCCATGGCGTTCGTACTCACCTTCCTGATCCTGCCGGCCTCGCTGGTGCTGCTCTCCTCGGGCCAACCGCCCCGCAGCAGCGACTTCACCAACCGCATCACCGGCTTCTTCTCGCGGCTGATCGGCTCGGCGCCCCGGGCAACGCTGGCGGGATACGCGCTGATCGCCGTCGCGAGCACGGCCGGCGTTCTGCAGCTCAGCGTGGATAACCGCTTCATCGACTACTTCAAGCAGAGCACCGCCATCTACCAGGGCATGAAGGTGATCGACGAGCGCCTCGGCGGCACCACGCCGCTGGACGTCATCCTGGACGCGGATCCCGAGTTCATCTCGGCCCAGCAGGACGAGCAGCAGCAGGCGGACGAACTGGAGCTGCCCGGCGAGCCCGGCCTGGCAGCGCGCAGCTACTGGTACAACGCCGCGCGCAGCGACCTACTGCGCCAGGCCCAAGAGCATCTCGACGCGCGGCCCGACATCGGTAAGGTGCTGTCCCTCTCAACGACGCTGGAAGTCATACGCCAGATCATGGGCGAGGAAGAACTCGACAACTTCCAGCTCTCGGTCATCTACAAGCGGCTGCCGGAGGACGTGAAGGAGGTGCTGTTCGAGCCCTACCTCGCCGTCGAAGGCCACCAGACCCGCATCGCCGCACGGGTGTACGAGACCAGCGATACCCTGGAACGCGACGAACTGCTCGAATCGATCCGCCGCTATCTCGCCGAGGACCTCGGTCTCGGCGAGGAGCGGGTGCATCTGACCGGTCTGGTGGTGCTCTACAACAACGTGCTGCAGAGCCTGCTCGGCTCCCAGATCACGACGGCCGGCGTGGTGACGGTGGCCGTGGTGCTCATGTTCTGGCTGTCGTTCCGTTCGCTGGCCGTCGCCGTCGTCGCGCTGGTGCCAAACCTGGTCGCAGCGAGCGCCGTGCTGGCGCTGATGAGTGCGATGGGGGTGCCGCTGGATATCATGACCATCACCATCGCGGCCATCGCCATCGGCATCGGCGTGGACGACACCATCCACTACGTCTACCGGTTCCAGGAGGAGTTCGCGAAGGACAGCGACTACGACGCCACCATCGACCGCTGCCACCGCAGCATCGGCCACGCGATGTACTACACCTCCATCACCATCATGCTGGGCTTCTCCATCCTCGCGCTGTCGAATTTCGTGCCGACGATCTACTTCGGTTTGCTGACCGGGCTGGCGATGGCCGTCGCGCTGGTCGCCAACCTCTCGCTGCTGCCGCTGCTGTTCTCGCGCCTGCGCGTGCTCGGCAGACCGGACTAAGCCGCAGCCGCGGCGGCCGGCGTTTCGCACGGGCAGATCCGCCGGACAAGCCCGCCGAGCCTTTCCACAATGGAAAA
>CAYRUH010000017.1:0-2575 GCA_964427415.1 uncultured Woeseiaceae bacterium | reverse complement strand
CGCGACAAGCTCACCGGCTTCACGAGCCCGCCGGTGGCGAAGGTGCTGGAAGGCCGCCCGGTGGACGAGATCACCGGCTATGCGAAGGAAGCGGCTGCCGAGATGGTCGTGATGTCCACCCACGGGCGCAGCGGCCTGAGGCACCTGCTGATCGGCAGCACCGCCGAAGGCGTGGTCCGTCACGCCGAGTGCCCGGTGCTGACCGTACGCGGCGGCGGCGAGGACTGACCCGCCGTGATCGACGAACGGACCGAGGCGCTGCGCGGGCGCCTCGCGAAGACGCTCGACCGGCATCGGCCGGAAATGGTCGAGAAACGGCACGCGAAAGGCTACCGCAGCGCGCGTGAGAACCTGGAGGATCTGGTCGACGCCGGCTCGTTCACCGAATACGGCCAGCTCGCCGTCGCCGCCCAGCGCAGCCGCCGTGACATCGCCGACCTGGAGGAGAACACGCCGGCCGACGCGGTCATCACCGGCACCGGGACCATCAACGCCGAACTTTTCGGCCGCGAGAACGCCCGCGCAGCGGTGGTGGTCTATGACTACAGCGTGCTGGCGGGCACCCAGGGCTATTTCCATCACCGCAAGCTGGACCGGATCTTCGAGCTGGCCGAGCAGTGGCATCTGCCGGTGGTCATGTACACCGAGGGCGGCGGCGGGCGGCCCGGCGACACCGACGTGAAGACCCAGATCGCCGGGCTGAATCTGTCGTCATTTCGCACCTGGGGGCGTCTTTCGGGCCTGGTGCCGCGCATCGCCATCAACAACGGCTACTGCTTCGCCGGCAACGCAGCGCTGTTCGGCTCCGCCGACGTCACCATCGCCACGAGGAGCTCGTGGATCGGCATGGCGGGCCCGGCCATGATCGAGGGCGGCGGCCTCGGCAAGCACGCACCCACCGAGATCGGGCCGATCGAGGTTCAGGAGGGTAACGGCGTCGTCGACATCGTCGCAGACGACGAAGCTCACGCGACGGACATCGCACGGCGACTGTTGTCGCTCTGTCAGGGCCGCACCGGCGACTGGGAATGCGCCGACCAGGCGATCATGCGCGAGCTCATCCCCGCCGACCGCCGCTGGGTCTACCCGGTGCGCGACGTCATCGCGAACCTGGGCGATACCGCCAGCTTCATCGAGCTGCGCCGGCGCTACGGTGCCCCTGTCATCACGGGGTTCCTCCGCATCGAGGGACGGCCGGTGGGGCTGGTCGCGAACGACTGCAAGCAGCTCGGCGGCGCCATCACCGCAGAGGCGGCGGAGAAGGCCGCTCGCTTCCTGCAACTCTGCGACGCCTGGGGTCTGCCGGTGCTATCGCTCATCGACACGCCCGGCTTCATGGTGGGGCCCGACAGCGAGGAGGCGGCGGCCGTGCGCCGCATGTCGCGGCTGTTCGTGGTGGGCGCCAACGTGACGGTGCCGATACTGGCCGTCGTGCTGCGCAAGGGCTACGGCCTGGGCGCCATGGCGATGGCCGGCGGCAGCCTCGCCGCCCCGGTCTGGACCGCGGCCTGGCCCACCGGCGAGTTCGGCGGTATGGGCCTGGAGGGCGCAGTAAGGCTGGGCTATCGCAAGGAACTGGAGGCGGTGGAAGACCGGGCCGAGCGCGAGGCGCTGTTCGACAAGCTGGTGAAGCAGATGTACGAGGCGGGCAAGGCCACCGAGGCCGCCGCACACCTGGAGATCGACGCTGTCATCGACCCCGCCCACACCCGCCGCGAACTGGCCGGGATACTGGCGAGATTGCCGCAGCGCGGGGAAAGCGAGAGACGACGCTTCGTCGATACCTGGTAGGTCTCGTAGGTGGGTACGGGGTAGGTGCCGGACCGAACTTTCGCAACTTTTGAAAGTTATTGGCCGGGCGGGGAGATAAGCGCCGGGCACGGATCGTAGCCTGGCAGGCGCTTCAGCCGCTCAACCTCCTCGCGAAGATATACGAGTGCCGCCGGCTCGCCATGGGCGTCGAACTCGTCGAGATACTGACGCAGGACACGCTCGTCTCCCATCAGCACGATCTGACCGTCCGTGCTCAGATGCCGATCGCACCAGTAACGAGATTCGAGCTCTCGCTCCCGTACAGCCGCCAGCGTGACTGCATCGCCGGATTCTTCGGCGATCATCGCCTGCAAGCCGATGCCGATGCTCCGGTTCAGCACGGTCTGGCTGCGTTCCTCGAGATGCCGCGCGAAGTCCAGGCAGGCATCACGCCAGAGCGGATCCACCGCGACCCGATCGCGACATTCGGAATAAGCGGTGAGCCAGGGCGATATGGAAGCAGCCGCCCACCCGATGCCCTCAATGATTCTTTCGACATAGGAGAGATCCCCGGCGCTGGCCGCCAGCCCCAGTTCGATAGCCCGGACTTGATCGGCGAAATATTCGCGATGAGTGCCGGCACTGGCGCCTCGGCGCAGCGCCTGCAGTGCGCCATCGGTGTCGCCGCGGCTGGCCCGGTACCCCGCGATGGCGCCCCACATCTCGCCATTGTCGCCATCGGCCCCCGCCGCGCGGTGGACGATGCCTCGCTCCTCGCAGACACGCGACTCGGGCCGGTTGATGCAGGCATCGAGGAGGCGCT
>CAYRUH010000016.1:0-71782 GCA_964427415.1 uncultured Woeseiaceae bacterium | reverse complement strand
CGCTCTCGCTGGACGATCTCGTCATTGCGAGTTTCGTATCCGGCCCGGGTGCGAGTACGCTGCCGATGCTGATCTTTTCGAAGGTGAAACTCGGCGTGACGCCGGACATCAATGCCCTCGCCACGCTCATCATCGCGGTGGTCTCCGTTGGCGTGCTGATCGCCTTCCTGGTAACCCGGCGCCGCGCCACGGAGCCGCCGCCGGGATGACGCCGTGAGGCGGCGAACCCCGCCCGCCAAGGAGCTTCGAGCCGGGGACTTTGGCATGCGGCCGGATGCGTGGAATAATCGCCAGAGGTCCGCCGGCAGGGGTGTCGTCAGCGCCATCACGGCCGCGGACCGTCGCGCCGGTTCTGCACTGCAGTATGGCTGCGGCCGGCGTCACGGAGGGGGGGAGATATGCCGGATGAGAAGAACCTGGGTCGCGTCTTCGTGGCCTTCCGGAGCACGCTGATGCGCCTGGTCGCCGGCATCGTACCGCCGGGCGAAGTCGAGGACATCGTACAGGAAACCTACGTTCGCGCCTGCCAGGCGGGCGAGCATCAGACGATCGCGGCGCCGCGGGCGTTCATGACGACAACCGCCAGAAATCTCGCCTTCGATCACGTCAAGAGGGCGGGCTATCGGACGATCCTGACCGACGCCGACGCGCCGGCCGCCGATCTTGCGGGATTGAGCCGCAGCACCGATGAGACACTGGATCAGGTCGTCTCCAGGGAAGAGTTCGGCCTTTTCTGCGAGGCTGTCCGTCTTCTGCCGCTCCAATGTCGGCGAGCTTTCGTGCTGAAGAAGGTGTATGGATACACGCAGCGGGAGATCGCCCAGCGACTCGGCCTCAGCGAGAGTACCGTGGAGAAGCATATCGCGCAGGGTATCAGGCGCTGTCACAGTTACATGAAGCGTCATGGCGACACGCGCACAGCTGGGCGCGATACCCGCCGCGAAGCCGGCTCCAGGGGCGCAGGCTGATGGGCAAAGTCCGGACCCTGCAGCCTGATGAGGAGCGTCTCGATGCCGCGAGTGTCTGGATCTCGCGCATGGACCGTGGCTTGACTCGTGATGAGCGGTGCGATCTTCGTTCGTGGATCGAGGCGGATCCCGCGAACCGGGCGGCGCTGCTGGAACTGGCTGGTATGTGGGACAGGATGGACGCTGTTGCGGTGCTTTCCGAGGTATTCCCGGACAACCCGGCGCCGAAGGCGCGCCGGGGGCTGTGGGCGCCGGCCGCAGCCGCGATCGCCATCCTCGCTGTTGCGGGTGCGTTCATGTTGGTGCCGGGCCCGAACGGTCCGGCGGTCCATGATTCGCATCGCGCCGGGACAGGGGGACATGAGGTGCTCCTGCGCACCGACGTCGGCGAGCGCTCGCTGGTTGGTCTGCCGGACGGATCGGAATTGACGCTGAATACGGATACCCGGCTGCGCGTCGCGTTGTCGGATGCTGAGCGACGACTTGACCTCGAGCATGGCGAACTGAGCATAGACGTTGCCCCGGATCCGGATCGTCCGCTCACCGTTGTTGCCGGGGACAGCGTGATGCAGGCGATCGGTACGAGTTTCACGGTCTCGGCGCTGGCCGGACGCGAGGTCGAATTGCTGGTCATGGAGGGCCGTGTCAGGGTCAGCACGCCGAGCCCGGGCGCCGAGGCCGGTCGGCCGCGAGCCGGGCGCGAGTCCGATGCGCGCAGGGACCAGATGGTGGTGGCCGGTCAGGCGCTCGCCATCGAGCCGACGGGTCATCGTGCGATCGATCTGTCCGAGGCGGAGATTCGCGCGCGGCTGGCATGGCGCGACGGCCGCCTAGTGTTCGGTGGCGAGACGCTGGATGAGGCGCTCGCCGAAGTGGGCCGCTATACACCGATGCGTTTCGAAATTCCCGATGCCCAGCTGCGCGGAGTTCGTGTTGCGGGCGTGTTCCGGGCAGGCGACGTCGATGGGCTGCTCTCTACACTGGCCGAGAATTTCGATATCGCGTATCGGCGCGTAGCCGAGGACCGCATCGTCCTCGAGCGTGCCGGGGAGCATGCCGCGTCGGACTGAATGTGACCGCCGGCGATGGCCGTCGAGGCCGGGCATCGCCGCTGCGGCGATAATGAACTGGAGGAAAATGATCCCTCAATCGTCTATCCAAGGTGAGTGCAATACGCTCTCGGCCGGGATGGACAGCAAGCGGCTTCTCCGGAAGCTGTCTCCGGCTGCCGTGTTCGTTTGCTGCGCGCTGCTGGCGGCAACCGGGCTGACGCAGACCGGAGACGACGAGACGCCGTTCTTTTTCGATATCCCCAGGCAGAGAGCCGATCTGGCGCTCACGGCGTTCGCTGAACAGGCCGATATCACACTGATCTTCCCTTTCGACGAAGCGAAGGAGAAGACAGCGAATCGGCTGCTCGGCACCTACTCTCGCAGCAGGGCGATAAGCCTGCTACTGGCGGGAACGGGGCTGCAGGCTACGTTCGGCGACGACGACCGACTGACTGTAGCGACAGGCCAGGAATCCGGTTCCGAAGGGGGAAACATGAAGCATGGCAAGAGCGCAGGACTGCTGGCGACGCTGGCAGCCATACTGGGCGTCAATGGCGCCGATGCACAGGAGACTGAGGGCGATGACGAGGCAGCCGCCACGGTCATCGAGGAGATCATTGTTACGGGCACCGCCGGCGGAGCGGAGATGCGCAAGCTCGATGCGAGTTTCTCGATCACTACGGCGGACGCCCAGGCTATCGAGAAATTCTCACCCGAGAGTACAGCCGATCTGCTGAAGATTGTGCCCGGCGTCTGGGCCGAGAGCTCGGGCGGCGTCTCCGGAGCCAATGTATTTGTGCGCGGTTTCCCCGGGGCGGGCGATGCGCCGTTCCTGACCGTGCAGCTGGAGGGCGCGCCGGTATTCCCGCCGCCGACACTGTCGTTTCTGGAGAACACCACACTGTTCCGCATCGACGAGACCGTCGCACGGGTTGAGGCGCTGCGGGGCGGGCCAAACCCGGTGTTATCCAACGGTCAACCGGGGCTGACGGCGAATTTCATTCTCCGCGAAGGCGGCCCGGAGACCGAAGGCATGGTCAAGTATTCGACGTCCGACTACGACCTCAGAAGACTGGATGCAATGCTGAGCGGGCCGATCAGCGAGGAGCACGAACTCTACTACATGATCGGTGGCTATATCTCCAGCTCGCCCGGGATACGCGATGCAGGGTTCAACGCCGAAGAGGGCAATCAGTTCACGGCACACGTCACGAAAGACTGGGACGAAGGATCTCTCAGCTTCTACCATCGGCGTACCGATGACCACGGTACGTGGTACCTGCCTGCCGCGCTGAATGTGCCGGGCATCGACGGCGACTACACGCAGATAGGCACGCTGAACCGCCAGCGGGAGATCACCTTCGACAATAATTTCGGCGATCCCGACTTCCCGGACCCCAAGCGCAGGACCATCGACCTCGGAGAGGGCCGTGGCTGGGACGGCGCCATCACCGGCGGCGCCCTGGAATTCGAATTCAGCAACGGCTGGACACTGACGGACCGCTTCAACTTCACGGAGGGAGATGCCGACACGCTCGGTCTCGTACCGGAAGGCGGCGCCGTGCGAGTCGGCGACCTGCTGGCGGATCCGTCGACCGATGCGAATGCGGTGGTAATCGGGCCGCTGACCGGGCGTGTGACGGGGGATCCGATCGGTGCGGACCGCTATATTCAACGCTTCGGTGCATGGGAGGTCCGCAAGGACATCGAGTCCTTCACCAATGATCTCAGCCTGGCGCGTGGCTGGGATCGGGGTCGACTCACCGTCGGGCTGTATACCGCGAATACCTCCACCGACGAATTCTGGTCACTGGGCAACGCGAAATATCACGTGGTCGAGAGCGGCGGCGAAGTCATCGACGGTATTGCCTGCAACGAGCCGGATGTGGACGCCTGCGGATTCAACTACGACATCGACGCTACCGGCGATGCTACGACGACGGCCGCCTACGCCGCACTGGAATGGGATCTGACCGATGCCGTTACTCTCGATTTCGGTGTGCGGGTGGAGAGCCACGAAGTCGAGTACTCGGTGGACGAGGGCCTGGACGGCATCGTGACGCTTGCTATTTCCACCGACGAGGACGAGGTTTCCTGGACGGCCGCGGCGAATTACGCCTTGAACGAGAATATGGGGCTGTTCGCGCGTATCAACAGCGGCCATCGGATGCCCTATTTCGACGATTACCGGGACAACCGTGATGCGTTCTTCAGTGGCAACAACCTGGTCCAGGATGTCGAGCAGTTCGAACTCGGCTACAAGTTCGCCACCGATCTGTTCAGCCTGTACGCGACGGGTTATTACACCGAGGTAGACCCGTCCATCTTCGTTGCACTGGCGGGCGTGACGCCCGGTGACATCGCCGTCAACGAGGCCATCGGTCTGGAGATTGACGCGAACTACTTCGCGCCCGGCGGCTTCGCCGTGAATCTCAACGCCACCGTGCAGGAATCCGAAATCCAGGAAGGTGTCAATGACGGCAACGAGACCCAGCGTCAGCCGGGCTGGCAGGTGCGTGTGACACCGAGTTACAACTTCCGGATCAATGACGAGCTGGAGGTTGTCGTGTTCGGTACTCTCACCGCAGTGGACGATCGGTTCAGCGATAATGCCAACACGGTCGTTCTCGACGGGTACGAGAAACTGGATCTGGGCGCGATATTGCGCGTCAATGAGCGGCTGAGTTTCCAGGTGTCCGCCGACAACATCACCGACGAAGAAGGTCTGACCGAGGGCGATCCGCGTAATCCCGATGCGCCGAACGGGCGCTTCATCCTGCCGCGTTCGGTGAAATTCAGCGTTGCTTATGAGTTCTGATCGTTGCAGGCGGCCCGCGACGCCGGCATCTGCCGGCGCGGCGCGGGCCGCCTGCCTCTGATTGCGGGCACATGCTGGATTTCGTCATAGTCGCGGCGTTCGTGATCTACAGCGTCTCGGTCGGGCTACGGTCGCGGCGGCAGGCCTCCAGGAGCCTGGACGAGTACTTTCTGGCCGGGCGCAGCGTTTCCGGCGTGCGCGCCGGCTTCAGTATGGCCGCGACGCAGTTCGCCGCGGACACGCCGTTGCTGGTGATGGGCCTGCTGGCG
Organism: uncultured Woeseiaceae bacterium; assembly: GCA_964427415.1. Taxonomy (GTDB): domain Bacteria; phylum Pseudomonadota; class Gammaproteobacteria; order Steroidobacterales; family Woeseiaceae; genus Lentisalinibacter. Next base: position 66,675 of record CAYRUH010000016.1, on the reverse strand, counting down.
GTCGGCGGCATATTCTCGCTCTGGCGGCTGTGGATCTACGGCCTGGCATTCCTGCTCATGGGATTCGTGCTGGCAGCCGCCTGGCGGCGCGCCGGCATCCTGACCGATGCCGAACTGGTCATGGTGCGTTACAGCTCGCGCGGCGCCCTCGCACTGCGCGGACTGAAAGCGATCTATTACGGCACGGTCATCAATTGCGTGGTGATGGCCTTCGTGCTGATCGCAGCAGTGCGTATCTTCGAGATCTTCCTGCCCTGGCACAGCTGGCTGCCGGCAGGCCTGCACCAGGCGATCGGCTCGGCCGTCGCGGCGAGCGGTCTGGTTCTCTCCTCCGGGGTCACCGGGCTCGACCCGGCGGTGGCGACGACCAATAACATCCTCAGTATCGTCGCGATGCTGGCCTTCGTCGCGCTCTACTCGACGACCGGCGGGCTGCGCAGCGTCATCGCCACGGACGTCGTCCAGCTCGGCATCATGCTCGCCGGTACGGCCATCTATGCCTGGATCGCGGTGGATGCGGCCGGCGGCCTGGCCGGTTTGCCGTCGCGGCTGCAGGACCTGTATGGCGCCGACCAGGCGCGCCAGTTCCTCAGCTTCGCCCCGCGTGCACAGGATGCGCTGATGCCGTTCCTGGTGATCGTATCGCTGCAATGGTTCTTCCAGATGAACAGCGACGGCACCGGGTACCTCGCCCAGCGCAGCATGGCCTGCCGCAACCACGGCGAGGCGCGTCTGGCAGCCGTCGTATTCACCTTGACGCAGATCGTGGTGCGCAGCCTGCTCTGGCTGCTGATCGGGCTGGCCTTGCTGATCGTGTATCCCTTCGATGCCTCGATTGCGCTGAACGACGCGATGGTCGGCGAACGGGAGCTGACGTTCGCTCTGGGCATGGACGAGCTGCTGCCCGTGGGTGCACGCGGGCTGATGCTGACGGGTATGCTGGCGGCTCTGGCATCGACGCTCGACACTCACCTCAACTGGGGAGCCAGTTACTGGAGTAACGATCTCTACAAGGGCGTCTGGTCGGAGGGCATCCGCGGGCGTACGCCGGGTAACCGGGAACTGGTGATCGTGGCGCGGCTGTCGAGCATCCTGATCATAGGGGTAGCTCTGGCGGTCATGGTGAATCTGGGCTCGATACAGACCGCGTGGCAGATATCGCTGCTGTTCGGCGCGGGGACCGGGGCCGTGCTGGTGCTGCGCTGGCTGTGGGAACGGGTGAACCTGTGGTGCGAGGTGGCCGCGATCATCGCGTCTCTGGTCGCGGCGCCGATACTGATCCTGATGACGGATGAGGAGTGGCTGCGCCTCGCCGTGATGTCCGGGATATCGCTGCTGGTCGTGGTCGCGGCGGCGCTGTTCGCGCCCGCCACCAGCCGGCAGAAGCTGGTCACATTCTATCGCCAGGTACGTCCGCCCGGTTTCTGGCGCCAGACCGCCCTTGCTGCCGGCGAAGACCCGGATGCCAGGGGAGAACTGCGCCGCGATCTGGTCGGTCTCGGGGCCTGTGCCGTCACCGTCTACTGCTGGCTCGTGGGTCTTGGCAAGCTCCTGCTGCAGAGTGGATCGGTCTGGTTTGCAGTGTTGCTCCTGGTGACCGGGGCGTTGGCCGTACCGGTGTGGCTGGCCGTATTGCGTACGCCGGGAAAAGAGGCGGCGGGCGAGCGCCTCGTCTGAGCGTCGCGCGCCTATCCCGTCGCCGCGACGAGCGCGGCGCCGCCCGCGTAGACGGCGAGCAGCAGCAGACTTTCGAATCCGATGTTGCCTACGCCGTGGCGCTCCCGGAACAGTAGCCCTGCCAGCAGCACTGCGGTCATCAGCATGGTTACGGCGAGCCACAGCAGTTCGGTGCCGGCCACGGCGGCGTAGATGGAGCCCTCCCGGTAGGCGATGTCGGAGATTGCGATGAACAGTGTGTCGAAGGCATTGCCGCCTACGATGTCGCCCACGGCCAGCGTCAGCGCGCCCATACGCACAGCGGAGACGGCGATGACCAGTTCAGGCAGCGAGGTCGCGACTGCCGTGAACGTGCCGCCGACAAAACTCTCGGAGAGACCGGTGCGCGCCGCCAGCGGCACGGCGACCCGCGCCAGCACCCAGCCCGCGAAGGCCACAACGGCAGCGCAGCCGACGAAGGTCAGCCATAGCGACGGCAGCCCGAGGGCAGTCCGTAAGCGCCGCTCGCTGACCTCCAGACGTGTGTCCGCGGTGCGCTTCGGCAGCCACATGGGGCTGCGGTGGGTACCGACCAGCAGCGACAGGCCGAGTAGATAGGCGCTGATCAGCAACGCGCTGCCGGGGTGCACACCCAGAAGCGCCAGGTCCGGCAGGGCGAAGGCGACCAGTTGCAGGGACAGCAGGATCATCAGGAAAGCGCACATCATCAGGTTCTCGACGGACGCGGCCGCATGTTCCAGGTTGGCGCGGCGATAGAAGATGTCAGCAATGGCGAGAAACGCGGTCTGGGCCGCGATACCACCGAGCGCATTGCTCATCGCCAGTTCCGCATGCCCGTTCCAGGCGGCGGTGACCGACGTGGTGATGCCGGACAGCGACGTCGCGCCGCCGATCAGCACGGCGCCCGTGAGCGCCTCGCCGAGGCCGGTGCGGTGGGCGAGATCTCGCGCCGCCCGGGTCATGATCACACCGAACACGCCGATCAGCGCCGCCGCCGCGCCGAATGCGACCGCCAGCGTCGTCAGCGGCCAGACCGTCGGGTCCATACCGATGCCCCGGAGCCCTGCTCGCAGTCCGTGATCATGGCGCCAGCCTACGCGACAGCGCCGGCCCGTGTCTGCCGTGGCCCACCGCAGCGCGGCCGGAACAGGTGAATCCTGCGGCGGGAGTACGCATAATCGATGAACCGCCATACGACTCGCGATGACTCGCGGGGCGACGCAGATACAGATGACCGGAAGGGGATGCCGCATGCAGGTGCCGCTGCTCATCGACGATTTCCTGGAGCGCCCCGTGCGCCTGTACCCGGACAAGACCGCGGTCGTGGATGGCGACCTGCGCTACACCTACGCGGAGTACGCGGATCGGGTCTACCGGCTGGCCAACGCGCTGACGGGCCTCGGCATCGCCCAGGGCGACCGGGTCTGCATCCTGAGCCCGAATTCCCACTTTTTCCTGGAGAGCTTTTACGCTACGGCGCGCATCGGCGCGATCCTGGTGCCGCTGAACTACCGGCTGACACCGGAGGACCACGCCTACATCATCGACCACGCCGGTGTGAAGACGGTGCTGGTCGATCACGAATACACCGGTAGGCTGGACGCCATCCGCGAGCGGCTGCCGACGGTGGAGCATTGGGTGGTGGCCGCCCACGACGGCGCCGGGCGGGACGGCTGGAGCGACTGGGAGGCGCTCATCGCGGCGGCCTCGCCGGAGGCGCTGGCGCCGCCGGTGCGGGACGAAAATGACGTGGTTTCCATCAATTATACCTCCGGCACCACGGCGCGCCCGAAGGGCGTGATGCTCACCCACCGCAACTGCTACATCAACGCCTACAGCCTGATCGCCCACCTGCGTGTGGCTCACGATGACGTCGAGCTGTGGACGCTGCCTATGTTCCACTGCAATGGCTGGGGCGGCGTCTACGCGCTGACGGGCATGGGCGGCACCCATGTCGTGCTGCGTGCCGTGGAGGGCCGGCGGATCTTCGAGCTGATCGAGCGCGAGGGTGTCACCTTCGCCTGCATGGCACCGGCCGTGCTGCGCACCATCCTGGATTACCCCGACCGCGACGACCACGACATCCGCACGCGGCCGCGCTTCACCGTCGCGGGCGCGCCGCCGCCCGCCGCCTTCATCGAGCGCCTGGAGCAGGAACTCGGCTGGGAGTTCATCCAGATCTATGGACTTACCGAGACGGCGCCCTTCCTGACGTCGTCACAGCCGGACCACGCGACCGCCGCCGACGATTACCGCCGCCGTGCCCGCGCGGGCGTGCCAGGCATAGGCGTCGACATCCGGCTGCTGGACGGCGGCGGCAACGAGGTGCCGAAGGACGGCGAGACCGTCGGCGAGGTCTGCGCCCGCTCGAACGTCGTGTTCAAGGGCTACTGGGCGCAGCCCGAGGAGACGGACCAGGCCATCCGCGACGGCTACTTCCACACCGGCGATCTCGCCGTCTGGGACGCCGCCAACAATATCCACATCGTGGACCGCAAGAAGGACGTGATCATCTCCGGCGGCGAGAACATCAGCTCACCGGATATCGAGGACACGCTGTACAAGCATCCGGCGGTGCTGGAGTGCGCCGTCATCGGCGTGCCCCACGAGAGGTGGGGCGAGACGCCGAAGGCCCTGGTGGTGCTGCGCGACGGTCACAACGCGAGTGAAGAGGAGTTGATCGCCTTCTGCCGGGCTGACATGGCGCACTTCAAGTGCCCCACATCGGTCGACTTCATCGATGAGCTGCCGCGCACGGCCACCGGCAAGCTGCAGAAGTTCAGGCTCCGCGACCGCTATTGGCAGGGCGGCCGCCGCGTGGGCGGCTAGGCCGACCGGGTCGATCCGGGCGGCCAGGTCCGCTAAGCGGCGCGGACCGCTTCCTCTGCCGGCATGTAGCTGTAGCCCAGATCCTGCGCCACGGCCTTGTGGGTGACGTGACCCGCATGCACGTTCAGCCCGTGGGCCAGGTGCCCGTCTGCCGCCAGCGCCTTGCGCCAGCCGTTGTCGGCCAGCGCGCGCACGAAAGACAGTGTCACGTTGGTGAGCGCGAACGTGGAGGTGCGCGGCACCGCGCCCGGCATATTAGTGACGCAGTAGTGCACCACGTCGTCCACGATATAGGTAGGCTCTGCGTGGGTCGTCGGCCGGCTGGTCTCGAAGCAGCCGCCCTGGTCGATGGAGATGTCGACCAGTACGGAGCCGGGCCACATGGCCTTGACGTGCTCCTTCGTTACCAGCTTGGGTGCGGCGTGGCCCGTGATGAGTACCGAGCCGATCACCAGGTCCGCCCGCGGCACCAGGGTGTCAATGGAGTGCTGGGTGGAGAACTCGGTCTTCAGGCGGCCGCCGAAGATCTCGTTGAGCCGGCGCAGGCGGGGCACGGAGCGGTCGATCACCGTCACCTCGGCGCCGAGGCCGATGGCCATCTCGGTCGCGTTCGTGCCGGCGACGCCGCCGCCCAGCACGACCACCCGGGCGGGCCGCACGCCGGGCACGCCGCCAAGGAGGATGCCGCGGCCGCCGCCGGCTTTCTGCAGCGCGAGGGCACCGGCCTGGATGGACATGCGTCCTGCCACCTCGCTCATCGGCGTGAGCAGCGGCAGCGAGCCGCCCGGACCCGTGACCGTCTCGTAGGCGATGGCCGTGCAGCCGGACTTCACCAGGCCTTCCGTCTGCTGGGGGTCGGCCGCGAGATGCAGGTAGGTGAACAGTACCTGTCCCTCTCGCAGCATCTCGCACTCCTTCAGCTGGGGCTCTTTCACCTTGACGATCAGCTCGCCCTGCCCGAAGACCTCGGCGGCGTCGGCGGCGATGCGGGCGCCGGCTGCCCGGTAGTCTTCGTCGGTCATGTTGATCGCGAGGCCGGCACCGGTCTCGACCACGACCTCGTGGCCCGCGTGCACCAGCTCTTTCACACCGGCCGGCACCATGCCGACCCGGTATTCGTGGACCTTGATCTCTTTCGGTACGCCGATACGCATGCTGTTCCCCCTGTCTCACCGGCAGTCTCAGACCGACAAAGCATAGCGCCGGGGGCGGGCGGTCGTTGCGAATCACGGGCGCTTGGACTCGCATTTGTGGCAGTATCTGCGATAATTAATTTAAAACACGCAATTTAATGCGATAGAAATGGATCGTTACGACAGAGCCATACTGCGCACGCTGCAGCGCGACGGACGCATCAGCAACGTGGAACTCGCCGCTAGCGTGAATCTCTCGGAATCCGCCTGCCTGCGGCGGGTCCGTGCCCTCGAGCGGGCGGGACTCATTCAGCGCTATGCGGCGCTTGTGGATCAGAACCGGGTCGGGTTGCCCGGCAACGTCTTCGTCAGCATCACCCTGCAACGGGAGGAGCAGAGCGATCTGGACGCGTTCGAGGCGGCAGTGCGTGAGCTGCCCGAAGTGATGGAGTGTTATCTCATGACCGGCGAGTTCGACTACCTGCTGCGGCTGGTCGTGGCGGACATGGCGGACTTCGAACGCATCCATCGCCGGCATCTCGCCACGCTGCCGGGCGTCGCCCGGGTGCACTCCAGCGTCGCTCTGCGCACGGTGCGTCGCACGACCGAGCTGCCGATTCCCTGATAACGTCCCGCTGTCAACCGCAACGCAGGCCGACCGGCGTGCCGGCCGTGAACGGGCTCGAATCGGCTGCGCTGGCGGCGCTTCGCCGGGTGCTCATCGTAACCCCGGACATCCGGTTCCGCTGAACCGGTGCGATCGGCTATGGCATAGTGTTGCCAATGTCCGGCCGCTCAGCCGGATGGAAATTCGGCTACTCGACCGAGGGATGGATGATGAAGATATCCGCCAGACTCCTGTCCATATTTCTGTTGCTCCCGCTGGGCGTCGTTGCGGCGGACGCGGCTGACGAGCAGCCCGGGCCCGGGCTCAACGCGGCGACCCTGGAGGGGCTCGAGCTGAGGAATATCGGCCCGGCCTTCATGTCCGGCCGCATCGCCGATATCGTGCTGCACCCCGAGGACCCGAGTACCTGGTACGTGGCGGTCGGCAGCGGCGGCGTCTGGAAAACCACGAACGCGGGCACTACCTGGGAGCCGGTCTTCGACGATCAGAGCTCCTACTCCATCGGCTGCATCGCACTCGATCCGAACGATCCGGACACGGTATGGGTGGGCACCGGCGAGAACGTGAGCGGGCGACACGTCGGTTACGGCGACGGCGTCTACCGCAGCCGGGACGGCGGCGAGAACTGGGAGCGGATGGGACTCGAGCAGTCCCAGCACGTCGGCATGATCCGCATCGATCCGCGGGACTCGGACGTGATCTGGGTGGCCGCCCAGGGGCCGCTATGGTCGGCTGCCGGCCAGCGCGGGCTGTACAAATCCGTCGACGGCGGCCAGACCTGGGAGAAGCTGCTCGGCGACGACGAATACACCGGTGCGAACGAGGTGCACCTGGACCCGCGCGACCCCGACGTGGTTTACGCGGTCACCTGGCAGCGCTTCCGTAACGTGGCCGCCCTCATGAACGGCGGCCCGGGCAGCGGCATCCACAAGTCCGAAGATGGCGGCGAAACCTGGCGGGAACTTACCGAGGGCCTGCCGGAAGAGGACATGGGCAAGATCGGCTTCGCCATTTCGCCGCAGGACCCGGACGTGGTCTACGCCACCATCGAACTCGCTCGGCGCACCGGCGGCTTCTGGCGCTCGGGGGACGGCGGCGAGACCTGGGAGAAGCGTAACGACTATCTCTCCAGCGGTACGGGCCCTCACTATTACCAGGAGCTGTTCGCGAGCCCGCACGCCTTCGACCGGGTCTACCAGATGGACGTTTTCCTGCACGTCACCCACGACGGCGGCGAGAACTTCACGAAGATGGGTTTCGACGCGAAGCACGTCGACCACCACGCGATGGCCTTCCGACCGGACGATCCCGACTATCTCATCGTCGGCACCGACGGCGGCCTGTACGAGAGCTTCGATCTCGGCGAGACCTGGCGCTACGCCTCGAACCTGCCGATCACCCAGTTTTACAAAGTCTCCGTCGACTACGACGAGCCCTTCTACAACATCTACGGCGGCACCCAGGACAACTCCAGCCAGGGCGGTCCGGCGCGCACGCCGAACGTCCACGGCATCACCAATTCGGACTGGTACGTGGCGCTTGGCGGCGACGGTCATGAACCCGAGGCCGATCCGACCAACCCGGACATCGTCTACGTGCAGTGGCAGCAGGGTAACCTGAACCGCTTCGACCGCCGCACGGGCGAGACGGTCTACATCCAGCCCCAGCCCGGCCGCGGCGAGCCGGAGGAGCGTTTCAATTGGGACGCGCCGATACTCATCAGCCCCCACGACCCGGCGCGGCTGTACTTCGCCAGTCAGCGGCTGTGGCGCAGCGACAGCCGGGGCGACGAATGGCAGGCGCTGAGCGGCGATCTCACCCGGGACGTCGACCGGCTGCGCCAGCCGATGATGGGCATGCGCTGGAGCTTCGATGCGCCGTGGGATCTGTATGCCATGTCGAGATACAGCACCATCGCCAACCTGGACGAGTCACCGCTGGTCGAGGGCCTTATCTATGTGGGCACCGACGACGGGCTGATCCAGGTGACCGAGGACGGCGGCGAGACCTGGCGCGAGATCGATTCGCTGCCGGGCGTCCCCGACTATTTCTACGTGAACGACATCAAGGCCGACCTGCACGATCCCGACACCGTCTACGTGGCGGTGGACAACCACAAGGCCGGCGACTTCGAACCCTATATCCTGAAGAGTACGAACCGGGGACGCAGCTGGCGCAGTATTTCGGACGACCTGCCGGACCGACACATCGTCTGGCGAGTCATCCAGGATCACGTGGAGGCGGACCTGCTGTTCGCGGCGACGGAGTTCGGCCTGTTCTTCACGGTGGACGGCGGCAAAAACTGGACGGAGCTGGACGGCGGCATCCCCACCATCGCGTTCCGCGATCTGGAGATCCAGCGACGGGAGAACGACCTGGTGGCGGCGAGCTTCGGCCGCGGCTTCTTCGTGCTGGACGACTACACGCCACTGCGTGACCTGAGCGGGCAGACCCTTGCCGGGGAGACGGTGCTTTTCTCCGTGCGCGATGCGGCCTGGTACGTGCCGCGCGATCCGCTCGGCTGCGGCACGGCCGGTTGCCAGGCGTTCCAGGGCGGGAGTTTCTACGTGGCGCCGAATCCCCCGTTTGGCGCCGTGTTCACCTACTACCTGCCGGAGAAGATCCGTAGTCGGCAGGAGCAACGCCAGCAGCGGGAAAAGGAACTCAAGCTCGAGGGAGCGCCGATCCCGTTCCCGGACTGGGATGCGGTGCTCGACGAGGAGCTGGAGGAGCCGCCGGCGGTGTGGCTGACGGTACGCGATGCGGCAGGCGAGGTCGTGCGCCATCTCGAGGCGCCGGCCGAGGCGGGTTTCCATCGCGTGGCCTGGGATCTGCGTTACCCGGATCTCAATCGCTGGGAGCCCGAGAGAGAGGAGGAGCCCTCGCCGTGGGAGATCCGTCACGGCGTGCTGGCAGAACCGGGAGAGTACTCGGTGGCCCTGGCCCGGCGTGTCAACGGCCGCGTCGAGACGGTGGGTGAACCGCAGAGCTTCCGCGTTTCCTCCATCCGCGAACCCGTGCTCGAGGGTCCCGCCCAGAGCGAGCGGGTGCGCTTCGACCGGCGCGTGGCCGAACTGGGGCGCGCCGTCAGCGCCGCCGTGGCCGCCGCACAGGAACTGGTCGAGGAGACCGGCGCCATCAAGGAAGTGCTGACCCGCTCCACGGCGGACCCGGCGCTCTATGCCGAGGCCCAGGGCATCGAGGAACGGGCGCGGCGGCTGAGCGTGCGCCTCAGCGGCCATGGGGAGCGCGCCGAGCTGGGCGACGCGCAGCCGGTCTCCATCTCGCGGCGGCTGAACGTCGCCGGCTTCGGCAGTACCCGCAATGCCTACGGCCCCACGGGTACCCAGCGCACGAGCCTGCAGATCGCCGAGGCGGAATTGGCGGAGGTGAAGCAGGCGCTGGATCAGCTGATCGAGGTGGAACTGGCGGGCCTGAAGGAGCGGCTGGACGGCGCGGGCGTGCCCTGGTCCCCTGGCCGAGGCATCCCCAGGCGCTGACAAACAGGTAGGAGGGCCTGCAGGCCCTCCTGCATACCCTTCGAAGCATCGCGACAGAGCGGGTGTTACGCGGCCATGCCGCCCTCGAACTGCTCCTTGTTCGCCAGCACGCGCTCGGTGAGGAAGTCCGAGACGGCGCGGATGCGGGCGCTGTAGCGCAGTTCCTCGTGGGTCAGCAGCCACAAGGGAGTCTCGAAGAGGTTGGTACCGGGCAGCAGCGGCACGAGACCACCCTGCAACGTCACCCAGCGGTGTGACAACGCGGCGATCCCGTAGCCCGCCCGCGCCGCGGACAGCTGGGCCGCCGGGCTGTTGGTGACGAGCACGTAGCGGCCCGGCGGAAGGTCCTCGAAGCTCTCGCCCGGCAGCAGTCCGCTGTTGCCGTCCGCGCCGTACATTCCGATCAGATCGTGATTTTGCAGGTCCTCGATCGATGCGAAGGGCGGCGCACGCTGCAAATAGGAGGGGGCCGCGTAAAGACCGAAGCCCACGGTTACCAGCCGTCGACCGATGAGTTTCGGTTCACCCGGCTCGCCGAGCCGCAGCGCGATATCCGCTTCCCGGCGCAACAGGTCCATGCTGCGATTATCCACGCGGATGTTCAGATCGATGTCCGGAAAGCGCTGCCGGAACGCCACCAGCTCCGGCGGCAGCCACTCCGTGCCAGTGCCCTCCGTCGCGGTGATGATGACCTCCCCTGCGAGACCCTTCGACTGCACGTCCACCGCCCGCTCGATCGCGAGCATCTCGCGTTCCATACGGCGCGCATTCTCCAGGATGACCTGACCGGTGTCCGTGAGCTGCATGCGCCGGCCGGTGCGTACGAACAGCGGCACGCCCATGCGCTTCTCCATCGCCGCAAGGCGGCGGCCCAGTGTGGGCTGGGACAGGGACAGATGTTCGGAGGCAGCCAGCAGGCTGCCGTGTTCCACGATGGCGAGGAAAAGGCGGATGTCGCCCCAGTCCCGCAGGGAGGACAAGTTATTCATGAATGAATAGTAATTATATTTTTTCGTTATTGCTATGCACGTGTGAAATCCATACCGTCTGCCTACGGTTCATTGAGAGGCAGATACCCATGACCATCGCAACGCATCTGACTGCACTGGCACTGACATTGACGAGCGCCCTCGGCGCCGTGAACACGGAAGCATCAGGCCTCGAGCTGCAGACGACGCCGGAGTTCGTGCAGCGTGCCGAAGTGGCACTTGCGAACGGCAACACGGAACGGGCCGTCGGTCTCATCGCACCGCGGATCGATCGGCTGCGCGGTGAGTACGCCCGCAACCGGGCCTACGCCACGCTCTGTAACGCCCATCTGCGCCAGCAGGATTACGAGCTGGCGGGCAGCGCATGCAGGCTCGCGGCCGAAAGCCGGCACGCCAGCTGGAGCGACTTCAACAACCTCGGCGCCTACCACTACCTGACCGGTGAGCTGGAGGCCGCGCGCGAGTGGTTCGAGAAGGCTGCTGCGCTGGCGCCGGACGAGGAGGCGGTGGCGCTCAATATCGAGACGACGCTCGCCGCCGCCGGCAGCTAGGCCCGATGGCTATTGTGCGTTATTCCCCGGTTCAGGGAGCCAGCGGCCGTTCGGGCAGAAGCCCGCGCCGTTCGAGCAAAGGCTCGATGACCGGATCGCGTCCGCGAAAGGCGCGGAACAGCGCAAGACCCGGCTTGGTGCCCCCCTTCGACAGAATCTCCTTGCGGAAGGCCGCAGCCGTCTCCGGGTCGAACAGCCCCTGTTCGCGAAAGGCCTCGAAGATGTCGGCGTCCATGACCTCGGACCAGAGGTAGCTATAGTAGCCGGCGGAATAGCTGCTGGAGAAAATGTGCCGGAAGTAGGTGCTGCGGTAGCGGGGAATGATGTCGTCAATCAGGCCGATGCGCTCCATCTCCGCGCGCTCGAACTGCTCGGGCACGACCTCTGCGCCCGGCTCCAGCCTGTGGTAGGCCATGTCGAGATAGGACGCCGCCATGTACTCGACCGTGCGGAAGCCCTGGTTGAACTTCGCCGTTGCCTGGATTTTGCGTATCAGCTCGTCCGGCAGCGGCTGGCCGGTCTGGTAGTGACGGAAGGTTTTCAGCATCTCCGGTTCGCCGAGCCAGTTCTCCAGCACCTGGGAGGGCATCTCCACGAAGTCGCGCGCCGTGCTGGTGCCCGCCAGTGACGGATAGCGCACCTCCGAGAGCATGCCGTGCAGCGCGTGGCCGAACTCGTGGAGCAGGGTCTCCGCCTCGGCGTAGCGGAGCAGGGCGGGCTGGCCGGGCGCCGGCGCCGCGAAGTTGAAGTTGTTGGTCACCACCGGCGTCACGAATCCGTCCATGGCCGATTGCTGGCGCAGCGCGTTCATCCAGGCGCCGCCGCGCTTGCTCTCCCGGGCGAACCAGTCCATGTAGAGGATGGCGAGGTGGGAGCCGTCCGCATCGAACACTTCGAACACCTGCTGGTCCGGGTGCCAGCGCGGCAGGTCCGGTCGCTCCTCGAAGGTGAGCCCGAACAGCCGGCCGGCGAGTTCGAAGGCGGCGCCGCGCACGGCGGAGAACTCGAACCAGGGCCGGAGCGCCTGTTCGTCGAAGTCGTAGCGCTGCTTGCGCAGTTTCTCGGTGTAGTAACGCCAGTCCCAGGGTTCCAGTTCGCTCTCGATGCCGTCGGCGTGGAGCATCCCCGTAAGCGCGTCGCGTTCGCGCTTCGCCATCGCCAGGGCCGGCTGCCAGACCTCGTCCAGCAGTTGGTAGACGCGCTCCGGCGTCTGTGCCATCCGGTCCACCAGCACGGAGGCAGCATGGTTGTCGAAGCCGAGCAGCCGGGCGCGCTCGGCGCGCAGCGCCACCATCCCGGTGACGATTGCGTTGTTGTCGGCCTCGTTGCCCCGGTCGCCGCGCAGGGCGTAGCCCATGAATATTGTCTGCCGCAGCTCCCGGTTCGGCGAGTACTCCAGGAACGGCTCGATGCTCGGGCGCTGCAGCGTGAAGACCCAGCACTCGGCGCAGTCATGGCCGCGACGCTCTGCCTCCGCCGCCGCGGAGGCGACCAGACTCGCCGGCAGCGCACCGAGGTCTGCGCGGTCGGTGACGAGCAGTTCGAACCGGTTCGTCTCCTCCAGTACGTTCTGCTGGAAGTCCTCCTCGAGCACGGCGAGCCGGCCGTTGATCTCCTTCAGGCGTGCGCGGGCTTCGTCGCCCAGTGCCGCACCGGCCAGCACGAATTCCTTATGCATTTCCTCCAGCAGTCGCAGGGCTTCTGCATCCAGGTCCAGGCCTTGCCGTGCCTGCCAGACCGCATCGATGCGTTCGAACAGCGCCGGGTTCAGCAGGATGTCGTCGTTGTGGGCCGAGAGCTCTGGCGCGATGGTCTTCGCCGTCTGCCGGATGACGTCGTCCGAGTGGGCCGAATTCACGGCATAGAACACTCGCGCGGTGCGCTCGAGCGAGGAACCCGCGCGTTCCAGCGCCTCGGCGGTGTTCGCGAAGGTCGGGGCTCGCGGATCGGCGACGATGGCCTCTATCTCCGCGCGCTCCCGGCGCATGCCTTCGCGCAGGGCCGGCAGGTAGTGCTCCGCGCGTATACGGTCGAATGGCGGCACGCCGTGGGGCGTGTCCCATTCGGCGAGCAGCGGATTGCCGATGGCGGCAGCCTCGTCGCTCTCTGCGGCCGGCGTCGTTGCGGCTCCCGGTGCGGTGGCGGGGTCCTGGCCGCAGGCTGCGACCATCAGGGTGGTGAATACGAGCAGACCTCGTGTGTACATGTTGCCTCTTCGGTGTCTGTGGATGACGAAAGGCTGCGGCCGGCGCCGCGTGCCGGCGTGGTGACCGCGCTCAGACGTCCGTGAATACGATGTTCACGCGCCGGTTGTGCCGGCCCTTTTTCTCGATCTTGCTGACGTTGACGGGGCCGATCTCGCCGGTGCGCCGCACGTGAGTGCCGCCGCAGGGCTGCAGATCGACGCCGGGTATCTCGAGCAGACGGATGTGCCCGGCATTCATTGGCGGTGAGACCGACATCGTGCGCACGAGTTCCGGCCGGGCATGCAGCTCCTTGCCCGTGATCCAGCGCGACTGCACGTGGTAATCCCCGGCAATGAGGGCGTTCACTGCAGCCGTCACCGCCTCCTTGTCCAGCGTCTCCTCCATGTCGAAGTCGAGCCGGCTCTTTGTGGCGCTGATGTTGCCGCCGGTGACGCCGTGGGGGATTACGGCGCCCACCAGATGCAGGCAGGTGTGCATGCGCATGTGCCGGTAGCGCAGCTCCCAGTCGATCACAGCGCGCACCCGCTCGCCCGGGGCGGGCAGTGCAGCGTCCTCGGCCGGGACGTGGCGGATGGTGCCCGCTTCGCCTTTGCGCGTGTCGGCGACCCCGATTCGCTGGCCCGAGTCCGTCTCCAGCCAACCCCGGTCGCCGGGCTGGCCGCCCCCGAGGGGATAGAACACGGTCCGGTCGAGGACGATGCCGTTCTCGGCCGCCGCGACGACGGTCGCCACGCAGTCCCGCAGGTAGGCGTCCTGCTCGAATAAGCTGTCGGTCATGAGTTCTCCGGTCCCGTGGCGGGGCCAGCGCCTGTCGGCTGTGGCCCCGGAGCAACAGAATTGGCAGCCGGGCAGGCGTGTCATGCGGACCTGCCCCGCCCGCTGCGCCGGTTTCATTGTACATAAACGGAGACCGGCGCTCGCAGGCGATCCGGGCCGGCCGGGATTTCTGGACAACACCTCAACGCCGGGCTTCCACGGACGGTTTTGTTGCGGCAATCCGACAATCTTCTTGACCCCGTCGAGCGGGCATCGCTATGCTTGATCCGCAGCCGGCGACCGGCCAGGGCCGATTCCCGCGCTGCGCGAGACCACGCGCCGGCGTCGGCACGTGCAGACATCACAGGGGGAGAAACCGTGAAACACGAAAAATCCGGTATCGCCGGGTGGGCGACCGCAGCGTTCGCACTCGCCGGCATGACTGGCGCAGCAACGGTTGCGCAGGCCCAGGGCGCACAGGACGCCTTCGTCGAAGAGATCATCGTCACGGCAACGAAGCGTGCCGGCGGCCAGGAAGTCCAGGACGTCCCCGTGGCTGTCACGGCACTCGGTGAGGAACAGATCGACGCGCTCTATCTGCGCGATCTGAAGGCACTGGGCTATGGCATACCGAACGTCCAGCTGGAGGACATCGGCACCACCCGCGGCGTCGCCAATTTCTCCATCCGCGGTCTGGGCATCAATAGCTCCATCCCGTCCATCGATCCCACCGTGGGCGTGTTCGTCGACGGCATGTACTACGGGATTAACGGCGGCGTCGTATTCGATACCTTCGACCTCGCGGGTGTCGAGGTGCTGCGCGGCCCCCAGGGCATCCTGTTCGGACGCAACGTGACCGGCGGCGCGGTCCTCCTGCAGACGAGCCGTCCTACCGAGGAACTTTCAGTCAAGGCCAAGGCTGCCGTGGAGACCGGCAACAACGTCGTCACATCCGGTGTGTTCTCTGGACCGCTCAGCGAGTCCGGCAATCTGCTCGGCAAGATCGCCGTTTATCACAACAAGGATGGTGGCTGGCACACCAACGATTTCGACGGCAGCGACTTTGGTGAGGCGGATACGAGGATGATCCGCACGGGTCTCACCTGGCGCGCGACCGACTCGCTCGAGTTCCTGCTGCGCACCGAGAACGGCCGCTCCGAGGGCGACGGCCCTGCCGGACAGAACGGCGGCCTGTTCAGCCGCGAGACCTTCAACTTCGCCATCGATGAGCCGGGTTCCTACGACAACGAGTGGGACCACGCCATTCTGGAGACGACGCTGGATGTCGCGTTTGGCAATGGCGAGATCGTCAATATCCTGGCCTGGCGTGACTACGAGTCGGATTCGACGGGCGACATCGATGCCTCACCCAGTTTTCTGTTTCACTCCGAGGCACTCACGCAGCAGGACCAGCTCTCGAACGAACTGCGCTATTCCGGCAGTTTCGGCGACTTCTTCGTGACCAGCGGCGTGTACTATCTCACGCAGGATCTCAACTACATCGAGGTGCGCAACTTCGGTCCCTCGATCCAGGCTGCCCTGGGCGCTCCGCCGCGCATCGTCGGCGGCGGCATCCAGGATCAGACCACATGGGGTGTCTTCACTCAGGTTGATTGGCAGCTGAGCGATCAGTTGACGCTGAACTTCGGCGGTCGTTATAGCGCGGAGGAAAAAGAGGTCCAGATCGCCACTCTCGGCCTCGGCCTCGCGCAGGGCGCGGCTGCCTGCACCATCGCGAACGGCTGCGACTTTTTCAATCTGATCGACGAAGAAGACTGGAGCAGCTTCACTCCCAAGGTGGGTTTCCAGTTCCGATCGAACGACGTCACCCAGATTTACGGTTTTTACACGCGGGGCTTTCGCAGCGGCGGCTACAACCTGCGCAACACCGATCCGACGGCCTCTCCGGGTCCTTTCGATCAGGAGACTCAGGATTCCTTCGAGCTCGGATTGAAGACGGATCTGCTGGAAGGGCGTGTGCGGCTGAATGCGGCGGTCTTCTACAACACCATCGAAGATATGCAGCGCGAGGTGAATGAGGCTGCCGCGACCGGCGTGGTGCAGATTATCCGCAACACGGCCGATGCCACCATCCAGGGCTTCGATCTGGAGGGACGGTTCTTCGTGACGGACAGTCTCACGGCAACGGTGAATGCCGGCTACGTCGACGGCCAGTACGACGAGGTGATCTTCGATATCTCGGGCGACGACGTGGTCAACGAGGAAGACGAAGCCCTCGACATTCCGCGCCTCGCCCCCTGGTCCTATGGTGCGACCCTGATCTACGATCGTGACATCGGCAACGGCATGGTTGTTAACGCCCTGCTGAGCTTCAATCGCCGCGACCCGGCAGCCTACACGGACAACAATCTGGGGCAGCTGAAGGAGGCCGACATGCTGGATGCCAGCCTGTCGCTCTACCTGATGGATCGGGCGCTGAAGCTCTCCGCGTATGGCAAGAACCTGAAGGACGAGGTCACCATCGGCGGCGATACGCAGCTCGGTTTCTTCCCGGGCGCCACGTTCTCGCCGCTGAACAAGGGCCGTATCATCGGCTTTGAGGCCGAGTACTCCTTCTGACGGAGTCGCCGGCCACTTGCCAGACGGGGCCCCTGGTCGCAGGATCAGGGGCCCTTTCCGTTTTCGGAGACTGCCCATGCGAGTCAACGCGGATTTCGCGGCGCCCGCGTTCGAGCGGACCAGCGAGATGGACTGGGTGTCGTCGCCGACCGCCGGCGTCGAGCGGCGGATGCTGGACCGCGTCGGCGACGAGGTGGCACGGGCCACCAGCCTGGTGCGCTACGCGCCGCAGAGCCGCTTTCCCGAGCACACCCACAGCCAGGGCGAGGAGTTCCTGGTGCTGGAGGGCACGTTCATTGACGAGCACGGCGAATATCCGGCCGGCACCTACGTGCGCAATCCACCGGGCTCCTCCCACAGGCCCGCGAGCCCCGAGGGTTGCGACCTGCTGGTGAAGCTGCGCCAGTTCGCCGGCGACGACACGGCGCGGGTGGTGGTCGACACGCACGGTGGCGCCTGGGAAGCGACCGGCGTCGAGGGCGTGGAGCGCCTGCCCCTGCACGCCCATGGTAGCGAGCGCGTGGCGCTCTACCGCATGGCGGCCGGCTCCCGGGTGCCGGAGCACCAGCACCCCGGCGGCGAGGAGGTATTCCTGATCGAGGGTGTGCTCTCGGACGGTGAGCGGGAGTACATGGCGGGCGACTGGCGGCGCCTGCCGCCCGGCAGCGGCCACGCCGTAAAGTCGGAGACCGACGCCGTCTTCTGGGTAAAGACCGGCCACCTGCCGCCGGAGGACGCCGCCGGCTGATCGGTCGGGTCCTCGCTAATCTGACGGGCTATCTGTCGGTCCGTCAGGCAGCACCCATACGAAAGGTACCGGTCTGCATATCGGGGTCCGGTACCGCGATCTGCACCTGGTTGCGCCCGCCCGCCTTGGCGGCGTAGAGCGCCTCGTCCGCCATCTGGATGAGTCCCTCCGAGCTGCGGCGGTCGGCGGCGGGCTGGGTCGTGGCAACGCCCACGCTGACGCTCAGTCTGGTCGGCCGGCCATCCACACGGTGCGGGATGCCGAGCTGCAGGATGCTGACCCGGATGTGCTCGGCGAGTTTCGCGGCGTACTGCTCGGTGGTGCCCGTGAGCAGCACCACGAATTCCTCGCCGCCGTAGCGGGCTGCCATGTCGGCGGGCCGGCGGACGGCGGCGCGCACCATTTTGGCCACCGTGATGAGTGCCCTGTCGCCGGCCTGGTGGCCGTGCTGGTCGTTGTATTCCTTGAAGTAATCGACGTCGATCAGCAACAGGCCCAGCGGCGCCTCGTCGGCCGATGCCTTCTGCCAGGCGGAGCGGAAATGCTCGTCGAAGGCGCGCCGGTTGCTGAGGCCGGTGAGCTTGTCCTGCCCGGCGACGCGCTCCATCAGATTGGCCTCCAGGAAGCTCCGGCGCTGACCGCGCTCCAGCGAATAGGCGCCGAAGATACCGATGAAGTTGGTGAAGAGGATGTACAGGCCGTTGTACATCAGGTCCACCGTGACGCCCTGCAGCGCCAGACTGAGGCCGACGAAGGTGAACAGCAGCGTTAGCGCCGTGGCCGTGGCGTAGTAAAAGCCCAGACCGAGGAAGAAATAGATATAGACCGTGATGGTCATGAAGCCCGAGAAGTAATAGGGCGTTCCGAGGTCGGCCGCCAGCACGCCGATGGAGAGCGAGGCCAGACCGGCGACGATGGCCGCGATCATGGTGAGCAACTTGATGATGCGCTGGGCCGGCTGCCAGTAGGACAGCACCAGGACCCCGAGTACTGCGGGGATGATCACGAAGAGCCGGATCGGGTTGGAGATTCGGGCATACTCCGCCGGCATGAAATAGTGGTCCACGGTCATCAGCGCGAACAGCAGGACCAGCCCCAGTCCCAGGCCGGCACGGGTCTGGAGGAGCGTCATCGACAGGTGGTGTCGCTGGTACTCCTCCTCGAGCCGGCGCCCGAAGCGCAGCCAGCGGAACCCGGACGCCAGCTGCCGGGCGTAGGGGTTGTCGAGTACCGGCGAGTAGTCCGTCACCTGGATCTCCACGGCGCCGTGGGCCATATTATGTAAAGCACAGCGGATGCGGCAGCGCCCTCGCCGTGGCCGGAGGCGACGCCCCACGCCGCTGCACGGCGGATTGCACCGGAAATGCGCAAGGATTGCCCGGTTGCAGGTCACAATCCGGCCGATCCGCCGGATAGCCTGTCCGGCGGCCCGTCTGCGGCGCATTTGCGGTTAGGAGCCATCCGGGTTCGCTACAATAACCCGGTCCGCACAGCGTCGGCGGCGGATCGGGAGGGGGAGCATGCGTACACGTCATCTGTGGATTGTCATCGGTGTCGCCGCGGTCGCGGCGGGCTGCGGCCAGCCGCCCGACGGCGGCGTTCCCGGGGAACGCGGGGAGCCGCCGGATACGGCGTATCAGGATCAACTGCTGCAGCAGCTCATCGACGCCCGGCCCGGCGACGTCATCGAGATCCCGGCCGGCGTCCATCGCATCACCCGCAGCCTCACGCTGAACACCGACGGCGTCACTATCCGCGGCGCCGGCATGGACCACTCGGTGCTCTCCTTCGCCGGTCAGATCCAGGGCGCGGAGGGGCTGCTGGTGAACGCCAGCGACTTCCGCATGGAAGACGTGGGAATCGAGGACACGACGGGTGATGCGTTGAAGGTCAACGAGGGCCGCAATATCGTCATCCGGCGCGTGCGTGCCGAATGGACGGGCGGGCCGGACACGGACAACGGTGCGTACGGTCTGTATCCCGTCCAGGTGGAGAACCTGCTGCTCGAGGACTGCGTGGCAATCGGTGCATCGGACGCGGGTATCTACGTCGGCCAGTCCCGCAACGTGGTAGTGCGTAACAACCGCGCCGAGTTCAACGTGGCGGGCATCGAGATCGAGAACACCATCGGCGCCGACGTCTACGGCAATCTGGCCACCAACAACACCGGCGGCATCCTCGTCTTCAACATGCCGGACTTGCCCCAGCCCGGCCATTCGACGCGGGTCTATCGCAACCGGGTAATTGCGAACAATACCGGCAACTTCGCCGCCGAGGGCACCGCGGTGTCCGGGGTTCCGGCCGGCACCGGCGTGCTGATCAACGCCAACGACCGGGTGGAAATCTTCGACAACGACATCGCGGACAACGAGACCGCCAACGTCATCGTTTCCAGTTATTTCTCGTCCGGCTTCGAAGGCATCATGGAGGTCGCCGACGATTACGATCCGTACCCGGAGACCATCTACATTTATGGCAACCGCTTCTCCGGCGGCGGCGACTCGCCCGATACCCTCGCGCTGAAGACGCTGAAGGTGGCCATGTTCGGGCTCGGTGGCTCGCTGCCGGATATCCTCTGGGACGGCTACGCCAACCCGGAGAAGACCGACGAGTCCGGCACGCTGCAGCCGCCTTACGCGCTTTGCGTGGAGAACGAGCCGGCGGTGGTGCTGAATGCCGACATGGGTAACAGCAGCCAGAACGTGACCACGGAAATGACCGGCCACCGCTGCAGCCACGACAAGCTGCCGGCTGTGGAGCTCGCGCTGGCCGCTGGCGGGGCATGAACCCGGGCCGCACACTCGGCGTGGCGGTTGCCGCGATGGCGCGGGCAACGGCAACGGCAACGGCAATGGCCGTGCTGGCGCTGGCCGTCGGCTGCGGCGGGCGTCCGACGCCCGCCTTCCACGAGGCGCCGCCCGAGCGTCTGAGTGAATGGGGGCTGGTGCTGACCGGTGGCGGCCGGCTGGTGCCGAACGAGCGGGTGCTGCCCTACACGCTGAACACGCCGTTGTTCTCCGATTACGCGCAGAAGCTGCGCACGGTGTGGATGCCGGCAGGGCGCGCGGCCCGCTACCGGGATTCCGGCGACTGGGACTTCCCCGTCGGCACCGTACTCACCAAGACCTTCTACTATCCGGTTGCGAGGCCGGGCGCGGTCTATGCCGAGACGCATGAGCCCCTGTTCGACGGTTCCGCGCTGCCGCTGGACGGGGTGCGCCTGATGGAGACCCGGCTGCTGGTGAAACAGGCCGATGGCTGGGAGGCCTACCCCTACGTCTGGAACGAGGCGCAGACCGAGGCGACGCTGCGGCCGGTGGGCGACATGCTGGCGCTGCGTCTCGTTGCCGCCGACGGGCGCGAACGGCCGTACACCTACGTCGTGCCCGATGCCAACCAGTGCGGCGGCTGTCATCGCCCCGACCACACCAACAAGGAGCTCCGGCCGCTCGGGCCGAAGACCCGGCACCTGAACGCGGTCGGCGCGGACGGCGCGGCGGCCCCCGGCGGCGATCAGCTCGCCGTCTGGACGCAGGCCGGCTACCTCACCGGTGCGCCGCCCGCCGCGCAGGCGCCCCGCCTCGCACGCTGGGACGGTTCTGACGGCGGCGACGTCGCGGACCGGGCGAGGGCCTACCTGGACGTCAACTGCGGCCACTGCCACAACCCCCGCGGCGCCGCGGACACCTCCGGCCTGTTTCTCGATATCGACACTGCCGACGCCCGACGGCTCGGCCGCTGCAAGCCGCCAGTCGCGGCCGGACGCGGCTCCGGCAACCGGCGCTACTCCATCGTGCCCGGCGATCCGGATGCATCGATACTCGTTTACCGCATGGAGACCGGCGATCCGGCTGCCGCCATGCCAGAACTCGGCCGTGCCCTCGTACACGAGGAGGGCGTGGCCCTGATCCGCGAGTGGATTGCCGGCATGCACGGCGAGTGCAATACGGTCCTAGCCGGGAAGCGCGACGAAGAAGCCCTCTGATTCGACGACACGGACGGCCGTGCCGTATAGCTCGCTGAGCCGGTCTCCGGTGAGCAGTTCGCGTTTCGGTCCCTCCGCCACCACGCGTCCGGCCTGCAGCAGAATCACCCGGTCGATCTCCGGCGGGATCTCGTTCACGTGATGGGTGACCAGCACGATGGTCGTACCTGCGCGGATGAGTGCGCGGATACGGGCAAGGAAGGAAAATGCCGCCTCGGGATCGAGGCCGGCAATCGGCTCGTCCAGGATCAGCGCCTGCGGGCGATGAACCAGCGCGCGGGCCAGCAGGCAGCGCCGCTGCTGGCCCGTGGAGAGCGAGCGGAAAGGCCGATCCTCCAGTCCGGCGAGGCCCAGTTCGGCAATCGCCTCCCGGGCGCGCGCGAGGTGCTCCGGACCCGGCTCGAAAGGGACGCCCGCGAGTGCCTGGCTGGCGGCGAAGCCGGACAGGACAGCGGTCGCGAGTGGAACGCGGTCCATGTACTCGTGCTGCAGATCGTGGGAGACGAGTCCCAGCCGCTTGCGCAGGTCGCTCACCACCGGCAGGCCCTCGCCCAGCACGCGTACCGCGGGCCGGGCCCGCGCCTCCGGGTAAAGCTCGCGGCTGACGAGTTTCAGGAGCGTGGTCTTGCCGGCGCCGTTCGGTCCGAGGATTGCCGTGTGCTGCCCGCACTCGATGACGAGATCCAGGCCGTCGAAGACCCGTGTGTCGCCCCGCCAGACGACGGCGTCGCGGATCTCGATCAGGGGAGGCGGCGGCATCGCAGGAGCATGCCCGGCAGCCCGCAGGCGGTCAAACCGCCGCGCGCCCCCGTTGCCGCGCCTTCAGGGTCTGCCCGCGAGCGTGCGAGTGCAGTATGGTAGCCGTATCCGCATCCCGAGAGGCACCGACATGACGATCGCCAAGAATCTGCCCGGCTTTCTGCGGCACCAGGGCTTCTGGGACGGGGAATACCGTCACCTGGACGCGCGGGGCAGGATCGTCGAACGTCATCACTCCACCGTCGAGGTGCGATTCCCGAAGAACGGCCCCTGGGACTACGTTCAGAAGAACCGCTGGGTCTGGCCGGACGGGCGGTCCAAATACGCGGAGCTGCCGGGCACTTACCGGGACGGCAGGGTTCACTTCGACAACGACATCCTCACCGGCGTCGCCTGGGAAGGGGCGCCGAACATCGTGCTGCTCACCTGGACCCGCCACGAGAACCCGGGCATGGAGCTGTTCGAGATGATCGTGATCAACGAGTACGACGACCGTCGTTCGCGCACCTGGCACTGGCTGGAGGAGGGGGTCTGCGTGCGCAGGACGCTGATAGACGAGATCAAGGTAGGACCATAGTCCGGCCGCCGAACACGGGGAGAGAGCCATGAACGCCGAGAACAGCGACAGGACCATACTGGTGACCGGGGCGTCCGGTTTCATCGCGATGCGCTGCATCCTGCAGTTGCTGCAACGGGGTTTCCGCGTCCGGGGCACGCTTCGCTCACCGTCGCGGGAGACGGCGCTGCGGGCCACTTTGGCGAAGCATGTCGACGCGGATGACCGGCTCACGTTCTTCACGGCGAATCTGATGGACGACGAGGGCTGGCGCGAGGCCATCAACGGCTGCGATGCGGTCCTGCACGTGGCCTCGCCGCTGCCGCGTACGCCGCCGAAGCACGAGGAGGATCTCATCGTGCCTGCTCGCGAGGGCGTGCTGCGGGTGCTGCGCTTCTCGTCCGATCTGGGCGTCCGGCGCGTGGTGATGACCTCGTCGGTGGCCGCCGTGCTGTACGGCCACGAGCGCGACGGCAGCAAGGTCTACGACGAATCCAGCTGGAGTATCCCGGAGAAGACCGCCGGTGCCTACGAGAAGTCGAAGACGCTGGCCGAGCGCGCTGCCTGGGAGTTCATGGAGTCGCTGCCGGACGACAACGTGCTCGAGCTCGTTGCGCTGAACCCCGGCCTGGTCCTGGGCCCGATCCTCGACGAGGACTACGGTACCAGCGGCGAGGCCGTGCGCAAGCTCATGCGCCGTGATCTGCCCGGCTGCCCGCCGATCGGTTTCGCGACCGTGGATGTTCGCGACGTCGCGGATGCGCACCTGCGCGCCATGGATGTGCCCGAGGCTGCCGGCCAGCGCTTCATCCTGGCCATCGACCACGCCTGGTTTGGCGAGATCGCGGACATACTGGACGAGCACCTGCGCGAGCGGGGGTATCGCATCCCGACCCGCCGGTTGCCGGGTTTCGTCCTGCGCCTGGCCGCACTGTTCGACAAGACGACCCGGCTGGTCGTCCCGGAGATCGGTCTGCGCATGGATCTCTCGAACGAACGCGCGCAGCGGGTACTCGGATGGCAACCGCGCTCGCTGGAAACCATGGTCAGCGACATGGCTGACAGCATGATCGAGTTCGGCGTTGCCTGAGGCCCTCAGCCTTTCCCGGCCGTTGGTCTTCTCCGTCGCCGATCCCGCCTCGCCTGCACCGGCCGGCACAGGCCACACGGCGCGTGCGACGGGTCTCCGGTGTTAGCATGATGCCCATGAGTACCGAACTGATGCTCGTACTGGTCGTCCTGGGCGCCGGCGCGTTCTGCCTGGTGATGTACGCACGCCAGATGATGCGGCGCAGCGAAGCTCAGTGGCGTGCCGCGGACAAGGACAAGCTGCGCACCTGGGACGACGACGAGGACGAAGAGCGGGAGTGAGTGGCCCGCTGCGATGTTATCCTTGGGCTTTCTGCAACCAGGGGTGACATGTTGCCTTGCCCCGAACGGAGAGGAAATATGCTGAGTTCCGTGTTCTGTCGTCTGGTCACCGGCGTCGTCGCCGCCGCATTGCTTTCGTCCGGTTTTGCCGTCAGCGCCTCGGCGGGGGTGATCTCGACTGAACAGGCAGTCGTAGTCGCGGAACGGATGGAGCGCCTCGATCGCGTGGCCTCGTTCCTGGCGCGTCAGGACGTGGCGGCAGAGCTGGAGCGTTTCGGCGTCGACCCGGCGCTGGCTGCGGAACGGGCCGCCGGCCTGTCGGATGCGGAGCTGACGGCACTGGAGGGCCGTATCGCCGACGCGGCGGCCGGCGGCGATCTGCTGGCCGTCATCGGCATCGTCTTCGTGGTGCTGCTGATTCTGGAGCTTGTAGGCGTCACTGACGTCTTCAGCCGCATCTGAGACCGCCCATGGGCCGGGCCGGGGACGGGCGGCTGCGCTGCCTGGCGCTCCTGCCGGCAGCCCTCGTTCTGGCAGGCTGCGCCGCCGTTGGCGTGCCTGTCGCGGAGGTGGCGCCGGCAGGGGTGGAACTGGATGCAACGCCGTTCTTCGCCCAGGAGCGCTACCATTGCGGACCCGCGGCACTGGCCACCGTACTGTCCGCCTCCGGCGTCGAAGTGGCGCCGGACACGCTGGTGGACGAGGTCTATCTGCCCGGCAGGCAGGGCTCCCTGCAGGCTGAACTGATCGCGGCCGCCCGTCGCCGTGGCCGCGTGCCCTACCGGCTGCCTCCATCCCAGCAGGCCCTGGCCGCTGAACTCGGAGCGGGACGGCCGGTGCTGGTGCTGCAGAACCTCGGCGTCAGCGCCTTCCCGCGCTGGCACTATGCCGTCGTCGTCGGCATGCAGCCGGAACTCGATGCCTACGTGCTGCGCTCGGGCACGGAGCGGCGCCGCGTGACCGACCGCAGCGTTTTCCTGCGCACCTGGTCGCGCAGCGGGAACTGGGGACTGGTCATGCTGGGCTTCGGCGAGTTGCCCGCCACCGACGATGCGGGCGGTTATCTGCGGGCGCTGGCCGCCGTGGAGGCGACCGGCGGACTCGAGCTGGCCGGCGCCGGTTACCGGGCAGTGCTCGGGCGCTGGCCCGCCAATCGTATGGCCCGGCTCGGTCTGGCCAATGTCGCGCTGGCAAGGGGCGAGTCTGGCTCCGCGGCGTCCCACTACCGTGCCCTGCTCGATGCAGATCCCGATGACCTGGTCGCCCTGAACAATCTTGCAGAGGCTCTCGGCCAGGCGGGCAGGCCGGCCGAGGCGCTGCCTTTCATCCAGCGGGCGCTGGCCGCCGCCCCGGCCGGGCACCCGCTGCGCCCCCTGCTGGAGCAAACCCGGCGCGAGCTGGCGGCGGCCGTACCGGACTGATGGTAGGACGGGTCGGCGGACAGATTGTCGGACAGATCGTCGGACGAGCGCCGCTCAGGCGTCGATCAGTCGTCCGTCACTCGCCGCGCCGGTCGGAACGGATCAGGGCCTCGAGCTCCCGGGCCGCGTCCCGGGTGGTCTGCACCAGCTGGTCCATGTCGTGAGCCACGGCTTGCTGGCGGTGCAGCGTGCGCTCGTCGTGTTCCGCGAACATCTCCACGATACGGGCCGCCTCCTCCTCGCCGATGCCGTAGTCGCGCAGCAGGCGCTGGCTCATCGCCAGGCTCGAATGCAGGGTCTCGCGGATGACGACCTGCACGCCCAGGTCCATGAGCGCGTAGGCATGCAGTCGGTTCCTGGCGCGCGCCAGGATCGTCACTTTCGAATAGTGCTGGCGCACGTAGCGGGCCAGCTTCACGGACTTGTCCACGTCGCCGAACGCCAGCACGAAGAAGCGGGCGTGCTCTATGCCGGCCGCCTTCAGCAGGTCCGGCCGTGACGCATCTCCGAAATGGACGACGTTGCCGAAGCGTCTCACCGCGTCCAGTCGCTCGGGGCTGTTTTCCAGCGCCGTGAACGGGATGCCGCGGGAGCGCAGGATGCGGCCGACGATCTGTCCCACGCGGCCGAAACCGGCGATGAGGATCTCGTTGTGCTGGGTCGGCATCCGGTCGTACTCCGGCTGCGGCCCTGCCGGCGGCGCCGTGCGTCGGCCCCAGGCCTCGTTGGCGATGTAGAGCAGCGGCGTCACAGCCATGGAGAGGATCACGGCCACGATCAGCAGTTCGGAGGTTCCGCGATCGAGCACGCCGGCACCCACGGCGGCCGTGAAAATGACGAACGCGAACTCGCCGCCCTGGGGCAGCACCAGCGCCAGCGAGCGAGGCTCGTCGTCGCCCAGGCCGAACAGCCGGGCGAGCACGTAGATGACCGTCGCCTTGACCAGCAGCAGGGCGACGACGATGCCGAAGACCTCAGCGGGGCGCGACGCGATCAGCCCGAGATTCACCGACATACCGACCGCGATGAAGAACAGCCCGAGCAGCAGGCCCTTGAAGGGCTCGATGTCGGCTTCGAGCTGATGACGATACTCCGAATCGGCCAGCAGCATCCCGGCCACGAAGGCTCCCAGCCCCATCGACAGGTCGGCCACCTGCATCAGGGTGGCCGAGCCGATCACGACCAGCAGCGCCACCGCGGTGAACAGCTCCTCGATACCGGTGCCGGCCACCCAGCGCAGTATCGGGCGCAGCAGATAGCGGCCGCCGAACACCAGCGCCAGCAGCGCGGCGATGCCGAATAGCGAGCGGCCCGCTCCGGTGCCGCCGTCCGGCGCGGTGGTGGCCAGCAGCGGCACGGCGGCGAGGATCGGGATTACGGCGAGGTCCTGGAACAGCAGGATGGAGAACGCCGAGCGACCGAAGCGGCTCGTCAGCTGCCCCTTCTCGGCCAGCAGCTGCAGCACGAACGCCGTCGAGGAAAGCGCCAGGCCACCGCCGGCGACCACGGCCGCCTCTGCGGGCATGCCGGCCGCCCAGGCCAGCCCGCCGATCAGGACACCCGTCACCAGCACCTGCGCCGCGCCCAGGCCGAATACCATGCGGCGCAATACCCACAGCCGGGAGGGCTGGAGTTCCAGGCCGATCACGAACAGGAGGAAGACGACGCCGAGTTCGGAGAAATGCAGGATGTGGTCGACCTCGGAGATCAGTCCGAGCGCCCAGGGGCCGATCACCAGCCCGCCCACGAGGTAGCCGAGTACGGATCCGAAACCGAGTCTCTTCGCCACCGGCACCGCGATGACGGCCGTGATCAGGTAGACGAGCGCTTCGTGCAGGTAACCCAAGTTCCCTTTTCCCGAACGGCCGACGGTGGCGCTAGTGTGGCATCCGCCTCCCGGACCGGCAATAAGCGCCCGCAACAAGCCGAGACGGCGCGTTTTTGTTTACACTTCGCGCATGATTATTTCAGCGCGTCAAATCTCGTTCGTCTCCCGGATCATCCTTGCAGGACTCATTCTGATGAGCGCTGCGTGCGGCGGTGACGGCGGTGACCCGGGAGCCTCCCCGTCGTCCGCTGAGGAGCCCGTCGCCGCCATGAGTCGTGACAACGTCGAAGCCATGGCCCGGGAGCATGCGGGCGACGAGGCCGTGCCGAGCGGTGCCGCGGGCGCGGCCCCCGGCGGCGTGGTGAGCGAGGAGCTGCCCTATGCCGACGTCGCCGGTAGCCTGGTGCGCGGTTACTTCGCCGCGCCCGGCGACATGGTGGAACCCCTGCCAGCGGTCATCATGATCCACGAGTGGTGGGGCCTGAACGACAATATCCGCGCCATGGCCGATCGCCTCGCCGCGGCAGGCTTTATGGTGCTGGCGGTCGATCTGTATGGCGGCCGGACGGCGGACACCCCTTCAGATGCCCGCACGCTCATGATGGAATTGCTGGAGAACCAGGCGCAGGCGGAGGAGAATCTGCGCCAGGCCTACGCCTTCCTGCAGGAGGTGGGCGCGCCAGGTGTGGCGTCCGTAGGCTGGTGTCTGGGCGGTCACTGGTCGCTGCGCACGGCGCTGCTGTTCCCCGGGCGCCTGGACGCGGCGGTGATCTACTACGGCCAGGTGATCCTGGACGAGGAAGTACTGGCGCCGCTGGAGGTGCCGCTGCTGGGCCTGTTCGCCGAGGAAGATACAGGGATCAGGCTGGAGTCCGTGCAGTCCTTCGGCTCGACGATGGAGAAGCTGGAGAAGGACCTGACGCTGAGGATCTATCCGGGCGTCGGACACGCTTTCGCCAATCCGACGGGCAATAATTTCGATCGGGAAGCGGCGGAGGATTCGTGGGCGCTGACCCTGGACTTCCTTGCCGATCACCTGCCGGCGGCGGCCGCCGGCGACTGATCCGCGCCCGGGCACCAGTAGGAGACGTCCACGTCGGTGCTCGCGTAGAGCATGCGCGAGCCCCGTTCCGGGTGGGTGCAGCGCGCAGCGGCCGTGGCGCTGAACGCGCCACGCAGCAGTTTCAGGGAACCTTCGCTGGCCTCGGTGTCTGAACAGAGCAGGCGCCGGTTGATGCCCTGCAGCTGGCGTGGCGGGACGGCCAGCGCTAGCTCGGTACTGTGTTCCTCGTCCAGGCTGCCGGGGTCCGGAGCGATCCGGGTGTCGGCGATGGAGACGGCCAGCGAGGCGAGTTTCTCGTCGTCGCCGCAGGTGGCCACGAGCCGCAGAAAGAAGCGCACGGGCTCCTCCTTGCCGAGCAGCGGCGCGGCACCGGAACCCTCAAGAGCCTGCTGCAGTTCGAGCATACCGGCGCGTCCGGGTACGGCGGCGAGGAAAAGGCAGACGGTGAACAGGATGAATCTTGCCATGGGGCGCAACGTTAATCCGGAGGCCTGTTGATGCACAATATCCGCGCTTGCCTGCGGCGAGCCGGGAGTCCCCTGTGATAAAGACCGCCGCCAGAGTCACCTACAAGGCCGCGAAGCGCATCGTGGTGTTCGTGGTGGGCGTCACCGTGGCGGTCACCGGCATCGTGATGCTGGTGACGCCGGGGCCCGCCTTCATCGTCATTCCACTGGGCCTCGCCATCCTCAGTATCGAATTCGCCTGGGCCCGGCGCTGGCTGCGCCATATACGACAGCGTATCAGCAATACGGCCTCCGCGGGCCGGGCGCTGCGCGCCAACCGGCGGCGCAGCGCAGCGCAGGCCAGAGGCGCCGATGGGGAGGGCGGGAGAAGAAAACAGGGGCCGGAGGTGTAACCGTCGTTTCAGCAGGGGGGCATCCGACTCGGATCACCCGCCGGCCCCTGATGGTCGGCACCGGCGGGGGAACGGGTGCCGACGGACCCGTCGCGGGTCCTGCAAGCCCGGCTTCGCGCCGGGGTTTTTGTCGGCGCGCGAAGCCCGGCGGCGGGGGAAAGAATGACCGGCCGGGCACAGGCGCCTCGAAACACATCGTCGGCCGGGAAGCAAGATGCCTGCCCGGCTTTGTCCATCTCTGATGCACGGACCGTGCCAATTGGCACTTCCTCATCAAAACAGTAACTTAGTGTGCTTGAGGCCGATCACGGGATTCCGTGATTTACGAAATCCCGTGATATTTTTTACGGAATTCCGTATATTCCATGCATGGACATAGCACAGGGATATCACCGGCTGTTGCGACGGGTGCCGGTCATGGGTGCCCTCCTCGACGAGGAGGGCAAATTCATCGACGTCACTGACCGCTTCTGCGAGCGCCTCGGCTACGAACGAGATGACCTCGTCGGGCGGCGGCCGCTGGATCTCACCACGGTCTCCTGCGCCGCGCGCATCGAACGGGAGATACTGCCGAAGCTCAGACGCACCGGCCGCGCCGTGGACGAACCGGTGGAGTTCCTCTCCGTGTCCGGCGAGGAGGTCTTCCTCGTCTCGAGCGCCGTCATCGAGCAGGAACCCCAGAGCGGCTATATCCGCACGGTCGTCGTCTACCAGGAACTCGGCGACTCGGGAAAGGTGGAGCGCAAATACCGTCAGCTCTACCGGGCCACGCCGGCCATGCTGCACATCGTGGATGCCGAGGGCTGCATCACCCAGGTGAGCGATCACTGGCTGAAGACCATGGGCTACCGGGCCGAGGAAGTGCTCGGCCGCTCCATCCTCGATTTCCTCTCCGAGTCCTACCGCTCCAAGCTCGGCGGCGGCCGTCTGCAGCGTGTAATCAGCGAAGGCAACGTGAGCGGGCGCGACCGGCAGATGGTGACCCGGGACGGGCGGGTGATCGACACCATCATGTCCAGCGTCTCCGAACGGGATGCCAAGGGCAGCGTCGTGCAGTTGCTGGTAGCCTCCACCGACGTCACGGAGCGCAACCGGGCCGAGCGCGCCCTGCGCGAGACGCTGGCCGAGAACGCCCGGCTGCGCGAGGAGCTGGAGCGCGAGCGCGATTACCTCCGCGAAGAAGTGAACGTGGCCATGAATTACGGCCGCATCGTCGGCGAGAGCCCGGTGCTGAAGGCGATGCTGGGCCGGCTGGAGGCGGTGGCCGGCACGCCGGCGAACGTACTCATAGAGGGCGAGTCCGGCGTCGGCAAGGAGTTGGTGGCGCGCGCCATTCACGCGCGCAGCCCGCGCGCGGACGCGCCACTGGTCAAGGTGAACTGCGCCACCATCCCGGAAGAGCTGTTCGAGAGCGAGTTCTTCGGCCATGTGAAAGGCGCTTTCACGGGCGCCCACCGGGACCGGGTCGGGCGCTTCCAGCTCGCCGACGGCGGCACCATCTTCCTGGACGAAGTGGGCGAGATTCCGGTGGAGCTGCAGGGCAAGCTGCTGCGCGTGCTACAGGAGCGGGAGTTCGAACGGGTGGGCGACGATGTTACCCGTAACGTGAATGTGCGTGTGATCGCGGCAAGCAACCGGGATCTGCGCCAGGACGTGGAGCAGGGCCGCTTCCGCGAGGATCTGTTTTACCGGCTCGGCGTGTTCCCGATAGAAGTGCCGCCGCTGCGCCGGCGTGGCGACGACGTGGTGCAGATCGCACAGCATTTCCTGGAACAGGCCTGCCTCGAATTCGGCCGCAATCCGCTGACGCTGAGCACCGCCCATGTCGAGGCCATCCGTGCCTACGACTGGCCCGGCAACGTGCGTGAGCTCAAGAACGTGATCGAGCGGGCCGTGATACTCTCGGCAGGTAAGGTTCTGCGGCTGGATCTGTCTCTGCCTGAAGGAGACACGTCCGGCGAGCGGCGACGCGAGGAGCAGACCCGGGAGGAGACGCCGTGCGCTTTCCTGACGGAAGCGCAGATGAAGGAGCATCTGCGGGAGAACCTGATCGCCGCGCTGGAGCATGCGGAATGGAAGGTCTCGGGCCCCGGCGGCGCAGCCGATCTGCTGGGGCTGCGGCCGACGACGCTGACCGACCGCATGCGCGCCATGGGCATCCGCCGGCCCGAACGGCGGGGAACGGCGTGACGCGGAGGGCAGCGATGAAATTAGCGGGGGCGCCGGTCGTCAGGACCGCGAATATCAAGGCATTTGCAATTGCGCCAGCCGCTCTGGCGGTCGTGCTGCTGGCCGCCGGCTGTGCCGCGGTGCCGTCCCAGGGCCCCGACCCCAGGCCTGAAACCCTGCCTGAACCTTACCGCAGCCGGGTCGCCGCCGTGCAGCCGCCGCCCACTGCCGAGGAGATCCTGAATCTGACGCCGGAGATGCTCGGCTACCTCGAGACCCACATCGACGACCGCCGCTTCCGCGCCCACAAGGTCCGCTCCCTTTCGCGCCTGCTCCTGCATCCCGGTCTGCTCGGCATCGACTACGACGCGCGCCGCACCGGCACCGCCGCGGAGACCTTCCGCAGCCGGACCGGCAACTGCCTCTCCCTGTCCATCCTGTTCGTGGCCATGGCCCGCGAGCTCGGCCTCGACGCCCGCTTCCAGCAGGTGGAGGTGGTGCCCCAGTGGGACATGGAGGGTGACACCCTGTTCGCCGCGCGCCACGTCAATGTATACGGTCACCTGCGCAGATGGGGCGACTACGTGATGGACTTCTACCCCTTCCCGGAAGAGCCCCGCGGGCGCCGCCGGATGTTGACCGACGGCGAGGCGATAGGCCAGTTCTACAACAACCTGGGTGCGGGCCGCCTGGCGGCAGGCGATTATGCCGCTGCCTGGGTGTATTTCCGCGCGGCCATCCGCGAGGCGCCCCGCTGGAGCGACATCTGGTCCAACCTGGGTCTGTTGTATCAGCGCGTCGGCGATGTCGGCAGTGCGGAGGAGGTGTTCCGCTACGCCCTCGCGCTGGACCGGGACAATACGTCCGCCATCAATAATCTCGCGGTGCTGCTGCACCGCCAGGGCCGTGGCGTCGAAGCCGAGCAGTGGCTGGAAGAGATCCGGCGGGTCCGCGAAAGCAATCCCTACCACTACTTTGCGCTCGCGCAGCAGGCGGAAGCGGACGGCGACTACCGGCGGGCGCTGTCCCACCTCGAACGCGCCATGCGCATGAAGCGCGAGGAGATCCTGTTCCGCCGCAAGGCGGCCGAACTCGTGCGGCTGCTCGAGGGCGACGGTGCGCGCGAGACTTTCCGTACCACCGGCAGCACTCAGGATGCGCCCGGCGAGCGGGAGCCCGCCATCCTCTGAGCCCCGCGCCCGCCCCTTTACAATGGCTGCGGCCGGTTGCCCCGGCTGCTGTGGCCGATACAGGAGTAAGCATGAACGACGTCAATCGACAGCTGGTCCTCGCCACCCGTCCCACCGGCATGGTGGGCGACGAACACTTCGCGCTGAAGGAATCCCCGGTGCCCGAGCCCGGCGACGGCGAGGTGCTCCTGCGCACGCTCTGGTTCTCCTTCGACCCGGCCCAGCGAGGCTGGCTGAACGACGTCAGGAGTTACGTGCCGCCGGTGCAGATCGGCGAGCCCATGCGTGCCGGTGCGGTGGCCCAGGTGATGGCGAGCCGGCACGCGGACTTTCGCGAGGGCGAGCTGGTGCAGGGCATGCTGAGCTGGCAGGATTACGTTGTCGCGGATCCGCAAGGTCCGCTGCCGCTGACGAAGATCCCGCCCGGCGTACCGCCTACCTGGTTCCTCGGCGTGCTCGGCATCACGGGCATCACCGCCTACTTCGGACTGCTGGATATCGGCCGGCCGCAGCCGGGCGACACGGTGGTCGTCTCTGGTGCAGCCGGCGCCACAGGCTCGGTGGCGGGCCAGATCGCGAAGATCAAGGGCGCGCGGGTGATCGGCATCGCCGGCGGCGAGGAGAAATGCGGCTGGCTCACGGGCGAATTCGGATTCGATGCCGCGATCGACTACCGGAACGAGGACGTCGGCGCGCAGCTGGCAGAACTCTGCGGCGACAACATCGACGTCTTCTTCGACAACGTGGGCGGGCCGACGCTGGACGCGGTCCTGGCGAACCTGGCGCAGCATGCCCGCATCGTGCTCTGCGGCGGCATCTCGACCGGCTACGGCACGGAACAGCCGCCGGGGCCGAAGAACTACATGCAGCTGGTCGTGCGTTCCTCGCGCATGGAAGGATTCATCGTGCTCAATTACCGGCAGCGCTTCGCAGAGGCGGTCGAGGCGCTCGGCGGCTGGCTCGGCGAAGGGAAGATCCGGGTCAAGGAGGACATTCCCGAGGGCGCGATCGAGGATTGCCCCGCGACCCTGCAGCGGCTGTTCCGCGGCGCCAACCGGGGCAAGCAGCTGTTGAAGGTCGCAGAGCCGCCGCTGCCCTCGCCGCTGTCCTCGCCGCTGTCCTCGCCGTAAGGCCCCGCCCTTGCCGCGAGAGGCGGCGGTCCGTCTGCTGCTCCGGCGCCGAGCGCAGCGGGCCCGCTCAGCCGGCGCTGGCGACCACCAGCAGGGGCCCGTCCGAGACCACGACGCCGCCGGGCTGCTCGCGGGTGATTGCGAACGCCCGGGGATCGATGACGCCGAGCTTGGCCCGGATTGGCACGATCACCTCGCCGGTGCCGACCGGGATATCGAAGATGCCGCCGTCCACCGGTTGTTCGTCCCGCTCCGGGTCGACGATCCAGAGCTGGTACTGGGAGCGCACAGGGTCGTTGGCCGGCATGCCAGCGAGGCGCAGATACCCTTCCTGCTTTTCGTTGTTCCAGACTACATCGCCGCTGACGCCCGCATACTCGTCGATGTCCGGCGGGCTCCAGGGCACCACCATCGTGGCCGGTTCCTCGCGAATCAGCTGGGCACGGGCCTCGGCCGGATCGAGTCCGCCCTGCTCGTCCGGCAGCGGACGGTTCACGACCAGCAGCGCCACCAGCAGCATCGCCGCCGCTGCCCAGCCAAGCCGGTTGAACGTACTGCCGGCCAGACCGTTGGTATCCCCCTTGCCACTTTCCCCAGAGCCTTCGTCCCGTCGCGTCCGGCTGCCGATGTCGGTGACGGTGCCCGATGCACCCGCCGCGTTGACGCCGGCACGGGCGCGGGCATCCGCCAGCACGCGGTCCTTCAGCCCGGCGGGCATCTCTTCGCCGTAACCGGCGTCCACAGCAAAGGCATTCGTCGCCGCCGCGGCGGCGAGCTCGATCTCCTCCGGGTCCGTCCCGTCGCTGGCCGCCAGCAGCCGATCGAGTTCCCGTTCCTCTTCCGGTGACAGCCCCTCGGTGGCCTTCGCCACCAGGAGATCCAGCATCTCTTCGTTGCGCGCGCTCATGACAACGCCCCCCCGTCGGCAGCGCCCGTCTCACCGAGTTGCGCACGGATCTGCATCAGGCCCCGCCGTAGCAGGCTCTTAACGGTGCCGAGCGGCATGCCGGTCTCATGGGCAATGGCCGAGTGGGACATGCCGAGCCAGGTCGACATGCGGATCACCTGCTGCTGCTCCGGCTTCATGTTGTTCAGGACCTCGACCACCTTCTCCGTCTCGGCCGATGCTTCCAGGGCGCGATGGCCGTCGCTGGACAGGGCATACTCGACGTCCTCAAGATTCTCCCGGTCCGGTTCGCGGCGGTGCTTGCGCAGCCGATCGATAAGGCGCCGGCGCGCGATCATGCTGATATACGTGGCTTCCGCCGATTTGGATGGATCGAAGCGGCCGGCTGTGTTCCAGATCTCGACGAAGATCTCCTGCACGGCATCCTCGGCGTCCGCCTCCACGGCGATGAAGCGCCGGGCCAGCGACCACACCAGCCCGCTGTAGCGCTCGACGCATTGCGCCACTGCAGCCTGGTCACCGTCGCCGATCCTCTCGAGTATGCTCGCTTGCCCCGTCACCTGCCGTCCTGTTTGCCTGCCGCTTCGTGCAGCCGACTGATTGCTGCAGTAGCGTTGTGCCGCGTCCGCCGCGGCGTTGCCGCCGTGGACGGTGTAGATCTGAACACCCGTACTCACGGGAGCAGACCTCCCGCACCGATGATCACGCAGCGCAAGCTTAACAAGCTTTCACGGCGCAGCGTAGCCGTGCTCCGGCTGCGCGCGCGCAGGACGGCCTCGGCCCGACGGGCAGTGGGACTGGGGCGCTGCCGTCCAGAATTGGAGTTCGCGGTCATTTTCCTGTTCCGGTCGCTGCCGGCGCCTCCGCGCAGGCCGATTGTGAAACACTATTTTCGCCGCGGCGGCGGCTTCGGATGCACGATCTGCTCAGGCGTGCGGAAGCCGGAGCGGCGCGATTGCTCAGGTATAATCCACCCGTGGCCAATCTAATAACACTCAGCAGGCTGCTGCTGCTCATCGTGGTGGTCGCCATCGCCTACCAGCCCGAACATCCGTGGTGGCAGCTGGCGAACGTGCCGTTGCTGATATTCCTGTTCGTCACCGACGGACTGGACGGCTGGGTGGCCCGGCGGCGGAACGAGACCTCCGTATTCGGTGCCATGTTCGACATCGCCGGTGACCGCATCGTCGAGCTCACCATGTGGATCGTGCTGGCCGACCTGGATCTGGTGCCCGTCTGGGTCCCGCTGGTGTTCGTCATCCGCGGCACCGTGGTGGACACTATCCGTGCCAGTCAGGTGACCAGCGAGGGCAAGTCGCCTTTCAGCATGATCCATTCGCCGCTCGGGCAGTGGCTGGTGGGTGGCCGGTTCATGCGCGGCTTCTACGCCGTGCTGAAGGCCACCGCGTTTTGCTGGCTGTTGCTGCTGCAGCCGCTGCCGACGCTGGTTCCGGCACTATGGTCGGAGTGGTCGGGAGTGCTAAGCACCGTCGGCGCAATACTGGTCTATACGGCGGTACTGATCTGCATCCTGCGCGGCCTGCCCGTGGTCACCGAGTTCGTCTACGAGGAGCGCGACAGCCTGATGCCGAAGTCGGCGCATGGGGTCCGCCGGCAGGAGAGGCGCTGATGCAGCTCGCGGTGTTCGATATCGACGGCACGCTGGTGGCCGGCCCCAGTACGGAGAAGCGTTTCTTCCTGTGGCTGCTGCGCCGCGGCCGGCTGGGCCCGTTGCAACTGCTCGCCTTCCTGTTCTTCAACCTGCGCTGGCTGGTCCGCTACCGCCGGCACGTGGCGAAGAAGAACAAAGCCTATCTCCGCGGCATGGATAAGGCAAAGCTGGAGAGTGAGGCCCGGGCCTTTGTAGCGAGCGAGGTCGAGTCCGCGCTGCATGCACCGGCGGTCGCGAGGCTTCGCCGCCACCGCGCGACGGGCGACGACGTGGTGCTGCTGTCCGGTACGCTGCAGCCCATCGCGGAGGAACTCGCCCGCAGGCTCGAGGCCGACGAGGCGATCGGTTCCGTTTGCCTGGAAAAGCACGGGCGCCTCACCGGCCGGCCGCCCGTGCGCCATCCGTTCGGCGCAGAGAAATGTGCCCTGCTGGACGAAATCTGCGCCCGCCGCGGCGTGGCCCTAACCGCCGTCGCGGCCTACGGGGACTCCCACTGGGACCTGCCTCTGCTGGAACGCGTCGGCAGGCCGGTGGCCGTCCGCCCGGACCCGCAACTGCAGGCCGTGGCCGAGGCGCGCGGCTGGGAGATACTGTCGGCGGGCGTCGGCGGTGTCGGACACGCGAGCCAGGATACGGTCTGAGCCGATGAGCGAAACCGTCAGAAGCGGCGGCCGGCGACGTGTCATCGTCGGCGCTCTCTTCCTGACGGCGATGATCGTAGCCGTCTGGACGCTGCCGCTGGACGTCTGGCTGGACGCGGCCGCGGTCTGGATTGCGGAGCATCCCACACTGGGTCGGGCGCTGTTCGTCGTCGGTTTCACCGTGGGTACCGCCCTGATGGTGCCCGGGTCGGTGCTGACCATGAGCGGCGGCTATCTCTTCGGGCTCGCCGGCGGGGTGCCCCTGGTCTCGCTGGGCACCGCCCTCGGCGGCACGCTTTCCTATCTCGTCGGCCGCACGGTGGCGCGGGAATGGGTGCAGCAGAAGGTCGCCGGTGACCGTCGCATCGCCGCCCTTGACCAGGCGATCGCTCACCGGGGCTTCGTCGTGGTCGTGCTCACGCGCCTGTCGCTGCTGCTGCCGTTCAATCTGCTGAACTACGCCTATGGGCTCACCCGGATCCGGCTGGTGCCGTATTTCTTTGCGACCTGGCTCGGTATGATTCCGGCCGTCACCCTGTATGTGTATCTGGGCTCCATCGCGAAGAACGTGGATCAACTGGTGGGCGGCGAGGTAGAGAGCGGTATCGCCGGCAAACTGCTCTTCGGCGCGGGCCTGCTCGCCATTGTGGCCGTCACCTGGATCATTCACCGCACGGCCACCCGCGCATTGCGCCGTGAGATGGGCGAGGAGTTCGACTAGCGTCCCGCACGGGACACTAGCTCCCTCAGCGGCGGCTCAGCCGCAACATGAAGGTGATGTCCGGTGAGGTCTCCACGTCGATGTCTTCGGTGAAGCCGAGCTGCAGTCGGTAGTGGCGGCCGATATGGATGCCTGCGCCGAGTCCGAGCATGAGGCCACCGCCCCAGGCGTCCAGCCCGCTGTCGATCGGCGAGCTCGCGGCCTGCAACTGGCCGAGCAATTCGACGCGCGGCGTCAGCCGCCAGCCGGCACCCGCCTGCACCCAGCTGCCGAATTGCCGGGTGGCGATCGCCGGCATGTCGGTCTCGCCGAAACGGATGACACCGGCGGTGACGTGAGCGCTCCAGCGCCCGGAGGAATCCGCCGCGTCGCGTTCCCAGGCGATGCCCAGGGAGTAATCCGCCGCGCCGTTGCCGGTCAGCTTGTCCTCGTCGCCGGTGGGCAATTCGACGGCGGCGCGCAGGGAGAGTGAGCCCGACGAATCCTGCCGAAGCCGGTAACCCGCGCTCAGGCGGACGTCGCCCACCCCGCCCGTGCTCTGGCCCAGGTCCAGTACCTCACCCGCCGGATTCCGGTAGACGTAGCGCAGCTCGTCCCGTGGCACCTGATCGCGGATGCCGTCGGGCAGTCCGAACAGCGCGTGCCATTCGTCGATAAGGCCGTCCAGGCTGCCGCCGCTGTGCCTGAGCCAGGGCACTTCCACGCCGAACTCCCAGCGCTCGCGGAAGCGGGTGCGCAGACGCAGCGCCGTGCGCCAGGTCTCGCCGTCCAGCAGGAGTTCCTCGGGGCCGTTGGTTTCGCCGATGGCGTGGCTGGAACCCTGGACCAACCAGTCCAGCCGCCAGGTTTCCTCCGCCGTCAGCGCGGCCGACTCGCCGGGGGACGGCAGGCCGAAGAGGCCGATCAGCGGGCCGCCGTGGCGCACGTCCAGCTGCGTGGCGCCGGCCGGATGCAGGGCCGGGCAGGCGATCAGTGCCATAAGTGCGCTGACGCCATTTGAACGTCGTCCGGATTTGCCGACACAATGCGCCATGCGCTGGATCCCTCCTACGGTGACTGGAATGACTGCAGTGGCTCGTGAAACGAGAACGGAGTTTACCCGATGCCAATTGCTGCGCTGATGGCCGCTCCGAGACGGCTGCTCACTGCAGTTCTTGCCGGCGTGCTGCTGCCGGTCGGCGGGACGGCTGCGGCATCGGCCCTGCCGCCACCGGTCCTGGCGGTGCTCGAGGGTCATGGCCTGGATCCGGACGAGCTCAGTATCCACGTACAGGAGCTCGGCAGCGGCCGCGAGGTGCTCGCCCACAATGCGGATACGCCGCGCAATCCCGCCTCGGTGCTGAAGTTGCTCACCACCTTCGCTGCCCTCGACGAACTCGGCCCGGCCCATATCTGGCAGACGGAGGTCTACCTGGACGGCCGGCTGGAGGACGGCGTGCTGGACGGCGACCTGGTCCTGCGCGGCGGCGGCGACCCCTACCTGGTCCAGGAACGCTTCTGGTTATTGCTGCGTGAATTGCGGCGCCGGGGTCTGCATAGGATCGAGGGCGATCTCATCCTCGATACCGGCTATTTCCAGCCGGCGCCGGAGGACCCCGGCGCCTTCGACAACCAGCCTCTGCGCGCCTACAACGTCACACCTCATGCGCTGCTGGTGAACTTCAATGTGGTGCGATTCTGGTTCGAGCCGGCCGCAGACGGCGTGCTGGTGGACATGGAGCCGCCCCTGGCCAACCTGCGCGTGCACAGCCGGGTGCAAGCCGCGGCGGGCCGTTGCCGGGGGTATCAGCGGGGCATTGCCGTGCGGGCCCGCCGGGCCGAGAGGGAGGTGACCTTTTCCGGCGAATTCCCCGCTGCCTGCGGCCGCTACTCGCTGGCCCGCAGCGTGATGGGTCACGAGGACTTCGTTTTCGGCCTGTTTACGGCGCTGTGGCGGGAGACGGGCGGCGAGTTCGGAGGAGGCCTGGTGGTGGCGGAGACGCCGCAAGAGGCCGAGCATTTCTTCACGATGACGTCGCTGCCGCTGGGCGAGGTGATCCGCTCCATCAACAAGTACAGCAATAACGTCATGACCCGCCAGCTCCTCTACACCCTGGGTGCCGAGCGTTATGGGCCGCCGGGCACCGAGGAGAAGGGGCGGCTCGCGGTCGCGGCCTGGCTCGGGAAGCGCGGCTTCCGGTTCCCGGAGCTCGTGCTGGAGAACGGCGCCGGCCGCTCCCGCAAGGCGCGGATCACCGCCCGCCACATGGGCGAGCTGCTGACCGCGGCCTGGGCCAGTCCCTGGATGCCGGAATTCGCTGCCTCGATGGCCATCTCCGGCGTGGACGGTACCTATGGCCGGCGACGCGGCGAGACCTTTGCAGGCCGCGCGCGCCTGAAGACCGGCTCGCTCGATCACGTCAGCACGCTGGCAGGCTACCTCCACGCCGGGGACGGCGCCCGCTACACCGTCGTGGTGCTGCAAAACGCCGGTGAGGTGCACCGGGGCCCCGGCGACGAGCTGCAGGACGCGCTGCTTCAATGGCTGAACCAGTTCTCACTTTCGGGAAAGGCGCCGTAGTAGACTGCGGCGCCATGGGATTATGTCACGCACAGGGCCGGGGAGCCCGAAGCTGCGGTCAGGCCATCGCGCTGCTGGCGCTGCTGGCGCTGGCCCCGTCGTCCTGGGCGCAGACGGCCTACGTAACCGATAACCTGCGCCTGGGTCTGCACCGCGCCGAGGACACCAGCGACCGTGCGTTCCGCACGCTGGAGAGCGGTCAGGAGTTGACCGTCCTGACCCGCGGGCCGCTGTACGCCCAGGTGCGTCTGCCCGACGGCACCGAAGGGTGGGTGAAGGCGGGCTTCCTGGTGGACGACAAGCCGGCGAGGCTCATCGTCGATCAGACCCGGGCGGAACTCGAGCGAGTGCAGCAGGAGTTGACCACTACCCTCGAGGCCTTCTCCGGTTCCGCCGGCCGCATCGCCGAGCTGGAGAGCATGACCGCTACGCAGACCGAGGAGCTGGCGACCGCCAGGGCCTCCGTCGCCGGACTCCGCGACGAGAATGAGAGTTTCCGCCAGAGCATATCCCTGTACCAGTTCAGCCTGCCCTGGCCGATGGTGCTGGGTGCCGCTGTCGTCTCCCTGGCGCTGGGCTTCGTGGCCGGGATGTGGTGGATCGACCACCGCAGCCGTCGCCGCCACGGCGGCTTCCGTATCTACTGAACGGGTCAGGCGGCGGCAGAGTAGCCTTCAGGGCAGCCGCCGCGCAGGGGCAGTTCCCTATCCGCGAACAACAGATCCACGGCGTCCTGGTCCGGCGCTGCCAGGCAGCGCTCCACCAGCCGCCCGGTCAGGTGCGGGGCGAACAGCAGCATGAATTCCCGCATATAGCGCTTGAGCACCGTGTCGCGGCGAAAGCCGATCCAGGTGGTGCTGCGCGGGAACAGGCCGGCTGCGTCGATCGCGACCAGGTCTTCCCGGTCCGCGCAATCGTGAGCCATGGCGGCGACGATGCCGACACCCATGCCCATGCGCACGTAAGTCTTGATCACGTCCGCGTCACGGGCCGTGAACACCACGTCGGGCTCCAGTCCCTCCGCGGCGAACGCCCGCTTCAGGGATGATTCGCCGCTGAAGCTGAACACGTAGGTGACCAGCGGATAACGCGCGAGATCCCGGATGCCCGGCTTATCGCCGCGCCGTGCCAGCTCATGGTCCCGTGGCACCAGTATCATGCGGTCCCAGCGATAGCAGGGCAGGCAGACCAGATCGGAGAACAGGTCTCCCCCGCCGGTGGCGATGGCGAAGTCGAGATTGCGGGCCTCCACCATGTCCGCGATCTGCTCGGAAGTGCCCTGATGCAGCTCCAGGCTAACGTTCGGGTAACGCTCCCGGAAACGCCGGATCACCTCCGGCAGTACATAGCGCGCCTGGGTGTGGGTGGTGCCGATGGCCAGCGTCCCCTCGGTCTCCCGGTGGGTATTCGCCGCCACGGTGCGGATGTTCTCGACTTCCTGCATGATGCTGCGCGCGCGGACCACCACCTCCCGGCCGGCGGCGGTAAGTCCGGCGAGGCTTTTGCCCTTGCGCACGAACAGCGCCAGCCCCAGCTCCTCCTCGAGCTGGCGGATCTGCTTGCTGACGCCGGGCTGGGACGTATGCAGGCGTTCCGAGGCCGCGGTGATGTTCAGGCCGTTATCGACGATGGCCAGCAGGTATCTCAGCTGCTGCAGTTTCATGGCTGGGTCCGCTTCCGTTTTCATTACTCTATATAACGGCCGGGCATAAGCGAAGAGAATTTCATCGTTTTTGACGACTTACTTCCGGCCGTTATAGTGTCGGGACTTGTTCATAACCGGATGCGACGATGATCTACGACAGCATACTCGATACCATCGGTGATACACCGGTCGTGCGTCTGCACCGCACGGGCCCCGACCACGTGACCGTCTATGTGAAGGTGGAGTCCTTCAATCCCATGGCTTCGGTGAAGGACCGACTGGCCTACGCCATCATCATCGACGCCGAACAGCGCGGCGAGCTGGAGCCCGGCCAGACCGTGGTGGAGGCCACCTCGGGCAATACGGGCATCGCGCTGGCGATGGTGTGCGCGGCCAGGGGTTATCCTTTCGTCGCCACCATGGCCGAGAGTTTCTCCGTGGAGCGCCGCAAGATCATGCGTGCGCTGGGCGCGAAGGTCATCCTCACCCCGGCGGCAGAGAAAGGCACCGGTATGGTGCGCCGCGCCGAGGAACTGGCCGCCGAGCGGGGCTGGTTCCTGGCCCGGCAGTTCCAGAACCCGGCCAACCCGGCTTTCCACCGCAGTACCACCGGCCCGGAGATCCTCCGCGACTTCGCCGGCCGCCGGCTCGATTACTGGGTCACCGGCTATGGCACCGGTGGCACGATGACCGGCGCCGGCGAGGTGCTGAAGGCGGCGCGCCCCGATCTGCGCATCGTGGCTACCGAGCCCGAGGCCGCCCAGCTGCTGGCAGGCAAGGAGTGGCGCCCCCACAAGATCCAGGGCTGGACGCCGGACTTCCTGCCTGATGTGCTGAACAGGGAGATCTACGACGATCTAATCCCGATCGACGACGATACCGCCGCCAAGACGTCACGGGCGCTGGCCGAAAACGAAGGTATCTTCACCGGCGTGTCCGGCGGGGCGACGCTGGCGGCGGCTCTGAAGGCGGCCGAATCCGCCCCGCAGGGCTCGGTGCTGCTGGCCATGCTGCCCGATACCGGCGAGCGCTACCTCAGCACCTTCCTGTTCGAGGACGTCTCCGAGGGATCGGACGACGAGTGGCTGGCCGGCCTGCCCTGACAACGGGAAGCTGAGCAGCCGGCGCTCGCCGGCCGATGCTGCTGACCGGTCGCGCAGTGCTGCGACGGGCATCACAGACAACCGCGGCCCGAAATCGGACCATTCATGGTCGGGGCGGACCATGGCCGGTGGCAGCCGGCCGCCCGCCGTGCGCACGGAACGCGGATGGAGAGAATCGGGAAAAGCTCTGCGGGCGTCGACTTCCAGGCGGTCGGCGAATTGCTGTCGGCCCTGCTGCCGGACGCCTGCCGCATCGATTTCTATGGTGACGACGGCCAGTTCGTCTGGAGCAATGCGGGCGGCCCGGAACGGCAGGTGACGAATGCCCTCGTGTCCCTGCCTCCGGAGTTGTTCTACTCGGCGTCGACGTCTGAGGAGCCGCGCAAGCTGACGCTGCCGGCAGGCGACGCCCTGCACATATTCCCGCTGCAGGAATCGACCG
This sequence comes from uncultured Woeseiaceae bacterium, assembly GCA_964427415.1. GTDB lineage: Bacteria > Pseudomonadota > Gammaproteobacteria > Steroidobacterales > Woeseiaceae > Lentisalinibacter. The sequence continues at coordinate 23,055 of CAYRUH010000016.1, read as the reverse complement.
GCCGACGCGCCGGCGTACTCGCGTGCAGCCGGGCCGGCGAGGGCACCGTCGGCTGCGAGCCGGTTGCCATCGTCTCCCGGGCGCTGCCCCTGCTTTCCGGGTTGCTCGCCGGCCGCCCGCAGGCAAGCGAGCCCGACATCGACGGCGCCAACGCCGAGCTGGACCTGCTCTACGAACTGGAGCAGCAGCTGGAAGAGGCACCCCACGGCCAGGCGCAGCTCGCCGGTCTCGTGCGGGCCTGCGGCCGCCATCTCGGCGTGGGCTACAGCGTACTGATCCTGCCTTCGAAACAGATCCGCATCAGTGCCACCCACCGCAACTGGAAGAGCGCCAACCGGCGGGCGCTCGACGAGGTGATCGTGCGGCGCTTCCTGCCGCGCCTGAGCCGCCGCCGCACGCCGAGTGTGCTGGACATTGCGACCCTGCCTGACGGAGTGCGCCAGAAAGGCGACGGTTATCAGTTGCTGCTCTGCCCGGTGCGCGAGCGCGGCGGGCGCGTGAGCGGTGTCTTCGCGCTGGCCGGGCGCATCGACAGAGGCGGCTTCGGTGAGCCGGAACGGCGTTTCGCGAGCCTGATCGCAAGACGCGCGGAACGGGTGATGGAGAGTTATTACGATGCCCTCACCGGTCTCGTGAATCGGGTGGGCTTCGAGGCGCACCTGCGCGAGAGCTACCGGCAGCTGGACGGGGACGAGGACAGCCACGCCCTGGTGATCTTCGACCTGGACAAGCTCCAGCTCGTGAACGACAGCTTCGGCCACGGCGCCGGCGACGACATCCTGCGCCGCTTCGCGGCCGAGTTGCAGCGCGCCGTCCCCGATGACGGCGTCGCGACCCGACTGTCCGGCGACAACTTCGGCGTCCTGCTGCACCGCTGCGACGTGGAGCGTGCGGCCGGGTTCGCCGAAGACGTGCGCCGTCGGGCCCGCCGGCTCTCGTACCTGCGCGGCGACAAGGCCGTCACCATCACGGTGAGTGCCGGCGTCGCGGCGTGGCGCCGGGATTCCGGCGGTGCCGCCGCCGCCCTGTTGGCACCGAAGGTGGCCTGCACCGCGGCCAAGGAACACGGCCGTGACCGCGTGGAGATCTACGACCAGAACGACCGCAGCATCATTCGGCGCGCGGACGATATCCGCATCGTGGCACACCTGCAGAACGCACTCGATCGGGACGAGTTCGAGCTCTTCGCTCAGCCCATCGCGCCCCTTAACGGCGGCGGTGGCGCTTACCACGAGGTGCTGCTGCGCATGCACGGGGAGGACGGTGAGTGGCTCGCGCCCGAGCAGTTTCTCTCCGCGGCCGAACGCTACCAGCTCATGCCGCGGCTCGACCGCTGGGTGGTCGGCCGCGCCCTGAAACTGGTCTCCGGCGCTACCGCGGCGCTCGGCGGCGCCGGCCACGTCCTCGCGATCAACCTGTCCGGCCAGTCGCTGGGGGACGATGAATTCCTCGGCTTCGTCCGTGAGCGGGTGGAGGCAAGCGGGGTGGCGCCTGCCGCGCTCTGTTTCGAGATCACCGAGACGGCAGCGGTCGCCAATATGGACCGTGCCGCCGGTTTCATTGCGACCATGCGCGAGCTCGGCTGCCGCTTCTCGCTGGACGACTTCGGTGCCGGCCTCAGCTCCTTCGCCTATCTGAAGCACTTCGACGTGGACACGCTGAAGATCGACGGCGGTTTTGTCCGTGACGTGACGGTCAACCGGGTCTCGGAGGCGATGATCGCCGCCATCACCCAGGTGGCCCGGGTGATGGGCCTCGCCACGGTGGCGGAGTACGTGACCAGCGAAGCCGTCCGGCGCAAGGTGCGCGAACTCGGCGTCGACTACGCACAGGGCTATCATATCGGCGAGCCGATACCGCTCGCCGACGTGCTGGCGGAGCTCGCCCGCGAGGACCGGGTCGCGGCCGGCGCGCCTTAGTGTCCCGTGCGCAGCGGACGGGCGTCAGAACACGCCGGCTTCCAGCCCGGCGGCGACGGTCATCCCCAGCTCTTCGCATTCGCCCATGCGCGCCTCGTCGAATTCCCCGGCTATGATCAGCGGTGGCTGGATCTCCTTCAGCGCCAGTCCCGCGACGATACGCTGCACGCTGGTGACGGCTCCGGTGCCGTCGTTGCCGGCGCGCACGAACAGCGCGTACGGCTTGCCCTCGACCTTCTCGAGGCAGGGATAGTAGACCCGGTCGAGAAACACCTTCAGCCCGCCGCTCATGTAACCGAAGTTCTCCGGTGTGCCGAGGATCAGCGCATCGCTCCAGAGCACATCGTCCGCGTCGGCCTCAAGTGCGCCCAGCACGCGCACCGTCACGCCCACGATGCCCTCGTGCCGGGCGCCGCGTATCACCGCCTCGGCCATGCGTTCGGTGGTGCCCGACTGGGAGTGGTAGACGATCAGCAGTTGTTTGTCCGCCATGGCTGCATGGTCATCCAGCGCCGCCGCCGCTGCAACCGCCTGCTGCCCGGGCTACACTGCCGCCATGGCGGCAGACGCGCTCATCCGGACATTGTCAGCCTCGCTGGAGGCCGACCTGCCGGGCCCCCTGGCGGACGATCTGGATGGGTTCCTTAAGTCGCTGGATGTGCCCCTCGGCGAGGTCGCCTCCGCCATCGAGGCCGCCGGCAGCGAGACCGTCGCCGCGCGGGTACTGGCCGCCAGCGAATTCGTGCGCCGCACACTGCGCGCCGAGCCGGAGGAGTTCGCGCAGCTGATCGCCGGCGGTGAGCTGGAGCGCCCCCGCAAGCCGGGTGAAATCGCCGCTGGGGTCGCCGCTGCCGTGGACGAGGGCCCGCCGGACGGGCTGGCGCGCCGGCTGCGGCGGCTGCGCCGGCGGGAGATGGCGCGCATCGCCTGGCGGGATCTGGCCGGTCTCGCCACTCTGGACGAGACCCTGCACGAGCTGAGCGATCTGGCCGATGCCGCGGTCATCGCTGCCATACGCCAGACCGGTGAGGCGCTGGCTGAGCGCCACGGCGTGGTGCGAGACGCCGCCGGGCAGCCGGTGTCCCTGATCGCCATGGCCATGGGCAAGCTGGGAGGCCGGGAGCTGAATTTCTCCTCGGACATCGATCTGATCTTCGTCTACGCGGATGCGGAGGAGAGCGATGGGCCGAGGCCTCTTTCACCGCCGGAGTATTTCGGCCGCATGGTGCACCGGGTGGTGGCGCTGCTCGGCGAGGTGACGGCTGACGGATTCGTCTTCCGCGTCGATATCCGGCTGCGGCCGTTCGGCGACAGCGGTCCGCCGGTGGTGAGCTTCTCGGCCATGGAGAATTACCTGCTGCAGCACGGCCGCGACTGGGAGCGCTATGCCTACGTCAAGGCGCGACCACTGTCCGACGAGGTTGGCATGGCCGCCTGGGGCGAACTCGAGGCGAACGTGCTGACGCCGTTCGTCTACCGCCGTTATCTGGACTATGGCGTCTTCGCGTCGCTGCGTTCCATGAAAGCGATGATCCGGGCGCAGGTCGAGCGCCGTGAGATGCATGCCAACGTCAAGCTCGGCCCCGGTGGTATCCGGGAGATCGAGTTCATCGCGCAGTCCTGGCAGCTGGTGCGCGGCGGCAGCGACCAGGCCCTGCGAAGCCGGGAACTGCGCGCCGCGCTGACGACGCTGGCCGAGCGGCGTTACCTGCCGGCGGAGAGCGTTTGGGAACTGCTCGACGCCTACCGCTTCCTGCGGCGGCTGGAGAACCGGCTGCAGGCGATGCGTGATCGCCAGACCCATGATCTCCCGGCCGGTGAGCTGGACCGGGCGCGGCTGGCGCTGGTGATGGATCATGCCGACTGGTACAGCCTGGCCGAGGCCACGGAGCGGGTCCGCGCCGTCGTCGGCGGCCACTTCGAGGAGACGGTATTCCGCGCCGGCGAGGACGTGCGGGCCGAGCGGCCGGCGCTGCAGGCGCTGTGGGAATCGGCCGATACGCACGGGCTGGAGGAGCGCGTGGCGGCGGCGGGCTTCGCCGGGGCGCAGGCTTTCTCGCGGCTGCTGGGCCGCCTGCGCGGCGACATCGAGACCCGCCGGCTGGACGAGATCTCCCGCCAGCGTGTGGATGAGCTGATGCCGCCGCTGCTGGAACGGCTGCGCGATCTGGACGAACCGGACGTAGCGCTGCACCGCCTGACCGGCATCCTGGGCGCAGTGCTGCGCCGCAGCGCCTACCTGGCCCTGCTGCTGGAGAACCGTCAAGCCCTGGAGCGGCTGGTGGAGCTGGTCTCGAAGAGCGCGTATCTGGCCACCGAACTGGCCGCGCACCCGCTGCTGATGGACGAACTCATCGATCCGCGGATCGCGGATCGGGAGCCCGGTGCGGCCGATCTGCGGGAGGAATACGAGAACCGGCTTTCCGCGGTGGGCGCCAACGACTCGGAGGCCGCAGTGGAGGAACTGGCGCGTTTCCAGCGGGCGGCCACCTTCCGGGTGGCGGTGGCGGACTTCAGCGGCCGCCTGCCCATCATGAAGGTGAGCGACCGGCTCACGGAGATCGCAGAGATGGTGGTCGCCAGCGCCCTGTCGCTGGCCTGGAAAGATCTGGTGGCCCGCCACGGTCGGCCCTGGTGCACGGTGGACGGCGTGCGCCGGCGCGCCGGTTTCGCAGTGGTGGGCTACGGCAAGCTCGGCGGCATCGAGCTCGGCTACGGCTCGGATCTGGATCTTGTGTTCGTGCACGATTCCGCGGGCGACGATCAGCAGACCGATGGCGAGAAGTGCGTGGACAACGCGGTCTTCTTCGGCCGGCTGGCCCGCCGCCTGGTGCACGTGCTCACCGTGCAGACGGTCTCGGGTGCGCTGTACGAGGTGGATACGCGGCTGCGTCCCAGCGGCCGCGCCGGTCTGCTGGTGAGTTCCGTCGGTGCCCTCGAGCGCTACCAGCGCGACGATGCCTGGACCTGGGAGCACCAGGCGCTGCTGCGCACCCGGGCCGTGGCCGGCGCTGCGCCCGTGCGCCGGGCGTTCGAGAGCCTGCGGGTGGACGTACTGCAGCATGCCGTCAGGCGGGACACCCTGCGGGAGGAGGTCACCGGCATGCGGGAGCGCATGTGGCGGGAACTCTCCTCGGCGAAGTCCGGGGCCTTCGACATCAAGCGGGATCCCGGCGGCGTCGGCGATATCGAGTTCATCGTCCAGTACCTGGTGCTGGCCCACGCCCACCGCCACCGCTCCCTGCTGCACTACACCGACAACGTCCGCCAGCTGGGCGTGCTGGTCACCTGCGGCATCCTCGACGGCGCCACGGCGCTCGCGCTGCAGGACATCTACCGGGCCTATCGTCGCCGGCTCCATCACCTGGCACTGGATAATCAGGACTCCACAGTGCCCGCGGATGCCTTTGCCGCCGAGGCCGATGCCGTGCGGCGAATCTGGCGGCAGACCTTCGGTTGAGGCGGTTGCTATAATCCGGCGGATCTCCGCGCGATGCCCGCACGGGTCAGAGAGAGGTTGCAGCGATGAGAAGATCCGGCACCGTCGATCAGGAGCTGATCAGGCCGAATGCCGAGCACCGCTACGAGGTGACCCGGGCGGATCTGCCGCTGTCCTGCCCCATGCCGGGCATGTATTTGTGGAATTCCCACCCGAAGGTCTACCTGCCGGTGGAGGAGACCGGCGAGGCCAAGTGCGCGTATTGCGGCGCCGAGTATTACCTGCGCGATGATGAAGTCGCGGAAGCCTGAGCGGCGCCGGGGACGGGAGGTGCATCCTTGATCATCGTCACCGGCGGAGCCGGCTTCATCGGTTCCAACCTGGTACGGGGGCTGAACCGCGTCACGGGCGAGGAGATTCTGGTGGTCGACGATCTGACCGATGGCCACAAATTCGAGAACCTCGCCGACCTCGACGTGGCCGACTACATGGACAAGGACGAGTTCATGGCGAAGCTCGAGACCGGCGGCTACCGGCGCCGGGTCTCGGCGGTGTTCCATCAGGGCGCCTGCGCCACCACCACCGAGTGGGACGGCCGCTACATGATGGAGAACAACTTCCGTTACTCCCGCGAGCTTCTGCACGACTGCCTGCGTCACAACACGCCGTTTATCTACGCCTCCTCGGCGGCCGTCTACGGCGCCGTCCCCGGCTTCAGCGAGACGGCGGAGCACGAGCGTCCGCTGAACGTCTACGGCTACTCCAAGCTGCTGTTCGACCACTACGTGCGCCGCCTGCTGCCGGAGGCGGGCAGCCAGATCGTGGGGCTGCGCTATTTCAACGTCTACGGTCCGCGGGAGAGCCACAAGGGTGGCATGGCGAGCGTCGCCTGGCATTTTCACAATCAGGTGGCGGAGTCCGGCGAGGTCCGGCTGTTCGAGGGCAGTGCCGGCTACGGGCCCGGCGAGCAGGAGCGGGACTTCGTGTACGTGGACGACATCGTCGCCGTCAATCTCTGGTTCCTGCAGCACCCGGAGGCGAGCGGCATCTACAACGCCGGCACCGGCCGGGCCCAGACCTTCAACGAGGTCGCCCGCGCCGTCATCGACTGGCACGGGCGCGGCGAGATCCGTTACATCCCCTTCCCGAACGGCCTGAAAGAGGCCTATCAGAGTTACACGCAGGCGGATCTGACCCGGCTGCGCGCCGCCGGCTACAGCGGCGAGTTCCGGCCGGTGCAGGCGGGCGTGCCTGATTATCTGAATCGTCTGCGGATGTCCTCGGAGGGCGACTCTGGCTGAGGCGTGCCACGGGCCCGTACTGGTCGTCGGCCCGTCCTGGGTGGGCGACATGGTCATGGCCCAGTCCCTGTTCCGGCTGCTCGCGGCGCGGCATCCCGGGGTCCCCGTCGACGTGCTGGCGCCGGGCTGGTCGCTGCCCATCCTCGCCCGGATGTCCGAGGTCCGCGAGGCGATCGAGATGCCGGCCGGCCATGGCGAGCTGCGTCTGGGCGGGCGCCGCCGCCTCGGCCGCGCGCTGCGCGCGCGCGGCTACGGGCAGGCGATTGTGTTGCCCCGGTCGCTGAAGGCGGCGCTCGTACCCTGGTTCGCCGGCATCCCCCGACGCACCGGTTTCCGCGGCGAACACCGCTATGGCCTGATCAACGACATGCGGCCCTTCGATGCAGCCCTGCTCGATCAGACGGTGAAGCGATTCGCGGCGCTGGGGCTCGAGCCGGGCGAGCCGCTGCCGGGCGTGCTGCCCCGTCCGGGCCTGCGGGTGGACGCCGGACGCCAGGCACTGGCCATCGAGCGGCTGGGGCTGGATCCGGTCGCGGATCCCGTGGCGTTGATGCCGGGCGCGGAGTACGGACCCGCCAAGTGCTGGCCGCTGGACTACTACGCCGAGCTGGCCGCGCGGCTCGGCGAGCGGGGCCACGCCGTCTGGGTATTCGGCTCGGAGAAGGATGGCGCCGCCGCGCGAGCCATCTCCGGGGCCGCGCCGGTGCGCGACCTGTGCGGGCGGACGAGTCTGGAGGAGGCCATCGATCTCCTCGCCGCTTGCCGCATCGGCGTCAGCAACGATTCCGGACTGATGCACGTCGCGGCGGCGGTCGGTCTGCCGGTCGCCGCGCTGTACGGCTCGTCATCCCCGGCCTTTACGCCGCCGCTGACGGACCGGGCGGTGGTGCATTATCTCGGCCTCGAGTGTAGCCCCTGCTTCGAGCGGGAGTGCCCGCTGGGCCATTTCCGCTGCATGCGGGCGATCACGCCCGAGGACGTACTGGCGTCGCTCGGGGAGCTCGCCGCCTAACCGGCCGGCACTGCCCCGTGCAGCACCTCGTCCAGCCGCGCTTTGACGGCATCGGTCCGGATCAGGTCCATGGCCGTCGGGTTGCGCACCCGCCGGCCCCAGTCGATCTCGCGCACCGGTTTGCCGAATTCCCGCCGGACCGCCTCCGGATACGCATTAACGACCAGCTGGCGGCTGAGATACGGACCGGTGCGGTCCGGATTGGAGGTGGCATAAAGGCCGATCACCGGCGTCGCCGCCGCCGTGGCCATGTGCGCGGGACCCGAATCCGGGCAGACCACAACGGTGGCGCGCGCGATCAGTGCGAACAGCTGTTTCAGCGTGGTGGCGCCCACCAGGTTGACGGGTCTGTGCGCCGAGGCGGCCGCGATGGCCGCGCCGTATTCCCTCTCCAGCGGCGTTGGACCGCCGGTGATCACCGTGCCGGCACCATGGTGTTCCGCTGCATAGTCGACGATTCGTGCGTAGTTGGCGACACTCCAGTTGCGATAATTGCGGGTCCGCTGGGAACTGCAGGGGCTCAGCAGCATCCAGGGCCGTCCGGTTGGCAGGTGTCCGGCCGCGTACTCCCGGTCAGCGTCGGACAGCGGTATGTCCCAGGCCAGGTGGCGTTGCGTCACGCCCAGGTACTCGGCGAAGCCGAACAGGCTGTCCATCACATGCTCTCGGGGCCGCTGCGAGATGCGCTCGTTGGAGACCAGCCACTGCAAGTCCCGGGCCCGCTCCCGGTCAAAGCCGATGCGCCGCCGTGCCGGGATCAGACGGCTGACGGCGTTGGCGCGCACCGAGGCGTGCATCATCAGCAGCGTGTCGAAGCGGCGGCCGGCGAAACGGCGCCTGAATTGCCGGTAGCCGGCCAGGCCGGCCGACTTGTCGAAGGTGATAAACTCGATCTCCGGGATGTCTGCCATCAGGGACGCCTCGGTGCGGCCGATGATCCACGTGATGGCCGTCTCCGGCCAGGCGGCTTTCAGCGTCCTCAGCACCGGCAGGGTATGGCAGGTGTCACCGATGGCGGACAGGCGTACGGCGCAGAGTGAGCCGGGCGGAGCGCTGTTGTCTATGGGATTCGCCAATACCTCGAAGCCGACTAGCGTGAAAGAGAGGATTCTGCCCACCGCGGACGGGGTCATCCTATATGATCCCCGTATCTTCAACCACTTCGAGCCAGCCTGGTTGGAGCCCGGCGCCTGGGACGTGCACGGCGATGTGCCCGATGCGCCCGGGCGGGGCGCGGTACGCTTCGTCACGGGTGAGTCGGGGGTCTTTGCGCTGCGTCATTACCGCCGCGGCGGCCTGGTAGGCCGTATTCTGGACGACGAGTTCCTGTGGTTGGGCGAGGCGGCCACGCGGCCATTGCGCGAGTTCCGTCTGCTCGCCCGATTGGCGGCGTCCGGGCTGCCGGTGCCGGTGCCGGCAGCCGCAGGCTACCGGCGCACCGGCGCGGTCTACCGGGGCGATATCCTGACCCGGCGGCTGCCGGGCGTCCGGTCACTGGCGGGCGTGCTCGGCGAGCGTGATCTGGAGACCGGCGAGTGGCGGCGTATCGGCGCTACCATCCGGTGCTTCCACGACGCGGGCGTCTGTCACGCGGACCTGAATGCGCACAACATACAGCTGGGCGAGGACGGTGCCGTCTGGCTGCTCGATTTCGATCGGGGCCGATTGCGCCGCCCGGGCACCTGGCAGCGGCGCAACCTCGCGCGGCTGCTGCGCTCCCTCGAGAAGCTCCACGGGAGTGTGCCCGGGTTCCGCTACCGGGCCTGCTGCTGGCAGGACCTCGCTGCGGGCTATCGGGATCGCGCTGGCTGATTCAGGCCTCGTCGTAGGTCGCGGGATCGCCCTTGAAGCGGCGATGGATCCAGTAGTACTGCTCGGGCGCTGCGCGGGCGTGGCGTTCCACCACGGCGTTCAGCCTTGCCGCGTCGGCGGTCTCGTCGCCGCCGGGAAAGTCCCGGAGCGCCGGCTCAACGGTCACCCGGTAGCGGCCGTCCGGCTCCCGCCTTCCCAGCACCGGCAGCACGACGGCACCGCTGCGCGCGGCGAGCCGGGCCGGGCCGCCCGTGGTCGGCGCCGGCAACCCGAAGAACGGCGCCAGCACCGGTCGGCTGCCGGTCTGGGCCTGGTCGACTGCCACCCACAGCGTGCGGCCTCGGGCCAGCGCATCCAGGATGCCCCGCAGGTCGAATTTCGAATAAACCCTGTGAGCGGCCCGCAGCCGGCCGCGGGTTAGCTGGCGGTCGAGAGCCGGGTAGCCGAAGGGTCGGTGGATACCGTCGTAATCGACTGCGAGGCCCAACAGCCGGTAGGCGAGGTCCATGGTGGTGAAATGGCCCGCGACCAGGATGACCGGACGCCCGCCCTCGCGGGCGGTCTCGAGATGCTCCAGGCCCTCGAGCGTTCCCATGCTGCGCAGACGGCGGTCGCTCGCCCACCACGCGATGCCCAGTTCCATGAGGCCGATGCCCAGGGAATGGAAGTGGCGGCGCAGCAGGTGTTGCCGCGCCCGCGCCGTGAGTTCGGGGAAGCAAAGTTCCAGATTGCGCCCGGCGATGCGGCGCCGGTGCCGCGCGAGGCGGAAGCTGACCGCACCGAGGCCCCGGCCCAGCGCTCGCTGCACGGGCCAGGGCAGCAGCACAAGGGCGCGCTGCAGGGCCAGCGCCGCGCGAATCAGGATCTCGCGGCCCCGGGACTCTCGTCCCGCGGGCCGGGCACCGGCGTCATTCATCGGGAAAATCTCGGTGGCGGGAAGAACATCACCGGGGAATTGTAGCGCCGTCGGCTGGTCATATTGGGGCCATGGCGCTTGAATCGGCCGCCGGCGGACTTATTATCCATTGCCCTGCAGAGGCCTGCAGACCCTCGGGCTCGTACTGTCTGGAGTAGCGCATATGAAGAGAATACTGTTGTTCGTGGCGACCAACGTCGCGGTGCTGGCCGTCATCAGCATCGTCTTCCGGGTCCTCGGTCTGGAGAGCATCGTCTCGGAGACGGGTGAACTGAACCTGACGTCGCTACTGATCTTCTCGGCGGTCATCGGCTTTGCCGGCTCGTTCATCTCTCTTGCCATCTCGAAGAAAGTGGCGCTCTGGACCACCGGTGCGAAGGTGATCTCGCAGCCGTCCAACTCCACTGAGTCCTGGCTGCTGGCGACGGTGCAGAACCAGGCCGGGCGTGCCGGCATCGGTATGCCGGACGTGGCGATCTACGACGCGCCCGAGGTGAACGCCTTCGCCACCGGCATGAGCCGCAATAAGGCGCTGGTCGCCGTCAGCACAGGGCTGCTGCGCAATATGAATCAGGCCGAGGCCGAGGCGGTGCTCGCCCACGAGGTCTCCCACGTCGCCAACGGCGACATGGTGACCATGACCCTGCTGCAGGGCGTGCTGAACACCTTCGTGATCTTCCTCTCGCGGGTGGTTGGTTTCTTTGTGGACCGGGTGGTGTTCCGCAACGAGCAGGGTGTCGGGCTCGGCTTCTTCCTGACCAGCCTGGTGGCGCAGATCATCTTCGGCATCCTGGCGACCATGATCGTGCATTGGTTCTCCCGGCGACGGGAGTTCCGCGCGGATGCGGGCGGCGCCGAGCTGGCGGGGCGGGACAAGATGGTGGCGGCGCTCGAGAAGCTGCAAGCGACTTACGAGCCGACCGAGCTGCCCAAGCAGCTGTCGGCCTTCGGCATCGCCGGCCTGGGTGCCGATGGGCTGAAGAAGCTGTTCATGACCCACCCGCCGCTGGAGGAGCGCATCAGCGCGCTAAAGAGGGCGCGCTGAGGGCCGAGCGGAGACGGTTCCGCTATGCGGCCGTTATAGCGGGTGTCCCGTCGCGGTGGGCGGTTACTGATTGCCTGCGCCGGTTGCCGCGGTTTTGGCCTCGCCCGCCGTATCCTCGCTGCGGTTGTCCTTGCTGCCGGTGGCGGACGCCGACGTCTGCTCTGCGGCCGGCGGGGCATTGTCGGCATTGTCATCCTGGCTCGTCCCACCTGTCGCATCAGCGGGCGAGGCTTCGGCCGTTCTCGGCTCGGGCCGCGGCAGGCCGATATGGAAGGCCGCGTAGCCGGGCATGACCACCTGATTCAGCGCCATGCCGATTACCCGGCCGTCGGTCGGCGCATAAATGTTGGTCCTGGCGTTCGTAATGGGATCGGTGATGGTGCCCAGCAGCTCTCCCGCGCGCACCCGCCGACCGAGGTCCACTTCCGATAGCAGGATCCCGCCCCGGTTCGCACGTACCCACGTGGAGCGGTAGTAAACGGGTTCCGGGTCGCCCCACAGGCTGACCTTGCGCACCATACCGAGGGTGTTCAGCAGCGTTTCGATGCCCTTGACACCGTGATTGACTTCCTCGGTCTCGAGGCGGGAGGGGCCGCCGGCCTCCAGCGTCACCGTCGGGATGCCGGCATCCGTGGCAGCCTGGCGCAGTGTTCCGTCCGCCGGGATGCTGTTGATGATCACCGTTGCGCCAAAGCCCTGGGTCAGGGTGACCACGCCCGGGTCGCGCAGGTCGGCGCGCAGTTGGGGCAGGTTGGCGCGGTCGAACGAGCCGGTGTGCAGGTCCACCAGCGCATCGCAGTGGCGGACGATGCTGGTGAAGAAGGAGTGGGCGATCCGCGAGGCGGCGCTGCCGTCCGGGTTGCCGGGGAAATAGCGGTTCAGGTCCCGGCGGTCAGGCAGATAGCGCGAACCGCGGCGGAACGCCTGCAGGTTCACGATGGGCACGCCGATGACCGCGCCGGAGAGCTTGTGCGGGTCCAGGTCGTGCAGCACCCGGCGCACGATCTCGATGCCGTTCAGCTCGTCGCCATGCACCGCCGCGACGAGGCACAGGACGGGTCCGGGATAGCGCCCGTTCATCACCAGCACGGGTGTGTCCACCGGTATGCCCTCGAAGAGCTCCGTGGCCGACCAGGACAGGCGCTGGTAGCTGGCCGGTGGTACCGGGCTGCCGAGAATGTCGAGGGTCCCGGCGCCGGATTCCCGGGTCCGGCCCCACTCCACGGGCTGCAGCGTGGTCAGGAGGCGCTCCGCCTCCCGGCGCTCCGGATCGGCTGGCGTCTCGGCCTCGCCGTCGTCATGCTGTTCCCGCGTGTCCTGCGGATTGTCCACCACCTCTTCGGTGGCGCCGATACCCGGCCCGGCGACGGCAACTCCTGCGCCGGCCAGCAGCAGGGCGGCCATGGCGGTCATGGCCGCCGCCGTTGGCATGCCAACGGCGAATGCTGCGGTGCGCCTGTTGTCCATCTCGGTATCCATTGTCGATATCCGGCAGTCAATCTCCCGCGCGTCCGGTTCCATTGCTTCGGCGGGGACCGCGGCCGGCGTTTCCCCGACCGGGGCCATCGCCCGCAAGGTTACGTAAACTATACGGAAACCGACAACGAATCTGTGACCTGTTCTCGATATGCGGGATTTCGCCACCTCTACTATTCATCGTAATTCCCGCCACCGGAGACCGATTACCATGCGCCGCGCCCTGCTGATGCTGCCACTGCTCCTCCTGTCGCTGCTGGCCGCCTGCGACACCGGTGCCGATCACAAGGCGCTCGTGCGCAGCTACCTGCAGACGCTCGTGATCGAAAGCCGCTGGCAGGAGTGGGACCGGTACTTCGCGCCCGGCGCCACTGTGAACGGCTCCCGTCATGCCCGGGAGGTGCTCTCCTCGATCGGGCGCGGCCTGCACGGCGCCTTTCCCGACCTGCAGCTGGAGGTGCTGGAGCAGGTCGCCGAGGGCGGCCGGGTGGCCACCCGGGTGCGCTTCAGCGGGACCCACAGAGGCGTGCTTGATGCGACGCCGCCGACCGGCGCCCGGGTTAGCTTCGAGGGCCTCCTGCTCGACCGTATCGAGAACGGCCGGGTCGTGGAGAGCCGGCAGCAACTGGACATGCTCGGTCTCAGCCGCCGGGTGAAGGGCATCGCCGCGGCGCAGGGCGGCGGCTGATGTTCGGCCACTGGTCGCTCCTGCCCCCCGTTGTCGTGCTCGCGGTCGCAGCCGTCGTGATCCTGGAGGCGGAGGATTACGGCCCCTACGCGATGGCGAACCTGCTGCCTCCGGCGCTCATCCTTGTACTGCTGCTCCATGCCCTGGCCGGGGCGGACTGGCGCTGGCGGCAGGCGGACTGGCGTTACCTGCTGGGCATCCTCGGCTTCGCCATCCCGGCGCTGGGCCTGTCTCTCTACCTGCACCTCGGGCTGATGCTGGAGTGGGACGGCATGGCGAGCCGTGCTCGCACGCCGCAACTCCTGTTCCGCTTCCTGCCTTATTACACGAGCGGCGCGGGCGCGATCGGCTTCGCCATCGGCTGGATCATCGGCGGCAACCTGAGCGGTGATCGCAGGGCACCCGCCGGCCGTCGGCGGCGGGAATGAGACGGGTTTGTTTGTTCCCGGCGCCGGCATTAGCGTACTCTCCAATTGCGGGACGCCGGGCACGCGATGACGACGAGCGGAGCTGGAGGACAGACGATGCGACGGGGAATGCACTGGAACAGGCCAGCGCGCAGGCGAGGGGCGGCGCTCTCGCCGGCACTGGTCCTTGCGCTCGCCGTGCTGACACCGGGCGCGGTCGAGGCCACACTCGAGGTGGCCGACAAGGTGGTGGTGGAGAAATCCGATCGCAAACTCCATCTGCTGAAGGGAGAGCAGATCCTCGCCAGCTACGACATCTTCCTGGGCATGGAGCCGGACGGCCACAAGCAGAAGGAGGGCGATTCGCGCACTCCCGAGGGCCTCTACTTCCTCGACCTCCGCAATGAGAACAGTGATTTCTTCCTCTCCATCCGCATCTCCTATCCGAATGCGCGTGACCGCGAGCTGGCGCGGAGCCGCGGCGTCGACCCGGGCGGCCAGATCATGATCCACGGTTACCCGAACGAGCCCCGCTACACGCCGGAATTCTATCGCTCCGGCGACTGGACCGACGGCTGCATCGCGGTATCCAATGCCGCCATGGTGGATATCTGGCTGATGACCCGCGAGAACACGCCGATCGAGATCCGCCCCTGAACCCGGCGCGCCGGGCGGCGCGCTCCCCGACAGGCGAACAGCATGGATATCGAAGTCTCTCCGGAGGGCAGCCTCGAACTCCTGTCACAGGAGGAGGTGAACCGACTGCGCAACCGCGGCGAGGGCGGCCTGTACGGGCTGCTGAGGCGCTGCGCGCTCGCCGTGCTCACCTCCGGTTCCATGACGGACGATACCCGGGAACTGCTGGCCCGCTACCGGGATTTCGAGGTTGGCATCATCCAGCAGGACCGCGGCGTGCGGCTCGCGCTGCGCAACGCACCCGACTCTGCCTTCGTCGACGGGCGAATGATTCGCGGCATCCGCGAGCTGCTGTTCTCCGTACTGCGCGACGTGGTGTTCGTGGACAACGAACTGCGCGAAGGCGGACAGTTCGATCTCGCCCGTTCGGACTCCATCACCAATGCCGTCTTCCACGTGCTGCGCAACGCCCGCATCGTGCGGGCGCCCGCCGACACGAACGTGATCGTCTGCTGGGGCGGCCATGCCATCAGCCGTGAGGAGTACGACTACACCAAGACCGTTGGCTACGAGCTGGGCATCCGCGGGCTGCAGGTTTGCACCGGTTGCGGCCCGGGCGCGATGAAGGGGCCCATGAAGGGCGCGACCATCGGCCATTCGAAGCAGCGCATCCGCGACGGGCGATACATCGGCATCACGGAGCCCGGCATCATCGCCGCGGAGTCGCCGAACCCCATCGTCAACGAACTGGTGATCATGCCGGATATGGAGAAGCGGCTGGAGGCATTCGTCCGGGTCGGTCACGGATTCGTGGTCTTCCCCGGCGGCGTGGGCACGGCGGAGGAGATCCTGTTCATCCTCGGCGTGCTGCTGCATCCCGACAATGCCGACATGCCGTTCCCACTGGTGTTCACCGGACCGGCCGGCAGTGAAGAATACTTCCGCCGCATCGACGAATTCGTCGGTGCCACGCTGGGTGAGGCGGCACAGCAGCGCTATCGCATCGTCGGCGACGACCCGGTGGCCGTGGCGAGGACCATCCAGGCGGGCCTTACCGACGTGCGCGATTTCCGCCAGCGCCACAGCGATGCCTACTATTACAACTGGCGGCTGAAGATCGATCATGACTTCCAGGTGCCCTTCCGGGCGAGCCACGAGTCCATGGCCGCTCTGGTGCTGCACCCCGAACAGTCCCCCGACGAGCTGGCCGTCAACCTGCGCCGCGCCTTCTCGGGAATCGTCTCCGGCAACGTGCGCGAGGATACGATACGCATGATCGAGGAGCGGGGGCCCTTCCGTATCGAGGCCTCCGGGCGCATTATGCCGCTGCTGGACGAGCTGCTCCGCGCCTTTGTGGCCCAGGGGCGGATGAAGCTGTCTGGCAGTTACAGTCCCTGCTACGAGGTGGTCGCCTGACGACGGGCGGTGCCGCGGCGGCTTTTCCCTAATCCGCCGGCTTAAGTCAAATAGCCTGAAAGACCGGGACCGGCACCGTCCGTTAAGTCAAATAGAAGGGCTGAACCCGCTGATTTGCCTGCTTTTTTAACGCTGGTCACTGTGATGCAGTTCCTGGCTCCGGCACCCCCGCCCGCGTAATGTCCGCCTATCTGTTGGGAGCGGAATCAGCCATGCCTGACGACAAGGACATCCGCTGGGCCGCGGGCCCGGAAGAGGACGCGGACCAGGACGAAACAGTGTCAGCGACCGACCGGGACTACGCCCGCGACGACGAGCCCTGGGACGCCTATCGCAAGTGGCTCTCCCGGCGCGGCGACCGCCCGCGCAGCCGCGGCGCTCTCGATCCCTCGCTCTACACCTGGAAGGGCTACCGCAACTGGGCGGAGGAGGTGAAACGGAACTGGAGCGATCGTAACAGCAGTGACCGTGACGATTAGAGCGCCGGTTGCGGCAGCGCCAACCGACCGATAAAAAACACCCACACTTACCGATTCTCGTTCCCAAGTCTCTAACTCGATAACTATGGCCAAACCGAAACCGTGCGCCGAAGAACAACTGGCGCTGTTCACGACCGAAGAGACCCGCGAGCGCTGGCGCTGGGTGCATGCAGCCATCTCCTATGCCAAGGAGGCGAACCGCAGCGCGATGCTCAGGGGCGAGGACCCGCCCCGGGACCGCCCGCCCGTGCTGCGGCGGGTGCGCTGATGCACCCGATCCTTACCGGCGGCGCCGATGTTATGGTGTAATTCACACCGTTGACACGAAGAAAGCGTTAGACTGCATTGATTGCTCAGGGATTCGGCGGAACAGTAAATGGAACGGCTACTGCAGTATCTGGATGACATGGACGACTTCGTCTGGTCGATGCCGCTGCTGTGGGAGCAGGTCCGCCGTCTCCTGGCACGCGTGCTGGCACTGCTGGCGGGTGCGCTCATCGGCGTGGGCCTGGCCGTCGCGGCCGCGACCCTGCCGCTGGTCGCAGGCGCGTTGCTGGTGGCCGGCCTGATCGCCGCCCTGGTTGCCGCCATGTCCTGGCTGACCCGTCAGCCGGCGGCAAGCTGGACCGCACGCCACCCCTGAGCCCGACCCGCGCCGCGGGTTGAAAACACCGCCAAAGACCCCACACTCCGAGCTGCCCGGAGACCGGCAGAGCGCCGTCGCGCCCCCGGCCCCGGTAAGGTAGAGGGTAGATCCAGCGGAGAGCGACATGGCAGAGACCCGGACTGCAGAGACACTCGGTTTCCAGGCGGAGGTGAAGCAGCTGCTTCACCTGATGATCCACTCGCTTTACAGCAACCGGGAGATCTTTCTCCGGGAGCTCATCTCCAACGCCTCCGACGCCGCCGACAAGCTGCGTTTCGAGGCGCTGGCCGATCCGGCGTTGATGGAGGATCAGCCGGAACTCGGTATCGACGTGGATTTCGATGCCGAGACCGGCACGGTGTCGGTCAGCGACAACGGCATCGGCATGAACCGGGCCGAGGTGATCGCCAACCTCGGTACCATCGCGAAGTCCGGCACGGCGGATTTCCTGCAGTCGCTGACCGGCGACAACCGCAGGGACGCCCGGCTCATCGGCCAGTTCGGTGTGGGCTTCTACTCGTCCTTCATCGTGGCCGACCGCGTGGAGGTCTACACCCGGCGTGCGGGCCTGCCGGCGGATACCGGCATCCACTGGGAATCCGACGGCCAGGGTGAATTCCGGATCGAGTCCGCGGAGCGGCCGGAGCGGGGTACCCGGGTGGTACTGCACCTGCGCGAGGATGCAGGCGAGTTCGCCACGGCCGAACGGCTGCGCCATCTCATCCGGCGCTACTCCGACCACATCGCCTTCCCGGTCACCATGCCCGCCGGTGACGGCGAGCGGGAGACGGTGAACGCGGCCACGGCGCTGTGGACGCGCCCTCGCGCCGAGATCGGCGACGAGGAATACCGGGAGTTCTACAAACACCTCACCCACGATCCGACCGACCCGCTGAGCTGGTCACACAATCATGTAGAGGGCAAGCGCCAGTACACGAGCCTGCTCTTCATCCCCGCCCGTGCCCCGTTCGACCTGTGGAACCGGGAGTCGCCCCGCGGGCTGAAGCTCTACGTGCAGCGGGTCTTCATTATGGATGATGCCGAGCAGTTCCTGCCGCTGTATCTGCGCTTCGTCCGGGGAGTCATCGACACGGCCGACCTGCCGCTGAACGTGTCCCGGGAACTGCTGCAGTCGCACCCCACGCTGGATGCGCTGCGCAGTGCGCTGACCCGCCGGGCCCTGGAGCTGTTGGAGAAGACCGCCGCGGACGACCCGGAGACCTTTCAGAAGATCTGGGACGAGTTCGGCGAGGTGCTGAAGGAGGGCATCGGCGAGGACCCCGGCAACGCCGAGCGCATTGCCGCGTTGTTCCGCTTCGTAACGACCCGCAGCGAAGACGCTACCCAGGACCAGTCGCTGGACGACTATATCGGTCGCATGCGGACCGACCAGGAGGCCATCTACTACCTGGTTGCGGACAGCCTGGAGAAGGCGCGCTCGGCGCCCCAGCTGGAGGTGTTCCGTGACCGGGGCATCGAGGTGCTGCTGCTGCACGATCGCCTGGACGAATGGATGATCGGCCAGCTGCCCGAGTACAGGGACACGAAGCTGAGCGACGTCGCCCGGGGCGGTGCCGAACTCCCGGGCGGCGACAGCGGTCCGCAACAGGAGACGCTGGACGAGGAGCACAAACCGCTGCTGAAGAAGCTGCGGCGGCTGCTGAAGGATCAGGTGGAGACCGTGCGCGTGAGCCGCCGCCTGGTGGACTCGCCGGCCTGCCTGGTGCTCTCGGAGCACGCCGTCGGCCGCCAGATGCGCCACTTGCTGGAGGCGGCGGGGCAGAAGCTGCCGGAGACGAAACCCATCTTCGAGATCAACCCCTCTCATCCGCTGGTGCAGCGCCTGTCCGCCGAAAGCGACGAGGGCCGCTTCGAGGATCTGGCACGGGTCCTCGTGGATCAGGCCCGCCTCGCCGAGGGCGGCTCGCTGGCGGATCCGGGCGCCTACGTACGCCGCATGAACCGGCTGTTGCTGGAGCTCGCCGGCGGCGCGGAACAATGAACCGGCGCCGAAGCGCTAAAATCGACGCGGGATAGAGGTTGGAGCTGACACGGGGCACGAGAGGCGATGACGGAAGAAACCAGAGAACAGCTGCGCGCGCGCCTGGGCGATGAAGCCTGGCGGGTGACCCAGCATAAGGGCACGGAGCCGCCGTTCGCCGGCCGCTACGTGGATCAGAAGGCCGACGGTACCTATGCGTGCGTCGTCTGCGGCGCCGAGCTGTTCAGCTCGGCGCACAAATACGATTCCGGTTCGGGCTGGCCGAGTTTCTGGCTGCCGCTGGCCGGCGACCGGGTTAGCACGGAGCAGGATACCAGCCACGGCATGGTCCGCGACGAGGTCACGTGTGCCGCCTGCGGCGCCCACCTCGGCCACGTGTTTCCGGACGGGCCGGAACCCACCGGACTGCGTTTCTGCATCAATTCCTGCGCGCTGTCCTTCGACGAGGAAGGCTCGCAGGACGGCTGAGCGGTGTTGCGCTACCTCGCCTCGTTTCTGGCCGCCTGCGGGGTCGTTGGCGCCATGCTGGTGGTCGCCGTACAGTTGTGGGGTGGCTTCGAGCGGGCGAGCGGCGAGGACGAGATACCGGTGGAGGCGCATCCGCTCGATCTGCTGGTGGGCTACGACAGCCTCGACGTCGCCGAGCTGCTGGGCGAGCCGCGCCGCCGCCTGCCGGAACTGGAGGCGCCACCACCGGTGCTGCCGCCGCTCGCGCCCGCCGCACCAGCCGGGCGCGAGCGGCGGGGCTTCGTGCAGGTGGAAGTCGAGGTGGATGCCAGCGGCCGTCCCGTGGAGGCGCGGGTGCTTCAGGCTGCGCCAGCCGGTGTCTACGAGAACCGCGCCCTGACCGAGGTGCTGGGCGAACGCTACCCGGCCGGCGAGCCCGGCCTGCGGATACGGATCGTCGACTTCACCGTCCGCCCGGATGCCTTGCGCTGATCCGCCGGCAGCGTCGCAGCGTCAGCCGACGTCCGGATTGAGCGTGTAGGTGCCCACCACCCGGGATTCGGCGAGGATGTGCCCTTCCAGCGCCGCCATCACGTCCTGTCCGGTGAATTTACCTTCGACGGGCGCTCGCTCCAGGTCGGTCGCATAGAGCACGAAGTGGTAATGATGGAGCAGCTCGTCGTTCCACGGCGGGCAGGGTCCGTCATAACCGAAGTAGTCGCCGGCCATGTCCGGATCGGCGGCCATGAAACTCGTGTAGTCGTTCAGTCCCTGCCGCGCGCCGTCGGGCCCCGAGGGTTCTTTCTTGCCCTTCGGCGTGACGCCGTCGGAACAGGAGGCCGCCGGTATGCCGGCAATGCCGGGCGGAACGTCCACCAGCACCCAGTGATAGAAATCCACCCGGGGCAGGTCGGCAGGGATGGTACGTCCTTCCTGATTGACGTCGTCGGCCTTGCCGGGTACGTCCACGTCCACGCACAGCAGCACCAGCGAACGGGTGCCCCCCGGCAGATTCGCCCAGGTGAAGTCCGGGTTGCGATTCTCGCCCAGGGTCATGTGACCCTCGTCCGCCGGATTGCCGAAGCAGAACTCGTCGGGGATGCGTTCGCCGTCGCGGAAAGCCGTCGTGGTCAGATTCATGTTTCCGTCCTCCCTGTCCAGGATGTTTCACCGGCGTCGGGCCGGTACTCTGCGATCAGTCTGCGGGCCTGCTCCACCCAGTGGTCCCGCTCGATGCGGTCCGGGAAGTCCTTCAGGGCCCCCTGCACCCGCTCGATGTCGTCCGCACCGAACTCGGCGATCTGCTGCAGCCGATGGATGCCGAGTTCGTTCAGCAGACGCTCCAGGGCCGGGCCGATGCCGCGGATGCGTTTGAGGTCGTCCCGGCGCCGGCGCGCCGGCATGGCCCGGTCGATTTCGCTGCCGCCGTTGTCACTGCCGTCTGCGCCGGCCGGCGGGTCGGTCAAAGGCAGGGCGCGGGTGCGCAGCGTGTCCTCCAGCTCCCGCGCCCGGTCCCGCTCGAAATCCAGCGCCCGGCGGGCGGCTGTGGCCTCCCGCGCCTTCTCGCGGAAGCGGTAGACGAGCGGCGGCAGGCGCTCCTGCCAGCTCTCCAGTTCCCGGCTGAGGGTGAAAATTTTCTCGTCCTTTGCCCTGGAAGCCGTCATGATTTCCCGGCTGCGTGTCAGCAGACGCTGCAGCTGAGCATGCAGTTCGTCGCGCTTGCGATTGGTCGCCGCCAGCGCTGCGCGGCAGTCGATGAGCGCGGCAGTCGCCTGGTCCGCCGTCGCGGACGCGCCGGCGAGTTTCTGCTCGGTGCGCGCGAGCTGCTGGCGCGCCTCCCGGTGTGCCCGGCGCGCGGCGTCCAGCCGTCCGTCGAGGCTGCGTATCTGCTTGCCCATTCGCTCCTTCGCCAGTTCCTCCAACTGCAGCTTTTCCTGCCAGGTTGCAGCCGTCGTCAGACGCTGGCGGCGATGGCGCTCGGCATGCAGGTACCACCCCAGCAATCCGCCGACCAGCGCCGCGAGCAGTGCCAGGCCGGTGATCATGATGGGCGGTCCGGGCATGCTCTGGCTACTCCTGTTGCGGGCGCGTCACGACGCCTTGCGCAAACGCTCCATCTCGGCGAGCACCTCAGCGATGCGCGCCACCGCCCACTGCAGCTGTTGCCGGGAGATGGACAGCGGCGGCGCCAGCCGCACCACGGTCTCGTGGGTCTCCTTGCTCAGCACGCCGTTCTGCATGAGGCGCTCGACGACCTCGCGGGCGCTGCCCTTGTCCGGGTCGATCTCCAGCCCCACGAACAGGCCCCGGCCGCGCACGTCCCGCACCAGTGGACTGTCGATGCGTCTGAGCTCTTCCAGCAATAAAGTGCCCATCGCCTCGCTGCGCGCCGGCAGATCTTCCTCGACGATGATGTTCAGCGCCTCCAGCGCCACCGTGGCGGCCAGCGGGTTGCCGCCGAAGGTACTGCCGTGGTCGCCGGGCCGGAATACGTCCATCACGTCGCGGCGGGCGAGAAACATCGAGACCGGCAGGATGCCGCCGCCGAGGGCCTTGCCGAGTATCAGCCCGTCCGGCACCACGTCCTCGTGCTCGGCGGCGAGGAAGCGGCCGGTGCGGCCGAGCCCGGTCTGGATCTCATCGCAGATCAGCAGCACGTCGTGGCGCCGGCAGATCTCCCGGCAGGCGGCGAGGTAGCCCGGCGGCGGGATGACGATGCCGCCTTCGCCCTGCATGGGTTCCACGAGGAAGGCGGCCGTGTTCGGCGTGATGGAGGCTTCCAGCGCCTCGGCGTCGCCGAAGTCCACCAGCCGGAAACCGGGCGGGAACGGGCCGAAGCCTTCCCGGTAGGACTCCTCGCTGGACATGCCGACGATGGTGATGGTGCGACCATGGAAATTGTTCCGGCAGGCGATGATCTCCGCCTTGTCGCGCTCTACTCCCTTGACCGTGTAGGCCCACTTGCGGGCCGCCTTCAGCGCGGTCTCCACCGCCTCGGCGCCGGTGTTCATCGGCAGCGCCCGGTCCTGTCCGGTCAGTTCGCAGATGCGCTTCAGGAACGGTCCGAGCTTGTCGGTGTGGAAGGCCCGGGAGACGATGCTGAGTTCGCTCGCCTGGCGGGTGAGCGCCTGGATCAGGCGGGGATGCGCGTGCCCGTGGCTGACCGCGGAGTATGCGCTCATCATGTCGAGATAACGACGGCCCTCGTCGTCCCAGACATAGACACCCTCGCCGCGGCTGAGCACCACCGGCAGGGGGTGATAGTTCTGCGCGCAGTAGGTGTTCTCGAGTTCGATCCGCTTGTTCGACACTGTGCGACCCCATCCTGCGGCGGAAACTTCCGCCTGCCGCCGGTTTCAGTCCGTAAATCACTAATTTTACGGTATTTCGGTGACCGACGGCCAGAATACCGGC
>CAYRUH010000015.1:15385-72075 GCA_964427415.1 uncultured Woeseiaceae bacterium | reverse complement strand
TCACGGCCGTGGCGACCGGCGGCCATGCCACCGCCGCCGTGTTCGTCGGCGTCATCGGACTGGTCTGGCTCACCGCGGGTCGCCGGGACGAGGCCGGCGAGTGGTTCGACCAGACCTGGAGCTACACCAAGCAGATCATGCCGCTGCTGCTCGCCGGCGTGCTCGTCGCAGGGCTGCTGCTGGGCCGCCCCGGCCACGAAGGCCTGATCCCCTCGGCGTGGATCAGCCAGTCGGTGGGCGGCAACAGCCTGCAGGCGAACCTCTTCGCCTCGTTCGCAGGCGCGTTGATGTATTTCGCCACGCTCACCGAGATCCCGATCCTGCAGGGTCTGATCGGCAACGGCATGGGCGACGGGCCGGCCCTCGCCCTGCTGCTGGCGGGCCCCGCACTGAGTCTGCCCAACATGCTGGTGATCAACTCGGTCATCGGCCCGAAGAAGACCGCCGCCTACACGTTGCTGGTCGTCGTGATGGCCACCATCAGCGGCTGGCTGTACGGCGCGCTGTTCTGAATTCCCCCGCACCAAGGAGTCATACCATGAAGACCATCCAGATCCTCGGCACCGGTTGTGCCAAATGCAACCGGCTCGCCGACACCGCCGACGCCGCCGCCCGCGAGCTCGGGCTCGACTATCGTCTCGAGAAGATCACCGACATGATGCGGTTCGCCGATTTCGGCGTGATGCTCACGCCGGCGCTCGCCGTCGACGGCGAGGTCAAGGTGGCCGGCAAGGTGCCTGCAAAGGATGAGCTGAAACGCCTGCTGGCCTGAAGGGAGCCGCCGCCATGAAACGTCTCATGCAGATTGCGCTGCTGGCGCTGGTTGCCCTCGGCCTCGGCCAGTGGGCGCTGGAGCGCGTGGACCGGGGATCGGCCGACGCCGTCGCGGAGGGGGCTTCCGGCGCGCCCGCGGCCCGTGCGGACGGGATCGTCATCACTTACTTCACCACCGATGTGCGTTGCCAATCGTGCCTCACCATCGAGCGGCTGACCCGCGCCGCCGTCGAGCAAGGCTACGCCGATGAAATCGCACGCGGGCGCGTGCATTTCGAGATCCGCAATCTCGACCGGCCCGGTAATATGGGATATGCCCGTGACTACGACCTGTCGTTCAAGACGGTCGTAATCTCCGAATGGCGCGACGGCGAGGAGTTGCGCTGGCAGCGGATGGACGACGTCTGGCGTCTGCTCGGCGACGCCGATGCGTTCCGGTCTTATCTGGCCCGGCAGATCGACGCCTATCTGGGCGCACGGCCGGACACGCCCGCGTGAACGCCGAACTGCTGCTGCTCGCCTCCGCCCTCTGGCTCGGTCTCGTCACCTCGGTGAGCCCCTGTCCACTGGCGACCAATGTGGCAGCCACTTCCGTGCTGGCCCGACGCGTCGGCAGCAGGCGCCGCGCGCTGCTCGGCGCCCTGGTCTATACGGCCGGCCGGATGTCGGCGTATCTCGCCCTCGCGCTCATCGTCTTCGCCGGGCTTTCGAGCATGCCCGCGCTGTCCGCCTTTCTTCGCCAGGCCGTGCTGCCGCTGGTCGGGCCCATCCTGATCCTGACGGGCATGGCGGTGCTCGGCTGGCTGCCGCTGCCCTTCGGTATCGGGGCGGCGGGTGCGGGCAGTGTCGGCAGACTCGCCGGTCTCGGCCTGGCCGGGGAATTCGGTCTCGGGGCGCTGTTCGCCCTGTCCTTCTGTCCGGTCTCGGCGGCGCTGTTCTTCGGCTCGTTGCTGCCGCTCGCCGTTGCCTCCGCGATGCCTTCTGTGCCGGTAGCCCTCTACGGGGTGGGCACCGCGCTGCCGGTCGGCATCATCGCCGTCGTGCTCGTCTTCGGCGCAGACCGGGCGGCAGGGACGCTGGAGCGGCTGCAATCCTTCCAGCGCCATGCGGTGCGTATCACCGGCGCAATCCTGATCGGTGTCGGCGTCTGGCTGGTGGTCGGTTCGTGGTGGTGAGCGCCGGGTGCCGCGCGGCGGTGCGCTTTTGTTCTCACGACGCCGGCACGACGCCGGCGAGCGCTGCTGCCAGCACCTCGCCGCAATCCCCGTCCACCCGCAGCGCGGCCAGCTCATCGGCCCGCGTGCGCCCCCGGTTGACGATGGCAACGGGCTTGCCCGCCTCCGCGGCATAGCGGGCGAAGCGGAAGCCGGAGAAGACCATGAGCGAGGAGCCCACGACGAGCAGCGCATCGGCGCGGCCGAGCGCGGCGCGGGCCTCGGCGACCCGGCCGCGCGGCACGGCCTCGCCGAAGAAGACGACGTGGGGTTTGATCACCCCGCCGCAGCGGGGGCAGGGCGGCACGACGAAGCCGGCATAGTCGGCGTCCGCGATTTCCGCATCGCCGTCGGGGCGGTCCGAGGCGGCGCCGATATGGCGCTCCCAGTGCGGATTCAGCGCTGCCACTTCGGCCTGCCAGTCGTCGCGGGGCAGCTCGATCCGGCAGGCCATGCAGATCACCGTATCGATGCGTCCGTGCAGATCGATCACATCCTCGCTGCCGGCTTTCTGGTGCAGGCCGTCCACGTTCTGGGTGACCAGGCGCTCGAGGCGTGCACGTGCCTGCAGGCCCGTGAGCGCGCGGTGCGCCGGATTCGGCTGCGCCGCGGCCATGCGCGGCCAGCCCACCAGGCTGCGCGCCCAGTAGCGCTGGCGTACCGTATGCCGGGCCATGAAGTCCGCATACTGCACCGGCCGGGCATGCTTCCATTCGCCGGCCGGGTCCCGGTAGTCGGGGATGCCTGAAGCGGTGCTGCAGCCGGCCCCGGTCAACACGAACAGCCGGGGATGGCGGTCCAGGAATCCGGCCAGTGCCTCGGCGCCGGATCCGTCCGGTGACCGGAGCTGCGGGATTTCTTGCTCAAAACGAGACATTGTCGGTTTTCCGCGTCTCCGCTCGCTCCCTACCATCAAACGTCCGTGGTTCATGCCGCCGCAGCGCGGGACGGGCCGCCGCGCGCAGCGCTGCCGCAGCCGCAATGGTAACGCTGTGATAGGCGTCACGGCGCCCGCCTGTCCGCCGCGATAGTCTGGCACGCATTATGTAAGGGGAGCCCCCGCGATGCTCAGAAACGCTCTTGCCGCCGTCGCCGCGCTCGCTCTGGTGGGGATGCTCGCGATCCTGGTGGTCCAGTCCCGCGCAGTCGACTCCGAATACTACGTGACCTATGGCAACAGCGTAAACCTGTTGCGCCAGAGCCAGAACGAACTCGCGGCCCTGGAGGAAGGGCTGCAAACGGCGTTCCGCGAGGGACGGGCCGTGCCCGCCGCCACCGCCGGGCTGATGGAGCGACTGGCGGCGCGCCGGGACGAGCTGTCGGCATCGGTGACTGCCACCGGCGATGCGGCCATCGCGTCGGCGTTGACGGACTACGCGTCGTCACTGGACGAGTCGCTGGCCGCTGCCCGACGCTTCCTCGACACCCAGGCCCGGCTGGCGGAGTCGGCCGCGGTCATCCGCAACGAATCGCCGCCGCTGGTGCGCGAGCTGCGCAGCTTCGGTCTCGAGGAGCTTTCCCAGGAGGTCTTCGCCCTGGCGGTGTCGGTGCTGGACTTCGCCGGCGGCAGCGGCGAGACCACCGCGCAGACACTGGAGGGCCGGATCGGCGAACTGGAGTCGGATCCGGCCGCCCGGGAGCGGGTGCCCGGCAAGCTCGACCGACTCGGCGAAGCGGCGCGCACGCTGACGGCGGTACGCGATCCGGCCGGCGCCGCGCTCGCCGCCCTCGATGAGGCGCGCACCAGTGACAATGCCCAGGCGCTCTTCACCGCCCTTCGTGCCCACAACCGGGCGGTGGTCGGCAGGGCGGACCGGGCCCGGCTGATGCTGGCCGTGCTGAGTCTGCTGCTGCTGGCGAGCATCGCTTTCATCGGCTGGCGTCTGCACCAGAGTTATCGGGTGCTCAACAGAGCCAACGCGGAACTGGAAGTGCTGAATGCCTCTCTCGAGGAGCGGGTGGAGGCCCGCACCGAGCAGTTGACGAAAGCTTACGAGGAGCTGAAGGAATCCCAGGTCCAGCTGGTGCATGCCGAAAAGATGTCCTCGCTGGGCGAGCTGGTAGCAGGTATCAGCCACGAGATCAACACGCCGCTGTGGTACCTGCTCAGCAACGCCACCCTGCTGAAGGAGCGGCTGGAGCACTTCGATCAGTTCGCCGCGGAGGCGGGCCGGCTGCTGGAGCAGCTGCGCAACGGCCGCCAGGACCGTGAAGCCTTCGTGGCCAGCCTGCGCGCCATGGACCGCCAGCTGAACCAGGACGGTCTCCGGGACGACCTGGAGGAGTCCGTGGATCTGGTGGGCGACAGCATCGAGGGGCTGGAGCAGCTCGCCGAGATGGCCCAGAGTCTGAAGGACTTCAGCCGTCTCGACCGCGCCACGGTCGGCGAGTTCAACGTCAACGAGGGTCTGGACAAATCCCTGCTCATCGCCCGGAACGTCCTGAAGCACAAGGTCACCGTGGAGAAGGACTACGGCGAGGTGCCGACGGTGCGCTGCGCGCCGTCCCAGATCAACCAGGTGTTCCTGAACCTGATCAAGAACGCGGCCGACGCCATCGAGGGGGAGGGAACGATCACGCTCGCCACCCGCCATGAGGGCGGCCAGGTGCTGGTCAGCATCGCGGATACCGGCAGCGGCATACCGGAGGACCTGCTGGCGAAGATCCGCGATCCCTTCTTCACCACCAAGGAAGTCGGTCAGGGCACCGGCCTCGGCCTGTCCATCGTCGACAAGATCATCACGGCCCACCTGGGAGAGCTGGTGATCGAGTCGGAGCCCGGCCGGGGCTCCGTGTTCACCGTCAAGCTGCCGGTGGAGGCAATGGGCGACGCCGACGCAGCGAACGAACCCACGGACCAGCCGGCGGCGCAGCCCCGCGCCGCGGCGATGTAAGGAGATCGGCAAGGGATGGCCCGGACCGCACGCATCAGCGCACCCGACAACGAACCCGGAGGCAAACCGAAGGTCCTGTTCGTCGACGATGAGAAGCGCGTGCTCAACTCCATGCGGGCACTGTTCCGCCGGGACTACGAACTGCATCTCACCACGGACGGTGCGGAGGCAATCCGCATCGCGGAGCAGGAGAGCGTGGACGTGATCATCGCCGATCAGCGCATGCCCGGCCTCTCCGGTGTGGAAGTGCTGGGCGAGGTGCGTCGCCGCGCGCCCTCGGCCGTGCGCATCCTGCTGACGGGCTATGCGGACCTGGACGCCATCGAGGGCTCCATCAACATCGGCGAGGTGTTCCGTTTCCTGTCGAAGCCGTGCCCCCCCCAGGAGCTGCGCGAGACGCTGGCGGAGGCCGTGCAGGCCGCGCGCCAGTCGGGTGCGGCCGCCCGTGCGGCGGCCGTGGTGGACGCGGTACCGCCCGAGCCGGAAACCGCGTCGGAGCCCGAGCGAATTGACAGGCCCGGGGCCGATCGTATTGCCGACCCCGGCTCGCAGCCCCGGTCGGAGCCGGTGCCGACGACCATGGCAAAGCCGCCCCCCGCCGCAACTCAAGAGAGGGATCATGCGGCGACGGTCCCGAATCTGGCGCTGGAGCTCGAGCGCGAAGAACCGCAGCGCCCGGAAGCGGCAGCGCGGCCGGCGCAGGCGGAGCCGGCGCGAATCGAGCCGGCGGAGGACGAGCCGATGGAGACCGAGATCATCCTGTCCGGCGACCTGGAGGGGGATTTTGTCGACACCATCGTAATCGGCGGCGACGAGGCGGCGGGTTCGCGGCGCAGCGGCGCCTGCGCAGACATGGATAACGTGGGCGTGGCGCTGTTCACCAGCGACGCCCCGTTTGCGGCGGACGTCGAGCGGGTGCTCGGTCAGCGCTACCGGGTCAACCGGGCATCCACCCTGGTCCAGGTCACCGAATTGCTCGCCGATGCCGATACCGATGCCGGTGCCGGGGTGCTGGTGACGGATTTCTGCACCGACGGCGCGATGCTGCGCAATATGCTGTCGACACTGAAGCGCTATCTGCCGGAGCTGATTACCATCGTCGTCAGCGACGAGCGGGATGCCGCCGAGATGATCTCGCTGATCAACCACGGTCAGGTATTCCGCTATATGTCCAAGCCGATGGATGAGGCACGGCTGGTGCAGAACGTGAATGCTGCCGTCTTGCGACACATCCAGCTGCGGGAAAATCCGGAACTCGTGCAACGCCACTCCGTCGTGCCAGACAGACCGTCGGGCCACGGCGCGGCGCTGTTGGCGCAATTCGTGAGCCGCATCCGGGAGATGCGCAGATTGTGGATACGTACCTGAATGAATGATGCGGTGACACGGAGCGCGGACGCCGGCGGCGGTGGCCAACGGCGCACCGCCGACATCCTGCTGGTCGTGGCGGGTTTCGTCGTGTCCGGCCTGGCGGCCGCCTGGTTTCTGGCCGATCGGCTGGGTGGCGAGGAGGAGCAGTTGTTCGAGGTGCCGGCGTCGTCGTCGACAGAGACCACGGGCGCCGGTCTGTCGGTCAGCGCCGCCGAGGGCGAGGCCACGGACGTCAATCTCGGCAAGGCCCGCATGGCGGCGAGCGCCGGCATGCTGGTGCAGCCGGCGGGCCAGAATGCGCTCTATTTTTATTCGCTGGTGCTCGATGCCGAGCCCGAGCATGCCGAGGCCGCCGGCGAGCTGGCCGAGGTGGCCGGCCGGGTGGCCGGCCGGGTGCGCTCTCTCATGGAAGCCGGCGAGTTCACCGAGGCGGCCCGGCTGGCCAGTAGACTGGCGAGCGTCACCCCCGGCCACCCGGTCATCGTCGAGGTGCAGGAGACGCTGATCGCGCGTCAGCAGCGGCTGGTCATGGAGGCCGTGCAGGCGGCCCGTGACGGCGATGACGGCGACGCAGCGTCCCGCCTCGCGGCCGCCGAGGCGCTGCCCCAGGTGGACGATGCACTCGTCGAGACCGCGCGGGAGCAGATCGGCACCATCCGCGCCGAGCGCGCCGCCGCTGCCCGTGAGGCCGAGCGCCGCCGTCAGGCCGCCGAGCAGCGCGCCCGGGAGGAAGCTGCCGCAGCGGCGGCCGAGAAGGAGGCGGACGCCATGACTGGCGCTGCCGTGCCGGCCGACGCGACGACTGGCGCTGCCGTGCCTGCCGACGCCAACGCGGGCGACAGCCCTGATGTGGCCGGGCAAGCAGCGGCCGCGGAGCCGGCACCGCCGGCCGAGCCGGATGCGCTGGCGCGGGGCAGCGCGAGCCTCGCCGCCGGGCGCCTGGTGGCGCCGGCCGGCGACAACGCCCTGGCATGGCTGGCGCAGGCCGAAGAAACCCTGCCGGCCGACCCGCGTGTTGCCGAATTGCGTGAGCGCCTGGTGACCGCCGTCTCCGTGGCCGTCCGGGATCGCATCGACGCCGGGGCGCTGGAGGATGCCGAGGAGCTGCTGCTGCAACTCGCGCCCGTGGCAGAGGCCGCACCCACGTCTGCCTCCACGTCTGTCTTGACGCTAGCTGCGCTGCAGCAAGAGGTGGATCGCGCGTTCATGCGGCGCGAGTCCGCCCGGGTCATCCCGGGCAGCGAGATGATGGCCACCGAAGTCGTCCCGCCTGTCTATCCCCGTGCAGCGATCCGCCGCGAGCAGCAGGGCTGGGTGGACGTGGAATTCACCGTGCTCGCCGACGGCACGACGGCGGATGCCGAGGTGGCCGCCGCGTCCCCGGAAGGGGTGTTCGAGCGTGCCAGTCTGCGCGCGGTCGAGGAGTGGCGCTTCCGCCCCCGTGTCTATCGCGGGCGGCCTATCGACCAGCGGGTTTCCACCCGCATCAACTTCCGGCTGCAGGACTAGCGCCTGTCGCCACCCTGCCCCCTGCCGCATCCGGGCGGCGGGGTGTCCCGAATACCGTGCTTGCGCGCGTCCGGCGAGGACGCCTGCGTTATCATTGGCATCCTTCTTGGCCGAAGCTGACCATGTCCCTGCGCCTCCTCGGAATTATGGCCGCCATCCTGGCTGTGGCGGCCTGCTCGACTCCCGGCTACGCGCCCGAGGGCGCGCAGGACGTGCTGCCCGTGCCGTCCGCCTGGCCGGATTCCCCGGCGGCCGGCGCCCCGGCCGAGGCGGTTTGCCGGGACCTCGGCGGCGAATCCCTGGCCGTGCTGGAGTCGCGGCTGGCGGCCGACAGTCTGGAGCTGCGCGGGGCAGTGGCGCGGCTGCGCCAGGCCGAGGCGCTGGCGCGGGGCGCCCGCTCGTCGCTGCTGCCGCGGCTCGATCTCGCCATCGAAGCGAGCCGGGGGAACGCGGTGGGCGCGGGCTTCCTCGCGGCGCAGATCCCCGGTGACGCGCTGCCCCCGGGATTCCCCGCCGGCGGGGTGTCCGAGCAGTATCAGGGCTCCCTTGCCGCGAGCTACGAGGTGGACGTCTGGGGTCGGGTGCGCAACGAGTACGGGGCCGCGGCACTGCAGGCCGGGGCGGCCGCGGAGTCGCTGGCGGCGCTGGAGGTGAGCCTTGGTGCCCAGCTGGCGGAGACCTGGGCGTCGCTGCTCGCCCAGCGCGAACTGGTGGCCCTGCTGGAGCAGCAGGTGGCGACCTCGGAGAAATTTCTCGAACTCACCCGGCTCAGGTTCGGCCTCGGCCAGAGCGGCGCCGCCGACGTGGGCCGCCAGCGCCAGCAGTTGCAGCGGCTCGATGGCCAGCTGGGCGTGGCGCGCGGTCAGCGCAGAGTGCTGGAGCATCAGCTCGGCGCCCTGCTGGGCGCGCCGCCGGCTACCGTCGCGCTGCCGGACGACCCGGCATTGCCGGCCGTGCCGCCGCTCCCGGACCCGGGCGTGCCGGCCGCCTTGCCCGAGGCCCGTCCCGACGTGCGTGCCGCCCGGCTGGCGCTTGCCGCCAGCGACCGCCGCCTCGCGGCCAGCATTGCACAACGGCTGCCCTCGCTGTCGCTGAGCGGCAGCCTGATTTCCGTGGAGACGATGCTGGAGAATCTCTTCAGCGACACGCTGTGGCAGGCCGGCGCGGAAGTCACCACCAACCTGTTCGATTTCGGCCAGCGTCGTGCCAACATCGACCTGCGCGACGCGGAAGCCGAGGAAGCCCTGATCGAGTATGCCGGCGCTCTGCTGGACGCCTGGACCGAAGTGGCCGTCTCCCTGGCACTGGCCCGCGCCCGGGACGATCTGGTCGTGAGCCTCCGGCGCCAGCTCGCCGAGGCGGAGCGGGTGCTGAGCCTGACGCGCACCGCCTACCAGGAAGGGCAGGTGGATTTCCTCGACGTGCTGCTCGCGCTGCAATCCAGCCAGAACCTGGAGCAGTCGCTGGTCGACGCCCGGCGCGACCAGTACAGCGGGCGCATACAGTTGTGCCGCGCGCTCGGCGTCTCGCTGCTGCGCGGGGAGGCTCCGTGACCCCCGGCCGCCGGCAGGCCATTGCGGCCGTCCTGGTGCTGATCGGCGGCATCGGCTTGTCGGCCGTGCTGCTGGCCACCCGCACGGAGCCGGAGAAAGCGCCCCGGGTGGACCGTGGCACGCTGGTGGAGACCCGGGCCGCCGAAACACGGACCGAACGCTACACCGTGCCCGCGCAGGGCGTGGTCACACCCGCGCGCCGCGTGGCGCTGCAGCCCCAGGTGGGCGGTCGTGTGGTGGAACTCAATGACTCGCTGGTACCCGGCGGGCTCGTGCAGGCCGGCGAGCTGCTGTTCCGCATCGAGCCGGACGACTATGAGCTGGCCGTGGAGTCGGCCCGCACCCGGCTGGCGGACGCCTTGGCCAGGCTCGCCCTGGAGCAGGGTCGGCAGCGTGTCGCCGAGCGGGAATGGCAGCTGTTCGCCGACGAGCGGGACGAGGCCGCCGACCCGTCGCTGGCGCTGCGCGAGCCCCAGCTGGCCGTTGCCGAGGCCGCGGTGGCGGCAGCCCGCGCGCAGCTCCGCCAGGCGGTGCTGAACCTGCAACGCACCCGGGTGACGGCGCCGTTCGACGCGCTGGTCCTCGAAGAGACCGTTGACCTGGGCCAGACGCTCTCGCCGCAGAGTCAGGCGGTCACCCTGGCCGGCACCGGCCGGGCGTGGGTGCGCGCGGCCGTGCCCGTGGACCGGCTCGGCGCCCTGGAGCTGCCGGACGCGCAGGGCCGGGGCGGCTCGACGGCAGAGATCCGCTACGACAGCGGCGCCGGCACCGTCGTGCGCCGGGGCCGGCTGCTGCGGCTGCTGGGCGACCTGGATCCCGCCGGCCGGCTCGCCCGGGTGCTGGTGGACATCGACGATCCGCTGGCGCTGGAGACCGGCGGTCTGCCGCTGCTGTTCGACAGCTACGTCGACGTCGAGATCGAGGGCGGGCGCGTCACCGAAGTGGTGCCGCTCGAGCGCGCCTGGCTGCACGCAGGCGATCGGGTCTACGTCTACGGCGAAGACGGTCGGCTCGACATCCGTCGGGTGGAGGTGGGCTGGCGCAAGCCGGACCGGGTGATGATCACCGGTGGCCTGGAAGCCGGCGAGCGGGTGGTGACCAGCCCGCTCGCCTCACCGGTGCCGGGCATGAAGCTCAGGCTGCAGGACGAACTCCCGGTCGGGACGGAAGACGTCGCCGGGAACCCGTGAAGGGATGAGCGCCGACCCCACAGCCATGCGCGGCCCCATCGCCTGGATGGCCCGCAACGCGGTTGCCGCGAACCTGCTGATGCTGCTGCTCATCGTCGGCGGGCTGCTGTTCGCCCAGCAGGTGCGCCAGGAGGTGTTCCCGGAGATCGATCTCGACATCATCACCGTCAGCGTGTCCTACCCGGGTGCGAGCCCCGAGGAAGTGGAGGAGGGCGTGGTGCTCGCGGTCGAGGAGGCCGTGCGCGGCGTCGACGGCATCAAGGAAGTCAGCTCGGTCGTGAACGAGGGCCGCGGCGTGGTGCTGGCCGAGCTGCTGCTCGACACCGACGCCGACCAGGCGCTGAACGACGTCAAGAGCGCGGTGGACCGCATTACCTCGTTTCCCGAGGATGCGGAGCGCCCGGTGATCTCCCTCGCCACCAACCGGGAGCAGGTGCTGAACCTGATCGTCTACGGCGATCTGGAGCTCGGCGAGCTGGACGGACTGGCGGAGCAGCTGCGCGGCGAACTCCTCGACGATCCCCGCATCACGCTCATCGAGGTGGACGGCCTGCCGCCGCCCGAGGTCAGCATCGAGGTGCCCCAGGAGCAGCTGCGCCGCTACGGCCTCACGCTGCCGGAGATCGCCGGGCGGGTGCGGGCCGCCTCCATCGACCTGCCCGGCGGCACGGTGAAGACCGCCGGCGGCGACGTGCTGGTGCGCACCACCGAGCGGCGGGAGTTCGGTGACGAGTTCGCGGACATCGCCGTCATCAGCAATCCGGACGGCTCCCGGGTGACCCTGGGCGAGATGGCGACCGTCGTCGACGGCTACCGCGACACCGATACCGAGGCGTTCTACGACGGCCACCCGGCCGTGCGGCTCAAGCTCTTCAGGGTGGGCGACGAGTCGCCGCTGACCGTCGCCGACGCCGTGCACGAGTTCATCGACGCCCGCCGGGACGATCTGCCGGAGACCGTGAATCTGGTGGTCACGGACGACTCCTCGGAGGCCTTCCGCGATCGCATCGGCCTGCTGGTGGAGAACGGCCGTCTCGGCGCCCTGCTGGTGCTGATCGTGCTCGGTATCTTTCTGCAGCCCCGACTCGCCTTCTGGGTGACGCTGGGCATGCCCATCTCCTTCCTCGGCGTGTTCCTGTTCATGCCGATGGCGGACATCTCCATCAACATCATCTCCCTGTTCGCCTTTATCCTGACGCTGGGCATCGTCGTCGACGATGCGGTGGTGGTGGGCGAGGCCGTATTCGCCAACCGCAGCCGCTACAACGACCCGCTCACCTCTTCGGTGGCCGGCACCCGGGAGGTGCTGACGCCGGTGGTGTTCGCCGTTCTCACCACCGTGCTGGCGTTCATGCCGCTGCTGTTCGTGCCGGGGATCATCGGCAAGTTCTTCATCAACATCCCGATGATCGTCATCCCGATCCTGCTGCTCTCGCTGGTCGAGTGCCTGCTGATCCTGCCGGCCCATCTGGCCCACGTGCGCCGCTCGGGCCAGTTCCGGCCGAATCCCGTGATGCGGCCGATCTACCGCTGGCAGAAACAGTTCTCCAACGGGCTGGAGAACTGGATCGAGAATCGTTTCCGGCCGATGGCCCAGCGGGTCGCCGAGCGGCGCTATCTGGCAATGGCCATCTCCCTCAGCGTGCTCATGGTCGCCTGGGCCACGCTGGCCAGCGGCCGCGTGCCGCTGACCTTCTTCCCCCGGGTGGAGGCCGACTTCGTTTCGGCGGGCGTCGAGCTGCCCTTCGGCGCGCCCGTCGCAGAGACACGCGGGGTGATGGAGCAGATGATCGCCGCCGCGCGACAGGTTGAGCAGGAGCTGGGCGGCAAAGACGTAGTGGCCGGCGAGCAGTCGCTGGTCACGGGCATCTACTCCGAGGTGGGCAAAAGTCAGCCCAATACCGGCGGCGGTGATATCAGCATTGGTACCCAGACCGGCGGCCACCGGGCGCTGGTGACCGTGTACCTGGCGCCGGCCGGCGACCGGGAGGTGAGCGCCGAAGAGTTTGCCAACCGCTGGCGCCGGGCCGTGGGAGAGCCGCCGGCGGCGGAACGCATGACGTACAACTATTCGGTCGGGCCCGCCGCGGGCGCCAAGGTGGCCATCCAGCTCTCCCACCGGGACCTGCTCACCCTGGAGCACGCCGCCGCCCGCCTGGCTGACGAGCTGTCGGATTACGCGGGCGTGTTCGACGTGGACAGCGGCCTGGAGCAGGGCAAGCCCCAGCTGGACCTGGAGCTGAAGCTGGCGGCTCGCAGCCTCGGCATCACCGAGCGCGATCTCGCCAACCAGATCCGGGCTGCCTTCTTCGGCGCCGAGGCTCTGCGCCAGCAACGCGGGCGCGACGAGCTGCGGGTGTACGTGCGGCTGCCCGAGTCCGAGCGCGAGACGCTCTATTCGGTGGAGAATTTCATCGTCCGCACACCGGGCGGCGGCGAGATCCCGCTGGGGCAGGCCGCCCGGGTGACGGAGGGGCGCTCGTTCACCGAGATCCGGCGCGAGGACGGCAAGCGGGTGATCGAGGTCAGCTCCGACGTGGACGAGAACCTCGCCAACGCCGGGCAGATCACCGCCGCCCTGACGGGCGACGTGCTGCCGCGCCTGCAGCAGGAGCTGCCGGGGCTCACATGGAGCCTGTCCGGCGAGCAGGAGGCGCAGGCGGAGTCCATCGGCGGCCTGATGCGCGGCATGGTACTGGCGCTGCTGGCCATGTACGCGCTGATGGCCGTCGCATTCCGCAGCTACGTGCAGCCGCTGCTGGTGCTCTTCGCCGTCCCCTTCGGCCTGATCGGCGCCGTCCTCGGCCACGCGATCATGGGCTACACGATGAGCTTCGTCAGCATGCTGGGACTGGTCGCGCTGTCCGGCGTGGTCATCAACGGCTCGCTGGTCCTGATCACCGCCATCAACGACTTCCGCAAGGAGGGCGTGGAACTGCAGGATGCCGTGATCTCCGGCACCGTGCGCCGCGTGCGACCGGTGGTGCTCACCTCCCTGACCACCTTCTTCGGCCTCACTCCCATCATCCTCGAGACCTCGCTACAGGCCCGCTTCCTGATCCCCATGGCCATCAGCCTCGGCTTCGGTGTGCTGTTCGTCACGGCCATCGCGCTGCTGCTGGTGCCGGCCAGTTACCTGGCGATGGCCGACGTCCAGCGCTGGGTGGCCGCCCGGCGAGCGGCAAGGCTGCCGCAGCATTCCGCCTGACGCGGAGCCGACCCGGCGCCGGTCAGCGCATGAGCCGGGCCGCGGAGCCGGCACGACCGCGCCTGATCCACCAGCGGTGTCTGCTAATATCGATGTCATGAACGGTGCCGAGACATTGCTGCGCACGCTGCTCGCCGCCGGGGTCGAGGTCTGTTTCACCAACCCCGGCACCTCGGAGATGCAGTTCGTCGCGGCGCTGGACCGGGTGGATGGCATGCGCAGCGTCCTGGCCCTGTTCGAGGGCGTGGTCTCCGGCGCGGCCGACGGGTACGCACGCATGCGCGGCGTGCCGGCCGCCACCCTGTTGCACCTCGGCCCGGGTATGGGCAACGCAATCGCCAATTTCCACAACGCCCGGCGCGCCCACACGCCCATCGTCAACATCATTGGCGAACACGCGACCTGGCATCGCGAGCTCGACGCGCCGCTGAGCTCCGACATCGAAGGCGTCTCCCGGCCGGTCTCGGAGTGGGTGCGCACCTGCGAGGACGGCAGCGCGATTGCCGGTGATGCCGCAGAGGCGGTGGCCGCTGCGACGGCGCCGCCGGGCGGTATCGCCACGCTGATCATGCCGGCGGATCTGGCCTGGCAGGACGGCCCGCCGCCGGGCACGCCGCTGCCGCCCGCTGCCCCGGCTGCGGTCGACGGCGAGCGTATCCGGCGGGTGGCCCGGGCGCTGGCGAGCGCCGAGCCGGCGGCCATCCTCGTGAACGGGCCGGTGCTGCGCAGCCGCGGCCTGGAACTCGCCAGCCGCGTCGCCAACGCGAGCGGTGCCCGGCTGCTGACGGATACCTTCGTCGCCCGCCAGGAGCGGGGCGCCGGCCGCGCCGTCATCGGCCGCCTGCCCTATTTTGCCGAGCAGGCCCGGGAGGCGCTGACCGCCATCCGTCACCTCGTGCTGGTGAATACCCGCGAGCCGGTCACCTTCTTCGCCTATCCGGGCGTGCCGAGCCGCATCGCGCCGGACGGCTGCGAGATCGTGAGCCTGGCCGAGCCGGGCGAGGACGGCATCGGCGCACTGGAAGCGCTGGCGGAGGAGCTCGGCGCGGGGAGGGACCGGGCCGAACTCGCCGCCGCCCGGCAGACGGAACCGCCGGCCGGCGATTTGACCGCCGAGACACTGGCGCTCGCCATCGCTGCGGCGCTGCCCGAGAACGCCATCGTCTCCGACGAATCGGCCACCAGCGGCGGCGGGCTGCTGCCGGCCACGGCCACCGCACCGCCCCACGACTGGCTGATGCTCACCGGCGGCTCCATCGGCCAGGGGCTGCCGGTCGCGACCGGCGCTGCGATTGCCTGCCCGGACCGGAAGGTGCTGGCGCTGCAGGCCGACGGCGGCGGAATGTACACCCTGCAGTCCCTGTGGACCCAGGCGCGGGAGGGACTGGACGTCACCAACGTCATCTTCGCCAATCGCCAGTACCGCATCCTGAACATCGAGTTCATGCGGGTGGGCGCCGGCGAACCGGGGCCCAAGGCCCGGGACATGCTGGGCATCGGCCGGCCGGACCTGGACTGGGTGGCGCTGGCCGAGGGTATGGGCGTCACCGCCCGGCGGGCGACGACGCTGGAGGACTTCAACCGGGCGCTGGCCGACTTCGTGCCGGAGCCCGGCCCCAATCTCATCGAGCTCGTGCTGTGAAGTTGCGGGCGTTACGGATGCTGCTGCCGGTCGCGGTCCTGTCCGTCGGGGCCGCGCCGCCCGCCGGTGCCGAGGTGACCGCCGCGGCGGCGCACGGCTTCACCGTGCATGTCGAGGCTGCCGTGGACGCGCCACCGGAGACGGCGTGGCGCATGCTGACCGCGCACGTGAGCGAATGGTGGAACGGCGCGCACACCTATTCCGGCCAGGCGCACAACCTCTACATCGAGACCCGCGCCAACGGCTGCTTCTGCGAGAAGCTGGGCGAGGACGGCGCGGTGGTGCACATGACCGTCACCTTCGTCGAGCCCGGCCGCATGCTGCGTCTTACCGGCGGCCTCGGGCCTCTCGGCCTGATGGGGGTCAATGGCAACATGACCTGGAGCCTGGCCGCGGAAGAAGGCCGCACCCTGATCGCCCTGGACTACGCGGTGGGCGGCTACGACCCCCGCGGTCTGGACCAGATCGCGCCGGCGGTGGACCGGGTGCTGGCCGAGCAGCTGCTGCGGCTGCAGCGGCTGATCGAGACCGGGGCGCCGGACGACGGCGAGGCCTGATCCGTCTCAGCCGGTGCCGGCCGCCGTGCCGGCGCCCGCCATGAATTCCACCACCACCCGGGCCAGTTCGGGCCCGCGGTCTTCCTGCAGGAAATGGCCGCCGCCGCGGATGGTGGTGTGCGGCTGTCCCGCGGCGCCGGGGATGCGCGCCCGGGCCAGTTTGTCCATGCCACGGGTGATGGGATCCTTGTCGCTGAAGGCGGTCAGGAACGGTTTCTCCCAGCGTTCGAGCACCTCCCACGCCCTCCGGTTCGCCGGCGCCGCCGGGTCGTCCGGCCGGGTCGGGACGAGTGGCGGGAAGGCCCGTGCGGCCGCCTTGTGACGGGCCGACGGGAACGGCGCGTCATAGGCGGCGATCACCTCCGCGGACAGCGCCGTGGTGGTGCCCTGGTCGATGATGCGGCCGATCGGCAACCAGGGGCTCCAGCGGGCGAACAGCTGCCACAGCTTGAACGCCGTCGGCATCTGCTGGTCGCCGGTGGGCAGTCCGCCGTTGGCCAGCACGATGGCGCTGAAGCGCTCCGGGTTCTCGGCGGCGAGCCTGAGGCCGAGCAGCGACCCCCAGTCCTGGCAGACCAGCGTCACGTCGGTGAGATCCAGTTCCAGCAGGAAAGCGGTGAGCCAGTCCATGTGGCGCTGGTAGCTGTAGTCGGCCACCGCCGCCGGCTTGTCCGACTTGCCGAAGCCGATCAGGTCCGGTGCCACGGCCCGGTGGCCGGCGTCGACGATGACCGGGATCATGTGGCGGTAGAGATAGGACCAGCTCGGCTCGCCGTGCAGCAGCAGCACCGGCCGGCCGTCCTGCGGACCCTCGTCCACGTAGTGCAGGGCGAGTCCGTCAACCTCGGCCCAGTGCTCGGCGAACGGATAGTCGGGCAGATCCCGGAATCGCTCCGGCGGCGTCTTCAGGACTTCCATGGCGGCTCCCCCTGCTGGCAGACGACCATTCTCCGGCTGCGCCGGGCCGGGTTGCAAGCGCCCCGGTTCTCAGGCCAGGCTCCGGGAGGAGGCTCTCAACCGAGGCTGCGTCCCGCGAACCAGGCCAGGCCGAGGCCGCACAGCACGGCGGCCAGCAGGGTCCGGGCCGGTTCGGAATGATTCACCCGGAACAGGCGGCCCGTGACCGCCACCGCGACCAGCACGGCGGCCACCAGCGCCAGCTGGCCCAGCTCGACGCCGATGTTGAAGGCCACCAGCGGCAGGGCGACGGCGTCTTCCGGCAGGCCCGTCTCCAGCAGGAAGCCGGCGAAGCCCAGGCCGTGGATGAGGCCGAACAGGACCGCGACCGCGCCGAGGAAGCCGCTGCGCCGGATGCGGTCGCCGAACTCGCCGGCCAGGGCCAGGTAGCAGCCGGAGAAGAGCGCGAGACCGGCATAGGCGGCAAGGCCACGGGGCGCAAGCCCGGCGAATGCCCAGGCCGCAAGACCGGCGGCGCCGGCTACCACGGCGGCGGCGACCGCGAGCCGGCGCCAGTAACCGTCCCGGAGCGCGACCGTCTCCGCCGCGACCAGGGCGATGGTATAGCCGATGAAAGCCTCTACCCGGGGCGGCGAGGCGTGCACCAGCCCGGTGACGGCGAGCGACAGCGTCACGCTGTGGCCGATGGTGAAGCCCGTGACGGCGATGACCACGTTGCGCCAGTGCGCGGCGGCAAGCAGCAGGGCGAGCAGGAAGGCGATGTGGTCCGGCCCGCTCAGTATGTGGGCGGTACCGAGCCGCACGTAGTCGCCGAAACCTGCATGGCCGACTGCCGGCGCGCCGCCGCCGCCGTCGAGACGGAATTCCTGGGCGCCCTCGCGCAGCAGGGACTCGGTGAGTGTGCCGGCCTGGCGGGCGAAGTGGGTGTGGCCCTGCACCCGGTCGAACAGCACGCCGGCCCTGACGCTCTCCGGCGGCCCGCCGCAGGCGTAACGCAGTTCCACCCTGACGTAGCCGGCCTCCGCAGTCAGCGGTTCGGCGGCGCTCAGCGTGCAGGTGCCGGCCGCCGAGCGGACGACGACGCGCTCCGCGAGGTAGTCGGCGAAGACCCGGCCGAGGGGCCGGCCGTCCCGGGTCACCTCCGGCAGGCGGGTGACCTCCCGTGCCGGCACGGTCACGATGCCGGTGGCGCTGCCGGCGCCGGTGTGCCATTCCGACCAGGACTCGCTGCGGGTGTGAGCCGCCGCGCTGGCGGCGAGCAGACACAGCAGCGCGAGCGCGGCGGCGGTCCGGCTCACCGCTCTGACGTCTCCGTCGTCTCCGCCGTTTCAATATCGGCTCGCGCCCGCAGTTCGTCTAGATAGCGGGCGAGGGCGGCGTCCATCTGCGCCCGCCGCCAGGCGGCTTCCACCCGGTTGCGGATCTCGCCAAAGGGAGGGGCTTCGGCCTCGCTGCGAGCGGCCACCCGGGCGACGATCCAGCGCCCGGCATACGGCAGCGGCGCCAGCCATTCGCCCGCGGGCGCATCACTCAGGATGGCGGTGATGCGGGGGCCGACATAGTCGCGTAATTTCGCCGGTGGCAGCAGCGTGTCCGGCAGACCGGTCAGCGGCTCTGCCGCCGCCAGCGCCGGTCCGCTGCGGTCGCCGTTGTTCGCGAGCCGCTCTCGCAGCGCGCGGGCCGCCGCCTCGTCCGGCGCTGTGCGGGCCTGCACGCGCAGCCGCGGCGCGCCGGCGAACAGGGAACGATTGTCCGCGTACCAGTCTTGCAGCTCGTCGTCCGCAGGCGGGCGGGCCGCGGCGTCCCGGGTGACACGCCGCATCATGGCGTCCACCAGCGCGTCCCTGGCGGCCCGGTCGGTGCGGCCCAGGTCGAGTTCCAGCGCGCGTTGCACGAGCAGTTCCTCCTCCACCAGGCGGCGGAGTATCCAGTCCCGGTCCGTGTGGTCGAGGGCATCGCGGGAATCGCCGCCGAGGGCGGCGAGGGCATCGGCGAGTTCGGTGTTGCCGATGAGGCGATCGTTCACCCGCGCCGCCGCGTCGGTCGGCAGGTCCCGCGGCGCATCCGCGGCGAGCAGGCCGTAGACGGCGAGCGCGATGCCGGCGCAGGCGCCCGCAGCGAGGATTGCCAGGTTGCGGGGACGGCCCCGATCCGCACTCCGGGCCACGTCCCGGCGCGCGGCCGTCGGCTTGTCTTGCGGGTTGTCATTCGGGCCGCTCACCGTGGGCATTATAGGGCCGGCTCCGGTACATTACGCCGCTGGACGACGGCGGAGTATGCGCTATGACGACCCTCGACGGTGCGACGGTGCTGGTGACCGGCGCATCCGGCGGTTTCGGCCGGCAGATGATGCACCAGTTCCTGGCGGCGGGCAGCCGGTTGATCGTGACCGATCGGGATGGC
Source organism: uncultured Woeseiaceae bacterium (assembly GCA_964427415.1). Lineage (GTDB taxonomy): Bacteria > Pseudomonadota > Gammaproteobacteria > Steroidobacterales > Woeseiaceae > Lentisalinibacter. The sequence goes on along the minus strand of CAYRUH010000015.1, from coordinate 52,842 downwards.
GGGGCGCTCGCGGAGGCGGCCGCGGCGATCCGGACGGAGGCCGGGGGGCGGGGCGAGATCCTCGCGGTGCTGGAGGCGGATCTCTGCTCGCGGGAAGGCTGCGAGCGGCTGTGCGCAGAGGTCCGGGGTGTCGAGTTCCCCGATGTGCTGGTGAACAACGCCGGCATCGGCATGAGCGGGCGCATCGACCGGATCCCGTGGCAGCAGTGGGAGACGCTCATGCAGGTCAACCTGCTCTCGGTGATGCGTCTCACGGCGCTGCTTCTGCCGCCCATGCTCGGGCGCGGCTCGGGCCACGTTGTCAATATCTCCTCCATCGCGGGCTGGGTGGCCGCAGGAGGGATGTCCGTCTACTCCGCCTCCAAGTTCGGCGTGCGCGGTTTCAGCGACAGCCTCGCCCGGGACCTGGAGGAGACGGGCGTCCGTGTGACCACCGTGTTCCCGTTCTTCAGCCGCACGCCCATCCTGGACTCGATACAGTTCGGCGAGGACCCGCCGCGCAGAGTGCCGGACGACATCGTAACGGAGCCGGCGGACGTCGTCCGCCAGATACTGAAGGGCATTCGCGAAGACCGCGAGTACGTGTTCCCGGACCCCATGGCGCGCCGCCTGCACCGGCTGCAGCGTTTCTTCCCGCGGCTCGTGCGCTGGTTCGGCCGCCGATTCGAGGAACGTACCCGGGCCGCCGGCGAGCCCGGCTGACCGAAAGTCTGACGAGGGTCGCAATGATTAGCCTGAGGGCGAGACTGACGCGGGCGCTGCTGCGCTTGCGTATGCGTTTCAGGAAGCCGGATGCGCCGATGTCCGAGCGGCGCGCGCGGCTGGACCGGATGGGCGGCGCTATCGCCGCAGCGGACGGCGTGCGTATCGTCCCCGACGAGGTCGACGGCCGGTATGCGGAGTGGCTCATCCCCGAAGGAGCCGCCGAGGATGAGACGGTGCTGTACCTGCACGGCGGCGCCTATACGGCCGGCTCCTGCGCCAGCCACCGTAATGCGGTCTCTCACATTGCCAGAGCCGCCGGCATACGACTGCTGATGCCCGAGTATCGGCTGGCGCCGGAGCATCCTTTCCCGGCCGCGCTGGAGGACGGGCTCGCCGCCTACCGGTGGCTGCTGCAGCGTGGGGCGGACCCGCGCAAGGTGATCCTGGCCGGCGACTCGGCCGGCGGCGGGCTGGCCCTCGCCCTGATGGTGGCAGCGCGGGACGAGGGGACGCCGCTGCCCGGAGCCGCCGCGCTGATCTCGGCGTGGACCGACCTGGCGGCGACCGGCGGCTCGCTGAAGAGCCGTAACGACAAGGATCCCTGGTTCGACGCCGACGAGATCGCGCCGATGGCGCGCAACTATCACCAGGACACCGCCCCCCGGCACCCGCTGGTATCACCGCTGTATGCCTCGCTGGAGGGCCTGCCGCCGCTGATGCTGCAGGTCGGCGATCACGAGGTCCTGCTGAACGATTCGACGCGGCTGGCGGAGAAGGCGCGGGAGGCAGGCGTCGACGTGACGCTGCGTGTCTGGCAGGGCATGTGGCACGTCTGGCACTTCTTCGTCGGCCGCATGCCGGAGGCGAAACAGGCGGTCCTGGAGATGGCCGCCTTCATGGAGGCGAGGATGGCCGCGGGTCGACGCCGTTGCGGGGACGGTTGACCCAATTCGAGAGTGTGTCAACCGTCCCCGGATTCGCCAGCGGAAACGAGCTGGCCGGGGAGAGATCGTCTAGATCGTGCCGTTCACGATCGGCGCGAAGGCGGTGAGGCTGTCGCGTAGCTGATTATTGCCGAGGCCGTGCCCCTGGAACACGTTCGGGAACAGGCCCTGCTCGCCGTGCAGCGCCATGTAGTTCAGTATCACGGTCTCGACCAGCAGGTTGACGTTGTTCGCCGCCGGGGTCGAGGCGTTCTGTACGGAGCCGTCCGCCTGGAACCAGCCGATCTGCTGGTGGCGTTCCGGCCCGCCGTTGCTATCCAGCAGCTGGGGTCTGCCGCCGGGGTTGTAGACCAGGAAGAACGAGGCCGCCGTGGACTGGTTGTCGCTGGTCCACTCGAACTTGCCCCGGCCTTCCTCGGAATTGTCGATGGTGCCGTTGGCCGACAGCGAGCCGTCGCTGAACACGTAAAGCATCAGTGGCAGGCCCTTGCGCGCGGCGTACTCCAGGCACGCGCCCATGCAGCGGCCGGCGCGGAAGTCACGTACCTCGCCGGTGCGCCGCGCGCCGCCATGGTAGTCGTAGCCGCCCATGGCCACGGTGCCCGCGCCGGCGAAACCGTTCACCACCATCTTCATGACGGCGGCGGTCTTGCGGAATTCCCGCTCGTCCTGGTAGTCGGCCTGGGTGAAGATGCTCGCCAGGTCGTCGCCGACGATGTCGAGGTCGGCGTCCGGGTCCAGGATGCCGGGTTCGCCGAAGCGGTCGGCGAGGTCCGCGGCCTTCACGTAGCCGCAGTTCACCAGGTCCTTCAGCACGTCGTCGGCGGTGATCTCGAGCCTGGTGTCTACGCGCCCGAGCTTCATGTCGCTGATGCGCTGGATGGATTCCAGCACCGCGACGGCGTCCTCCTGGGCCAGCAGGCCGACCAGCTTGCCGGTATCCACCAGGCCGGTGACGTCGCTCGCCCGGTCCACCTTGGTGGGGCGTATCGACTGGTCCATCAGCATGGCCGGCGCCATGGAGTTGCCGCCCGAATCCGAAGAGCGCGAGCCGATCAGCGTCAGCAGTTCGCCATCCGCCCCGGCCTTCGCGATGCCGTACATCGGGTTGTGCGGGTTATTGCCGGTGTCGTTCTCCGAGCGAGCCGGGATCACGCAGCCGTTGATGTTGGCCATGGTGGACGGGGACAGGTGCATCATCATGCCGCGCAGGAACGCACTGTCCGAATGGAAGGCGAGCCCCAGGTCGGTGTTGATGAAGTCGGTGGTGCCGGTCTGCGGATTGGTGACCGGCGGGATCATGTCGCCGGGCAGCCCGAGCTTGGCGTAGCCCTCGGTGGACAGGAAGTCCATCTGGCCGCCTTCCTTGCCCACCAGCACATTCGAGCCCGCCATGTTGGCGCCGCCGGCCAGGTCGAAGCCGATGAACGGGATCTTGCCCGCGCCCTGCACCGCGATGCCGCAGGACTGGGTCAGCGCCTGCAGGTCCGGGCTGAGCGCGGCGTAGACGGCCCGCGGGTTGGCGAACAGGCTCATCACGCCGGCTCCCATCAGACTGCCCGTGCCGGCGATGAAGCCCTGGGAGAGCAGCTGGCGACGGGTGATGGGCCGCGGGTGATCCGGATGGCACAGCGGCGCATCGGGATTGGTGGTGGCGAACTTGTTGGACATGGTCATTGCCTCGATTGATGCGTTGTCTGTGACTCGTAGATCACTGGACGGTCAGGGTCGCGCTGCCGATCAGCGCCGCACAGGTCGCCTTGGCGACCGTGGCCGTGCGGCCCGGCTCGCAGCTGCCGCCGCAGACGGTCAGCCGGTCGATCAGGCTGTTCAGCTCGGCCTTCACGTCGTCCGGGTGCGGCTGGCTCACGACATTGGTGTTGTTGATGCGGGTGATCAGTGGGTCGAGCAGCAGGTCGCGCGCGGCCGGGGTGCCGTAGGCCGTGTTCACGCCGGCGTTGAAGTCGAAGCCCGGGAATACCTGCGCGCGCAGCCCGCTGTCCTCGACCAGCGCGTTGCAGTACTCGATCGCGAGCTGGGACACACCCACCTGCTGGGAGGACGAGAAGGCGCCGAAGCTCTCCACCGTCGGCAGCTGCTGCCTGATGGTCTCGAAGGTCAGCGCCACCTCCGGGTGGGTCGTCGGCACGCCGGTGATCTGGGACATGGATGCATTCAGCTCGTCGAACACACGCACGCCCACGTCCGGTGACGGCTCGCGGTCGGTCCGCACCGGGGTGAGCGGCGTCGGTTCCGTGCGCACGTCGGTATTTGCGCCGAGCACCTCGAAGGTCAGGAAGAACTCGTCCGACTCGGCGCCTTTCTGCAGCTCGATGATCGTGCCCACGTCGGCCAGCGGCTGGCCGAGATCCGCGGTGGCGGCATCGCTGGACAGCGTCGTCGCGACCGTCTTGTAGGCCTGCCCCGCGACGGGCTCGCCGCCGTTCAGGCCGATGCGCATGCCCTCCAGCGCGATGCCGCTCCAGGCGGCCGTCTCGTCCAGACTGAGGAAGTGGGGCTTGGTGAACAGATAGGAGTAGCTGTCGAACTGCGCCACTTCGAACAGGACGTAGGCCTCGGGCACGTCGATCAGGTGGCTCACGCCGAACAGCAGGAAGAACTTCTCGCCGACGCCGACATCGAAGTTCTGCACGATCTGCTCGGGCGTCAGCGTCCGGTTGTGGATGGCCACCATGCGGAAGGTGCCGGCGAACTGACGGTCGCCGGAGACCTCGTTACCGAGGACGAAGGCGAAGGTGTCGTCCCAGTCGGCGATGCTGCCGCCCGTGCCGAGCGGTTCCATGTCGCCGGTGTGGACGCCGTTCACGTAGATGCTGCGGCCCTCCACCGGGTCGAAATTCGCGACGACGTGCTGCAGGGTCGCCTGCAGGTCCTCGTCGGCGGCGGAGGTGGTCAGCACCGGGTCGCCGTTGCCGTCGGTGGCATCCGAGCGGTTGAAGAAGTCGTAGCTGTAGAGCGTCTGGCCGAGCGTGAAGTTACGCGCGGTCGTGCCTGCCGAGTAACTGACGATGCGGGATTCCTCCTGCACGACGTTAGCGGGCACCACCCAGGCCTCGATGGCGTACTCGCCGGTGCCCCTGATCAGGTCGTGCAGCTTGCGGCTGGCGGTGGTCGTGCCCTGGGCCTTGCCTTCGCGCAGCGCGATGCCCCAGCCGCCGACCCAGTTGTAGTCGCCGCTCACCGTCAGGTTCAGCGCCGGCTCGACGCCGCTGGTGTCGAAAGCGGTGTCGCCCTGGCCGGTCTTGAACTCCCACAGCGCGATCACGTTGCGCTCGAAGCGGTTGCCGCCGGAGGCGACGATGCCGTCGGTCAGCGCCAGCGCACGGCTCAGCACGAAGGCGGGATCGACGTCGGTGGGGGTCACCTGATTGGCGAAGGCCTCGACGGCCGACTGCATTTCTGCCGCGTTGGCCGAACAGTCGCTCCAGCAGTTATGAAATTCGCCCGCCAGGCGCACCACGAAGCGCGAAGCCGCGGGATCGTCCAGATTGATCTTCGACTTCGCGGCATCGTAGGCGGCGGCCACGTCTGCCTCGGCGAAGAACGGCGACTGGGAGGTGGGCGCGGCACTGGTGTGGCAGCCGGCGCAGTACTCTGTCAGGACCGGGTGCACGGTCTGCCCGAACAGGGCGCCGCTGTCGGCCGGGAAACTCTTGCTGGCGCCGGGCTGCTTCTCCACCGGTGCTTCCAGCTCGATGTTCTTGCCGCCGCCCGCGGCGTCGCCGGCCCAGTTGCCGATCCAGGTCGTCAGGATCTCGCCGCAGACCGCGTCGCTGGACTCCCAGCAGTTATGGCCACCGGCCACCTTGGTCACCATCCGCGAATCGCCGGGCGAGGTCAGCTCGACGATGGTATTCGCCTCCTCGTAGGCCAGGTTGACGTCGTCGGTGCGGGCGAAGGTCGGCGCCTGACCGCCGGTGCCGTGACAGGCGCCGCAGCGGTTGTCCGTACGCACGTTGTCCCAGACCTCGATCTTGAACGACTGCACGTCGTCGGTAGACGGCGCCGGACCGGTGTAATCCGGTGTCGGCGCGACGCTGGTGACCGGATTCTCCTCGACGTCGGCGCCGCTGGAGCAGCCGGCCAGTGCGGCGGCGGCCACGAGGGCGATGACGAGGTGAGTGCGTGCGGGCAGAGAGATCATCTTATTCCTATCCATGATTGCCGAACTCCTCATTCGCCCATGCAGTGCACGGCGGTCTCGGCGAACACCGTCTTCATGCGGTACTGATCGGCGCGGAATGCGCCGGTGATCCTGTCGAGGGCGGCCCGGTCGGCCGCGTCCTGGGGCTGGCGGAAGCACACGGCCTCGAACACCTTCTTCACCTGGCATTCGGCGAAGACGTCGCTTGCGCCGAACTCCTCGCCGAGTGACTTGGCGCCATTGCCGCTGCCGGGCAGTGAGGGATCCCAGCCGAGGTTGGCGTTGCGACCCTGCCGCCAGTAGTTGTCCCAGCGATCGTCCGGCGTGCGGAAGCCGAATGGGAAGTTGGCGTCGTTATTGAAGTACTTGGGATGCACCTGGCCCGCCGTGTACTCGATGCGGCCGGTGTCCGGGTTGAAGTTGTAGTAGGCGTAGGCCTGCGCCAGCGGATCCATGCCGGCATGGCACTCGATGCAGTTGTTCAGGAAGACGCGGCTGTCGCCGCCCGGGCTGCGCGAGACGTCCTGGCGGATGCGGTCCGGTGAACGGGAGCCGTCCTGAACCTGTTCCAGGTCGTTGCACATGTGGTTCATCAGCGTGAAGCGGAACATCGCCCGGTTGGTGCCGGCGATGAAGAAGGCCTCGGCGGCGGCCCGGCTGGTGACCACGCCGGCGGTGGCGGCGGCCGGCAGATCCGTGACCGCCGACTGGCTGGTCTGCACCAGTGCGGTCTTGAGGTCGATACCCTGGTTCTCCATGGCCTCATAATGGGCGTTGTCGGACATGGAGTAGGGCGGCAGCCCGAGGCCGCTGTCGCCGACGTAGAGGATGTCGGCAGAGAGCACGGTATTGAACGGCACTTCGTCGCGGATCATGCCGATGACCGTGGCGGTGTAGTCGTTCAGCGGGGCGAACACCGTCTGGTCACGATTCGTCCAGGGCGTCACGAAATTCTTCAGCGTTACGTTGTAGAAGGCGCTGTTCTCCATAGCCGTCTCCGCTGCGCCGATGGGGTTGCCGGCCAGGAGGTCGGCTTCCATGTCGGCCAGCACCTGCTCGGTGGGCGGGACGCCGGCGAGACGGTCGTGCAGCCGCTTGGCCTGCTCCCGCGGTCCGGCTTCGGCCGTGGCGGCCAGCGCCAGCGCGAGGCAGGCGATGGCGAGGAGGGCGCGGCGCGGAAGCGCTTGCGCGAACTGCTTCTGTACGTTCATGGGTACGTTCATGACGATCCTGCTCATACGTTTCCGTGTTCCCTTCCTGCCAGGGGGTCGGAGACCGTCGGAAGCGGAGGATGTCCCTGCGGGGCCATCCGTGCTGATCGTCAGCTGTCGCTCCTGGCAGCTCCGCCGTCCTGGACGTGAATCCGTAGACCGCTGGCTTTGCGTCCCCGCCTTTCGACGGGTTTGCCATTTTCAGAAGCCCTGCGTGCGTGTCGCGCTATTCGAAGCCGCCGATACTCGCAGATTGCCAACAGGGCCACCGTGACTCCATTCACAAGTCCCGCAGTCTTCCGGGACTTCCGCCACGCGTGCTCCCCCGCGGCCGGCTACTGTTGCCAACATAGCGTTGCAAACCGCGTGCCAGTTCGCGGCGCAGCTCGCAGGGAAACGCTTTTCTTCCTAAAAACAGAGAGTTGCGGCGAATCGGTAGATCGTTGCCGGGCCGGGATATGTCAACCGCTTGTCGGCAGAAATCGACACGACGGCGATGACCGGAGGGCAACTCTCTGATTCCACGAGCGATTCGGCTTGTCGCTGAAAGACGACAGCGTGGCTCACCGTGACAGGGCCGCTGGCACCCCGCGGTAGTCAGTGCGGGGCCGTCGGCGCGGCTTTCGCAGGCTTTTGCTGTCGCCGAAATTCCACATTACGCGCGTCCCCGGACCCTCCCTATACTCCGCCATTCATTATCCACCAGAGCCACGAAGGACGCGCGCGCAAGAAATGATCTCCATGGATTTGTGATCTTGTTAACAGAATGCATTAAGGCCCCTGTCCACCATTGGACACGTCTGGCCGCGAGCCTTCCGGGCCGCGTGTCAGAGGACCGCGGTGCAGGGCGCCTGCAGCATTCCCGCAGAGATCGCAGAGATCGCAGGGATGAGTCGCGTGACGGCTGCAGGAAAGAGGATGTCCCATGAACAGCACGATGCAGACAGTTACCCGGAGGGCCCCGGCAAGGGCCGCTCTGCTCGCCGTGACCTGCACGGTAGTGGCCGCCGCGGGCTGCGGCGGCGGCGGCAGCGGCGAGGGCCGCATCGGCTTCGGCAGCGGGCAGGATCCCGACCCTGTCGTGCTCGACTTCCCCATCGCCTACGTGAAACGGCCGGTCCCCCTCGACGACGACGGCGACCCGGCTGACTTCGACGTGCGCGAGCCGGTCACCTTCGACATCGGTGCCGATCTCTTTGTGCGCGACCGGGCCTCGCCCAGTACCGCCGACGTCAACGTCACCGGAGAGATCACGGAAGGCCTCGGTGACCTCCGCGACCTGGAGGTATCGAGCGACGGCACGAAGGTGCTGTTCGCGATGCGGGCCCAGTTTATCGAGGGCGCCGACGAGGAGGACCAGCCGACCTGGAACGTCTGGGAGTACGACATCCCCGGCGACACGCTGCGGCGAATCATCACCTCGGACATCGTCGCGGAATCCGGCCATGACCTCGCGCCCGCCTATCTGCCGGACGGGCGCATCATCTTCTCCTCCACGCGGCAGCGCCAGTCCGGCGCCGTGCTGCTGGACGAGGGCAAGCCCCAGTTCTCGGCTCTCGACGAGGAGCGCAATGTGCCGGCGCTGGTGTTGCACGTCATGAACGACGACGGCACCGATATCCGCCAGGTGAGCTTCAACCAGAGTCACGATCTCGACCCCGCCGTCCTCTCGAACGGGCAGGTGGTGTTCAGCCGCTGGGACAACGCGCCGGGTAACGACGGCATCCATCTCTACCGCATGAACCCGGACGGAGCCGCGCTCGAGCTGCTTTACGGCGCCAACAGCCATGATACCGGTAGCAACGCCGGCAGCGGCGGAGAGGCCGTACAGTTCCTGCGCCCCCGCGAGCTGCCGAACGGCAATGTCATGGCGCTGCTGCGCCCCTTCGACGGCGCCGGAGGCGGCGGCGACATTATCGAGATCGACGTTGCCAACTACATCGAGAACACCCAGCCGAACCGGGACAACATCGGCGTGCTGTCCGGTCCGGCACAGACGACCGCCACCATCAACGAGGTGCTCATCGACGACGACGCGCCTTCGCCCGGCGGCCGCTACAACTCCGTATTTCCGCTGCGCGACGGCACGGAGCGGCTGCTGGTGAGCTGGAGCCAGTGCCGTCTGCAGGACCCGGCCGACCTGAGGATCGTGCCCTGCACCGACGCCAACCTGGCGGATCCGGCACTGATCGAGGCGCCGCCGCTCTACGGCATCTGGATCTACGACCGCAGCGATGAGACCCAGCAGCCGGTGGTCGCGCCGGAAGAGGGCTTCATGTACACGGATATCGTCGCCGCGGAGCCGGGCACCGGCACGCCGCCGGTGGTCTTCGACGATTCGGAACCTTTCACGCTCGAACCGGACATCGCCGCCGAGGGCGCGGCGGTCATCCACATCCGCAGCGTCTATGACATTGCCGGCCAGGACGTCTCCGGCGCAGGTATGGACGTGCTCGCCGACCCGGCACAGACGACGGCGGCGGAGCGTCCGGCGCGCTTCCTGCGGGTGGTTAAGGCCGTCTCCATACCGGACGAGGACGTGCGTGATTTCGATAACAGCGCGTTCGGCGTCTCGGCGGCCCAGGGCATGCGCGAGATCGTGGGTTACGCGGAAGTGGAGCCTGACGGCTCGGTGATGATGAAAGTCCCCGCCAACGTGGCGCTGGGCGTCAGCGTGCTGGACGGCCAGGGCCGGCGCATCGGGCCGCGGCACAACAACTGGCTGCAGCTCAGGCCCGGCCAGCTGATGGAGTGCGCCGGCTGCCACGATCCGGGCAGCGGCGAGTCCCATGGGCGCGCGGACGCCTACCCCGTGCTGAACGAGGGCGCCGAGGTGACCGGACAGCCGTTCCCGAATACCGACCCGGCCCTGTTCGCGGACGTGGGCGAGACCATGGCGGAGGTGCGCGCGCGGAGCAGCTGTTCCACCGATTGCGCTGCCATCGAGCCGTCGCTGGACATCGTCTACGTGGACGTGTGGACGGACGAGGCCGCGGCCGGCCGGGCGAAGGACGAGGCTTTCGCCTGGCGCTACGGCCCCACGGCGGTGGTCGGCGAGTCCGGCCTGGAGACCCTGGCCCCGACCACGCCGGATTGCGTCGGCGACTGGAGGGCGACCTGCCGGGCGGTGATCAACTACGAGGCTCACATCCATCCGCTGTGGTCGAAACCGCGCATAGTGGATGTGGACCAGGACGGCATCCCCGAGGCCGACAACACCTGCATCACCTGCCACACCCGCACCGACGCGATGGGGCAGCTCAAGGTGCCGGACGGCCAGCTCGAGCTCACCGACGGCGCCTCGCCGGACGAGCCGGATCACTTCAACGCCTATCGCGAGCTGCTGGCCGCAGACAACGAGCAGATTCTCGACATGGGCGCCCTGGTGGACCGCCTCGTCGAGGTGGGCATCGACCCCGATACCGGCGATCCGATCCTGCAGACCGTCACCGTGCCGTCGAGCATGCGCACCGCCGGCGCGAACGCTTCCGGGCGCTTCTTCGACCGCTTCGGCCCGGGTGGCAGCCACGCCGGCTGGCTCACACCCGCCGAGCTGAAGCTGTTGTCGGAATGGCTGGACATCGGCGCCCAGTACTACAACAACCCCTTCGACGCGCCGGAAGACTGATGCCATGAGACCGCTGGCGGTACTGTACTCCCTGCTGCTCTGCTGTGCGCTCGGCACCGGTGCGCAGGCGGAGGAGCATCCAGAGCAATACCGCCGGGTCATGGTGGCGGAGCCCTACCTGGAAATGCACACCGGGCCCGGCCGGGGCTATCCCGTGTTCAACGTGGTCGAACGCGGCGATGCCGTCGAACTGCTGAAGCGGCGCACCGAATGGTTCAAAGTGCGCGATGCGCGCGGCCGCGAGGGCTGGGTGCACGAGCGCGAGATGCTGATGACGCTGGATGAGTCGGGCACGCCGGCCGAGTTCGAGACCACCGGCCGCGAAGAGTACCTGGTGCGCCGCTGGGAATCCGGCGGGCTCACGGGGGACTTCGGCGGCGCCAACGTCATCAGCGGCTACCTGGGCTATTCGTTCACGCCGAACCTGTCGCTGGAGCTGTGGGGCACCCAGCTGCTCGGCAATTTCTCCGACGGCTGGATGGCCAACGTGAGCATCGTGCACCAGACCTGGCCGCACTGGCGGGTCTCCCCGTTTTTCACTCTCGGCACCGGTGTGCTGCACATCGAGCCGGTGGCCACCCTGGTGCAGCCGCTCGACCGTACCGACCAGACGGCCCACGTAGGCGCAGGCGTACGGGCCTGGGTGACCAGACGTTTTATTTTTCGCGCTGAATACAAAAGTTATGTCGTATTCACCAGCCGCGACGAGAATGAGGAAATCGAAGAATGGAAACTCGGATTCGGCTTCTTTTTCTGACCGGACTCGCTTTCGCCCTGACCGGCTGCGGCAGCCTGCCCTTCATCGGCGGCGACGAGCCGGGCGATGCCGTGGCCGAGGTGCCGGAACAGGTGATCGAGCCGGAGGTGGATCGCCGCGAGGTCGAGCCGCCGAAGATCGATAGCGAGAACTTCGAGATCGGTGCCTACACCGGGCTCATGAGCGTCGAGGATTTCGGCGTGAATCCGGTCTACGGCGTGCGCCTGGCCTATCACATCACCGAGGGCCTGTTCGTCGAGGCTGCCTACGGGCGTACCGATACCGAGGAGACCAGCTTCGAGCGGCTGAGCGGCGCGGCGGAGATTCTGACCGACGATGAGCGCGAGTTCACATACTACAACGCCTCTCTCGGGTACAACGTGTTACCGGGCGAAGCTTTCGTCGGCCGCAATCTGGCGTTCTCCCAGGCGCTGTACCTCATCGCCGGGATCGGCAGCACGCAGTTTGCCGGCGACGATCGCTTCACGGTGAATTTCGGTTTCGGCTACCGGCTGCTGCTGAACGACATGATCGCGCTGCATGCCGATGTACGCGACCACCTGTTCGATATCGACATCCTCGGCGAGGAGAAGACCGCCCACAACATCGAAGGGCATATCGGTTTCACGATCTTCTTTTGAACCGGGCAGCGAGGTAAGGACCATGCAAAAGATTCTGATCCGTGCGGCGGCGGCCTGCGCGGTGTTCGTGGCGAGCGCCGGCTGCTCCAGTGTGGAGCCCTGGGTGAAACCCTACGAGCGGGACCACCTGGCCGACCCCATCATGGCGCTGGACATGCACCCGGTGGCCACGGCCTACGAGTTGCATGTCTGGGACGCCCGGGAGGGCGCGCGCGGCGCGCTGGGCGGCGCCGGCGGCGGCTGCGGCTGTAACTGAGTCGCGCAAGATGATCGGCCGCCAACTTGCGACGCTGCTTCTCCTGCCTGCACTGCTGCCGGGCACGCTGTTCGCGACGGTACTGCCGGAAGACCGGGCGGACGTGCTCTATCATCGCTACGAGGGCGGCGGCGTGACCATCGACGGCCCGTCGGTGCTGCTGCGCAAGCAGGTCGGCAATAGCTTCTCCCTGTCTGCGAATTACTACCTGGACATGGTCTCGAGCGCCTCCATTGATGTCGTGACCACGGCCAGTGCCTACACCGAGGAGCGCAAGCAGGGCTCCCTCGGTGTGGACTACCTGCATGGCAACACGCTGATGAGTGTGGGCTACACGCGCAGCGACGAGAGTGACTACGCCGCCAACAGCCTGCATTTCGGCATCAGCCAGGACTTGTTCGGGCAGATGACAACGGTGACGCTGGGCTACGCCCTCGGCTGGGACGAGGTGGGCAAGTCCAACGATCCGGAGTTCAGCCGGGACGTCGACCGTCAGCAGTACAGCCTAGGCATAACACAGATCGTCACGCGCAGCCTGATCATGAGCTTTGCCTTCGAGGCCATCACCGACGAGGGCTTCCTGAACAACCCGTACCGGTCCGTGCGTTATCTGGCCGCGGACCAGCCCGCGGGTTACCAGTTCGAGCCGGAGGTCTATCCGAATACGCGCACCAGCGGCGCCGCTTCGCTGACGGCACGCTATCGCATGCCGTGGCGGGCAGCATTGCACGGCACCTACCGGTACTTCTCCGACACCTGGGGTGTTGAGTCGCACACCGGGGAAATCGGCTACGTCCACCCCTGGAAGCACGGTCTGACCTTCTCGACGCGCTATCGCTACTATACGCAGGAACAGGCGGACTTCTACGCCGACCTGTTCCCCCGTTCGAATGCGCAGAACTTCATGGGGCGCGACAAGGAACTCAGCACGTTCGAGAGCGCGACCATCCGCGCCGGTGTGAGCTGGGAGTTCGTGAGCGACGGCTGGAGTGTCGTCGAGAAGGGCTCACTGAACCTGTTCTGGGACCGCATCCGCTTTGACTACGAGAACTTCCGCGACCTCCGGGTGAGCGGCGCCGCCCCCGGCGAGGAGCCCCTGTACGGCTTCGACGCCGACGTGGTGCAGCTGTTCGTCTCGTTCTGGTTCTGAGGTCTCTGTAGGAGGGCCTTCAGGCCCGACCGCAGATCGCGGCTGAAGCCGCTCCTACCGTTGTCAATTGGCTCCAGTCGGTCCGGACGACCCCCGCAGAGCGGCCAGGAAAGAGGGGAATCGAGCCTGAAGGCCGTGCTACCTGATACCATCGGGGTTTGCAGCCAGGGAGGCCGCCCATGAGCGAGGGCAGGCTGATCGGGATCGCACGGCGGGAGCGGAAACGCGCTCCCATGGAGATCCTCGAATGCGCGCTGGTCCACCCCGCCACTGGCGTGGCCCGGGATTTCCGGGGCCGGCCCGGCCGGCGGCAGGTGACGGTGCTGGCCGCCCCGGGCTGGCGCGCCGCCTGTGACGAGCTCGGGCGAAAGCTGCCGTGGACGGCGCGTCGGGCCAACCTACTCATCGACGGAATCCCGCTCGCAGAGACGGCCGGCCGACGGCTCGTAATCGGCCCGGTGGTGCTGGAGATCACCGGCGAGCTGGATCCGTGTTCGCGGATGGAGGAGGCCGGCGCGGGACTGCGGCAGGCCCTCGAGCCGGATTGGCGCGGCGGCGTGACCTGCCGGGTGCTTGACGGCGGCGAGATCGGCTTGGGAGACGGCGTGCGGCTGGAGGATGCTGATGGCTGAAAACCGGGAATACGACGTCATCCTGTTCGGGGCGACGGGATACACCGGCCGGCTGACCGCGGCCTATCTGGCGCACAAGACCGATGAGGAATTCCGCTGGGCCATCGCCGGGCGGGATGCGGACAAGCTCGAGGCGCTGGCCGCGGAACTGGATGGCAGCCCCGGTGTGATCAGGGCGGAAGTCGGCGACTACGACACGCTGCTGCAGATGGCGCGGCGCACCCGGGTGCTCGCCACCACGGTGGGTCCCTACATCCGCTATGGCGAGGCAGTGGTGATGGCCTGCGTCGAGGCGGGCACGAGTTACGCGGATCTCACCGGCGAGCCGGCCTTCGTGGATCAGGTGATGGACCACTGCGGCACCAGCGCCCGGGAACAGCGGGTGCGCGTGGTCAACAGCTGCGGTTTCGACAGCATCCCCCACGACCTCGGCGCCTGGATGATGGTCAACGCACTGCCGGAAGAGGCCAGCGTGCAGCTCGAAGGTTTCGTCTCCGCGAAGGGCGGCATCTCGGGCGGTACCTGGAACTCCGCGCTGGAAGCGCTGGGCAATCTCGGCGAGACCCGGCGCGTCGCGGCGCGCATGGAGCAGGGCGTGAGCGGCGAGCGCCGGGTGAGCGTGGACAAGCGCGGCGCCCATTACGAGGAGCTGGTGGGCGGCTGGGTGATGCCGTTCCCGACCATCGATCGGCAGGTCATCATCCGTTCCGCGACGGCGCTGTCGGCCTACGGGCGCGAGTTCACCTATACGCACTACATCCGGGTGGGCTCGCTGGCGAAGCTGATGGCCCTGACGTCGGGCATTTCCGCGGTGACCGGGCTGGCCCAGGTGGGGCCTGTACGCCGCTGGCTCGGCGGGCTCAGGCCGCCGGGTTCCGGCCCCGACGAACAGACCCGTGCCGCCGGCTCGTTCCGCGTCACTTTCGTCGCGCGCGGCGACGGCCGGCGCCTGATCGGCGAGGCGTCCGGCGGCGAACCCGGGTACGCGGAGACTTCGCGCATGCTGGCCGAGGCGGCGCTTTGTCTGTCCCTCGAGGCGGACTCGCTGCCGCCGCGCTACGGCGTGCTGACGCCCGCGGAGGCGATGGGAGATGCGTTGCTGGCGAGACTGCGCGCCATCGGCATCCGCTTCGAGATATTGTCCGACGAGCCGGAGTCGCGTGAATAGCGGACAGCCGTCCCCGGCGGCAGGCTCAGCCCGGTGAAGCTCGCGCTGCGCGACAGCAGGTGCTCGAGCGCCCATTCCACGCCTGCCTCGTCGCTGCTGCACACGTAATACACCGTCGCCCGCGCGCTGCGCGCATGCCCGTAGACAAACGCGCCCAGCCGTTCGGACAGTCCCTCCATCAGCTCGATCAGCGATTGATCGGCGAATCCGGCCAGCCGGGGCAGGTCGCCGGCGCGCACCAGCACGATGCCGGAGAGTTCCGGGTAGCGCGTGAGCGCGGTGGCCGGGAGTCCCGGCTCGGCGGTGATGTGAGTGAACAGTGAGAAAGTCGTCAGCGCCGAGGCGGGGAGGCGGGCCAGCTCCGCCAGCGCCGGGTCCGTGGCGACCACGGCGGAGGAGACCAGCTGCAGCGCCAGGTCGTCCAGCCGGCCGTCCAGCGCCCTGGCGGCGGTCTCCAGATAGTCCGCAGCGAAACCGGCGCCCAGCGGCCGGCCGTCTTCGAGGTGGCGGTCCAACATCGGCACTAGCGCCTTGGCGAGCGTGTCCACGTAGAAATCCGCGTAGAAGGAATCCGGCAGCGCGTGGTAGCGACGATACTCCGCCTCCGTCTGCAGCCGCCGCTCGACGATGCCGTTGCCGATAGCACTCGCGACCGCCTCGTTAATCAGGTTGTAGGCTCGCAGGCTCCACGGCCGCTCGCTTGCGAGAAACGCCTCGAGCACGGCTTCGTGACGTTCCCGGGGACTGAGCGCGTAGAGGTAGTGGACGAATTCATGGACGATCACACCGAGGCGGTCGTCCGGCGCCTCTCCGCGCCGGCTCTCGACGATGGCATGGTTTTCGATCAGCGTGGCCCGGGACGCTCTGGCACCCTCCGGCAGGGCCACCAGGTTCACCTCGAGGTCGGCGACGTCCTGCAGGCGCAGATCGAACAGGTTGCCGACCCGGGCGAGCAGCGCGGCGAGGCCGGCGCGCTGTGCGGTGCCCTGGTAGCCGGCGGCCAGGCGCTCCAGGTCACCGGCCGCGCCGTCCCGCCACCAGACCTCGAAGCGGGGCTCGAAGTGGCGGGCGACAGCCATTGCCTCGCGGGCGTCACGGGGCTGCAGCAGCAGGCGCAGCCGCTCGCCGTAATCGGCGAGGTCGCGGGACTGAAGGCTCGCCAGGCGGAGCTTCTCCCCGATGTCGATGCCCCGGGCCTGCAGGTAGGGGAAGGTGTAGGGGTAGGGCGCCTCCGGAGCCGACGTGGTGAAGTCGGCATACAGCCGATATCGCTCCTGCAGCTGCTGCCAGCGTATCAGCAGGCGTTCGTCTTCTGCGTTCCAGTCGAGGCGCTGCCAGAGCTCATCGAAGGCGGCCCGGGTGCAGCGCCGGTAGCCACTCAGGCAATCCAGGTGGTAGACCAGATTGGCCACCGGCGAAATGCGCACGCCGAAGCCGGGCGCCGCGCCGGCCGGCACCGCCATGCCACCGAGCACCAGCAAAGCTGCCGTCATAATGCTGGCGGCGCGGATCACGGCGGCTCAGTACTCCAGCTTCTCGACGCGGGCCAGGGTCGCCAGTGACTCTTCCATGATGGCGCGGGCGCGGGCGGTCATTGCATGCAGATAGGCGTGCAGGGCGGCGTCCTCGCTGTTGCGCGATTCGCACTGGTCACTGTAGATCTCGAACGCCGTCAGGCTCTGCACCAGGTCGGCGAGATGATGCGGACACTCACAGTCCACATCCGTGCGGACGCCGGCGAGGGTGCACAGCTGGCCGTCGTCGAAACGCCTTGGCGGCAGCTCTTCGGTCAGCACCGGCACCTCCGGCGCGTCGCCGGTAGCACGCTGCTGCTCGGAGCGCACCCGCGGCGGGGCCGTATTGGTCACCCGCGGGCCCCGCAGCAGCGCCTCGACGATTGCCAGCGCTGTGGTGGGCGCCCGGAACAGCTCGAACTGGGCTGCGGCCAGGCGGTTCACGTCTTCGCCGCGGCCGAAGTTGTACAGCACCAGAACGCGCCCGGCGCCGCACAGATCCCGCAGACCGGCGATGCGCTCGGCAGTCTTTTCGTCCACCACCGGCACCTCGATCAGGAGCACGTCCGGGCGCAGCCGGCGAATGTCGGCCCGGAACCGTCGCGGATCGCTCTCCAGGATGGTCAGCTCCACTTGTTCCGGCAGTACGCCGTTGCGGCTGAGCCCCTGCAGGGCGAAGCGCCCCAGCGCCGCCACGCGGATGGGCTGGTCGGGCCGCGCGAGCTGCAGGTCGTTCGCCTGACGCACGACCTCCTCGCGGCGCGCGCGCAGCTCCTCGAGATCCAGATTGGCGATCTGGCCGATGGAGAAGCCCCGGTCCACGAGTATTTTCAGCAAACCCAGTTTCTCCACGTCCCGGCGCGAGTAAATCCGCCGTCCGCTCTCCGTGCGGTCGGCGATCACGGCGCCGTAACGCCGCTCCCAGATGCGCAGGGTGTGTGTGGAGATGCCGGTCAGCCGCGACACGGCGCCGATCGCATAATCATTACTGCTCTTGCTGTCGTTCCCTTGTCCGATCCGTGTCTCAGCCATGTCGTTTTTCCGTCAACTTAATGTCTATGGCAGGGAGTCTACAGATACTCGTCAGAAAGTCCAGACATCCGTAACCGTCGGCGGGGATCAGCGACTGCGATCGGCCAGGAACTCCTGCAGTGCCGCAGCCGTGTGGGAACGGCCAGGCCGCTCGAGCAGGTCTTCCGGCTTGCCCCGGGCCACGATGCGGCCGCCGTCGTCGCCACCCTCCGGGCCGAGATCGATGACCCAGTCCGCCTCCGCGACGATGTCGAGGTTGTGTTCGATGACCACCACGCTGTTACCCGCCGCGACGAGACGATGGAGCAGCCGGATCAGCTTCTCGACGTCCGCCATGTGCAGCCCCACGGTCGGCTCGTCCAGCACGTACAGCGTATGGTCCCGACTGCGGCGCTTGCCGGCAGCGGCATTATCCGGCAGGTCGGGGCCCGCCTTCGCCAGCTCCGTGACCAGCTTGATGCGCTGCGCCTCGCCGCCGGAGAGCGTCGGGCTGGGCTGGCCCAGCGTGAGGTAGCCGAGACCCACCTGCACCAGCAGGTCGAGGGCGTGATGGATGCGCGTATGGGCGTGGAAGAACTCCCGCGCCTCCTCGACGCTCATCGCCAGCACCTCGCCGATGCTGCGGTCCCGGTAACGGATGGCCAGCGTCTCCCGTGAGAAGCGCTGCCCGCCGCAGGCCTCGCAGCCCACGCGCACGTCGGGGAGGAAGCTCATCTCGATGCGCCGCACGCCCTGGCCCTCGCATTCCTCGCAGCGCCCGCCCTTGACGTTGAACGAGAACCGGGATGACTCGTAGCCCCGCATGCGCGCCTCGGGCGTGCGGGCAAACAGCCGGCGGATCTCGTCCCAGAAGCCGATGTAGGTGGCAGGACACGAGCGCGGCGTCTTGCCGATGGGCGTCTGGTCCACCTCGAGGATGCGCTCGACCGCTTCCCAGCCGGAGAGCGAGGCGCAGCCGGCCGGGGCGGGCGCCTTCCTGCCGCGCGCGCGCCGGGCCGCCAGCAGTGCGCGGACGTTGTCGTGCAGGATGTCGCGCACCAGCGTGGATTTGCCGCTGCCCGACACGCCGGTGACGGCGATCAGCGCATGCAGCGGCACGTTCACGGTGAAGCCCTTAAGATTGTTGAGTTCCGCCCCGGCGATGCGGATGGAAGCCACGTCCCTGCGCCGCGGATTCACTTCGCGGCGCCGTTCCATCAGCGGGTGGGCGAGGGGATGGGCCAGCATACGGCCGGTCAGAGAGTCCCGGCTGCGCATCATCGCCGCCACCGGGCCTTCGGCGACGACCCGGCCGCCGTGGCTGCCGGCGCCCGGCCCCAGGTCGACCACGTGTTCGGCGGCGCGGATGGTGTCCTCGTCGTGTTCCACCACGACGACGGTGTTGCCGCGGCCCACCAGGCCCCTGAGCGTATCCAGCAACCGGCGGTTGTCCCGGGCGTGCAAGCCGATGGTGGGCTCGTCCAGGATGTAGCACACGCCCTGGAGGTTGGAGCCGAGCTGGGAGGCCAGCCGGATGCGCTGCGCCTCGCCGCCGGACAGGGTCGGCGCGGCCCGGTCCAGGGTGAGGTAACCGAGGCCGACTTTGTGCAGGAATTCCAGCCGGGCACACAGTTCCGCGAGCACGTCGCGGGCGAGTTCGGCGTCGCGGCCCGCCAGCTCCAGGGTGCGGAACCAGGTCTCCGCCTGCTGGACCGGCAGCGCGGCGTAGTCCGCGATGCTGCGGTCGCGAAATCGCACATTCAGTGCCACCGGGTTCAGCCGCGCGCCGTCGCAGGCGGCGCAGGGCTCCCGCTCGCTGGCGGCGCCATTGTCCTCGTTCCCGTTCTCGGCCTCGGTGGCGGTCGCCAGGCCCGTTCCGGCGCAACCCTCGCACCAGCCCCGCGCCGAGTTGTAGGAGAACAGGCGCGGGTCCGGCTCGTCGAAACTGCGGTTGCAGGAGGGGCAGGCGCGGCGCGCCGACAGCAGGCTCTCGCCGTCATCCGCCACCACCCGGACCAGGCCTCCGCCCAGGTCCAGGGCGCGGCCGAGGAGGGCCGCCAGCTCTGCGCGCGAGCCGGGGCCCACCCGGATCTCGCCCACCGGCAGATCGATGTCGTGTTCGCGGAACCGGTCCAGCCGGGGCCATTGCCTGGTGGGCAGGTAGCCGCCGTCGACCCGCAGCGTGTCGTAGCCCTTCTTCGCCGCCCACTTCGCGAGATCGGTGTAGTAGCCCTTGCGGGCGACCACCAGCGGGGCCAGCAGGGCGATGCGCTCGCCGCGGCGGGTTTGGAGCAGACGTCCCAGCATCTGCTCCTCGCTCTGGGGCTCGATGGCGACGTCGCAGTCCGGGCAGTACTGGGTGCCCAGCTTGACGAACAGCAGCCGGAGGAAGTGGTAGACCTCCGTCATGGTGGCGACGGTGCTCTTGCGGCCGCCGCGGCTGGTGCGCTGCTCGATGGCGACGGTGGGCGGTATGCCGAAGACGGCGTCGACGTCGGGCCGGCTCGCGGGCTGGACGAACTGCCGGGCGTAGGCGTTCAGCGACTCGAGATAGCGGCGCTGACCCTCGTTGAACAGGATGTCGAAGGCCACCGTGCTCTTGCCGCTGCCGGAGACGCCGGTGATGACCGTGAAGCGGTCCCGCGGGATGCGGATGTCCACGTTGCGCAGGTTGTGTTCCCGCGCGTGATGGATGCGGATGTCGCGGTCGCGCCGTGCCGGCCTCGCGCGCGTGCCGATCTTCGCCGCGGCCGCGGCCGGGCTGCCCCGTTCGCGCCGATAGGCGCCCAGCGCCTTGCCCATGTGGTTGCCACGGCGCTTCGCGAGTGCGTCCGGTGTGCCCTCGAAGACCACCTCGCCGCCCCCCTCGCCACCTTCCGGCCCGAGATCGACGATCCAGTCGGCGGCGTCGATCACGTCCAGGTTGTGCTCGATCACGATCACCGAGTGGCCGTCGGCGATGAGTTCCTGCAGGGCGTCCAGCAGGGTGGCGATGTCCTGGAAGTGCAGGCCGGTGGTGGGCTCGTCGAACAGGAAAAGCTTGCGTTCTAAGGGCGAGCGCCGGCCCCGCGCCTCGGCCAGGTGGGCGGCGAGCTTCAGCCGCTGTGATTCTCCGCCGGACAGGGTCGGCACCGGCTGGCCGAGGGCGAGATAGTCCAGCCCGACGGCGGCCAGCGGTTCCAGGCCGCGCAGCACGGCGGGCTCGCCGGCGAAGAAGGCAATCGCCTCGGCCACGGTCATCTCGAGCACGTCGGCGATGGAGCGGGAGCGCTCGCCGGCGTCGCCGCCGATGCGCACCTCCAGCACCTCCGGGCGATAGCGGCGGCCGTCGCAGGCCGGGCAGCGCAGATAGACGTCGGAGAGGAACTGCATCTCCACGTGTTCGAAGCCGTTGCCGCCGCATTCCGGGCAGCGGCCGTCGCCCGAGTTGAAGCTGAAGGTGCCGGCGGTGTAGGCACGTTCGATCGCCAGCGGCGCATCGGCGAAGAGCTTGCGGATGGGCGCCAGCGCGCCCACGAAACTGGCCGGATTCGACCGTGTGGTCTTGCCGATGGGGGACTGGTCCACCATCACCACTTCGCCCAGTCCCTCGCCGCCCTCGATGGCATCGTGCTCGCCGGGAGCGTCCCCTGCCTTGCCGCGCTGGCGCTTGAGCCCCCGCCACAGCACATCCTCTACCAGGGTGGACTTGCCGGAGCCGCTGACGCCGGTGACGCAAACCAGCCGGCCCAGCGGGAAGGCAGCGTCGATGCCCTTCAGGTTGTGGGCCCGGGCGCCGCGCACCCGCAGGACGGGCGTGTGTGCGTCGACGGGGCGCGCCGGGCGCTCGGCGTTGACCAGACGCTCGCCGCGCAGATACTGCGCCGTCAGCGAGCGCCGCGAGCGGGCGAGTTGTTTCGCCGTGCCGAAGAACACCACCTCGCCGCCCCGTTCGCCGGGCCCCGGGCCCATGTCGAGCACCCGGTCGGCGGCGCGGATGATCTGCGGATCGTGCTCGACGACCAGCAGCGAGTTGCCGGCGTCACGCAGGCGCCGCAGCACGCCGTTGATGCGGTCGATGTCCCGAGGATGCAGGCCGATGGACGGCTCGTCCAGCACGAACAGCGTGTTGACCAGTGAGGTGCCGAGGGCCGTGGTGAGGTTGATGCGCTGCACCTCGCCGCCGGAAAGTGTCCGCGACTGGCGATCGAGTGTCAGATAGCCGAGGCCCACCTCCAGCAGGTATCCGAGACGGGTGCGGATCTCCGTCAGCAGGAGGTCGGTGGCCTCGTCCAGGGGGGCGGGCAATTCCAGCCCGGCGAAGAACTCCACCGTGCGGTCGATGGGCAGGCGGGTCAGTTCGTGGACGTTCAGACCCGGTCCGCCGGACGAGCCGTCTTTCTTGTCATCGCCGCCGAGGCGCCAGAGCAGGGCCTGCGGCTTCAGCCGGGCGCCGCCGCAGGCACTGCAGAGGTCGTAGCTGCGGTAACGGGACAGCAGCACGCGCACGTGCATGCGGTAGGCGCGGCTCTCGAGCCAGTCGAAGAAGCGGTCCACCCCGTACCAGACGCCGTCGTCCCAGCTGCCTTCGCCCTCGAACACCCAGCGCCGCTCGTCTTCCCGGAGTGCGTCCCAGGGCACGTCCAGGGGTACGCCGGCCCGGCGGGCATGCTGCTCCAGGTCCCGCTGGCATTCCCGGTAGCTCTTGCTCTGCCAGGGCTTGACGGCGCCCTCGGCGAGGGTGAGCGAGCCGTCGGGCACCACCAGGTCCCGGTCGATGCCCATGGTGCGGCCGAAACCGCGGCAGGTCTCGCAGGCGCCGACCGGCGAGTTGAAGGAGAACAGGCTGGGCAGGGGATCGCGATAGTCGAGGTCGCACTCGGCGCAGTGGAGACGGTCCGAGAACCGCCGCTGTACGCCGTCGGCGTCATGGTCATAGACGCGCACGTGCCCGCCGCCCCGGCGCATCGCCGCCTCGACGCTTTCGATGAAGCGGCTGCGGTTGTCGTCCGTCACGCGGAGGCGGTCGGCTACCACGAAGAGGGTGCGCCCTTCGGTCTCCTGCACGCGCAGATAGCCCTGGGCTTCGAGATAGCTGCGGATCTCGTCCTCGCTGAAATTCTCCGGGCGCTCCACCGGGAAGGTGATGACGGCGCGGTGGCCCGCCCAGTCGCCGCCGAGCGCTGCCCAGACGGTTTCCGGATGGTCACGGCGCACCGGGCGGCCGCAGCCGCTGCAATACAGCGTAGCGGCGCGCGCGTAGAGGAGCTTCAGGTGATCGTTCAGCTCCGTCATCGTGCCCACGGTGGAGCGCGAGGTGCGCACCGGATTGGTCTGATCGATGGCGATGGCCGGCGGTATGCCCTCGATGCGCTCGGCCGCCGGTTTGTCCATGCGGTCCAGGAACTGCCGGGCGTACGGCGAGAAGGTCTCCACGTAGCGGCGCTGGCCCTCCGCGTAGATGGTATCGAAGGCCAGCGACGACTTGCCCGACCCGCTCACGCCGGTGATGACGGTGAGTTCGTTCAGGGGGATCTCGATGTCCAGGTCGCGCAGATTGTTCTGTCGTGCGCCGCGGATGACGATGCTGTCGGCAGCCATGAGCTCCGGGTTCCGGGTGGGCGTGGGGGACGGGCGGGCCACGAATGCACCGGGGCCTGCCGGGCTGGATGAGATGTTACCGCAACCGGGGTTGGACAGGATCGGGACAGCACCGCGCGGGCCGAACGGGCGCCGGGCGCGGCCTGACCCGGCGTCCGGCTTTCCTGTATAACGTCGGCATGGGTGCCTACAGGATTCGGCCGCAACCGCCCGGCAACAACAGTCTCATTCCCACGGTCATCTTCACGCTGCTGGTGGCGAACGGGCTGGCCTTCGCTGCCCAGAACGCCTCCCGGGAGATGTTCGTGACGCTGCTCGGTTCGCTGGCGCTGTGGCCGGCCGGTTCCGAGTATTTCGCGCCGTGGCAGTTCGTCACCTACGGCTTCCTGCACGGCGACCTCACTCACCTGCTGTTCAACATGTTCACGCTGTGGATGTTCGGCCGCGACATCGAGCGTTTCTGGGGGCCGCGCTACTTCGTAATCTACTACCTCGTGTGCGTCGTGGGCGCGGGCATCGTGCAGCTGCTGGTGGCCATGTTCCAGTCCGAGGTCTATCCCACCATCGGCGCCTCGGGCGGCGTCTTCGGCATCCTGCTCGCCTACGGCCTGATGTTCCCGAACCGGCAGATCCTGCTGCTGATCCCGCCGATCCCGATGAAGGCCAAGTACCTGGTTATCCTGTTCGGTGTCCTGGAGCTCATGTACGGGGTCACCGGCCTGCAGCCCGGTGTCGCCCACTTCGCCCACCTGGGCGGCATGCTGTTCGGTTTCCTGCTGATACAATACTGGCGCCGGGCGCGCTGAGATGTCCGCTGCCGGCCCGATTTTTTTTGGTGCAGAGTCAGAATCTCAAACGACAGGGAGCGATCCATGGGAGAGTATCGAAGCGGTATTGCGCGGGCGGTGGCGGCCGTGGCCTGCACCGTCGCGCTGGCGGCCTGCGGCGGCGAGTCTCCGCCGCCGCTGGAGCAGAAGTCGGCTGAGGAGCCGGCCGCGGCACAGCCGGAGGCCCGTCCGGCGGCGGGCAGCGCCCTCAGGGCGATCGCCCGGATGGAACCGAAATCCGGCTCCTCTCTGGACGGCGCCGTCGTCTTCACGGCGTTCGAGGGGCCGATGGTGATGGGCGGCGTGCTGGACGGTGGCGAGCCCGCCAGCACCCATGCCATCCATATCCACGAGGTGGGTGACTGCAGTGCCCCGGACGGCACGTCGGCCGGGCCGCATTTCAACCCCGCCGGCGCGCCCCACGGCTCGCCCGACGATCCCGCCGGCCAGCAGCACGCCGGTGATCTCGGCAATATCACATTCGACGAGCACGGCCAGGCCCGGTTCGATCGGGTGCTGGGTGATGAACTCACCTTCAAAGGCGAGACCGGCATCATCGGCCGATCTGTCATCGTGCACGCCGAGCCCGACGATTTCGAGACCCAGCCCACCGGCGCCGCCGGCGCGCGCATCGCCTGCGGAGTGATCGAGCTGCTGCAGTGAACCGAGCGCCGCGAGCCGTCGTGGCCATGGCGGCCGCCGACGACTGAGGGCGAGGAGCGGACGATGGTGCGCCGGATCGCGCTGTACGCCGGGCCGCTGGCCGCCCTCGCCGTCTTCCTCCTGCTGCAGGCGCGCGGCGCCTCCGTCGAAGTCGCCTGGACCGCCGCCGTAACGACGCTCTGTGCCGTATGGTGGATTTTCGAGCCGATCCCCATCCCGGCCACCTCCCTGGTGCCCATCGCGGTCTTCCCCCTGGTCGGCGTGCTGACGCCTTCCCAGGTCGGCGAAGCCTACGGCAACCCGCTGATCCTGCTGCTGCTGGGCGGGTTCATCCTGTCCACGGCCATGGCGAGGAGCGGCGCCCACCGGCGTATCGCGTTCGGTATGGTGAGCGCCTTCGGCGGGCGCAGCGGCCGTCACCTCGTGTTCGGCTTCATGGCGGCAGCTGCCTTCCTCAGCATGTGGATCTCCAACACGGCGACCACGCTGATGCTGCTGCCAATCGTGCTCGCCGTGCTGGAGCGGGTCGAGGACAACCGGTTGAAGGTGAGCCTGCTGCTGGGCGTAGCCTATGCGGCCAGCGTGGGTGGCGTCGGCACGCCCATCGGCACACCGCCCAACCTGATTTTCATGGAGGTCTTCCGGCAGAACACGGACCAGGAGGTGACCTTCTTCGGCTGGATGTCCTGGGCGCTGCCGGTGGTGGCGGTCATGATCCCGCTGACGGCCCTGTGGCTTACCCGGGGCCTGTCCCATGCCAGTGCCATCGAGATGCCGCCGGTGGCGGCCTGGCGCAGCGAGGAGGTGCGCACGCTGGCCGTGTTCGCCGTCACCGCGGTGCTGTGGATGACCCGGCGCGAACCCTTCGGCGGCTGGAGCGCCTGGCTGGGCCTGCCGGGCGCCAACGACGCCAGCGTGGCGCTGCTCGCGGTCGTGGTAATGTTCCTGGTGCCGAACGGCCGCGGCGGGCGCCTGCTGGACTGGGACACGGCCGTACGCATCCCCTGGGACATCCTGATCCTGTTCGGCGCCGGTATCACCATCGCCAGGGCCTTCGTGAGCTCCGGGCTCAGCACCTCGCTGGGCGAGATGGTCGCCGCCCTCGACGTGTTGCCGGTGCTGGTCATGATCCTGCTGACCTGCCTGACGGTGACTTTCCTCACCGAGGTCACCAGCAATACGGCGACCACGACCCTGCTGATGCCGATCCTCGCGGCGGCAGCTACCAGCGCCGGTCTGGACCATCGGCTGATCATGGTGCCGGCGGCGATGAGCGCCAGTTTTGCCTTCATGCTGCCCGTGGCCACCGGCCCGAACGCGGTGATCTTCAGCTCCGGCGAGTTGACGGTGAAGCAGATGGCCCGGGAGGGCCTGGCGCTGAATCTGATCGGCGCCGGGGTCATCACCGGCGGCTGCTACCTGCTTTTCACCTGACTGCGGCATGTCCCGGCTCGCCGCCGCCGGGAGCCTGGGTTACTCTCGAACACGGCAGACAGGCGATAGATTCATGGATTTCGGTATTTTCGAACCGCTGGCTATCGCGCTCGGTCTGGGTCTGCTGGTCGGCAGCCAGCGCGAGCGCGACGAGGAACACCGCCGCATCGCCGGCGTGCGCACCTTCGCGCTCATCACCCTGTTGGGTGCCGTCTGCGGGATTCTGGCCAAGGACTACGGCGGCTGGATGATCGCCGCCGGCCTGCTCGGCATCACCACCCTGTTCGTCCTCGCCAATGTACTCCGCGTGCGCGGGCAGGATAGCAGTGCGGGCTATGTCGGTCTGACGACCGAGATCGCCGGCCTGCTCATGTTCGGCGTGGGCGCGATGTTGACCAGCGGCATCCAGGCGCCGGCAGTGGCGCTGGCCGGGGTGGCCGCCGTGCTGCTGCAGTGGAAGGCCAAGCTGCACGGGCTGATCGGCGCCATCGGCGAACGGGAATTCGCCGCCATGATCCAGTTTGTGCTCGTCGCGCTGGTAATACTGCCGGTGGTGCCCAACCAGACCGTTGGCCCTTACGACGTGCTCAACCCGTTCACGCTCTGGTTGATGGTCACGCTCATCGTCGGCATCAGCCTGGCCGCCTATCTGGCCTATCGGGTCCTCGGCGTCCGTGCCGGTTCCCTGGCCGGCGGGGTGCTCGGCGGCCTGGTCTCGAGCACGGCAACGACGGTGAGCTATGCCCGCCAATGTGCCGGCAACCCGGCCGCCGCCCCCGCCGCCGCGCTGGTGGTGCTGATCGCCTCCACCATCGTCTACGTGCGCGTGGGCATCGAACTGGGGGCGGTCGCGCCGGATCTCCTGCTGCAGGGCGCGCTGCCGCTGGCCGCGATGATGGCTTTCATGATCGTACTCTGCGTCGCTTTGCTGCTGCTGATCGACTCGAGCGAAATGCAGCCGCCGAACCTCGAGAACCCGGCCCAGATGCGCACCGCCATTGTATTCGGGGTGCTGTATGCCGTCATCCTGCTGCTGGTGACGGCCGTGCGCGAGGAGTTCGGCCAGGACAGCGCGATCTACGGCGTTGCCGTGATCTCCGGCCTGACCGACGTGGATGCCCTGACGCTGTCGACGGCGGAGCTGTTCTCCCAGGGCCGGCTGTCCGGCGACGCAGCGTGGCGGGCGATCCTGATCGCGACCCTGTCCAACCTGGCATTCAAGATCGCCGCGGCGGCGGTGCTCGGCGGTCGGCGGCTGGCCGCCTATGCCCTGGCGACGATGGGTGTGTCGATCCTGTTCGGTACGGCGCTGGTCTTACTCTGGCCGGCGACCGGCTGACGGCAGGCAGCCGTGGGAGGATGGATGGTGGGCCCTCCAGGACTTGAACCTGGGACCTACGGATTATGAGTCCGCTGCTCTAACCAACTGAGCTAAGGGCCCGTCGGGCGGGCCAGTATAGCCACCAAGTCCGGTCTCGTCATCAAGGCCACTGCCAGCCCGTGCCCAGCGGTTCTGCGAACCGCTGCCACGTCGACGCCTTGCCGTTATGCCAGAATGGAAAGATGGACGGATTCCAGCAGGCAGTGGCTGAAATCGTCGACGGGATCGAGGCGGAGATGAAGCGCATCGAACTCTGGGAGGAAGAGCGTCCGGCGCTCACTCGTCTGGGCAGCGACCAGCCTTTCTGTTTCGATACACTCCGGTTCCACCAGTGGCTGCAATGGCTGTTCCTGCCCCGCATGCAGCGAATACTGGCTGCCGACGGTGCCGGGATGCCGTCGGAGAGCGGCATCCACGCCTACGCCGAGGAGTGCCTGCGCGAGGATCCGCGGGATACCGGTCAGTTGCTGTCGCTGATCCGGCGCTTCGACGAGTTGATCACCGAGGGCGAGACCGATGCCGGCACCTCCAGGCATTGAGGCGACCGATGAGCCGGCGGCATGGTTAGAGGCGTGCTGAGAGCGGCGGCGGCAGGCAGCGTGGCGCTGCTTGTGCTGCCCCTCGCCGAGCCGCTCTGGTGGGTGTTCGGCCTGCCGGTGCACTTCCCGCTGCAGATCGCCGTCGGCGGCCTGCTGCTCCTGGCTGTGGCGCTGGCGGCCCGTGAGCGGGTGGCGGCGCTGGTCTTTGCGCTGGTCATGGCAGTCTGCGTCTTCCAGGCCCGGGAGCAGTTGCCCCGCGTCGCTGCGGCAGAAGCTTCTCCCACTGACTTCACGGCGGTGGTCCTGAACCTTGACTGGCGCAATCCGGACCTCGGTGCGGCCGAGGCCTGGCTCGGTCAACTGCGGGCCGACGTCGTCGTGCTGCCCGAGTACACCCCGGCCGCCGCGCGACGCCTCGCGTCGCTGGCCGAGGTCTATCCCCATCGCCTGGAAGCGGCCCGGGAAGGCGCCTGGGGCATCGCCCTGCTGAGCCGCCATCCGATCGCCTCGGGCCGGGTGATCCACCCTGCCGGCATCGACAGCCCGGTCCTGGATGCGGTGCTGGATACGGACGGCCGGCGACTGCGGGTGCTGGGTGTCCATCCCCGCTCGCCCATTTCGGCAGGCCACGCGGCCGAGCGCAACGCCCAGCTCGCCGCCGTGGCGGCGCTGGTCCGGGAAGCGCAAGGCGCAACGCTGGTCTGCGGGGATTTCAACGACACGCCGTTCTCGCCGAGCTTCCGCGCCTTTACGGCACGGGCGGGCGTGGCCAATGCCGCGGCCGGGCAGGGCTACCCGGCCACCTTCCCGGCCGGCTGGCTGCCGGTCTGGATCCCCATCGACCACTGCGTCTACCGGGGCGGGCTGGTGCCGGTGCGGGTGCGGAGCGGCCCCGACCTCGGCTCCGATCACTATCCGCTGGTGGCGGAGTTCCGCTGGTAGCCGATGGCCCCGGGGCGTTTCGCGGCGCCCGTGAGAACCTTCGATCAAAAAAAAGGGCGGCATCCGCGCGGATGCCGCCCTGGTTCCGATCGCTGGCGGCGCCGGATCAGTCCTCGATCAGGAAGCTCCTGAGCTGATCCGAGCGGCTCGGGTGGCGCAGTTTCCGGAGCGCCTTCGCCTCTATCTGGCGGATGCGCTCCCTCGTCACGTCGAACTGCTTGCCGACCTCCTCGAGGGTGTGGTCGGTGTTCATGTCGATGCCGAAGCGCATGCGCAGCACCTTCGCCTCCCGGGGTGTGAGGCCGGCCAGCACGCCGTGGGTGGTCTCCTTCAGACCCTCGGAGGTCGCCGAGTCGATCGGCGATTCCACGGAGGCGTCCTCGATGAAGTCGCCGAGGTGAGAGTCCTCGTCGTCGCCGATGGGCGTCTCCATGGAGATGGGCTCCTTGGCGATCTTCAGCACCTTTCGCACCTTGTCCTCGGGCATCTCCATGCGCTCGGCCAGTTCCTCCGGTGTCGGCTCGCGGCCCATCTCCTGCAGCATCTGCCGTGAGATGCGGTTCAGCTTGTTGATGGTCTCGATCATGTGCACCGGGATGCGGATGGTGCGGGCCTGGTCCGCGATGGAGCGGGTGATAGCCTGGCGGATCCACCAGGTGGCGTAGGTCGAGAACTTGTAGCCGCGGCGATATTCGAATTTGTCCACCGCCTTCATGAGGCCGATGTTACCCTCCTGGATCAGGTCCAGGAACTGCAGGCCCCGGTTGGTGTACTTCTTGGCGATGGAGATTACCAGGCGCAGGTTGGCCTCGACCATCTCCTTCTTCGCCCGCCGTGCCCGCGCCTCGCCGATGGACATGGCCCGGTTGATCTCCTTGATCTCGACGATCGAGAGGCCGGTCTCCTCCTCCACCTGCACCAGCTTGCGCTGGGCGCGCAGGATGTCTTCCTTCAGCTTCGACAGCGTCGAGGAGTGCTTGCGCTTGGCGCGGATGTGCTTCTCCACCCACTTCAGGTTGGTCTCATTCTTCGGGAAGCTCGCGATGAAGTCCTTGCGCGGCATGCCGGCCTGACGGACGCAGATCTGCATCACCGCCCGCTCCTGGGAGCGGATCGTCTGGACCGTGTCGCGCAGGATGGCGATCATCGACTCGAACAGCTTCGGCGACAGCTTCAGCTCCATCAGCTCGGCGGTCAGCTCGTCCCGGGCCTTCTTCGTTTTCTTGTCGCGGTTGCCGAACTTGTCCAGCGCCGTCATCACCTTGATGTGCAGCTTGTGCAACTTCTTCAGGCGCTTGGCCACATCCTCGGGATCGGGCGGGGCATTGGGGTCCTCGTCGTCATCGCCGCGCTGTCCCGGTGTCGGGATCTCGTCCGGCTCGTTCGGATCGATGAAACCCACGACCAGGTCCTGCATTCGGGCGTTGCCGTCCTGCACGGCCGCGAAGACGTCCTGGATGAACTGCACGCTGGGCGGGAAGTGCGACAGCGAGGCCTTGACCTGGTCCAGGCCTTCCTCGATGCGCTTGGCGATCTGGATCTCGCCCTCCCGGGTGAGGAGTTCCACCGTGCCCATTTCCCGCATGTACATGCGCACGGGGTCGGTGGTGCGGCCGAACTCGCTGTCGACCGAGGCCAGCGCGTCTGCCGCCTCCTCGGTGTCGTCGTCGTCGTTCGAGACCGCGGCATCCGACAGGAGCAACGACTCGGCATCCGGCGCCTTCTCGTGCACGGTGATGCCCATGTCGTTGATCATGTTGACGATGTCCTCGATCTGTTCGGGATCGACGATATCGTTCGGGAGGTGGTCGTTCACCTCCCCGTAGGTCAGATAACCCTGCTCCTTGCCCCGCGCGATCAGCAGCTTCAGCTGAGACTGCTTATCGTTCGGGATCGCGGATGCGCTGTTGCGTTTCTCGCTCACAAACAGAACCTCTGTGCGTGGGTTGGGCAAACCGCTAACTATACTGAATTTTCCGTGATATTTCCATCATCGGAGGCCGGATGCGCCGGTCGGGAAAGCAACTGGCGCAGCTCTTCCCGCTCTTCGGCCGAGAGCTCGCCACTACGGCCCTTTTCCCGCAGGAGTTCCACTCGGTCGTGCCGGGCGGCCTGGACCAGCTGGCGGACACAGCCCTCCAGTTCGGCTGCCGCGTCGAAGTCCGCGTGACCGGGTGTCTCGGCGGCGGCCAGCGCCGCCAGATGCTCGCCGTGAGGTCGGTGCCGCCAGCGTTCCAGGATAACTGCGGTAGTGATATGAGGTTCGGCCTGCAGCGTTTCAAGGAGTTCCACCAACAGATCGGCGCCGGGGCGGTTGAGCCCGGTCAGCCGTTCCACATCCACCGCCGAGGCCGTAGACGGGTCGTGCAGCAGCAGCGTGATGGCGCGGCGCACCAGGGTGGGTCGGCCGGCTTGCATCCGCGGCCGGGCGGTTCGCCGCAGCGCGGCCGGCTTCTCCTCCGGAGCGTCCATCATGCCCGCCAGTCGCTGTCCCGACAGGCCCACCGTTTCGCCGAGCCGCTCGAGCAGCAGTTCCCGGTAGATGCCGACCGGGATCTTCGCCACCAGGGGACGCGCGAGCTCGGCCAGCCGCGCCCGGCCGTCCACGGAGCCGAGATCGACCTGCCCGGCCAGCTCCTCGACCAGGAAGTCCGACAACGGCAGTCCCTGGCCCAGTATCGCCTCGAACGCGTCGGCGCCGCGCTCGCAGACGAGGGAATCCGGGTCCTCGCCCTCGGGCAGGAAGGCGAAGTAGATCTGGCGGCCTTCGCGCACCTGGGGCAATGCGTTCTCGAGAGCGCGCCAGGCGGCCGCGCGGCCGGCGCGGTCGCCGTCGAAGCAGAAACAGACGGCCTCGGTCAACCGGAACATCCGTGAGAGGTGGTCGGCGGTGGTGGCCGTGCCGAGCGTGGCGACGGCATA
The DNA here is from genome assembly GCA_964427415.1 of uncultured Woeseiaceae bacterium. Taxonomy (GTDB): domain Bacteria; phylum Pseudomonadota; class Gammaproteobacteria; order Steroidobacterales; family Woeseiaceae; genus Lentisalinibacter. The sequence goes on along the minus strand of CAYRUH010000015.1, from coordinate 20,772 downwards.
GCCGATGCCGTGGCGGGCGAGGGCGATCACGTCCATGTAGCCCTCCACCACCACCAGGCGTCGGATATCCCGCAGGCGCTTCTTCGCCTCGTAGAGGCCGTAGAGTTCCCGGCCCTTGTGGAACAGCACCGTCTCGGGGGAGTTCAGATATTTGGGCTCCTCGTCACCGAGCACCCGCCCGCCGAAGCCGATGGTGCGTCCCCGCGAATCGCGGATGGGGAACATGACCCGATGGCGAAAGCGGTCATAGTAGCCGCCGTTATCGCGCCGGATCACCAGGCCGGCGGCGTGCAGCCGCTCGACGGCTTCGTCGTCTGTGCCGAAGCGCTTCAGCACGTGGTCCCAGCCCGCCGGGGCGAAGCCGATACGGTAGGCCCTGGCCGTGGTGCCGTCGATGCCGCGCTGCTTCAGGTAAGCCACCGCCTCGTCGCTGTCGCGCAGGCAGTCGACGTAGCATTGCTCGACGGCGGCGGTCAGCTCGAGCAGTCGGTCCAGCTTGCGCGTGGGCCGGGACTCCGCCTCCCGCGGCACCTCCAGTCCCATCAGTCCCGCCAGCTCCTCGATGGCCTCCACGAAACCGAGGTGGTCGTGCTCCATCAGGAAGCCGATGGCGGTGCCGTGCGCGCCGCAGCCGAAGCAGTGGTAGAAGCCCTTGTCCGGGCTGACCGTGAAAGACGGCGTCTTCTCGCCGTGGAACGGGCACAGCGCCTTGTACTCCCGGCCGGCCTTCTTCAGCTGGATGCGGGTGCCCAGCACCTCGGCGATGTCCGCGCGGGCGATCAGGTCGTCGATAAATTCCTGGGGGATGCGGCCGCTCATATTGCCCTCACCGGCAGCTACCGGCGTGCGAGGCACAGGATAGCCGGCGGGCGGCACGGACGCGAATGGCGCAGACCGGGTGGTCAGGTCAGCCTGCAAGCCTCGCCTTGACCTGCGCGCTCACGGCGCCCATGTCGGCCCGGCCCTGCGCTTGGTCTTTGATCCGGGCCATGACCTTGCCCATGTCACGCAGCGACTCGGCACCGGTCGCGGCGATGGCGGCGTCGATGAGTGCCGCAAGGTCGTCCTCCGAAAGCGGCTCGGGCAGATACTCCGACAGCACGCCGATCTCGAATTGCTCCTTCCCGGCGAGGTCCGTGCGGCCGCCGGCCTCGTACTGGGTGACCGACTCCCGGCGCTGCTTGACCATCTTCTCGATGACGGCGAGCACGTCGGCGTCGGTGAGTTCCTTGCGCTCGTCCACTTCCCGCTGCTTCACGGCGGCGAGCGTCATGCGGATAACCCCGAGGCGATCCTTGTCACCCGTCTTCATGGCCGCCTTCATGTCGGCCGTGATGCGGTCTTTCAGGTCCATGATGGGGGATGGCTGGTGAGAGGGCTAGCGCAATGACCGGCAGGATGGTGCCGCTCAGTACAGCCGCTTGCGGCGATTCTGCTCCCGGGAGATCCGCTTCAGGTGGCGCTTCACGGCGGCCGCTTTCTTGCGCTTGCGCTCCTGGGTGGGCTTCTCGTAGAACTCGCGGCGGCGCAGTTCCGTCAGCACGCCCGCCTTCTCGCAGGCACGCTTGAAACGCCGCAGGGCGGCGTCGAAGTATTCGTTCTCTCTGACTTTTACGCTCGGCATAGGTTTTCCGGTCTGTCTGCTCTCAAGCCGGCCGCACGGTATCAGGCTGGCCAGACGCCCATTGTTGGACAATTGGTTGGACAATTGGTTGGACAAATCCGCCGCAGCGGACAAAGACCGCTAAGTTTACGGTCGGTTTCCGCCGAATGCAAAAGCCTTTTGTCCTTTCCCTGGGGTATTATCCGCCCGCTATGCTGGTACTGGGCATCGAAACGAGCTGCGACGAGACCGGGGTGGCCCTGTACGACACCGAGGCCGGACTCCTGGAGCACCGTCTGCACAGCCAGGTGGATCTGCATGCGCGCTACGGCGGCGTAGTGCCGGAGCTGGCTTCCCGGGACCACTCCAGGCGCCTGGTACCGCTGGTCCAGGAAGTGATGGCCAACGCGGGCATGGAAGCCAGCGATCTGGACGGGCTCGCCTACACCGCCGGCCCCGGCCTCATCGGCGCGCTGATGGTGGGGGCGACCTTCGCCGCCAGCTACGCCGCGGCGGCCGGCCTGCCCGCCGTTCCCGTTCACCACATGGAGGCCCACCTGCTGGCGCCGCTGCTGGAGGCGGAGCCGCCGGAGTTCCCCTTCGTCGCGCTGCTGGTCTCCGGCGGCCATACCCTGCTGGTGGACGTGGCCGGGATCGGCCGCTATACGGTGCTCGGCACCACCCTGGACGATGCGGCCGGGGAAGCATTCGACAAGACTGCCAAACTGCTGGAGCTCGGCTATCCGGGAGGTCCCGCGCTCGCTGCACTGGCGGAGCGGGGGGATCCGGCAGCCTTCGGTTTCCCCCGTCCGCTCACGCGGCGGCCGGGGCTGGATTTCAGCTTCTCGGGCCTGAAGACGGCCGTGCTGGTCGAGGCCCGGCGGTTGCGCGAGGCAGGCTCGTGGGACGAGCGCGCCCGCGCCGACGTGGCCGCCTCGTTCGAGGCGGCGGTCGTGGAGACTCTCGTCATCAAATGCCGCCGGGCGCTCGAGGCCGCCGGGCGTGGTCGCCTGGTGGTGGCGGGCGGCGTGGGCGCCAATCGACGGCTGCGCGAATCGCTGGTGGCAGACGTCAGCGCCCGCGGCGGCCGCGTGTATTTCCCGCGGCCGGTGTTCTGCACCGACAACGGCGCGATGATCGCGCTGGCCGGTGCGCTCCGGCTGACTCATTCCAGTGACGAGCCCCGCATTCTGGCGCGGGCACGCTGGTCGCTGGAGGAACTGCCGGCAGTGGCCGCCTGAGCGGAGGATTCATGGATATCATCTTTCTGCGCGATCTGCGCATCGACACCGTGGTGGGCATCTGGGACTGGGAGCGTCGCATCCGCCAGACCGTCAGCATCGACCTGGAGATGGCCGCCGACATCGCCAGGGCGGCGGCGACGGACAGCATCGACGACACGCTCAATTACAAGAGAGTGGCGAAGCGGCTCATCGCCTTCGTCGAGGAGTCGGAATTCCAGCTCGTCGAGACCATGGCCGAGCGTATCGCCGGGATCGTGTTGGGCGAATTCGAGGTGCCCTGGGTCCGGGTGACCGTGAACAAGCCCGGCGCGATCCGGGGCTCCCGGGACGTGGGCGTGCGTATCGAGCGTGGCAAGAGGCCCGACTGAAATGGCCCGGGTATTCGTCGGCATCGGCAGCAACATACGGCCGGAGGAAAACCTGCGGCTCGCCTGCGGAGAGCTGCAGCGGCGCTTCGGCGGTCTCGAAGTCTCCTCCGTGTATCGCAACCCGCCGGTGGGGTTCGCCGGCGAGGACTTCCTCAATCTGGTCGCCGCCTTCGACACGGCATGCCGTCCGGAGCAGGTGGTCGACGAGCTGGAGGAGATTCACCGCCTGGCGGGGAGGGAGCGGAACGGGAAGCGCTACGGGCCGAGGACGCTGGATCTGGATCTGCTGCTCTACGACGATCTCGTAACCGAGGGCCCGCCCGTGGCGCTGCCCCGGGACGACGTCCTCAAGTACGACTTCGTGCTCGGGCCGCTGGCCGAACTGGCCCCCGATCTCGTCCACCCGGTGGACGGACGCCGCCTCGCCGAACTCTGGCAGGCCTTCGAGGACGGCGGCCGGCGCCTCACCGTGGAGGACTTCGACATCGGGGCCAGAGCCTGAGGCCTCGAAAAACGGTGCCGGCGGGGATAGATTGGGCACGATCAGGGTCCGACGCCCCATGAGGACGAGAGAGGCGACAGGGATGAAGAGAATCGAAACGGTCGGGATCATCATTGCCACGGCGCTTGCGGCGGCGGCCTGTGGCGGGGGCGGCGGCGGTACCGCCGCGCCGCCGCCGGATACCGGGACGGCCGACTGCGGCGAGACCGCGATCAAGGAATTCGTGCTGGCGCGGATGCGCGATGTCTACCTCTGGGCAGACCGGCTGCCGGCCGACATCGACATCGCGGACTTCGCCACGCCTGAGGCGCTGCTCGCCGAGCTGAGGTCATTCAGTCCCAACGGTGTCGACCGCTTCAGCTTTATCGGCTCCGCAACCGAGGACGCCCAGTTCTTCGGGGAAGGCCAGTTTGCAGGCTTCGGTTTTTCGAGCCGCTTCGAAGCGGAGAACGATCTGCGTTTCACCCGGGTCTTTGCCGACAGCCCGGCGGCCCTGGCCGGTTTCGAGCGCGGCCAGCGGATACTGGAGATCGATGGACGCACCATCGCGGAGATCCAGGCGGCCGAGGGCATCAACGAAGCCTTCGGGCCCTCGGAGGTCGGGGTAACCCGGTTTTTCCGCATTCGCGAACTGGATGGCAGCGAGTTCGAGGTGAGCGTCAGCAAGGACGTGGTGACGATCGATCCGGTGCCTCAGAATCGTATCATCGAGACGAACTTCATCCGGGCGGGCTACCTGGAGATGTCCCAGTTCATCAGCACTGCCGAGGGCGCCGGCGGGCCCCTGGATCAGGCGTTCCAGGCGTTCGAGAACGCCGGCGTCACGGATCTCGTCATCGACCTGCGCTACAATGGCGGCGGGCTGGTGCGTACCGCCGAATTGCTCGGCGACTACCTGGGTTGGGGAGCGGCACCGGGCGAGGTGTTTTCGCGCACGCTGTTCAATGCCGCCAATGCAGCGCGGAACGACGAGGAGTTTTTCGAGTTTGTCGATGCCGCGCCGGTCCTCTCTCGCATCGTGTTCATCGCCACCGGGGCGACGGCCTCCGCGAGTGAGCTGGTGATCAACGGCATGGCGCCGCATATACAGGTGAGCATCGTCGGCGCGGATACTTTCGGCAAGCCGGTAGGCCAGACCGGCGAGGTGCTGGACGAGTGCGACCTGATCCTGCGGCCGGTCGCCTTCGAGACGGTCAACGCGCTGGATGAGGGGGGCTTTTTCGATGGCCTGCCTGCCGACTGCCCGGCAGCGGACGACATCCGCTTCCCGATCGGCGATCCGGACGATCCGTCGCTGCAGGCCGCGCTGGACGTGCTGTTGACCAACAGCTGCCCCGCTGCCGTCGCCGCCGAGAAATCGGCCGTCCCGCAATACGAGTATCAGGCCGAGCCGGCGCCGCCCTGGCGCAGCCTCGACGGGGTCTTCTGAGTCTGCCTGCCAGCCCCGCCTACCAGCCCAGACTGCGCCCGCCGTCGACGGCGATGATCTGGCCGGTGACGTAGGTGGCGTCGCGCACCAGGTAGAGGACGCAGCCGGCGATGTCCGCCGGCGAGCCGGTGCGCTTCAGCGCCGTCTGGCCGATGATGCCGGCTTTCGCCGACTCCGTCATGTCCTCGTCTTCGGGCCACAGGATGGCGCCCGGCGAGACGCCGTTGACCCGGATGTCCGG
>CAYRUH010000015.1:0-15285 GCA_964427415.1 uncultured Woeseiaceae bacterium | reverse complement strand
CGTCTTCGGGCCACAGGATGGCGCCCGGCGAGACGCCGTTGACCCGGATGTCCGGGCCGAGGTCCTTGGCCAGCGAGCGGGTCAGCATGGCGAGTCCGGCCTTGGCGGGCCCGTAGACCGGATGGTCGCGCAGCGGGCGGCGCGCGTGGATGTCCACCAGGTTGACGATCACGCCGCCGGTTGCCCGCAGGTGCGGCGCCGCCGCCTGGGACAGGAACAGCGGCGCCTTCAGGTTGGTACCCAGCAGGTCGTCCCAGTGCTGCCGCGTGATGGTGCCGAGCGGCGTCGGATAGAACGTGGAAGCATTATTCACCAGCACGTCGAGCCGCCCGGTGCGCTCCACGACCCGCTGCACCAGCGCATCCCGGGCCTCGTCCTCGAGCAGATCGGCGGCGAAGGCGGCCGCCGAGCCGGACCTCAAAGCTTCGAGTTCGGCCACCAGCGCTTCGGCGGGCCCGGCGGAGCTGCGATAATGCACCGCGATATTCGCTCCGGCTCCGTGCAGCGTGCGCGCGATCTCTGCGCCGATGCGCTTCGCGCCGCCGGTGATCAGGACCCAGCGGGAGCCGAAATTCTTGTGACTGTCGTTTTCGCCCATGCCGGTTGCCTTGCGTCCGCCCGTCTGTCCGCCCGTTTGTCCGCCCATAGCCGGACCTGTGTTTCGGCTCCGGCAGTGATACGGCTTCGCAGGAGATGATGCAAGTCCGGGACGAGAGAACGAACGCGCTGCCGGCGCCGGGGTCCGACGCCCGGGCTCATTCGGCGCGGCTCGTGGCGCTGGTCCGCGAGCGCATACGCGCGGCCGGCGGCGCGCTCGGCTTCGCGGACTACATGAACCTGGCCCTTTACGCCCCGGGCCTGGGTTACTACTCGGCCGGCACGCGAAAGTTCGGTCCGGCCGGGGACTTTGTCACGGCGCCCGAAGTGAGCCCGATCTTCTCCCGAGTCCTCGCGCGCCAGCTCGCGGAGATGCTCGGCGCCGTGGGTGGCGGCGACATCCTGGAGCTGGGCGCCGGCAGCGGCGTGATGGCGGCGGAACTACTGGCCGCGCTGGATGCGGCAGGTGCGCAGCCGGAGCGTTATCTGATCCTCGAGGTGAGCGCGGATCTGCGTGCCCGTCAGCGTGAGTGCATCTCCGGCCGGGTGCCGGAGCTCTCGGACCGGGTGCGCTGGCTGGAGGCGCTGCCCGCAGAGCCCCTGCGCGGGGTGATCGTGGGCAACGAGGTGGTGGACGCATTACCGGTGGAGCGTTTCCGCCGCGAGGCGGAGGGCGTCAGCCGGGCCGTCGTCACGGAGACGCCAGCGGGGCTCGCACTCGAGTGGGTCCCGGCACCGCCGGCGCTCGCCGGTGCGGTGGCCGCGCTGGAAGCAAGGCTCGGCCGGCGCCTGGCACCGGGTTACGTCTCCGAACTGTCCCTCGGTCTGCCCGGCTGGATGGAGAACGTCGCCGCCGGGCTGGGCGAAGGGTTCCTGCTGCTTGCGGATTACGGACTCAGTGAGGCCGAGTATTACGCGCCGGCACGCAGCGGCGGCACCTTCCGTTGCCACTACCGGCACCGCGGCCACGAGGATGCGCTGTTCTGGCCGGGCCTGCAGGATCTGACAGCCTGGGTGGATTTCACGGCACTGGCGCGGGCCGGCCTCGCCGCCGGGCTGGATCTGATCGGCTACACGACCCAGGCTCACTTCCTGATCGCGGCCGGGCTGGAGGCCGAACTGGCGGGCCTGGAGTCCCTCGACGAGCGGCAGCGGCTCGCGTTGTCTGGCGAGGTCAAAACCCTTACGCTCCCCGGCGAGATGGGCGAGGCGTTCAGATTCATGGGTTACAGGCGGGCGACGGAGCTCTTTCCGCGGGGATTCGCCCTGAGCGATCTCAGGCGCACCCTGTGAGTCTGTCTTCGAGTCCTTTGCCGTGACCTGGTGGCAATCGGTCGTCCTCGCCCTGTTGCAGGGTCTGACCGAGTTCCTTCCCATCTCCAGTTCCGGTCATCTGGTGCTGGTGCCGGTAATAGCCGGCTGGCAGGACCAGGGCCTCGCCTTCGATGTGGCCGTGCACTTCGGCACCCTCGCCGCGGTGCTGATCGTCTTCCGACGCGATCTGCTCGCGATGGCCGGCGGCTGGTTGCGCCAGGTCCGCGGCGGCGGTGCGTCGCCGGAATCCCGGCTCGCCTGGGCGGTGATGGTCGGCACGCTGCCGCTCGGCCTGGCGGGCCTGGCCGGGCACGACTGGATCGAGGCGAATCTGCGCTCGGCACTCGTCATCGCCGCGGCTACCGGTGGCTTCGGCATCGTGCTATGGCTGGCGGATGTGTTCGGCGCCCAGCGCCGTTCGGAAGACTCCCTGCGGCTCGGCGATGCCTTGCTGGTCGGCCTGGCGCAGGTGCTCGCGCTCATACCCGGGACGTCGCGCTCGGGCATCACCATGACCGCCGCGATGGCGCTGGGACTCACTCGCAGTGCCGCGGCGCGGTTTTCCTTCCTGCTGTCGGTGCCCGCCATCCTGGCGGCGAGCGGTCTGGAGACCTGGAATCTGATCGAGTCGACGGTCCCGGTCCGCTGGGGCATCCTGGCCGGTGCCACCGCCATCTCGGCGGTCACCGCCTATCTGGCGATCCGGTTGTTTCTCGGCTTCATCGAGCGCATCGGCATGTGGCCGTTCGCGGTGTACCGGGTGGTGCTGGCGGGCGTGATCCTCTGGCTGGTGGTCTAGCCGGGCGTCCCGGGCTTGTCGGTGCGCCAGTCTGCCTGACGGGGTAGCGCAGCGCGCAGGGCGTCGATGCGCGCTTCCCGGATCGCCCGGCCGATGGCAGGCCCCTCGAGGTCCGCGCCGGCTACGTCGCCGGCCGAGACCGCGGCGGCGACCTCCCGGGCCCTGCGCAGCCGGTCGGCCTGCGGGTAGGGGCGGTCCTCAAGGCCGGTGCGTCCGCGGGCGTCGGCTTCGCAGGCGAGCAGGAATTCGTCGAACCGGTCCGGCCGCCGGAAAGCGTCTGCGGCCTCCAGCAGCTTCATCACCGTCGACGGCCTGAGTTCCCCCGCGCGATGGCACAGGCCGTGATACTCGGCCACCAGCAGGGCGAGGTCGCGGCAGGCCTTCGGCACGGGCAGGCGCTGGCAGAGACGGCCGAGCAGGCGCACGCTGCGCCGTTCGTGTCCCCGGTGGCTGGGCCATTCCGCTTCCGGTGTCTCGCCCTTGCCGAGGTCATGGGTGAGGGCGGCGAAGCGTACCGACAGGGACGGCGACAGCCGGGTCGCCTGTTCGAGTACCAGCAGCGTATGCAGGCCGGTGTCGACCTCGGGATGCCATTGCTCCGGCTGGGGCACGCCGAACAGCGCGTCCAGTTCGGGGAACAGGACCGCCAGGGCGCCGCAGACGTAGAGGATGTGGAAGTAGACGGCAGGCCTGGGCCCCTCCAGAGCGTTGGCCGTTTCCTGCCAGACCCGCTCGGGCGTGAGATGCTCCAGTTCGCCGGACTGGGCCAGCTCCGCCATCAGGCCGAGGGTCTCGCCGGCGAGGCTGAAACCCAGGCCGGAGAAGCGGGCGGCGAAGCGCGCGGCACGCAGCACGCGCAACGGGTCCTCTGAAAAGGCGGGCGAGACGTGCCGGAGTATCCGCTGCTGCAGATCGCCTCGGCCGCCGTAAGGGTCGATGATCGTGCCGTCGGGTACCTCGGCCATGGCATTGACGGTGAGGTCGCGGCGACGGAGATCATCCTCCAGCGTGACGTCCGGCGAGGCGTCGAACTCGAAGCCGTGGTAACCATGGCCGGACTTGCGCTCGCTGCGGGCCAGCGCATATTCCTCGCCCGTGTCCGGGTGCAGGAATACCGGGAAGTCTTTGCCGACCTGACGATAGCCCTGCTCGATCATCTCTGCCGGCGTGGCGCCGACGACGACCCAGTCCCGCTCGCGGACCGGCAGGCCGAGCAGGCGATCACGGACCGCCCCGCCGACAAGGTAGACTTCCATCTGCGCATTCTAACGTGAAGACACGAATGGTCCGCAAATCCCTCATCCGTGCGGCGCCGGCGGCGCTGGTCGTCATCGTCCTCTCGACAAGTCTCGGCGGTTGCTACTACCTGCAGGCCGCACGCGGGCAGCTGGAGATCGTGCGCAAGCGCACGCCCATCGCCGAGGTGGTGGCTGATCCCGGCACATCGCCATCGCTGCGCAGGCGCCTGGAGCTGGTGGGTTCGGCGAGGGAATTCGCGGTGACCGAGCTCGGCCTGCCCGATAACGGCAGCTATCGCAGTTACGCCGACCTCGGGCGTGACTTCGTCGTCTGGAACGTGTTCGCGGCGGCGGAGTTTTCGCTGGAGCCGAAGCGCTGGTGCTTCCCGGTGGCCGGCTGCGTCGCCTACCGCGGCTATTTCGAGCGGGAGGCAGCCGAGGCCGAGGCGGCGCGTCTGGCCGCGGAGGGTTACGACACCCATATCGCGGGCGTGGCCGCCTACTCCACCCTTGGCCGCTTCGCTGACCCCGTGCTGAACACGATGATGGGCTGGTCCGACCTGCGGCTGGCGGAGACCCTGTTCCACGAACTGGCGCACCAGCGCCTGTACGTCCAGGACGACACCGAATTCAACGAGTCATTCGCCACCGTGGTGGGGCGCGCGGGCGCACGGCGGTGGCTGCGATCGCGCGGCGACGCGGAGGCTCTCGCGGCACTGGAGCGGCGGGTGGCATGGCTCGGCGACTGGATGGCACAGGTGGAGGCGCTGCGCAGCCGCCTGCAGGCGCTTTATGCGAGTGAGCGGCCGCCGGCGGAGATGCGGGCGGAAAAGGCGCGCCTGTTTGCCGGACTGGCGCGCTCGCCCATCGCTCCCCGGCAGCCGCCGACCGACAATGCGGCGCTGGTGCCGGCGATGGCCTACCACGGTCTGGTGCCGGAGTTCACGGGCCTGCTGGACACCTGCGGCGGCGAACTCGCCTGTTTCTATGAGCGTGCCGCCGCGCTCGCGGAGCTGGAACCGGCGGCGCGGCGCGAAAGCCTGGCGGCTTATCGTTGAGTGATCAGTTGAGCAATCGGCCTGGTGGCCTATCGTTGAGTACTGCGTCCGGCTTCGCGCCGGTAGCGGGAATAACGGGCGTTGCGGCCCGCCTTGCCGATGTACAGGGGTATGGCGGTCTCCAGCGAGCGGGGGCGGATACCAAAGTGCTCGAAGCCGTCGCTGTCGCAGACGCTGGGCACCGTCAGGGACCGGTAATTGTCCCAGGACAGCGGCTTGCCCGGCACGTATTCGAAGATGCGGGCCTGCAGCCGTGACGCCCATTCCGGCAATCCTATGATCAGGCGGCGGATCTCCAGCGTCGAGCAGATCAGCTCCACCAGTTCACGGAGCGTGTAGGTGCTCGGTCCGCAGAGTTCGTAGCGCCGCGACTCGGTCTCCGCGTCGTCCAGGGAGAGAGCGAAGGCCTCGGCCACGTCGTCCACCGAGACCGGCGCGAAACGGGAGTCGGGCATGGCCAGCGGCAGCACGGGCAGGAACTTCAGCAGGCCGGCGAAGCGGTTCACGAAACCGTCGTCCGGTCCGAAGATCACCGAGGGCTGGAAGATGGTCCAGGCCAGCGCTTCGCCGCTGTCGCGTTCGATGATCTCCTCGGCCTCGCCCTTCGTGCGCAGGTAGTGGCTCGGGCCCGCCGGGTCGGCCTTAAGCGCGCTCATCTGCAGCAGGCGCCCGACGCCGGCCGACCGGCAGGCCGTTACCACCTTGCGGGTGAGTTCCCGGTGCGCGGCGTCGAAGCCGCGGCCGCTGTGGCCGGACTCGTTCAGGATCCCCACCAGGTTGATCACGGTGTCCTGCCCCTGGAACAGCCGCTCCAGGGCGGCCGGTTCATGCACGTCGGCGGCGACCAGCGTGACCGTGGGCAACACCTTCAGTTGGCGCCCGTTCTCCACGTTGCGCGTGGGTACCAGGACCCGGTGCTGCTCCGCGGCGAGACGCTCGACGATCTCGGTACCGACGAAGCCGGTGCCGCCCAATACGCAGATGTTATGGGTCATTGTGTGGTTTCCTCGGCCTGCGCCAGCGCGAGGCGCTCACCCGGCGGCGCGACCGGGGGATGCAGCGCCGAGAGCCGGAGCTCGCGGCCGGTGAGGCGCCAGCTGAAGATGCTGTCCGCCGTGAGGACGCGCTTGACGTAGCTGCGCGTCTCGGCGAACGGGAGGGTCTCGATCCACACGTCCGCCGGCAGCGATCCGGTCTCTGGCAGCCAGCGCTCGACCCGGTGCGGACCCGCGTTGTACGCCGCCGTCGCCAGCACCGGGTTCGCGCCGAAGCGTTCATAGACCTCGGCCAGGTAACGCGTGCCGAGCTGGATGTTGGCCGGGGGGTCGATCAGCGTTGCATAGCCTCGCCAGCGCAGTTGCTCACGCCGGGCGGTGCCGCGCCCGGTAGCCGGCATGAGCTGCATCACCCCGATGGCGCCGGCGGATGAACGGATATCTGCCATGAACAGGCTCTCGCTGCGGGCGATGCCGTAAGCCCAGGCCTCGCGGATGTCGGCGGCCGCGGCATGGGTCTCGAAGTCTGTCTTCCAAGGCAGCGGATAGCGAAGCCCGAGGTCGTCGTAGCGGCCGGCTTTCGCCGCGGTGGCGATCGCCCGGGAATGCCAGCCCCACTGGTGTGCCAGCACAGCGGCCTGGACGAGCCGGTGGCTATCGAGTCCGGCGACGGCTTCGTTCCACTCGCTGCGTCCGTGGCTCTCCAGGCCGACGCGGAACAGCTCGCCGGCACGTCGGATAGCGGGGTCGCGGGCCAGCGCGGCGAGCGTCTGCCGGTCGGCCGGCAGGGGGGCATGGCCGAAGGCGTAGGGCAGGTCCATTGCATCGGCTGCCAGGAAGCCGTGATAACTGCGCTCCCCGGCGAGGGCACCCCACAGGGTCTCGGCAGCGGCCTGCTCGCCGGTGGCGGCCAGCGCCCGTGCGCGCCAGTAGCGCCAGACCTCCTCTCCGGCCATGTCCGGCGGCATCGCTTCGGTGGCGGCCAGCACGTCCGGCCAGTCTTCGCGGCGCAGCGCATCCCGGGTGCGCCAGGCGAGTACTTCGGCGGACGCCAGGTGGGCGGGAATCGCTTTCAGCAGGCCGGGGGCAGCCGGCTCGCGGCGCAGGGCTGCGCGGATGGCAATGTGCCCGGTGACCTCCCAGCGCTCCCGGCCGGACACGCCCAGCTGCGGCGCCAGCCGGCGCCAGAGTTCGGCTGCATAAGCGGGATCGCGCCGTGCGAGAGCCCGGATGCCCCAGAGCGCACGCTCCCGGGCTGCGGTGTCCACCTCGGCCGGGTCCAGCCGCACCAGTTGGCCGGCCGGATCGTCCTGCATCGTCATCCACGCGGACGCTTGCCGCCGGGCGTCGTCATCCAGGTTCCGGGCCAGATAGCGGGCGAGGCGCAATTCCCGGGCATCGATGGCCAGTGCGAACCGCTGCCGGTAGCGCTCGGCGTCCAGCAGGCCCTGCGCGCGCATGCCCTCGAACACGGCATCGCATGCCCGGGGCTGACTGTGTCCCGCCAGCCAGAGCCGCTCGACGTCGGTGGCGGTGTAGCGATGGCCGGCTTCGGTCAGCGCCCGCGCCCGCGCCGCGCTGCAGTCGAGTGCGGTAATGCCGGCCCCGGCATAGCGCTCGCGGTACAGCGCCAGGAAGCGCGGCCAGTCGCCGCGGCGCACCAGCTCGTGGATCCAGCGATCGGCAAGCCGTCGGGCGGGCGGCAGCTGCGCATGTTCGCGCAGGAAGTTCTCCACCTCCATTGCATCCGCCCGGCGGATGGTCGCCTGCAGCCAGGCCGCGCGCAGATCGGGCCAGAGCGGATAGTCGCGCAGCTGCGCGGCCGCTGCTGCTGCCGGCGCCCAGTCGCCTTCCCGCGCCTCGGCATAGACGGTGGCGTACAGCTGCCGGCGGGCGTCGATATCGTCGCCGTCGGCGAGCGCGCCGGTCGCCATTGCAGACGGGGCAACCACGCCAAGCAGCGCAGCCGCCGCGGTCAGGGCGAGGAAGAAGTTGGGAACAGCGCGCGAGCTGTGCATGCTGAGAACATACTCAGCGGCCGGGGCGGAGGCAAGGCAAATGACAGGCCGGCTCGCGGTGTCTGCGGGCCGGCCCCGTTTAACGACGCTAGCGTATCTGCAGCAGCAGCACGCGGTCGCCGCGGATGACTTTGAGGAACAGGATGCGGTTGTCGCCAACCGCCTCGCGCAACTCCGTCATATTGGTCACGGGGCTGCGGTTGACCTCGACGATGACGTCGCCAGGCCTGAGGCCGCGCTGGGCCGCCGGACTGCCGGCCTCGACGGAGACCACCTCCACGCCGACGGTGTCGGTTCCGGTTGCGGGTGCAAACTCGCCGCCCTCGAGGCCCGGATGCAGGTCGATGCCGGCACTGCTCATCGCCGCGTTGCGGTCGTCGAGGACGGCCGTCACCTTCCTCTGCCGGCCATCGCGCAGCAGGCGGATCTTGACCTCGTCGCCGGCGCGCAGCAGGCCGATGGTGTTGCGCAATTTCGTGCCGCTGTCGATCGGCTCGCCGTTCGCCTCGACGATGATGTCGTCCACCTCGATACCGGCGGCTTCTGCGGCGGAGCCCGGATTCACGGACTGGACCAGCGCGCCGCGGACGTCGTCCAGGCCCAGCGCCTCGGCCGTATCCTCGTCGACGGTGCTGATCTGCACGCCCAGCAGGCCGCGCCGCACCTCGCCGTACTCCAGGATCTGGCGCATGATCGCATTCGCCATGTTGGAGGGCACGGCAAAACCGATGCCGACGTTACCACCGGAGCGGGAGATGATCGCCGAATTAATGCCGACCAGCTCGCCGCCCAGGTTCACCAGTGCGCCGCCGGAGTTGCCCGGGTTGATCGATGCATCCGTCTGGATGAAGTCCTCGTAACCGTCCGGGTTCAGCCCGAAGCGACCGAGCGCGCTGACGATCCCCGACGTTACCGTGTGCTGCAGGCCGAAGGGATTGCCGATGGCGATCACGAAGTCGCCGACCCGGAGACCATCGGAGTTGCCGATCGGCAGTTCGACGAGCCCGTCCTCCTCGACCTTCAGGATCGCGATGTCGGTGCCCGGGTCGGAGCCGATCACCTCGGCGTCCAGCGTGCGGTCGTTGAAGAGCGTGATCTCGATTTCGTCTGCACCGTCCACCACGTGGTGGTTCGTCATGATGTAGCCAGCGTCGGCGTCCACGATCACGCCGGAGCCCGCACTCTGCATCTGACGCTCCCGCGGCTGCTGGTCGGGCAGTCCGAAAAAGCGCCGGAACGGGTCGTTGTCGTGGAAGGGCGAGCGCATCTCGACGGTGGCGCTGACGCGGATATTCACGACGGCGGGAGAGACACGCTCGACCAGCGGTGCGAGGCTCGGTACCTCTTCGCCGTCAAGCAGCTGGGGCAGGGCGGCCCAGCCGGTGCCCGCGAGGCCGACCGCGAGTATGAGAGTGGCCAGAACGCTACGTCTTGTCATGCGGTAAATTCCTGTGGTGCTGATTGGATGTCGTTGTATGACACCGCCACTGCGGTTCGGAGCCATTACGAGTCATGCGTCGCCGATCCTGGGCCGATCTTGGGCCGATCCTGGGCCGGACCTCCTGAAGCCATCATGAACGCTCGCGACGGCACTCGTCCAGCAATGACAATGGCGGAGACCGGTTGGTTCCGGTCTCCGCCGCCCGTCAAACGCCTGTCGAGCCGGCCATCGCCGTGCCCGACACCGGCGTCACTCGACGGTGACGTCGATGCGGCGCGGCATCACCTTGGGCTGCTTGGGGATGCTGATCTCGAGCACGCCGTGGGCGCTCTTCGCGGTGATGCTCTCGGCATCCGCGGTCTCCGGCAGCGTGAAGCGACGGAAGAAACTGCCGCTGACGCGCTCCACGCGGCGGTAGCCGTTCTGCTCGTCCCGGCCGCTGAACTCCCGCTTGCCGCTCAGCGTGAGCACGCCGTTCTCCATGCTCACCTCGATGTCCTTGGGATCGACACCCGGCACATCGGCGGTGAGGATGAAACGGTCCGACTCCTCGCTGATGTCGACGGCGGGAATCCAGTCGGCGACCGCGGACGAACTTTCCGGGTCAGCCGGCCCGCGGCCCGCCATCAGGTTATCGAGATCACGGTGGAGCCGGTTCACCAGGCTCCAGGGTTCGTAGGTTACAAGGCTCATATTGGACCTCCTCGCTCATTGTCGGGCGTTTTGCCCACTACCTTCTGTGACAGCAAAATGCGGACCGGCCCGGCGCTTTTCAAGGGGTGCGGACGGGCGGCCGCGGCGCGCCGAAGTGCTTCCGCATGCGCTGCCGGGCCGCACAAGATCTTGTGTCACTAATATGACAACCCGCCTTGCAGAAAATACACTGTTTTTAAACTACTTTTTCGGAATAGTTTTTTAATCAATTGAATTTATTCATTTTTTATTGGGTAAAAAGTTTCTGGTTTTCCCTTGACACCGGGCCCTCACGGTCCTAATCTAACTCTTGGCAGACACAACATCTTGTGTCGCGCAAAACAAGCACAAACCTTGCTTTAAGGCAGGTATTCGGCTCGCTCGCGTCGAATGCCAGGGGGTTGTTATGCGGTGTTCTGGCCGCCGCATTTGACAGAATACACCGCCGTTCAGGCATTTGGCCGACGGCCCGGCTTTTTGGGGGTTCTCGCACGATGAAACCGGCAGAGATGATGGCACCGACTGCAATCTCGGAGATCGCTTTCCAGGACGCGTCTATCGACATCTGGGATTCCAAATACAGGCTAAAAGCCAAGAACGGCGCGGCGATCGATGCTTCTGTCGACGCCACCTACCGGCGGGTGGCCCGCGCGCTCGCCGACGTGGAGGCTGCCGAGCGCCGCGACGACTGGTACGAGCGCTTCCTGTGGGCGCTCAGGAGCGGTGCCATCCCGGCCGGGCGCATCGTCTCTAACGCGGGTGCCCAGGCGCACAAGCCGGCGACCTCCACCATCAACTGCACAGTGTCCGGCACCATCGTCGACTCGATGGACGATATTCTGAACAAGGTGCACGAGGCGGGCCTGACGCTGAAGGCGGGCTGCGGCATCGGCTACGAGTTCTCCACGTTGCGGCCGAAGGGCGCGTACGTCACCGGGGCAGGCGCCTATACGTCCGGGCCGCTGTCGTTCATGGATATCTACGACAAGATGTGCTTCACGGTCTCCTCGGCGGGCGGCCGCCGCGGCGCCCAGATGGGCACTTTCGACGTGGGTCACCCCGACGTGATGGATTTCGTCCGTGCCAAGCGGGAGAACGGACGCCTGCGCCAGTTCAACCTGTCGCTGCTGATTACCGATGAGTTCATGCAGGCGGTGAAAGGCGGCGACGACTGGCAGCTCGCCTTCCCCGTCTCGGCGCACGAGACCGAGCACGACGAGCTGGATCTGAGTGATACGCAGCAGTTCATCTGGCGGGAGTGGCCCGGCAGCGACGACTACGTGCACGACGAGAGCGGTCTGGTGGCCTGCCGGATCTACAAGACGGTACCCGCGCGGCGGCTGTGGGACATGATCATGGCCTCCACCTACGATTTCGCCGAGCCGGGATTCGTGCTGATCGACCGGGTTAACGAGATGAACAACAACTGGTGGTCCGAGAATATCCGCGCCACCAACCCCTGCGGTGAGCAGCCGCTGCCGCCCTACGGCTCCTGTCTGCTGGGCTCGGTCAACCTGACCAGGTTCGTGATCTCGCCGTTCACCGACCAGGCGCGTTTCGACTGGGAGGAGTTCAGCGAGGTGGTGAAGGTATTCACCCGCATGCTGGACAATGTCGTCGAGATCAACGGACTGCCGCTGGGCGAGCAGCGCAACGAGATCACGCGCAAGCGCCGCCACGGCATGGGCTTCCTGGGGCTGGGCTCCACCATCACCATGATGGGCATGCAGTACGGTGAGCCGGCTTCCGTAGCGTTCACCGAGAAGGTGGCGAAGCAGCTCGCCATATCGGGCTGGGAGACCGGTCTGGAACTCGCTCGCGAGAAGGGGCCGGCGCCGATCATGGAGGAGGAGTTCGAGGTGACGCCGGAGATGCTGCGCAAGCGACCCGAGATGGCCGCCGACGGCATACGCCCCGGCGACCGGCTGCCCGGGCGAGTGCTGCACGCGCGTTACAGCCGTTACATGCAGAAGGTCGCTGCCGAGGCGCCCGAGCTGGTGCAGGAGCTGGAACGGGTGGGCGCGCGCTTCACCCATCACAGTTCCATCGCGCCGACGGGCACTATCTCGCTGTCGCTGGCCAACAACGCGAGCAACGGTATCGAGCCGAGCTTCGCCCACCACTACTTCCGCAACGTCATCCGCGAGGGGCGCAAGTCCAAGGAGAAGGTGGATGTGTTCTCCTTCGAGCTGCTCGCCTACCGGGAACTGATCAATCCGCGGGCGATGCCCCATTCGGAGTCGCCGGAGGAGAAGCTGCCCGCGTATTTCATCACGTCGGACGACGTGACGCCCACGCAGCACGTGGACATCCAGGCGGCGGCGCAGAAGTGGGTGGACTCGTCGATCTCGAAGACGGCGAACGTGCCCACCGAATATCCCTACGAGGATTTCAAGGACATCTACCTCTACGCCTACGAGCAGGGTCTGAAGGGCTGCACCACCTTCCGCTTTAATCCGGAGGCCTTCCAGGGCGTGCTCGTGAAGGAGCAGGACCTGAAGAACACCACCTACGTCTTCGAGCTGGACGACGGCAGCACGGTGGAGCTGACGGGCGATGAGGAGATCGAGTACGACGGCGAGATGCATACCGCGGCGAACCTGTTCGACGCGCTGAAGGAAGGCTACTACGGCAAGTTCTGAGCGCGGACCGGTCAAGGATTGATGTGGTGCCGCCGCGGCGACACCAGACGAGGAACTGAAGAATGGCTGCAAAGAAAATAGACAGGAAGATCGTCGGCTACTCCGTGAAGAAGCCGGAGGACAAGGCGGAGAAGAAGCGCGCCTACGAGGTGGAGCAGGAGGGCGACGGCGCCACCGTCATCCGGATGCATGAACGGCTCGAGCGCCCGGAGGTCCTGATCGGCTCCACCTACAAAGTGAAGACCCCGGTCTCCGATCACGCGATGTACGTCACCATCAACGACATCGTGCTGAACGAGGGGACGCCCCACGAGCAGCGCCGGCCCTTCGAGATCTTCATCAACTCGAAGAACCTGGACCACTATCAGTGGATCGTGGCGCTGACCCGTATCATCTCGGCAGTGTTCCGCAAGGGCGGCGACGTGACCTTCCTCGTGGAAGAGCTGAAAGCCGTATTCGATCCCCGCGGCGGTTACTGGCAGTCGGGCGGCAAGTTCATGCCCTCGATCATCGCCGAGCTGGGGCACATCGTGGAGAAGCATCTGAACACCATCGGACTGCTGAAGCCCGCGGGCCCTGACGAGCACCAGCAGAAGCTGATCGCCGAGAAGCGGGCGGAATTCGAGGCCCGCGCGGCACAGACCGACGCCTTCTCCGAGAACGAGTTCCCCGAGGGCGCACAGCTGTGTACCAAGTGCAACGTGGCCGCCGTGATCATGATGGACGGCTGCATGACCTGCCTGAGCTGCGGCGACTCCAAGTGTAATTGAGACGGCGGCTGATGTGGGTTTGCGCATAAGTTGCGATTTGGACCCCATAAGCTGCGATTTTGGACCCCATAAGTTGCGATTAGCTTAGCGATGGCAAGGTTACGGGATAGCAATGAGCAAGGACGCATCCGAATGGCGTATCTCAACTTCGCAAGAGCAAAAGGACCAACTCCGTTCCTCAGTGGAAAGGGGTTGGTCCTTCTTTTCACAGCCATGCATAAGTGCAGAGTGGAATTCTGCTCGTAGGTTTACGCATGTGTTGTGATGCGAAATTTCTGGTGTAGTGGAGCGGAACGATTGAAGACAGAATTAGGCAACGCCGATACCGACAATAAATCCGACGCGCGCTTGCTCTTGTTTTCTTGAAATTCGATCCCACGCCGGACTAATCCTCTCGCTATGGAGAAGGAGTCGATTGTTGACGCTGTCAACCCACAAACGGAATCGGATAATGAGGATGTTAATGAGCAGTTCTCCTTTGATGAAGACGGTTACTGGGCGGCGCCACGCGCTACTGTCAGTGTACCAATCACGGTAAACGATCTGCACAAACAGTGCTCCGGCACGCTGAAAAATGGTGTGGGGCCAGGGGATAACCGTATGTGCGCGGTTCCCTGGCTCCCTCTCAGCGCAAGCAAAAAGGGCGCGCATGAGTTTTGAGTTCAAGGAACGACATCTCAAACAGTATCCGCACTTTGATCAGCTGATCTCCAAAGACGCGCTCACCCAGCTTGCACTATCCCCGAAGCGTGTCGCCGCTCATTCATTTTGGCCTTTCCTCGAATACGCTAAGACCAGTCGACGATTTCGACACCCCGACCACCCGGCACCAAGATCGCGGACGATTCGTTATGCCGCGCGCACTGACGCTGGGATTTTCATCTATTACCGACATCTACTCGCTCAGCGCTACGAGCAACAACTGGCATCGATGGGAATTGGCCATGTACCGACCGCCTATCGACGGTTGCCAAAAGCAGGCGAAGGGAGTCCCGGTAAATGCAACATCGATTTTGCCCGTGATGCGTTTACAGAGATTCGCTCGCAGCAGAATTGTGTAGTGGTCACACTCGACATTTCTAGCTACTTTGATTGCATCGATCACGGCCGACTCCGCAGAATCTGGGCGGATTTGCTCGGCGAGACCAATCTACCAGAGGATCACTATCGCGTTTTCAAGGCCATAACTGCCTATACGTCGGTGGACTGCACGGCGCTCTATCGTCGTCTAGTGTACCCCGTCAATCAGTCTGTAACTTATTGAGCGTTTCACGGCCGCGTTTCACTTTTTCGAGTATGTCCTTTGCTGACTTCGTCCAGATGAACGGCGCAGGTGCTTCGTTATGCTTGTCGATGTAGTCGGTCACGGCTTGCTCCAGTTCGGGCACGCTGTGAAAAACGCCGCGTCGCAGTTGCTGTTCGGAGAGATCTCTGAAGAAGCGTTCGACCATGTTCAGCCACGACGCGCTGGTCGGCGTGAAGTGAACATGAAAGCGCTTGTGATGCTTGAACCAGCTCTTCACCTTCGGGTGTTTGTGCGTGGCGTAGTTGTCGCAGATGATGTGAATCTCCTTGTCCGGTGGCGTGTTCTTGTTGAGATAGCGGAGAAACTTCAGCCACTCAATGTGGCGATGCCGCTTGGCGCATTGCCCGAGCACTTCACCCGTTAGAATATTCAGCGCTGCGAATAAGGTCGTCGTGCCGTTGCGTTTGTAGTCAT
>CAYRUH010000014.1:0-76482 GCA_964427415.1 uncultured Woeseiaceae bacterium | reverse complement strand
AGGTTGGCACTCCCTAGGGGAATCGAACCCCTGTTTCCGCCGTGAGAGGGCGGCGTCCTGGACCGCTAGACGAAGGGAGCGCTGCGCTTTTTGTCCTGCCCTGCCCAGCGGGGGCTGTTATTATACGGCCCACTTTGGCAGTTACAAGCGAAGCATATTTGTCGAAACCAGCCACGGCGGGCTCCAGCGAGCCTCCTACAATCATACCGCGCCCCGATCACAGCGTCTCGCGCGCCAACATCTCCAACAACGCACTGAAAGTCCTGTACCGGCTGAAGGACGCCGGCTATCAGGCCTTTCTGGTGGGCGGCGCGGTGCGCGATCTCCTGCTCGGGCTCAGGCCCAAAGACTTCGACGTGGCGACGGATGCCGACCCGGACCAGGTTCGCGACCTGTTCCGCAACTCGCGCCTGATAGGGCGGAGGTTCCGCCTGGCCCACGTGCGTTTCGGCCGCGACATCATCGAAGTGGCCACCTTTCGCGCCAGCGCCGACGAGGCCAACGAGCGTGCCGACGTGGAACTGGATCAGCACGGCCGCATCCTCCGGGACAACGTTTATGGCAGCATCGACGAGGACGTCTGGCGCCGGGATTTTACGGCCAACGCGCTCTATTACAACATCGCCGACTTCAGCATCTGGGACTACGTCGGCGGCGCCCGGGATATCGAGCAGCGGGTGCTTCGCCTGATCGGCGACCCGGCGCAACGGCTGCGCGAGGACCCGGTACGCATGCTCCGCGCGGTGCGCTTCGCGGCCAAGCTGGATTTCACCATCCACGACGAGGTGGCCGAGTTGATGCCGGAGCTGGGCGCGCTGCTGGGCCATGTGCCCGCGGCCAGGCTGTTCGACGAGTTCGTGAAGATGTTCCAGGCGGGCCATGCGCGGCGCACCTTCGAGCTGCTGCTCGACCACGGGCTGTTCGGGCGGCTGTTCCCGGATACCCGTCGTGAACTGGAAGGCCCGGTAGCGGCCAAGTTCCGTGAGTTCATCGCGCTCGCGCTGGCCAATACGGATCAGCGGGTCGCGGAGGGCAAGGCGGTGACGCCGATGTTCCTGCTGGGGGTGTTCCTGTGGGCGCCGGTGCTTGCCCGGTCGGCGGAGATCCCCTCGGCGCGCAAGATGGGTGAACCCCAGGCGCTCGGCGTCGCGGCCGGCGAGGTGGTGGCCCGGCAGCAGTCGCTGATCTCCATCCCCAAGCGCTTCGCGATCCCCATGCGCGAGATGCTTGCGCTGCAGCCGCGCTTCGAACGGCGTCGCGGCAAGCGGGCCATGAGTTTCCTGGAACATCGGCGCTTCCGTGCCGCCTATGATTTCATGCTGCTGCGCTCGCGGATCGGCGAGGTAGATCCGGCGGTGGCCACGTTCTGGACCGATGTGCAGGAGATGAGCAGCGAGGAGCGGGCAGAGGCCTTCGAGGTGCGCGCTGCCAGAGGCGGCGGCAAGGACACCGACCGTAGCGGTGGCCGGAACGGTGGTCAGAAAGATGGTCAGGGCGCTGGCAAGAGCGGCGGCCGCCGCCGGCGGCCCCGTCGGCGCAAGCGCCGGGAATCGGGCGATTGAGCCCGACCGGGCGGCCGGTGTGGCGGCCCGCCTGGGTCGCGCTCGGCAGCAACCTGGAAGTGCCTCAAGAGCAGGTCCGCCGGGCCTTCGGCGAGATCGGCCGATTGTCGGGAGTGCGCCTCGTGGCGCGTTCGCCGCTGTACCGCTCGCGTCCCATGGGTCCGGCCGACCAGCCCGACTTCGTCAATGCGGTCGCGGGCCTGGTGACCCGACTTGATCCTGCCGAATTGCTGGAGGCATTGCACGGCATCGAGCGGGCTCACGGCCGCCGGCGCAGCGCGTCGGAGCGCTGGGGACCGCGCACCCTCGACCTCGACCTGCTGGTGCACGGCGAGACGGTCTGCGACGAGCCCGGCCTTACTCTGCCGCATCCGGGCATCGGCGAGAGAAATTTTGTATTGTTGCCGCTGGCCTCGGTGGCCCCGGAACTCAGTATCCCCGGCCTCGGTCGTGTCGCGACGCTGGCGCGGCGGATCGTCGGGACAGGGATCGAGCGTCTGGAGCAGCGGCCGGAGGAGCGAGGAGGCGAGGACGACGGATGAGCCCGTCCGAGCACAGCACTGTGACACCGCTGCGGCGCCAGGGCGGCCGGGATCCGTCACCGCCGCGCTACCTGGTGGTGGAAGGCCCCATCGGCGTGGGCAAGACCAGTCTCGCACGGCGTCTGGCCCGGGCCTTCGGCAGCGAATTGCTGCTGGAGGAGACGGAGGAGAACCCGTTCCTCGAGCGCTTCTACCGCACCGGCAGGGCGGCAGCTCTGCCGACCCAGCTCCATTTCCTTTTCCAGCGTGCCCGTCAACTCGAGGGCCTGCGTCAGGACGACCTGTTCCGCCCGATGCTGGTGGCGGACTTCCTGCTGGAGAAGGACCGGCTGTTCGCCGAGCTGAATCTGGACCGGGAGGAGCTCTCGCTGTATGGACAGATTTATGACCGACTCGATATCGATGCGCCCGCGCCGAACCTGGTGGTGTATCTGCAGGCGCCGGTGGCGGTGCTTATGGAGCGCATCGCTCGGCGAGGCCTGGCCTACGAGCGGGACATGGACCCGGGCTACCTGGAGCGACTCGCCGAGGCCTATGCACGCTTCTTCCACGACTACGCGGAGGCGCCGCTGCTGATCGTGAATGCGGCGGGCATCGATCCGGTTCATAATGAGGAGGACTTCCGCCTGCTGTGCGAGCAGATTCGTCGTACCAGCAGCGGGCGACATTTCTTCAATCCCAATCCGGTCGCTTTCGCCTGACGCCCCGAGCCGGGTGCATGGCACCGCGGCCGTCATCGCCAGGCATTAAGAAAAGAGATGTACACACAGCTTCAGCAACGCGACATGGCGGAGCCGCCGGTCAACGTCGGCACCCTCGTGCGGATGAAGTCCGAGGGCGAGCCCATCGCCTGCCTGACGGCCTATGACGCGAGCTATGCCCTGCTGGTGGATGCGGCAGGAACCGATGTGGTGCTCGTCGGCGATTCGCTCGGCATGGTGATCCAGGGCCACGATACGACGGTGCCCGTGACGGTGGACGACATCATCTACCACACCCGCAACGTCGCCCGCGGCCTGCAGCGGGCTTTCCTGATGGCGGACATGCCGTTCATGAGCTACACGGATCCGGCCCAGGCCCTCGACAACGCCGTGCGCCTCATGCAGGAGGGCGGCGCCATGATGATCAAGCTGGAGGGCGGCGCCGGTCAGATCGAGATTGTGCAGCACCTGGCCCGGCACGACATCCCCGTCTGTGCCCATCTCGGGCTGAAGCCCCAGTCCGTGCACAAGATCGGCGGGTTCCGGGTGCAGGGCAGGGAGCCGGGGGAGGCCGACAAAATGATGGATGCCGCGAAACGGCTGCAGGACGTCGGCGCCGACCTGGTGTTGCTGGAGTGCGTGCCCAACGAGGTGGGCACCGCCGTGCGCGAACGGTTGGAAGTGCCTGTGATCGGCATCGGCGCGGGGCCGGAGGTGGACGGCCAGATCCTGGTGCTCTACGACATCCTGGACATCACCCAGGGCCGCACGCCCCGCTTCGTGAAGAACTTCATGGCGGGCCAGCCCTCGCCGCTGGAGGCGCTGAAGGCCTACGTGGCCGCGGTGAAGGATCGCAGCTACCCGGCGGCGGAGCATTGTTTCTCGTGAGCGCTGCGGGCCGGACGAAGGGGGGCGGCGGTATGCTGCGCGAGGTCAGCACCCCGGCCGAAGTCCGCGCCTGGACAGCGGAGCATCGCCGGGCGGGCGAGCGCATCGCCTTCGTCCCGACCATGGGCAACCTGCATGAGGGGCACCTGAGTCTGGTGCGCCTGGCCCGGGAGTACGCCGAGCGTGTGGTGGCGAGCGTATTCGTTAACCCCACCCAGTTCGGTGCGGGCGAGGACTACGGCGACTATCCGCGGACGCCCGAGGAGGACCGGCGCCTGCTCGCGAGCGTCGGCACCGACCTCTTGTTCACACCCTCGCCGGAGACGGTCTACCCCTACGGTGAGGACGCGGCCACCCGGCTGCACATACCGGGGCTGTCGGAAGACCTGTGCGGACGCTTCCGGCCGGGCCATTTCGACGCTGTCGCCACCGTGGTCTGCCGCCTGTTCTGTATGGTGGGGCCGGAGGTGGCCGTGTTTGGCCAGAAGGACTACCAGCAGTTCCTGATCATCCGCCGCATGACCCGGGACCTGTCCATGCCCATAGGCATTGTGCTCGGGCCGACGGTGCGCGAGCCCGACGGCCTCGCGTGCAGTTCGCGGAACCGTTATCTGACTGACTCCGAGCGGCGTACTGCGCCCCTCCTGCACGACGTGCTGGAGGAGGTGCGCGAGGCTCTCCTGAGCGGCGAGCGCGATTTCGCGTTGCTGGAAGAGCGCGCGCTGGCCCGGCTGGAGACGAACGGCTTCTCGCCGGACTACGTGGGCATCCGCCGGGCGAAGGACCTGGCCGCACCCTCGGCCGAAACCCATGAACTGGTCGTGCTGGCCGCAGCCCGGCTGGGTCGCGCGCGGCTGATCGACAACCTGCTGGTGCAGGTGTGAGGGATAGTCTGACGGCCAGTCCCGGGGATCAGTCCGAGACGTAATTGCGACCGTGGTGCTTGGCCCGGTACAGCGCATCATCGGCGCGCCGCAGCAGCGAGGGGAAGTCGTAATCCCGGCCCGTCTCACATACGCCCATGGAGATGGTCACCGCTGAGCCGGGACCTTCCTCGGCGCCGGGCGCGCGTCCGCAAACCGCCTCGCGCACCCGCTCGGCGACAGCCTTCGCTTCGCCGGCGGGCAGCCCGGGCAGCAGGACGGCGAACTCGTCGCCGCCGAAGCGGGCCAGGAGGTCCGACGGACGGAAATGCGCCCGCAGGGCGTCGGCCACCTCGGACAGCACCCGGTCGCCGGCTACGTGGCCGTAACGGTCGTTGAACGACTTGAAGCGGTCGACGTCGATCATGATCAGCGAGGCGGGTTGTGCGTCCGCGCGGCAGCGGGACAGTTCCCGGGGGAACATATCCTCCATCCAGTGGCGGTTGTTGAGCCCGGTCAGCGCGTCCGTGGTGGCGTGGTGCTCGAACTTGCGCAGCGCGCCGATGCTGTCGGCGAGGAAGTTGTTGTGCTGACGCACCCTCTCCGACAGCACCGACAGCAGGTTCTTGGCGAAGGCATGGGAGGCGTCCACCAGGTTCCAGAGGATGTCCTTATGGATCACCATCAGATGGGAATCCTCGTCCGCCACCACCCAGGCGGAGGGGTCCCGGTTCTCGATGATCGACATTTCACCCGCGCAGTCGCCCACGTCCAGGCTGCGCAGCGGCGGCGCATCCAGGTTGCCGACGTGCACGCTCATGCTGCCCGAGAGGACGATGTAGACCGATTCGTTGGTGCAGTCGGGCGCCAGCACCACTTCGCCGCGGGAAGCGTCACGGCGATCGCAGGCCTGCAGCAGTTCCTGCACGGCATCGGCATTGACGCCGTGGAAGAGCCGCAGCCCCGCCAGCAGGGAACGCTTGTAGTCCGAGTTGATCGTGGGGTCTTCTCGGTCCCGGCCGTCCCTGCACCAGTGTCCCGTAGTCTTTTGCATCAGGCTGTCAGACATGGCCGCCCGGCCATGAGCCCCGTTACCGGAAGCGTCACATATACGCCAGCCCATTATGAAAAACAATGACCGGGCGGGCAAAAGGACCGCCATGAGCCTGGCGGAGGGCGAAAGTGTGAACTCACTCGCTTTCCAGCATGGACTGCATCTGCTCGAAGGTGGAGGCTTCCGCCGCGCCGGCGACCGGATAATGCAGGTTCAGTGAGCGCAGATTGTCGACGATGATGCCGGCTACCGCTGAGCGCATCTCCTTCTTGTCATCGGCCGGTATGGCATACCAGGGCGCCCAGGGCCGGGAGGTGGCGTTCAGTGCCGCCTCGTAAGCCGCCATGTAGTCGTCCCAGTGCTGGCGCTCGCGCACGTCGTGGGGTTCGAACTTCCAGTTCTTGTCTTCCTCGGTCAGGCGGTCGAGGAAACGCCGACGCTGTTCTTCCCGGGACACGTTCAGCCAGAACTTCAGTATCACGGTGCCGTTGCGGGCGAGGTGCTTCTCCTGGTCGGCGATGGACTCCAGCCGCTGGTCCCAGAGGCGGTGCTGGTCGATCGCGCCGGGCAGCCGCTGGTTGTCCAGGATGCCGGGATGGACGCGCACGATCAGCACCTCTTCGTACTGGCTGCGGTTGAATACGCCGATGCGGCCGCGCTCCGGCAGCACCCGTGTCGTGCGCCACAGGAAATCGTGGTCGAGTTCGGTCGAGCTCGGCTTGCCGAAACTGAACACCTGGCAGCCGGCCGGGTTGACGCCGCTCAGCACCGCCCGGATGGTGCTGTCCTTGCCCGCCGCGTCCATGGCCTGGAAGACCAGCAGCACGGCATAGCGGTCATGGGCGTAGAGCACGCGCTGCAGCTCCGCCAGCTGCCTGACCCGCTTCTTCAGGCGCTTCTTCGCAGAGCCCTCGCCGTCGGCGATGCAGGTGGGCGTCTGATCAACCCGGAAGCTGCCGTCGAACGGGACCAGGTAGGGGGAAGGATTTGCATGGAACATCGGTGTCTCCGGTGATTGGATCAGGACAGGGCTGCCCCGTGGCGGGCGAGTGCCCAGCCGACGTGCTCGCGCACCATGGCAGACGGATGGTGCGCCCTGGAGCGCAGCGCCGCGAGCACTTCGTCCGTGCTCTGGGCGTTGCCGAGCGCGACGGCGACGTTGCGCAGCCAGCATTCATGGCCGATGCGGCGGATCGCGCTGCCTTCCATGCGGGAGAGCCATTCCTGCTCGTCCCACAGGAACGCCGCCGCGAGTGCGATTCCGTCCAGGCCGTGGCGAGGCGCGAAGTCGTCCTCGCGGGTTAGGCTCGCGAACTTGTTCCACGGGCAGAATAGCTGGCAGTCGTCGCAGCCGTAGATGCGATTGCCGATGGCGGCGCGGAATTCCTCCGGGATCGAGTCACGCAGCTCGATGGTGAGATAGGAGATGCAGCGCCGGGCGTCCAGCTCGTAGGGCGCCGTGATGGCACCGGTGGGGCAGGCGTCGAGACAGGCCCTGCAGGTACCGCAGTGGTCGGTGACCGGCTCGTCGGCCGGCAGGGGCAGGTCGGTGTAGATCTCGCCCAGGAAAAACCAGGAGCCGGCATCCCGGTTGAGCAGGTTCGTGTGCTTGCCGATCCAGCCGAGGCCGGCATTCCTCGCCAGCGGCTTCTCGAGTACCGGCGCACTGTCCACGAACACCCGGTAGCCGAATTCGCCGACCTGGCCACGGATGCGATCCGCCAGCTTCTGCAGCCGCCGGCGCAGCACCTTGTGGTAATCCCGGCCGAGGGCGTAGCGGGAGATGTAGGCCCGGGACGGATGGTCCAGCAGGCGGCGGGCGTCGGCGGCGTACTCGGGCAAATAGTCCATGCGCACGCAGATTACCCTCACGGTACCGGGCACCAATTCCGCGGGGCGGCTGCGCCGGGTACCGTGCTTCTCCATATAGTGCATCGTGCCGTGTCTCCCCTCGGCCAGCCAGCGGGCGAGTCGGGCCTCGTCGTCGGCCAGTTCCGGCCGCGCTATGCCGCACTGCTGGAAGCCGAGCTCTTCCGCCCATGTGCGGATGCGCGTGGCGAGGTCCGGCATCTGCGGAGTGCTGTCTGTTGGTTGTGCGCTCATCGGTAACGGGATTGATCATGGTGCAGCGGCTCATCGCCGTGTCCCAGTATAATGGCTGCCATGGCAACCTCACTGAAGACGATGCCGACGACAGTCTACGATGCCGAGGGCGTCCGCGCGCTGGACCGCTGCGCGATCGAGCGCCAGGGCATACCCGGCTACACGCTGATGTGTCGGGCCGGCACGGCGCTGCTCGCTGCCGTGGAGGCCGAGTTCCCTTCCTCGAGCCGATTGCTGGTGGTGTGCGGCGCGGGCAACAACGCGGGCGACGGTTACGTGCTGGCCAGGCTGGCCAGGGAAGAGGGCTACCACGTGGTTGTCTCGGCTCTGGTGCCGCCTTCATCGCTGGGCGGCGACGCGGCTCGTGCCTGGCAGGACTTCGCGGCGGACGGGCGCGAAGCCGTGCAGTGGGCCCCGGCATTGCTGGCCGACGCGGACCTCGTAGTCGACGCCATCCTCGGCACCGGACTGACCCGGGACGTTGACGGCCGTTTCGCGGCGGCCGTGGATGCGATCAACGAGGCCGGTACGCCGGTACTCGCCGTCGATATCCCGTCCGGACTCGATGCGGATAACGGGCGCATCCGCGGTACCGCCGTCGAGGCCGACGCGACGGTGACCTTCGTCGGTTTGAAAGTGGGGCTGGTCACGGGTGCCGGCCCGGATCTGTGCGGGCAGCTGCGCTACTCCGACCTGGACGTGCCTGCAGACTGTGCCGGTGTCGCGGAACCGGTGCTGCGGCGGCTGAGCGAGACCGCGCTGGCCGGGCTGTTGCCGCGGCGTTCGCGTTCGGCGCACAAGGGACTGTTCGGGCATCTCCTGATCGTCGGCGGCTCGCCGGGCATGGGCGGCGCCGTGCGTCTGGCGGGTGAGGCCGCGCTGCGCACGGGTGCCGGTCTAGTGACGATCGCCACACACCCATGCCATGCCGCCGTCGTCACCGGCGGCCGACCCGAGCTCATGTGCCGCGGGGTGGAGCAGGGCGACGACCTGGAGCCGCTGATCTCCCGGGCCACTCACCTGGCGCTGGGACCGGGACTGGGTACGGGGGGCTGGGGCCGGGAGATGTTCGCGGCGGCGCTGGCCGCGGGCTTGCCGGCGGTCCTGGACGCGGATGCCCTCAATCTCCTGGCCGAGGCGCCGCGGCGCAGCGGCGACTGGATTCTCACGCCCCATCCCGGGGAGGCGGGGCGGCTGCTGGAGACCGGCACCGGCGACGTGCAGGCCGACCGCATGGCGGCAGCGGCGACCATCAGCGGGCGCTACGGCGGCGTCGCGGTACTGAAGGGCGCCGGCACGCTGGTAGCCGCCGGCGACGGCGAAGCGCCGGCGATCTGCACCCATGGCAACCCGGGCATGGCATCGCCGGGCATGGGCGACGTGCTGACCGGCATCGTGGGGGCCCTGCTGGCCCAGGGTCTGGCGCCCCGAACCGCGGCGGAAACCGGCGTGCTGGTGCATGCGCTGGCCGGGGATGCCGCAGCTCGAGACGGCGAGCGCGGGCTGGTCGCGGGAGACCTCGTCGCCGGGATACGGGCGTGGGTGAATCCCTGATTGCGGAGCTGTCGGATAGTGCGGCCACGGAGTCACTGGG
Source organism: uncultured Woeseiaceae bacterium (assembly GCA_964427415.1). GTDB lineage: Bacteria > Pseudomonadota > Gammaproteobacteria > Steroidobacterales > Woeseiaceae > Lentisalinibacter. The sequence goes on along the minus strand of CAYRUH010000014.1, from coordinate 67,175 downwards.
CGAGGCGCTGGCCGGCGCCCTCCGCGGCCTGCGTGATGCCGGCTGCCTGATCCTTTTGCAAGGCGAACTCGGTGCCGGCAAAACCACCCTGGTGCGCGGGCTCCTGCGCGCGATGGGATACGCGGGACCCGTGCCCAGCCCCACCTATACCCTGGTGGAGCCCTACGAGATCGACGGCATGCGACTCTTCCACCTCGACCTGTACCGCATCGCGGATGCGCAGGAACTCGAGTATCTCGGCTGGCGGGACATGGAGGGCGCGATCTCGCTGGTGGAATGGCCGGAACGGGCGCCGGAGCTGGCGGCCAGTGCGGACCTGGTGATCCGCCTGTCCCACGCGGACGGTGCCCGGCACGCGCGGATGGAGGCGCTCACGCCCACCGGCGCGGTACTCGAGCGGGCCGTGCAGCAGTCGATTTCCCACTTCAACTAATCGCCGTATCTGGCTGGTTATCCAGTGAAAAACCCTTGGATTTCCGTTCCGGATGCGTATACTGGGGCGGCCTTATGTCGAGTGCTCACGGCGCCGGGTCTATGCAACGAGCGGGGATTCCATTTTTCTTTTCAGTGGTTGGCGCAGCCCTGTGCCTGTTGGCCTCACCCGCGTCCCCGGCCACCGTCGAAGACATCCGCCTGTGGTCGGAGGACGGCAAGACCCGCGTCGTCCTCGACCTGAGCGCGCCGGCTGACCACAGTTTGTTCACGCTGCCCGGGCCGGACCGGGTGGTGGTCGACGTACGCAACAGCCGGCTGGCCGAGCGGCTCGCGAGCCTGCCGGAAGGTACGGGCTACGTCCGCGGCATCCGGGCCGCGCGCCGCGACGGCGACGACCTGCGCATCGTGCTGGACGTGGAACGTTCCGTGCGTCCGCGCAGTTTCAGTGCCGGACCCTACGGCCGCTACGGCGACCGCCTGGTCATCGACCTGGCGGAGCCCGGCATCCCGGAGCCCGTGAAGACGACCCGGCGGCGCCCCGATGCCCAGCCCCGTGACCTGGTGGTCGCCATCGATCCGGGCCACGGCGGACGGGATCCGGGCGCCATCGGCCAGGGCCGGACGCGGGAGAAGGACGTCGTGCTCGCGATCGCGCGCAAGCTCGCGGCGAGGATCGATGCGGAACCCGGCCTGCGCGCCGTGCTCGTGCGCAGGGACGACAGCCTGATCCCGTTGCGCGAGCGTATGGAGTATGCCCGGCGTCACCGCGCCGACCTGTTCGTCTCCATCCACGCCGATGCCGTGCGCGACAAGCGGGCGCGGGGCTCCTCTGTGTGGGTGCTGTCGCTGAAAGGCGCGAGCGACGAGGCCGCCCACCGACTCGCCGAGCAGAACAACACCCACCTGATCGGCGGCGTCGCGCTCTCCGACAAGGACCTGGATCTGGCCTCGGTGTTGCTGGACCTGTCCCAGAACGCCTCGCTGGGCGCCAGCATGGAGGTGGGTAAGAAGGTCATCGACGAACTCGCCAGGGTGAGCACCGTGCACAAGCGCACGGTGCAGCAGGCGGGCTTCGCAGTGCTGAAATCACCGGACGTGCCCTCCATACTGGTCGAGACAGCGTTCATCTCCAATCCCAGCGAGGAGCGAAAGCTCAACGACCGCAATCATCAGGAACGGCTGGCCGGCGCTATCCTCGGCGGGATCCGCAACTATTTCTACGCCAATCCGCCGCCCGATTCCTGGGTGGCGCAGGCCGTCCGCGAGGGCCGCGAGCCTGTCGTCAGGCACGTGATTTCCCGCGGCGATACGCTGAGCGAGATCGCCACTCGCTACAACGTGAGCATCTCCTCGATCCGGGCCGTCAACAACCTCGCAGGGGACCGGATCCGCATCGGCCAGGTGCTGCGCATCCCCTCCGGCTGATCCGCGGGCGTGCACCGGGGCAGCCGCCTGGCGGCCGATCGGAGCTTTGTGACAGAATCCTCGCACGGGCCAACGGTTGCGCCCGGTTGCCGCATTATGGCCATCCAAGTACTGCCCGAACACCTGGTGAATCAGATTGCTGCCGGCGAGGTCGTCGAGCGGCCGGCTTCCGTGGTCAAGGAACTGGTGGAGAACAGCCTCGACGCGGGCGCACGCCGCATCGAGGTGGACATCGAGGCCGGCGGCGCGCGCCTGATCCGGGTCCGCGACGACGGCGCCGGCATCCCGGAACCCGAGGTGGGGCTCGCCCTTGCCCGTCACGCCACCAGCAAGATCGACAGTCTCGACGATCTTGAGGCCGTCGCCTCGCTCGGTTTTCGCGGCGAGGCGCTGCCGAGCATCGCCTCGGTGTCCCGCCTCTCGCTGACCTCCCGTGCGGCCGGCGCCGGCACCGCCTGGTGCGTGGGAGCCGACAACGGTGCCCTGTCGGAACCGGTCCCGGCCGCCCATCCGGAGGGAACCACCGTCGAGGTGCGCGACCTGTTCTTCAACACACCGGCCCGGCGGCGGTTCCTGCGCACCGCAAAGACGGAGTTCCAGCATATCGACCGGACACTGCGCCGGCTCGCGCTGTCGCGCTTCGGCGTCCAGTTCACCCTGACCCACAACGGCCGCAGCGTGATGCATCTGGCGGCTGCGACAGACGGCGCCGGCCGGCTGCGGCGGTTGTCCCAGGTGCTGGGCGAGCGTTTCGCGGCGGAGTGCATCGAGGTGACGCGCGAGGCGCAGGGCATCGCACTGGTCGGCTGGCTGGCCCTGCCCACTTATTCCCGCAGCCAGGCCGACCTGCAGTACAGCTACGTGAACGGGCGCGCGGTGCGCGACAAGGTGCTCATGCACGCCGTGCGCCACGGGTACCGGGACGTGCTTTTCCACGGCCGCCACCCGGCCTACCTGATCAGCGTCAGTCTGGACCCGGCACGCGTGGATGCGAATGCCCATCCCGCCAAGCACGAAGTCCGCTTCCGTGATTCGCGCAGCGTGCACGAGTTCGTGTTCCGCAATATCGAGGAGGCGCTGGCCGGGACGCGGCCGGGGGCACGCCCGGCTGCTACGGCGGTCGCCGCGCCGGCAACGCTGCGGCAATTTCGCCAGTCGGACATGGCGCTGCCGGCGGTCGACTGGCCCGCCCGGGGGTCGGGCGCCGCGGAGTCGCTGGCCGCCTACGCGGCGCTATCGGGCAGTAACGAGGCTGGCGCGGCGACGACGGAGACCGAGACGCTGTCTCCCGCGGCCGGCGGCGTCCCGCCGCTAGGCTACGCGCTGGCCCAGCTCCACGGCATCTACGTCCTCGCTGAGAACGCGGACGGACTGATTCTGGTGGACATGCACGCCGCACACGAGCGCATCACCTACGAGCGGCTGAAGCGGGCCCTCGCGGATCGTAACGTGGTGCGCCAGCCGCTGCTGGTTCCCCGGGCGGTGGGGGTCTCCCGGGCTGAAGCCGATCTGGCCGAGCACCATGCGGAGACATTCCGCGAGGTCGGGCTGGTGCTGGATCGCCACGGGCCGGAGTCGGTCGTGATCCGGGAGATCCCGGCGCTGCTGGCCGCCTGCGCCGCGGAGGAACTGGTCCGTGACGTGCTGGCGGACCTGGCCGAGCACGGCACCAGCGGCCGCATCGCCGGCCACATGGACCAGCTGCTCGCCACCATGGCCTGTCACCATTCGGTGCGGGCGAACCGCTCCATGACCGTGCCGGAGATGAATGCGCTTCTGCGCGCCATGGAAACCACCGAGCGCGCCGATCAGTGCAACCACGGGCGGCCGACCTGGACGGCGCTGGGCCTGCGCGAGCTCGACCGGCTGTTTCTGCGGGGACAGTGAGTCGCAGCAGGGCAGAGCGCTCTCTGGGCGGTCCGGTGCTCTGCCTGATGGGACAGACCGCGGCCGGCAAGACGGACATCGCTGTGGAACTGGCGCGCCGGCTACCCGTGGAGATCGTCAGCGTCGATTCGGCGATGGTGTACCGGGGCATGGACATCGGTACTGCCAAGCCGCCGCCCGGGGTGCTGGCCGAGGCGCCGCACCGGTTGATCGATATCCGCGAACCCGAGCAGACCTATTCGGCGGGCGATTTCCGGCGCGACGCGCTGCGCTCGATCCGGGAGATCCGCGCTTCGCGCCGTATCCCGCTGCTGGTGGGCGGCACCATGCTCTATTTCCGCGCTCTCACCCGTGGGTTGTCCGAGCTGCCGGGTCGGGACCCGCGCGTGCGCGCGGCCATCGACGCCAGGGCGCATGCGCTGGGCTGGGACGCCCTGTACGCCGAGCTGGCCCGGGTTGACCCGGCGACCGCCGCGCGCATCGAGCCCGGCGATGTGCAGCGCATACAGCGGGCACTCGAGGTCCGGGAGCTGAGCGGGCGGCCATTGTCCGACTGGCACCGGGAGCAGGCACAGTCACCGCCTGCCGGGCGCTTCATCCGCCTGGCGCTGGTGTTCGGGGATCGGGACGTGCTCCGGGAGCGGATACGCCTGAGGCTGGAGGCGATGCTCGAGGCTGGCTTCATCGCCGAGGTCGAGGCACTGCTGGCGCGGCCCGGGCTCAGCGCCGATACGCCTGCCCTGCGTGCGGTCGGCTACCGGCAGCTGGTGCGCCACCTCCAGGGCGAGACGACGCTGGCCGAGGCCCGTCGGCAAGCGGAAGTCGCGACGGCCCGTCTCGCCAAGCGTCAGCACACCTGGATGCGGGGGGAGGACGACGCCGAATGCCTGGACCCCCTTGATCCGGCCACACCGGGCCGCATATCGACCTGGATTGAGGCAATTATCGGTCGCCCCGACGGCCCCTGACCCGTGGTGGCCTGTGATATGCTCCCCGCGTGTCTGCCTGGGTTGATGCACCCGCAGCGGTTCGCCCGCAGCCCGTCCGCGGCGGCGGGCAGGAGCCGGCGGGACAACGATAACAATAAGGAGTAGGAGGATGGCCAAGGGCCAGTCTTTGCAAGATCCGTTTCTGAATATCCTGCGCAGGGAAAAGGTGCCGGTATCCATCTACCTGGTGAATGGCATCAAGCTGCAGGGACAGATCGATTCGTTCGATCAGTTTGTCGTATTGCTGAAGAACAGTGTCAATCAGATGGTGTACAAGCACGCTATCTCGACGGTCGTGCCGTCGCGCAACGTCCGCCTCCCTGCCGCCGACGAAGGTGGGGATGACGGCGACTGAGCGGAGCAGCACGTTCCCCCCGGAGGTTCCTCTTGTTTGAACGCCCGAAGAGCGGCGAGCGTGCGATTCTGGTCAATGTCGAGTTCGGCGCCCGGCCGGACCCGGACGACTGCCAGGAACTAAGGGAACTGGCACTGTCCGCCGGTGCCGACGTGCTGGACACCGTCGTTGTCTCCCGCCGCTCGCCCGAACCCCGCTACCTGATCGGCAGCGGCAAGGTCGAAGAGTTGGCCGAACGCGTCGCTCGCGAATGCGCCGAGCTCGTGATCTTCGGTCGCGACCTCTCGCCCAGCCAGGAAAGGAATCTGGAAAATCGCCTGCGCTGCCGCGTGCTGGATCGCACCGGACTGATCCTGGATATCTTCGCGCAGCGTGCGCGCTCCCATGAGGGTAAACTGCAGGTGGAACTCGCCCAGCTTCGTCACATCGCCACCCGGCTGGTCCGCGGCTGGACTCACCTGGAACGCCAGAAGGGCGGCATCGGGCTGCGCGGGCCGGGCGAGACCCAGCTCGAGACAGACCGCCGGCTGATCCAGGATCGCATCCGGCGTATCCAGGCCCGGCTGGAGAAGGTGGACAGTCAGCGCGAACTCGGCCGGCGCAACCGCCTGCGCGGCGAGGTGCCTACGGTCGCGCTGGTGGGTTACACCAATGCCGGCAAGTCGACGCTGTTCAACCGGCTCACCGAAGCCCGGGTCTACGCGGCGGACCAGCTGTTCGCCACGCTGGACCCGACCCTGAGACGTCTGGAGCTGCCCGACGCCAGCGAGGTCGTACTGGCCGACACGGTCGGATTCGTGCGCGATCTGCCCCACGAACTCGTGGCCGCATTCCGCTCGACCCTCAAAGAGACGCGGGATGCGAGCCTCATCCTGCACGTGATCGACGCCAGCGACCCGCAGCGCCTGCCGCGTATCCGTCAGGTCAACGAGGTGCTGGAGCAGATAGGCGCGCGGGATGTGCCCCAGATCAGGGTGTACAATAAGATTGATATTCTAGGGCGCCGGCCGCGGCTGGAGTCCGACGATGATGGGGATCCACGTGGTGTCTGGCTCTCCGCCCGCTCGGGCGAGGGTCTGGATTGGTTGCTGGAAGCTCTCCGCGTAAAGTTCCGTTCCCGCCGGGTAAGCGGCAGGCTGCGGCTTGCGCCTTCGGAAGGGCGCCAGCGTTCCGTGCTCTACGGCGCGGGCGCCGTGGTGGAAGAGGAGCCCGCCGAGGACGGTGGCTGGTGGCTGGTTCTGGACATGGATGCGACAGATTTCGCGCGCTTCTGCGCCCATGAGAATATCGCTGTGGACCGCCTCGAGCCGTACCGTGAGGACGGCGGGGCGGCCGTCGAAAAACGCGCGGCGTCCTGACGTCGGCAGAGGATTGAACGAAGCACATGGCCTGGAACGAATCTGGTGACGGCAATGATCCCAAAGGCCCCAGGGACCCCTGGGGAGGACGAGATCAGGGCCCGGCTGATCTGGACAAGATCATCCGCGACTGGCAGCGCCGCCTGAAGAGCGCCTTCGGCGGCAGGGGCGGCGGCGGCAGTGGCGGGTCGGCCGGCGGTAATACCGGCATCGCCATCATTGTCGCGCTGGCGCTTGTAGCCTGGGGGCTCACGGGCCTGTACCGTATCGACGAGGCCGAACGCGGCCTGGTACTGCGCTTCGGCGACTATCAGGCGACGACCATGCCGGGGCTGCACTGGCATATCCCGTACCCCGTTGAGTCGGTGGAGAAGGTGAATGTCGGCGCGGTCAGCCGCTTCGAGCAGACCTCCCAGATGCTCACCGGCGACGAGAACTTCGTGCTGGTGGATCTGGCGGTCCAGTACCGCAGGATCGACCCGATCGCCTTCCGGTTCAATGTGCGCAACGCCGATGAGACGCTGGACGAGGTGAGCGAGAGCGCCATCCGCGAGATTGTCGGCAAGAGTACACTGGACGAGATCCTGCTCGAGAACCAGGCGGAGATCGCCGACCGGACCCAGGAACTCATCCAGCGCACGCTCGACCTGTATGAAGCCGGAATCAGCGTGATCTCCGTCAATCTGCAGAAGGTACAGTTTCCCAATCAGGTGAGGGATGCCGTGCAGGATGCGGTCAAGGCGCGGGAGGACAAGGAGCGCCTGCGTCTGGAGGCAGAAGCCTACCGTAACGACATCATCCCGCGGGCGCGGGGTCAGGCGGCGCGCATGCGCGAGGATGCCCTTGCCTACAGGGACCGGCTGATTGCCAACGCGGAAGGTGAGGCAGCCCGCTTCGAGCTGCTGCTGGCGGAATACCAGGCGGCGCCGGAGGTGACCCGGGAGCGTCTCTACATCGAATCCATCGAGGACGTCCTGCAGCGTTCCAGCAAGATTCTTCTGGACGCGGAGGGCAGCGGCAACCTGCTGTATCTGCCGATCGACAAACTACTGCAACGCCAGGCCGGTGCGGCCGGGGGCGACGATTCCGAGACCGGGCCGACGGCGAGTTCGCTGCCGAAGATGCGAGAGCAAAGCGATCCCATAAACCGCGACGACGCGCGCGCCAGGAGGACTCGCTGATGAGTAACGCCCGTTTCATTGTCGTCATCGCCCTCGGTCTGGCACTGGTGATCCTCGGCCTTTCGGTTTTCACCGTCGACGAGCGTGAGTATGCCCTCAAGTTCCGGTTCGGCGAGGTCATCGCTTCCGATTACGAGCCGGGCCTGCATTTCAAAATGCCAATCGTCAACAACGTCCGGAAGTTCCCGCGGCAGATTCTCACGCTGAACAATCCACCCGAGGAAGTGATTACTGCGGAGAAGAAATCCGTGTTCGTGGACTTCTTCCTGAAGTGGCGCATCCGGGATGCGAGGCAGTACTACATATCCACGGGCGGCAACGAGGTGATCGCCACGGGCCGGCTGCTGGAGATTCTCAAGGCCGATCTGCGAAACGAGTTTGCCAAGCGGACGGTGCGCCAGGTGGTGTCCCTGGAGCGTACCGTGCTCATGGACGACATAGTGGTCGCCGCGGCAGAGACGGCAACCGAGTTCGGGATCGAACTGGTTGACGTGCGGGTGAAGCGGATCGAGTTCTCCGAGGACGTGGCGGGGTCGGTGTACCGGCGCATGCGCCAGGAGCGTGCGACCGTGGCGACGGAGTTGCGTGCCGAAGGCGCCGAGGAGGCTGAACGCATGCGCGCCGATGCCGACCGCCAACGCACCATTCTTATCGCCGAGGCGAACCGGGAGGCGCAGAAGATCCGGGGTGAGGGCGACGCGGTGTCCGCGGAGGTCTATGCCCGCGCCTTCGATCGGGACAAGGAGTTCTATGCTTTCTATCGCAGCATCCAGGCTTACCGGAACTCGATAGGTCTGACCGGCGATCTGCTGGTGCTGGATCCCGAGGGCGATTTCTTCCGTTATCTGAACGACGCCGGCGCCCAGCGCTGATCCGCAGCCGCTGCCCGTTATCCGGAGCACCGGTGAGCGCCTGAACGGAGACGCCGCATGCAATGGAGTGATCTCTGGGCGGCCTTCGCCCTGTATCTCGTCCTCGAGGGACTGCTGCCTTTCGCCAGCCCGCGCCGCTGGCGCGAGGCGCTGGTCACCATCGCCGAACTCGACGACGGCAGCATCCGCCGTATAGGCCTGGTCAGCATGGTCGCCGGGCTTGTGTTGCTTTATTTCGTGCGCTTCTGAAAAAGCCTCACGACCGGGGACAAGAACAACGATGGGCAGAAACGTAGTCGTCATCGGCACCCAGTGGGGCGACGAGGGCAAAGGCAAGATCGTCGACCTGCTGACCGACCGGGCCGCGGCCGTCGCGCGGTTTCAGGGCGGCCACAATGCGGGCCACACACTGGTGATCGGCGCCGAGAAGACTGTCCTGCACCTGATTCCCTCCGGCATCCTGCGCGATGGCGTGCAGTGCCTGATCGGCAACGGTGTGGTTCTGTCCATGGACGCGCTGGTCGAGGAGGCAGCCGCCCTGATCGAGCGGGGTGTGCCGGTGTACGAGCGGCTGCGGGTGAGTCCGTCCTGCCCGTTGATATTGCCGTCTCACGTGGCGCTGGACCGGGCCCGGGAGAAGGCACGCGGGGCGGCTGCCATCGGCACCACGGGCAGAGGCATCGGCCCCGCTTACGAGGATAAGGTGGCACGCCGGGCCGTGCGGGTCTCCGATCTCTACATGCGCGAGCAGTTCGCCGCGCGTCTCGGCGAGGTGCTGGACTATCACAACTTCGTCCTCAAGCACTATTTCAATGCGGCGACGGTGGATTTTACGGAGACGCTGGATCGGGCCATGGAACTGGCCGGGACCATCGCGCCGCTCACCGCCGACGTGACCCGCATTTTGCATGAGCTCACCATTGCCGGCGAAAGTGTCCTGTTCGAGGGCGCCCAGGGCGCCATGCTCGACATCGACCACGGGACCTACCCGTTCGTGACGTCCTCGAATACGGTGGCGGCCAGCGCCAGCACCGGCACGGGCATCGGTCCCCGGTCGCTCGACTATGTGCTGGGCATCGTGAAGGCCTACACGACCCGGGTGGGGGCGGGCCCGTTCCCCACCGAACTGTTCGACGACCAGGGCGAGCGCATGGCGAAGGTGGGTGCGGAGTTCGGTGCCACCACCGGTCGGCCGCGCCGGGTAGGCTGGTTCGATGCCGTGGCCCTGAAGCGCTCCATCGTCAACAACAGCGTCGCGGGACTCTGCGTCACCAAGCTCGACGTACTGGACGGCATGGAGACGCTGCGCATCTGCACGGGCTACCGCATCGGTGACGACACCATCGATACCCCGCCGATCGCGGTAGACCGCTATGCCGATATCGAGCCCGTCTACGAAGACATGCCCGGCTGGACGGAATCCACGGTGGGCATCACTGACTACGATGCGCTGCCGTCCAATGCCCGCAGTTATCTCGCGCGCATCGAGGCGATCGTCGCCACCCCCATCGACATCATTTCCACTGGCGCCGACCGGGAGCACACCATCGTACTGAGACACCCTTTCGACTGAGCGAGGAGCCGATGGCAGACAGCAACGCCGATAGCAAACCCTACATCAAAGAGAAAATCGATATCAGCCACAACCAGGCGCAGCGGCGCTTTGAGACCGAGGTGGAGGGCCACCTCGCGTACGCGGATTACGAGATGGACGGCGAGGTCATGCATTTCACCAGTACGCAGGTGCCGGAGGCGATCGGCGGCCGGGGGATCGCGGGCCGGCTGGTGCGCACTGGCATGGACTATGCCAGAGAGCACGGTCACGACGTCGTGCCGGCGTGCTCCTACGTAGCCGCGTGGCTCGAGCGTCATCCCGAATACGAGGATCTGCGGGCCTCGCGCTGACGCACGGCGCAGCCGATCGAGTCGAGCAGAGTAGAGTAGAGTCTCTTGCCGGGGCGCGCCCTCCGATTTCTGGCCGGCACGACCGCGCTCGCGGAGGTGCGCGAGCGCGGCCTCGACCCGGCGCGTATCCGGCTTATGGCCGGCGCCTCCGGCGGCGCCAAATGGCTGGTGCTGTACGGTCTCGACCGGGTCATCATGCGTGAGCTGGTGCCGCGCCTGCGCGGTCCGGTGCACCTCATCGGGTCCTCCATCGGCACCTGGCGTTTTGCCTGCTACGCCCAGTCCGATCCGCTGGCGGCGATCGACCGTCTGCGCGATGGCTACATCTACCAGCACTACAGCGAGCGCCCTGACCGTGCGGAGATCACCGCGAAGAGCCGGGAGATCCTGGGTCACACCCTGGGCCCCCGCGGGCCTCACGAGATTCTCTCCCATCCGGTGCTGCGCAGCCATGTGATGACCGCCCGGGCGCACGGTCCGGCGGCCTCGGAGCGCCGCCCGATGCTGACGGCGGGGCTGGCACTGGCCGCCGCCGGCAACCTGCTGAGCCGCCGCAGCCTGCGGGCCTTCTTCAGCCGCGCGCTGTTCAGCGATCCCCGGGACGAGGCGCCCTTCGTGCACGCGGATGACTTCCCGCTGCAGGTGCATGCACTCACCGAGGACAATCTGGCGCTGTCGATTCTGGCCAGCGGCGCCATCCCGCTGGTGATCGAGGGCATGCGCGACATCCCGGGCGGGCCGCCCGGGGTCTATCGGGACGGCGGCATCATCGACTATCACCTCGATCTGCCGCTGTCCGCGATGGAGGGCATCGCGCTGTATCCGCATTTCTATCCTCACGTCATCCCGGGCTGGTTCGACAAGCGCCTGTCCTGGCGTCGACCCGCACGGGATCACATGGACCGGGTCGTGTTGATGGCGCCATCGGACGAGTTCGTCGCCGGCCTGCCGGGCGGGCGTATCCCGGACCGCCATGATTTTCGCCGCTACGACCCGGCCACCCGCGAGCGTTACTGGAAGAGGGCAGTGGCCGAAAGCGAGAGACTGGGGGACGAATTCGCGCAGGTCATGGCGTGCGGCCTGCCGGCGGAGCGCATCGAGCCGCTGTTCCAAGAGGCGGAGTGAGACGCAGCCGGCGCAGGGTTCGTCCATGGCCCATGGTAGACTGCCGCCGGGCCGGGATTCGGTAGAGGCCTGACAGCGGACCCCGGCGAGGAGCCATGCCCATGAACAATGCCGCGGGACCGATGCCCAGGCAGGGCGCCTATCCGGAGCTCTCCTGGCCGGCGGTGATCGTTGGCTGGTTTCTCGGTGTCATCATCGCTATCTCCATCGGTTACGCGGCGCTCATCCTCGGCTTCTCCATCGAGGGTTCGGAGCTCGCGGCCATTCTCGGCTTCGGTATCCTGCGTGGCCTGCTGCGCCGGCGCAGCATCATCGAGAACAACATCGCCCAGACGGTGGCCAGCGCGGTGAATGGCGCCTCATCGGGCATGATGTTTTCCGTCCCGGCGATCTTCATCCTCGGCCATGGTGGCGACTTCAACCCCTATATCCTCACTTTCGGCTGTATCGCCGGTGCCTATCTGGGCATCGCCTTCATCATCCCGCTCAGGAAACAGATGATCGATTTCGAGCGTCTGACCTATCCCGGCGGCGTGGCGGTCGCGACCATCCTGAAGTCGCCGGGTGCCGGCGTGCGCAAGGCGGCGATTCTGCTCGGTGCCGCCGCCGTGAGCGCGGCCGTGCATTTCGCCACCCAGTGGACCGGCGTCTCCGACTGGGACCTCGGTTCCCGGCTGGGCATGCCCGAATACATGAACGGCGTCTGGTACCTGTCGCTGTTGACCGTGGGTGTCGCCTTCATCGCGGGCAAGGGCGGTGTGGCTTTCATCATCGGCGGCTTCGTGACCTGGTGGTTCATCGCGCCGATGCTCGCCGCGAACGGTCAGCTGCCGGTCGACCCGGCTACCGGGCGGACCATCACGGATCCCGGTTTCCTGCGCTCGGCGCTGTTCCGCCCGATCGGCATCGGCATGTTGATCGGCGGCGCCGTCATGGGCGTGGTGCTGGCGTTTCCGCTGATCCGCTCGGCGGTGCGTTCCATGCAGAGCGCCGCCAAGGTCGAGTCCGCGGTCTCCGGCGACGAGATGCCGATCAAGTTGCTGTACGGCGCCATCATCGGTGCCGCGCTGCTGCTGGGGGTCATCGCCGTCTCCTCCACGGATGCCGTCGGCCTCGGCCGGGGCGCCCTGATGGCGCTGCTCGGCACGGTGTGGATCTGGATGGCGGGGGTCATCCTGTCGGAGGCCATCGGGCGCACCAACTGGTCGCCGCTGTCCGGCATGACGTTGATCGGCATCACGCTGCTGATCGTTGCCACCAGCGGCCTGGACCGTGCGGATGCGATCGTTGCTGCCATCATGGTGGGTGCCGCCACCTGCGTGGCCATGTCGCAGGCGACCGATCTGATGCTGGATCTGAAGACCGGCTACCTGGTGGGCGCGACACCGCGGATGCAGCAGATGGGCCAGTTCATCGGTGCGTGGCTCGGTCCGCTGGTGGTGATCGTGCTGATCTTCGTCCTGGACAGCGCCTACGGTCTCGGCAGCGAAAAACTGCCGGCGCCACAGGCGCAGGCGCTGGCCAGCACCGTGGAGGGCATCCTCGGCGGCGACGTGCCGGTGCAGAAATACCTCGCCGGCGCAGCGCTGGGCGCCATCCTGTCGGCGCTGCAGGGCGGGCTCGGCATTACGGTGGGCCTGGGCTTCTACCTGCCCTTCAACATAGTGCTGACCTACGCGCTGGGCACGCTGCTGCGCCTGGCGGCGGACCGCAGGTTCGGCCAGCGCTGGAGCGAGGACACCGGCATCCCGATAGCGGCGGGGCTCATCGTCGGCGAGGCGCTGGTGGGCGTCGGTTTCGCTATCTCCTACGTGGTGGCGGCGGCATGACGCGGGTGGGCTACCTGTTGATCGCGGCGGGATTCCTGTTCGGTGCCTATTTCGCCTCCACGGATGCCGAAACCACCGAGTGGACCTGGTTCCTGCCGGCGGCGCTGGCAGGGGCGGCCGGCGTCGTCATGGTCAAGCGGGCCACCCGGGCCGGGGCCACGGCGGACCACGTGCTGGAGGGCAATCGCCGCGACCTGACCGAGAGTCTGGCCGCCATCTGCGCCAACCTCGAGCGCCTGTACGACGATCGCGACTCGATACCGCCCCACAGCATGCGATTCGAGATCGACCGGTCATTCCGGGACGACCTTATTCGTTTCGTCGACGCCCGCCACAGCCTGTCCCATCTCTACGGACTGCAGGTCTACGCGGACGTCATGAGCGAATTCGCGGCGGGTGAGCGCTACCTGAACCGGGTCTGGTCGGCTTCGGCGGACAATTATGTCGACGAGGTGATGCTCTACCTCGGCAAGGCCCGGGACCAGTTCCTGCGGGCGAAGAGGTTGCTGGACGGCATCGTCGGGAACGGCGGCCGCTGACACCGGCGCCCGACGCGCCCGGACGCGAAGATCAGCTTCCGGCGCTGCCCGCAGCCGGCCCGGCCGGATCGCCGCCGGCCTCTCGTTCCTCGTCCCCGGGGCCGGCGTAGCGGAAATCCGAGTAGTTGAGCAGGATGTCACGCTCGATGCTCTTCAGGCCGAATGCGGCGCTGCCCCGCAGCTCGGTGGTGACCTGCGACGGCATGTAGGCACGGCGCCCCAGGCGCGTCATCTCGATCCGGGTGTCGAACCGCTCGATCTTCGCAATGAGCCTGGCACGGAATGGCTTCTCGCTGTACAGGCGAAAGGACTCGACATGGGGGACGGACTTCAGGATGGTCATCTCGCCCGAGAGGTGTTCGGCCATGCCTTCCCGGTCCGTCGCGCCTGCTGCGGGACGGAATCGCCATGTCACCCGCTCGTCGTCTTCCTCGAGGTGTTGCCAGCCGTCCGCCGCCGCCAGGCCGTCGAAATCGTTGTCGCCGGGCCGGCCCTCTTCACGGGCGAGGCGCTGCTCCACCTCTTCGGCGTAATCCCGCAGCTCGTCCTGCGAGGGCTCGCGGCCGTCGACGGACACCAGCTGCCACTTCGGGTCGGCGTGCGGGTCGAATCGCTCGACCCGCGTACCGTCGTTGTCCTCCCGGGTGCGCGTGAAGGCCCATTCCCCGGTGACCCGGGGCATATTGGCGAAAGCCTCCCGCGCGATCGGTGGCACCTCCGCCGCGACGGGGGCGGCGCCTGCGGCCAGGATGACCGCGCAGAGGGCGCCGAGAGTGGCGGTCACGGCGTTGCTGAGGGTGGGGCGCGATCTCATCTCCTCCTCCGGCGGGTTTCGGGTGACCCGCATGTGTTTGAATGGCATTTAACGGTATTGTTCGGGACAGGATCCCGGACCGATGCGGACCATTATGCGACATCAGCACCACAGACCTCGTCAGCGTCCTCGCCGTCGCCGCTACCGCTGTGACCGTGCAGCCCGGTGCTGCCCGTGAGCAGCGTCTGGCAGGATCCGGAGGCGCTCGCGGACGCGGTCATCGAGCGGGTCGGCCGCCAGGTCGTGCTGGGACTGCCGGTCGGGCTGGGCAAGGCGGTCCACGTAGCCAATGCCCTGTACGAGCGCGCCGAATCGGATTCGTCGGTGCGGCTGACGATCTTCACCGCGCTGACGCTGGAGGTGCCGCGGGCGCACGCCGATCTGGAACAGCGTTTCCTGGAGCCGCTGGTCGAGCGGCTGTACGCGGGCTGGCCCTCGTTGCGCTACGCGCAGGCGATCCGCGCCGCCACGCTGCCGCCGAATATCGAGGTGCGGGAGTTCTACTTCCGGCCCGGGGCGTATCTGGCTACGCCGTCCGCACAGCAGTCCTACACCAGCATCAATTACAGTCAGGTGGTCCCCGAACTCATGCGTCTGGGCGTGAATGTGGTCGGGCAGCTGGTCTCCGCACGCGAGGAGAGCCCCGGCTGCTACAGCCTGAGCTGCAATCCGGAAATCTCGCTCGATCTCGTGCCGGCCTTTCGCGAGGTCAAGGCGGCCGGTCGAGGGATTGGGCGGCAGATTGCGATGGTCGCGCAGGTCAACCGTCAGCTGCCGTACATGACCGGCGACGCGGAGGTGACGGAGGACGTATTCGACTTCGTCCTGGACGCGCCGGAATCGGAGTTTCCGCTGTTCGGGCTGCCGAACCGGGCCGTCGAGGCGCCCGATTACGCCACCGGGATGCATGTGGCGAGTCTCGTGCCCGACGGCGGCACCATCCAGCTCGGCATCGGCTCGCTGAGCGATGCGGTGGCCCATTGCCTGGCGCTGCGCAATGATCAGCCGGATCTGTTCCGCACCGTGCTGGAGAGGCTGCCCGGGGGCAGCGCATCGCCGCGGCGCTCTGCACTGCCCCTCGAGACGGAGCCTTTCCGCGAGGGGCTTTACGCTTCCAGCGAGCTGATGAGCGATGCGCTGTTCTCGCTGTTCGCGCAGGACATCGTGCGGCGCCCCGCCGACGCCGAAGACGAGACCGTATTGCATGGGGGGTTCTTCATCGGCTCGGCGGCGCTCTACGAGGGACTGCGGCAACTGCCGGAGCAACGCCGCCGTCTCATCAACATGACGAGCATCTCCCTGGTGAACACCCTGTACGGCGACGAGGAGCGCAAACGGCGACAGCGCCGGGATGCCCGTTTCATCAACGAGACCATGATGGCCACGCTGCTGGGCGCCGCCGTATCCGACGGGCTGGAGGGAGGCCGCGTCGTGAGCGGCGTGGGCGGGCAGTTCGATTTCGTCAGCATGGCCCACGCGTTGCCGGACGGCCTGTCCGTCCTCATGCTGCGCTCGCGGCGCCTGCATGATGGCAGGCCGCAGTCCAACATACGCTGGTCCTACTCCCACGCGACGGTGCCGCGTCATTACCGGGATGTCTTCGTGAGCGAGTACGGGATCGCCGCGACCCGCGGCCGGCCCGACCGCGAGGTGATCGCCGGGATGCTGGACATCGCGGATTCCGCGTTCCAGGAGGAACTGCTGGGTTGCGCACGCGCGGCCGGCAAGGTCCCGGCGGAGCATGCGATATCCGCGGATGCGCGCCGGAATACGCCGCAAGTGCTGGAGTCGGTCTTCGGCGCCGCGGATGTGGCGCCGCATTTCCCGCCGTATCCTCACGGCACCGACCTGACGCCGGTCGAACAGGAACTGGCCGCGGCGCTCACCTGGCTCGAAGCCGCCACCGCCAGACCGCTGGATCGGCTGCGCGTGACGCTGGCTGCCTTTTCCCGCGGTGGCGTCAATGGCCATCGGGCCCATCTGGAGCGGCTCGATCTGGGATCCCCCGCAGGGGTGAAGCAACGGATCATGCGGCGTCTCGTCGCCCACGCACTGCAAAGAACGAAGAGGGAAGCACCATGAGTATGCCGGGTCGCGCGCCATCGCATTCCGCCGTCGAGCAGAACGTCTACAAGATATTTCCGAATGATCTGAATGCGGAGCAGACGGTATTCGGCGGTCTGGTGATGGGCCTGTGCGACCGTACGGCCCTCATCGTGGCGGAGCGCCACTGCGGCACCACCTGCGTCACCGTGGCGGTGGACAACCTCAACTTCCTGTCTCCGGCGCGTACCGGCGAGACGCTGGTGGTGAAGGCCTCCGTCAACCGTGCCTGGAACACCTCTATGGAGATTGGCGTGCGGGTCGCGGCCGAGAACAGCCGCACCGGCGACGTCCGGCACGTGGTCTCGGCATACCTGACCTTCGTCGGTCTCGACGGGACCGGCCGTCCCACGCCGGTACCGGAAGTCCTGCCCGGGACCGACGACGAGAAACGCCGCTACCGTTCGGCGCAGGTGCGTCGCGACGCCAGGCTGCGCACGCGCAACAGTCTGCGCACGATCTGACGGGCTACGCCTGCGCAACAGAGTTTTCCAGTCGTGTTATTCTCGGCGCCTCCGGAACGCGGCCGCGTTCCCGGCTACAACGACAACAATCAGAAAACAAGGAAGAGAATCATGCGAATTATCAGAGTGTCGATTGCGGCTGTTTTGCTCGCTTTCTCGTCGACGGCAATGGCCGAGCTTGAACCCTGGAAAGATTACGACATCAGTGAGTCGGTCTATCAGATATCGGCGATCAAGGTGAAGCCGAATATGATGGATACCTACCTTGAGGGGATCCGCGACACCTGGGTGGCGGCCAATACTCTCGCCAAGGAGCTGGGCCACATCGAGGACTATGCCATCTATTCGAGCCAGCTCGCCGAGAGCGGGGATTTTAATCTCCTGCTCGTGGTCAAGTTCGCCGATACGGCGGCTCTCGCCCCTTCCAGGGAACGCTACGATGCGTTCATGGCCAAGTGGAGCGAGGAGCAGGAAAAGCGCTCCGAGACACTGGTGCAGAACTACCCGGCGATGCGCGAGATCACCGGCGCGTACCTGATGCGCGAACTCACCATGAAATAGGACCGCGCGATCCTGCAGGGAAAGGCCCCGTTGGCGTTCGGGGCCTTTCTTGTTATGGCAAATGCCGCCATCCCCCTGTCGTCCGCACTCACGCGCACAAGCGCAGAAGACATAACGCATCGAGGCCCGCCGCGATGCGTTGCGGCGATTACATGTCGGTATTTTGAGACATGTTGTGCGCCACATAATCGGTGCTAAAGTCCGTCCTCAACAGACAGTCTCGAACAACGAGGTCTGCTGACGACAGAGAATCGAGTTAGTTGAAAAGGGCAAACCGATCGAAAGATCGGGACGCAAAGCCACCGGTCTACGGGCGAGAGCCTACGACAGCGGGGTTGCCAGCAGGAACAGGGCGCTCACCGGCTTCATGCCGGCGTCCAATAACAAGAGCGCTCGTTCGCCGACCCCCGGCAGCGTTTCGATTCGACATTACCCCGTAGCCTGACGCTGCGTCTTCCGATCGGAGAGCCCGCCCGACAAAGGCAGGAGTGCCGTTATGCGCCTATATTCCGCGCCAGCAAAACTGAACAGGCTGCTGATTCTTCCCATGATCTCGCTCGCGCTGAGCGGCTGTCTCATGGAAGAGGAAGTGGCCGAGCAGCCTATTGCGAACGATCCCGGCGGCGCTACCGGCCAGATCCTGCGCGATCACGAATTGTCAGGCAGCGTGGGTGACGGGCCCATCGTCGGCGCGACGGTGCGGATCGTCGCCAGCGACGGCTCGGAGCTCGGCAGCATGAACAGCGATGCCAGCGCCGGCTACAACATCACCGTGCGCACGCAGGGCGGGGACTATCCCCTGACTATTGACGCCCGGGGCGGCACCGATCTGGTGACTGGCCTGGCGCCGGATTTCGTGCTGAAGAGCATAGCGCTGGAGCCCGGCGAGAAGACTGTTGCGAACCTGAATCCCTTCAGTACGCTCGCGGTGGCACTTGCCGGCGAATTGCCGGGCGGCCTGACCAGGGAGAATCTCGGCATCGCCCTGAACCGGGTGACCACGGCGCTGAACAGCGGTCTCGTGACGCTGTCAGGCGAGCCGGTCATGACCCAGGTCATAGACGGCACCCGCATCGCGGAGATGGTGAAGGCCTCCGAGACGCTGGGCGAGACCATCCGTCGGACCCGTGATGCGCTCATCGCCGTTGGCCGCCAGATAGACGGCGACGCCGTCGTGGCCGCGATGGCCTCGGACCTCACCGACGGCAGACTCGACGGCGCCGGCGGAGCCAAGGCGGATGCGCGCATCACTGCCGTCGCGATCGTGGCCTCGACGCAGACGCTGCTGGAGGCGATCGCCAATCGTCTGCAGGTCAATGGTGTCGACGCGATGGGCGCGATGGACGACGCCATCCGCCAGGTGATGCCGGATGCTACCGCGGTCACCACGACCGAGGTGCCCGTCAGCGCGGATGCACTGGCGCAGATCCGTGTCGGTCTGGCCGCGACAAAGGCGGTGATGCCGGCCCCGGAATTTGACAATCTCGAGGCGGCGCTCGCCGACCTCGATCCCGGCGTCTCGCCGAAGCAGGTCGACGGCATCGTGCCCCGGGATTCGGTGGAGTTGCTCGACAACGCTATTATTGCCGTCGCCGACGGTGGCCAGGACGAGCTGGATCTCGTCAACGGCACGGCCGGCAACGGCGGCGAAACGCCGTCGACGAACAGCCCGCCGACGATCAGCGGCGACCCGCAGAGCGCCATTACGGAAGGCGAGCGCTACAGCTTCGCACCAACCGTGTCGGATCCGGACGGTGACGCCCTGATTTTCGAGATCGCCAACCGTCCCGCATGGGCGAGTTTCGACGCTGGAACAGGCGAGCTGTTCGGGACCCTAGGCGCGGGCGATGCGGGTTCTTACGCCGACATCACAATCACGGTCAGCGACGGCGAAGCAACGGCCTCGCTGGGGCCGTTCACGGTGGAGGTGCGGCAGCTGGTGACCAACACCGCGCCGACGATTGTCGGCAGCCCTCCCGCAGCTGTCAGTGAAGGCGCGCCCTACAGCTTCACGCCGAGCGCGAGCGATGCGGACGGCGATTCGCTGACCTTCGACATCGCGAATCTGCCGGCATGGGCCAGTTTCGATACCGCCACCGGTCGGCTCTTCGGCACGCCCGCCGCGGGCGACGCCGGTCTCTATACGGACGTCACCATTACCGTCACCGACGGCGAGGCGCAGGCCGCCCTGGGGCCGTTCGCGATCGAGGTGCGTGCGGTTGCGACCAACAGCGCGCCGACGATTTCCGGCACGCCCGCCACATCAGTGAACGAAGGTGCGACCTACGAGTTCACGCCGGGCGCCAGCGACGCCGACGGCGACGCGCTCGTTTTCGATGTTGCGAACAGGCCTTCCTGGTCATCTTTCGACACAACGACAGGCCGTCTCTCGGGCACCCCCGCCAGCGGCGACACAGGCAGCTACGGCAATATCGTGATCAGCGTGAGCGACGGTCAGGACTCGGCGTCACTGCCGGCCTTCACGATCACCGTGCAGGCGCTCGCCACGAACTCGGCGCCGACGATCTCCGGCAGCCCGGCGAAGGCGGTGACGGAAGGCACTCAGTACAGTTTCACCCCGGGCGCGAGCGATGCGGACGGCGACAACCTGAGCTTCTCCATCACCAACAAGCCGTCCTGGGCGGCATTCAACACCGGTACCGGCCGCCTGTCCGGCACGCCCGAGGCAGGCGACGTAGGCACCTATGCCGACATCGTGATCAGCGTCAGCGACGGTCAGGCTTCCGCGTCCCTCGGCGCCTTCTCGATCACGGTCGAGGCCATCGCCATGGGTTCGGTCACGCTCAGCTGGTCGCCGCCCACGGAGAACACGGACGGTACGGCGCTGACGGACCTGGCGGGCTACCGCATCTATTGGGGGACGACGTCCGGAAGCTATCCGAACTCGGTGACCATCGACAATCCGGGTGTGACCACCTACGTGGTCGAGAACCTGGTGCAGGGCACGTATGAATTCGTGGCGACCTCCTACAACACGTCAGGAGTGGAGAGCGACTACTCCGCGCCCGCCACGAAGACGGTGCAGTAAGGGACAGCCCGTCAGATGATCTCGGGGCGGTGCAGAACCTCCAGCGGAATGAGCTGCTTGGACTCTTCGTATTTCTCCAGCAGCTCGTGCCGGTCCTCGGCGCCCGGGTTGTGGTCCGCGTTGTTGTTGCTATCACTGTCGAGGTGAAGACCGGCATCGACGTCGAGATCGATCCCGCCACGCTGGCGCCGGCGTCGGACGTGACGCCCGCCGTCGACGACTTCCTGCCGGGGCGTTTGTCGACGACGGCGTGCCGCCTGAGCGCTGCGCGGTTCCTCGCCGGCTCTGCCGGCGCTGGATATTAGCGTCAATCCGCCAATCGGTCACTACAACCTGGAGCAAATGGTCCAGACGGATGCGGCCCGGTGCGCCGAGCATCTGCCCGAATCACAGAACCGCTTTTACTGCTGGCTGGAGCGGCCGGTAATGGTGTCCAGGGAGTGGCCGGATCGATGAATGCCGGGCGCGGGAGGAGGATGCCCCGGAATGGTGCCCAGGAGAGGACTTGAACCTCCACGGGGTTGCCCCCACTAGCACCTGAAGCTAGCGCGTCTACCAATTCCGCCACCTGGGCAGGCGCGGAGCGCGTAGAATGCGCCCCGACGGAGGCGCGAGACTCTACTCAAGGGCGTTATCCTTGTCAATCGCGTCCCCTTTCAGAACAAGGAATGATTTTGGCTAAACGGAACAGGAACAGACAGGGCGGCGGGCGCCGCCGCAAGGGTGACCAGGCTGGCAAGGACGGCCAGGAGCAGAAAACCTACAGCCATCCTGTGCCGGACCGACGGCGGATTCTCGATGCACTGCACTCAAAGGGCCGGCCGATGCACTTCGAGGAGATATCGAAGAGTTTCGGACTGACCGAGAGCAAGCACCGGCGCGCCCTCGGCGAGCGTCTGAAGCGCATGATCACCGGCGGGCAGCTGATCCGGAACCGCAGTCAGGAATACTGCCTGACCGAGCGGCTGCACCTGGTGCCGGGTGTGGTACAGGCCCATCCCGACGGTTTCGGCTTCCTGATCCCGGACGAGGGCGGTGAGGACGTGTACCTCTCGCCGCGGGAGATGCAGGAGGTGATGCATGAGGACCGAATCGCCGTGAAGGTGATCCGGCGCGACCGCCGGGGCCGGCCGGAAGGCAAGGTCATCGAGGTGCTGGAGCACCGCACGCGGGAAGTGGCCGGGCAATATATCCGCGAGCGCGGCATCGGGCTGGTCCTGCCCGACAACCCGCGCATCCAGCACCGGGTGCTGATCCCCCGCGAAGAGGCGGGCAGCGCGAAGCCCGGCGAGATGGTGGTCGCCGAACTGGTCGACTTCCCGTCCCGCCAGGAGCAGCCCACCGGCCGCGTGACCCGCGTGCTCGGCGCGCCCGGGCAGCGGGGCATGGCCACCGACCTCGCCATCCACGCTCACGGCATCCCTCACCAGTGGCCGGAGGGCGTGCGCGAGGAGGAGAAGGCCTTCGGCAAGTATGTGCCCCGTTCGGCGAAGGAGGGCCGTCGCGACCTGCGTGATCTGCCCCTCGTGACCATCGACGGCGCCGACGCGAAGGACTTCGACGATGCCGTGTTCTGCGAGCCAATGGAGGACGGCTGGCGCCTGCTGGTGGCCATCGCGGACGTGGGTCATTACGTCGAGCGCGGCTCGGATATCGACCGGGAGGCGACCAGACGGGGCACTTCCGTCTATTTCCCGGACCGGGTGGTGCCCATGCTGCCCACCGTGCTTTCCAACGGCCTGTGTTCGCTCAACCCCAAAGTGGACCGGCTCTGCCTCGTCTGCGAGATGATCGTGGGGCCCGGCGGCAAGGTGCGCCGCTCGACGTTCTACGAGGGGCTGATGCGATCGGCGGCCAGGCTCACCTACAGCCAGGTCGGCGCTCTGTTCGAGGGCGAGAAACCGGGCAATGCGGGAGTCGGGGAAGAAATCGTTGCCCATATCAATAATCTGCGCGACGTCTACCGGGCCTTCGCCAGGGCTCGGGCCCGGCGCGGCGCGCTGGAACTCGACATCCCCGCCGTGAGGATCGAGCTGGACGAGGGCGGCGAGATCGAGGCGATCCGCGCCTTCGAGCGCAGCGATGCCCACCGGTTGGTGGAGGAGTGCATGATCGCGGCGAATGTCGAGGCGGCAAAGTACCTGCGCCGCCACAAGGTGCCGACGCTGTACCGCGTGCACGCGAAGCCGGATGCGGAGAAGTTCCAGGACTTCCGCGAGTATCTCCTGGGTCTGGGCCTGAAGGTGCCCCATCCGGAGCACGTGCAGGCGAAGGACTTCGGCAAGCTGATGCAGGAAGTCCAGGATCGCCCCGACTCCCAGGCCATTTCCATGGCGCTGCTGCGCTCGATGGCACATGCGGAGTACACGCCGGAGAATATCGGCCATTTCGGCCTCGCCCTCACTGCCTACGCCCATTTCACCTCGCCCATACGCCGTTACCCGGACCTGCTGGTGCACCGGGCCATCAAGCACCTGGCGAACGGCGGCAAGCCGAAGGCCTTCCCCTATGAGCGGGGCGACATGGAACGGCTGGGCCAGCTCACCTCGGCCCACGAGCGGCGAGCCGAGGACGCCACCCGCGAGGTGGAAGCCTGGCTGAAGTGCCAGTTCATGGAAGACAAGATCGGCAACGACTACGAGGGCGTGGTGACCGGCGTGACCCACTTCGGCCTGTTCGTGCAGATCCCCGAATACCAGATCGACGGTCTGGTGCACGTCTCCACCCTGGGTAACGATTACTACGAATACGAGGCGGGCTCCCAGCGCCTGGTCGGCAGCCGCAGCGGGCAGGCCTACGCCCTGGGCGACGAGCTGGCGGTGACCGTCCATCGGGTGGAACTGGATACCCGGCGCATCGACTTCCGGCTCGCCGACGGCGGTGACTAGCGCCCGCTTCAGCGCCGGCATCCACGCCGTGGCGCGTCTGCTCGACGAGGATGCGGGCCGGGTCCGGCGACTGCTGGTGGATCGCCGGGTGGACAACGAGCGCATCCGTGCGCTGCTGGAGAGCACCGCCGGTGCCGACGTGGCCGTCGAGCGGGTGGCGCGGAACCGGCTGGATGCGCTTGCCGCGGGCACCCGGCATCAGGGCGTGGTGGCGGAGCTGCGGGGCGCCTCGTCGCTGGATGAGGCGGCGCTGCGCACGCTGGTCGAGCAGCGCCTCACCGCTGGCGAGGCCCTGCTTGTGCTGGTGCTGGACGGCGTTCAGGACCCCCACAACCTGGGCGCCTGCCTGCGCACGGCGGACGCGGCCGGGGTGGATGCGGTGGTGATTCCGCGGCGTCACGCCGCCGGCATCACGCCGGCGGTCCGCAAGGTGGCGACGGGAGCCGCCGAGTCCGTGCCGCTGGCGCGGGTGGAGCGCCTGCCCAGGGTGATCGACTGGCTGCAGGACTACGGAGTGCGCGTCATCGGCAGCGCGGAAGACGCCGAAGCCGGACTCTACGAGACGGATCTCACCGGCCCGGTCGCACTCGTACTCGGCGGTGAGGAAAGGGGCATGGCGGCGGCGGTCGCGGAGCGCTGCGATGCCGTTATCGCCATCCCGATGGCCGGCAGCGTAGAGAGCCTGAACGTATCGGTGGCGGCGGGCGTGTGCCTCTACGAAGCCTGCCGGCAGCGGCGCCCGATTGCTTCTGCACCGGGGCTCGGTTAACATTCGCGCCCCGCGCAAGTGCGGGACTCCACATAACCTCTTGCCGCACCGGAAGGCGGGCGGCTGTAATCCGAAAGGGGATACGATGAGACACTACGAGGTCGTGTTTCTGGTCCACCCTGACCAGAGCGAACAGGTACCGGCCATGGTGGAGCGGTACGAGAGCATGATCACCGACGGCGGCGGCAATATTCATCGCCTCGAAGACTGGGGCCGTCGCCAGCTCGCCCATCCCATCGCCAAGGCCCACAAGGCCCATTACGTCCTCATTAACATCGAGTGCGCCAGAGAGACGCTCGATGAGCTCACCGCCGCATTCAAGTTCAACGATGCGGTGCTCCGCCACCTCGTGATCAAGCGCGACAAGGCCGTCACCGAGGCCTCGCCGATGGCCAAGGCCGTCGAGGACGAGAAGGCCAAGGAGCGCGAGGCCCAGCGTCGTCGCGATGCCCGCGCCGAGGCCGAGGCCCGTGCACGGGCCGCCGAGGAAGAGGAGACGGCCGAGAAAGAGACAGAGGACGAGACGAAGGAAGAGGGCCCGGAACCGGCCTCTGCCGATGAGAGCGGCGACGAAGCCGCCTCCGGCACGCCCGCAGAAGAGAGCGAGACGGCGAAAGCCGGCTCCGCCTGAACAGGAGTTTTGCCATGAGTCGTTATTCCCGCCGGCGCAAATACTGCCGTTTCACTGCCGAAGGCATCGAAGAGATTGACTACAAGGACCTCGGCCTGCTGAAGAGCTTCATCTCGGAGACGGGCAAGATCGTCCCCAGCCGTATCACCGGCACAAAGGCTCACTACCAGCGGCAGCTGTCCACCGCGGTGAAGCGCGCCCGCTACCTGGCGCTGCTGCCCTACACCGACCGTCACTGACCGCCGCGCCGCCGGCATCTCCAGGTACGAGGTCCGGCGGCAGGTCCCATGCGACAGATCGCTGCCTGGATTACGGCGCGCTTCCATCGCGCGGTGCTGGTAATCGCGGCGCTGTTCCCGGTGCTGCCGGTGCTCAGCGGGGCGACAACCGTGTTGACAGTGCTGGCGCGCGGCCTGCGCGAGGGAGTCGCGGCGGCGCTGCTGGCCTCCGCGCTGCTGATCGCCGCTGTGGCTGTGATGCAGGACTTCCGGATGTCGCTGGTGTGGTATCTCGCGCTGTTGCAGGGCGGGAGCCTGGCTGCGGTCTGGCTGCTGGTCTCAACCCGTTCGCTCACGCTGACGGCGCAGGTGCTGGCGGTCCTGATGCTGGCCGGCATTGGCGTATTCTATGCCTGGGTGGAGGACGTGGCGGGCTTCTGGCGGCCGTTCCTGGAGCAATTCGCCGGCAATATCTCCGAAGCCGGCGGCATGGCCATGGACGCATCGGCGTTCGTGACTATGGCGCAGGTGCTGATCACCGGCCTCGCGTTCGGTATGACCTGGGTCGGTGGGATGCTGGTCATATTGCTGGGCTACGCGCTGTATGCCTTGCTGCCGGAACGAGCGCCCTTATTCGGCCGCTTCCGGGAGCTGAATCTGGGGCGCACGCTGGCGCTGGCTACGGCCGTCATCAGTGTGGCGGCGACGCTGACCGGTTCGCCATGGCTGGTGAATTCGGCGCTGGCGTTGCTGGTGGCGTTCGTCGTGCAGGGCCTCGCGCTGGTGCACGGGCTGTTCGTGGCGCGGCGTTGGCCGCCGGCGCTGCTTATCGTGATATATGTACTGGCGATACTGCCGTCGCCGGTGTCGGGTGCAGTGATAGGGATGCTGTCCCTGAGCGGCTACCTGGATGCCTGGATCGACATCCGCCGGCGGGTGCCGGCCGTCTCCGGGCAGGGATGAATCTGGTCTGGTAACTTAAGCTGCCTGGCGCAGCACGCTGACAACGGGTGAACGCAATGGAAGTGATACTCCTCGAGAAAATCGAAAACCTCGGCACCATCGGTGACAAGGTGACGGTGAAGTCCGGCTACGGCCGTAACTACCTGCTGCCCCAGGGCAAGGCGACACTGGCCACGAAGGCGAACGTGGCGAAGCTCGAGGCCATGCGCGCCGAGCTGGAGAAGCAGGCCTCCGAAGAGCTGGATGCCGCCAGGGCGCGCGCCGAGAAGCTTACCGACATGCGGGTCGAGATTCCGGCCAAGGTGGGTCCTGAAGGCAAGCTGTTCGGCTCGGTGGGCACCGGCGAGATCGCCGACGCGGTGACCGGGCAGGGTGTCGAGATCGAGCGCGCCGAGGTGCGGCTGCCGGAGGAAGGTCCGCTGCGCGAGGCGGGCGAGCACACTGTCGGCGTGCACCTGCACGCGGACGTCGACGTCGAGCTCACCGTGGTGGTGGTCCCGGAGGAGTCGGAGACCGGCGCCTAGGGCGCGGGGGAGCCGTCACCGACGATGGTCCGGGCACTGGAAGAGCGGGAGGCACGCGAGGCCGCCGAATCGCGCCTGCGGACGCCGCCCCACAGCATGGAGGCCGAGCAGTCGCTGCTCGGCGGGCTGATGCTGGACAACGCCGCCTGGGACAAGGTGGCAGACCTCGTCACGGCGCAGGACTTCTACCGCAAGGACCATCAGCTCATCTTCGAGGCCATCGGGCGTTTGTCCGAGAGCGGTCAGCCGGCCGATGCGGTCACGCTGCACGAATACCTGGACAACCGGGGGGAGCTGGCGAAGGTCGGGGGGCTGGACTACCTGGCCACCCTCGCCAACGAGACGCCGAGCTCGGCGAACGTGCGCGCCTATGCGGAGATCCTGCGTGAGCGCTCGGTGCTGCGCCAGCTGATCTCCGCTGGCAACGAGATCGCAGGCAGCGCATTCAGCACGCAAGGACGCACCTCCAGCGAGCTGGTGGACGATGCCGAGCGCCGGGTCTTCGAGATAGCCGAGCAGGGCTCGCGCCGTGGCGGCTTCAAGAGCCTGAAGTCTATCCTGCCGGAGACCATCGATCGCATCGACATGCTGCACCAGTCGGACGGCGACATTACCGGCATCTCCTCCGGTTATACCGAATTCGACAAGCTGACGGCGGGCCTGCAGAGCGGTGACCTGATCATCATCGCGGGGCGGCCATCGATGGGCAAAACGACCTTCGCCATCAATATCGCGGAGAACGCCGCCATCGGTGCGAAGGTGCCCACCGCCATCTACTCCATGGAGATGACCGCCGATCAGCTGGCCTTCCGCATGATCTCCTCGCTCGGCCGGGTGGACCAGGGCCACCTGCGCACGGGCCGCTTCCCCGACGAGGACTGGTCCCGTATCAATACCGCCGTGCAGCTGATGTCCGACGCGCCCATCTTCATCGATGACACGCCGGCCCTGTCCCCCACCGAGATGCGCGCCCGCGCCCGGCGGCTGAAGCGCGAGCACGGCCTTGGCCTGGTCCTGGTCGACTACCTGCAGCTGATGCAGGTGCCCGGCACCAAGGAGAATCGGACCACGGAGATCTCGGAGATCTCCCGCTCCCTGAAGGCGCTGGCCAAGGAGCTCTCCGTGCCGGTCATTGCGCTCTCCCAGCTCAACCGCAGCGTCGAGCAGCGCCAGGACAAGAAGCCGGTGATGTCGGATCTGCGCGAATCCGGCGCCATCGAACAGGACGCGGATATCATCTGCTTCATCTACCGGGACGAGGTCTACGATGCCGATTCGCCGCGTAAAGGCATCGCCGACATTACCATCGCAAAGCAGCGCAACGGCCCCACGGGCGAGTTCCCGCTGACCTTCCTGGGCCGCTTTACCAAGTTCGAGAACTGGGCGCCGGACGCCTGGGGCGACGGACCGTATCAGTGAGGGCTGCGGCCTGCGCGCGGGTTCATACCGGCGCACTCAGACACAATCTGTCCGAGCTGAAGCGGCACGCGCCCGGCTACCGGGTGATGGCCGTCATCAAGTCGAACGGCTACGGCCACGGGCTGGTGGCGGCCGCCACGGCGCTGGATGCGGCCGACGCCTTTGCGGTGGCGCGCATGGAGGAGGCCCTGCGGCTCCGCGAGGCCGGCATCGACAAACCCCTGGTGCTGCTCGAGGGCGTATTCGATGGTCACGACCTGGCGCTTGCGAGAGCGCAACGGTTCGAGCTGGTGGTCCACTGTGGCGAGCAGATCCGACTGCTGGCCGGGTCTCCTGCGGAACGGCCGCTGACCGTGTGGCTGAAGGTGGATACCGGCATGCATCGGCTCGGCATCGCGCCGGCAGAGGTGGCGCAGGCGGTGCGCACTCTGCGGGCCTCGCCCGCCGTGTCAGAACTCAGACTCATGACCCACTTCGCCCAGGCCGAACGGCTGGGCGACGGCATGACAACGGCGCAGCTCCGCGCTCTTCAGGCAGCGGCCGACGGCTTCGACGGCGCGGTCACCCTGGCCAACTCCGCGGCCATACTCGGCTGGAAGCGGGACCTGGACGCGATGGCGGCGAGCTGTCCCTCCTTCGGTCCCGCCTGGATCCGCCCGGGCATCTGCCTGTACGGCATCTCGCCTTTCCCCGAAGACACGGGCGCAGCGCTCGGACTCGAGCCCGCCATGGAGTTCCTGTCGACGCTCATCGCGGTCAAGCCGGTCGCTGCCGGCGAGCGCATCGGCTACGGCGGGCGCTACCGGGCGCAGCGCGACATGCGCCTCGGAATCGCGGCCGTGGGCTACGGCGACGGCTATCCCTGGTGCATGCCAGACGGTGCACCGGTGCTGGTGGCCGGCCGGCGCGTGCCGATCGCCGGACGGGTGTCGATGGACATGATCACCGTCGATCTCAGCGATCTGCCCGATGCGGCGGTGGGCGACGAGGTGATGCTGTGGGGCAGGGGGCTGCCGGTCGAGGAGGTGGCCCGCCGCGCCGGCACGATCCCGTACGAACTCGTCTGCCGGGTCACGGAGCGGGTGATCAAGGTCACCGAATAGGCGCGACCGGCCGGACTGGCGGGATGCCGGCGGAATTCAGGTCAGGAAGAAGCCCATCTTGACGCCGGCCAGCTGCAGCACGTCGTTGTCGGCCAGCTTGCGGGCCTGGGGTCCGATGGACTCCCCGTTAACCCGCGGAAAGTCGCCTTCCTTGCCGCTCTCCACGTGCACCACGTAGTAGCCTTCCGCGCGCCGCGTGATGGCCGCCACCTGCACGCCGGGCCGGCCCAGCGTCGTCAATGCCTTGGTCAGCTCGAGCTCCCTCCCGGCGAACGCGCCTGAGAGCACCTGCAGCTTCGCCGTGGGTAGTGC
This sequence comes from uncultured Woeseiaceae bacterium, assembly GCA_964427415.1. GTDB lineage: Bacteria > Pseudomonadota > Gammaproteobacteria > Steroidobacterales > Woeseiaceae > Lentisalinibacter. The sequence goes on along the minus strand of CAYRUH010000014.1, from coordinate 37,457 downwards.
CGCCGGCGCCGGCGCGGAATCCGAGGCGGCGGTAGCGGTGTGGGCTCTTTCAGCCGCCGGCGTTACGCCCGCCGCCTGCTCGACGGCCTTCTGCGCCTCGTCCATGCGCTCCGGCCTGTGCTGGCTCGGCGGGATCACCATCGTCTTCTCGAACTCGTCCTGGTCCGCCTCGGTGGCCTGCTGGTCCACGAAGCGCAGCTGATGGTGGCCGATGGTGATGGTATCGCCGTGCTGGAGCGCGTGCTTCTTGATCAGCTTGCCGTTGACGTAGGTGCCGTTGGTGCTGTTCAGGTCCTCCAGAAACGAGTCATTGAGGATATTGATGATCAACGAGTGGTGGCCGCTCACCGCCGGATTGTCGATGCGCACGTCGTTATCGGGCAGCCGCCCGATCGTGTAGCGCTCCTTGGACATGTTGTATTCGGCCAGTACCTGGCCGTCCAGACTCAGAATCAACCGTGCCATTTGCTGTCACTCGCTCCTGCCGATGGTGCAAGACGCCCGACGTCCGGGGGCGGCATCCTTGCGATCATTGCCGGAAAAGACCGGAAATTCTGTCGATCAGTCCCCGTTTTGCGGGGAAAGAATCCAGGACCCTCGCCAGCATGATGGAGACGTTATCCCGGCCGCCATGGTCGTTCGTGAGCTGGACCAATTGTTGACCAACTACATCAAGGCTAGCACTAAACGTGCTGATAGTTAAATGAATATCTTCATCTTCAACCATGTCCGGTAGCCCGTCGGAGCAGAGTAGATAGACATCGTCTTTCTCCACCTCGTACTCCTGCACCTCCACTTCGACGGCCGGCTCCACCCCGAGAGCCCTTGTAACATAATTCCGGTTTGTCGACCGCTGTGCCTCTTCCGGCGAGTAGAAACCCCGGTCCACCAGTTCCTGCAGCAGGGAATGATCCAGCGTCAATTGCTGGAACTGCTCCGCCCGCAGGCGGTAGGCACGGGAATCGCCGACGTGGGCCACCGAGATCCGGTCGTCGTAGAACAGGCTTGCGACGATGGTGGTGCCCATGCCCTCGCACTGGGGCTGGCTCTGGGCGGTCTGGTAGATGATCTTGTTGGCCCGTGCGATGGCGTCGCGCAGCGTGATGGTCTGGCGCATCAGGCCCGAGGTGGGCTCGACCTCGCCCCGGGTCTCCCGATGGCTGGCTTCGCTGACCAGGTCGAAGACCGTCTTCACGGCGATGCCGCTGGCGACCTCGCCGGCGTTGTAGCCCCCCATGCCGTCGGCGAGCACCATCAGCCCGATGTCGGGCTGCGTGGCGATGGCATCCTCGTTGTGATCGCGCACCTTGCCGGTGTCCGTGATCTCGGAGAATCGGATCTTCCCCTTGAGACTCATTCTGCTTGCCTGTCTACCGGTTCAGGTAGTGCGTGCTGTCGTTCTCGCCGCGCCACGCCAGCGTCATGCTGGCATGCCCGCGTGCCGGTTCCGGTTCCCTGGCAAGCGCCTCTCTGACATTCTTCTCCCGGCCAGGCCGCCCCGCTGCGTGACCGGTCTGCCTGAACGCCGCGTATCGTCGGTGGCTCGTTTGAGCCGGGTCCGCCATGATGGGTGCCTCGATCGGGAGCACTCCCTGTGCCGATTGGATAAGGGTAACACCAACTGAACATAACTCGGAACGCCCCGCGGTACCGCGGGGCTCCGGCCGGCGGCGCCCGCCGGCAGCATTCGCGCGGGGCGCAACGGCACAACAGGCCGGGGCCGCGATCGTGTCGGTCGCTGTCTTTTTCATCGTGGAATCACCCGGCGGGAAGTATAGGTTAAACGCCGCGGGGTTATTGAGATACCGTTACCACTTTGACCTGCGAACGGGTGCGCGGGGCGGTGCTATCATGCGTGCTTTTCCCCGATCGGCGGCAGGCCGGCAACGAGCCATGGCAAAGACACGGACCGCCTATGTCTGCTCCTCATGCGGTGCCCGCAGCGTCAAGTGGCAGGGCCAGTGTGCGGACTGCGGCGCCTGGAACACGCTGAGCGAGGTGCGCATCGCGCCGGGTACCGGCGCCGCGGCGTCCGGTGCCGGTGACGGGCTGGCGGCACTCGCCACGCTCGCGGAGGCCGGCGCCGAAGAGCGCGAACGCACCACGACCGGGTTCGGCGAATTCGACCGGGTACTGGGCGGCGGCCTGGTGCCGGGCGCCGTCATACTCCTCGGCGGCGATCCGGGCGTCGGCAAGTCGACGCTGCTGCTGCAGGTGGCGGCGCGGTTGAGGGGTTCACTGCCGGTGCTCTACGTGAGCGGCGAGGAGAGTCTGCGGCAGGTCGCCCAGCGGGCCCGGCGGCTGGGTGTTTCCGACAGCGATCTGCATCTGCTGGCCGAGACCCGCCTGGACGTGATGCTGGATGCGATAGCCCGGTCCCGGGCGTCCGTGCTGATCGTCGATTCCATGCAGACGATGACGGCGGACGGCCTGGACTCGGCGGCGGGCAGCGTCAGCCAGTTGCGGGAATGCGTCGCACGCCTGGTGCGCCTGGCCAAGGAGCGCGACGTCGCCGTGTTCATCGTCGGCCATGTGACCAAAGAGGGTGCTATCGCCGGGCCCCGGGTGGTCGAGCACATGGTGGACACCGTGCTCTATTTCGAGAGCGATCCGGCCAGTCGCTTCAGCATGGTGCGGGCTGTGAAGAACCGTTTCGGGGCGGTCAACGAGATCGGCATGTTCGCCATGGGCGCCGACGGCTTCCGCGAGGTCAAGAATCCGTCCGCGATATTCCTCTCCCGGGATACGGCGGAGACGGCCGGTGGTGTGGTGACCGTGGCCTGGGAGGGCAGCCGGCCCATGCTGGTGGAGGTGCAGGCGCTGGTCACGGAGAGCGCGGGGGGCTATCCCCGCCGGTTATCCCAGGGTCAGGACCAGAACCGGCTTAACCTGCTGCTCGCCGTGCTGCAGCGTCACGGCGGGTTGTCTCTGGCCGGAGACGACGTGTTCGTCAACGTGGTCGGCGGCATCCGCATTGCCGAGACCGCGGCGGACTTGCCGACACTGCTGGCCGTGGTGTCCAGTCTGAGAGACCGGGTGCTCGACCGGCGCACCGTCAGCTTCGGCGAGATCGGCCTGGCCGGCGAGGTACGTCCCGTGCGCTACGGCGAGGAGCGGCTCGCGGAGGCGGCGAAGCAGGGATTCAGGCGAGCGATCGTGCCGAAGGCAAACGCGCCCCGCCGGGCCCTGGAGAGCATGGAGGCGATACCCGTGTCGCGGCTGTCCGAGGCCCTGGACGCGGCCTTCGGCTGACAATTTATTCCGCGCCGGCGGCGAGCCGGGGCGGCTCCCGATCGCGGATGCGCGCCGAACGCACCATGTTCTCGCTGGTCGCCAGGATCTCGACAGGATAGTCGTTCAGTTCCAGCAGGGTGCCGGGCTCCGGGATGGTCTCCAGCGTCTCGAGGATGTGTCCGTTCAAGGTCTTCGGTCCGTCCGTGGGCAGCTGCCAGCCCAGCAGCCGGTTCAGCTCGCGCACGTTCGCGCTGCCGTCGACGATCCAGCCGCCCGCGCCGTCCGGCTGCAGATCCGGATGCTGGTCCGACGGCACCGTGCGAAACTCGCCCACGATCTCCTGCAGGATGTCTTCCAGCGTCACCATGCCCTGGATGTCGCCGTACTCGTCCACCACCAGCGCGAGGCGGCGCTTGCGTTGTTGGAACTGGACCAGCTGGGTGCTGAGCGGCGTGCCCTCCGGCACGTAATAGGGCTCCTGCAGCGCCTCCACGAGCGTGTCGCGGGTGAGATTGGTCCTGCGCAGAGCCGTGACGAGCCGCCGTATGTGCAGGATGCCCACCACGTTGTCGATGCTGTCCCGGTAGGCCGGCAGGCGGGTGTGCTGGCTGGCCTGAATCTGGTCGAGTATCTGCACCATCGGATCCTCCAGATTGATGGCGATGATCTCATTGTGAGGCACCATGATGTCGTCGACGGTCACTTTTTCGAGGTCCAGGATGCTGGTGAGCATGCGCCGGTAGCGCCGCGAGATCATGGCGCCGGCCTCGTTGACCACGGTGCGCAGCTCCTCGCTGCTGAGCGAATGGGACTGGACGTCGTCGTGGCGGACGCCGAACAACCGCAATACCGCGTTGGCCAGCAGGTTGGTGAGCCAGACGAACGGGTACAGCACACGCAACAATGGGTAATAGATATAGGCTGCGGGCAGCGCCACGCGTTCCGGGTGCAGGGCGGCCAGGGTCTTCGGTGCCACTTCCGCGAAGATCAGGATCACCAGCGTCAGCAGGCCGGTACCGATGGCGATGGCCGCCTCGCCGCCGAGACGCAAAGAGATCAGGGTCACCAGCGAGGCCGCCGAGATGTTGACCAGATTATTACCGAGCAGGATCAGGCCGATCAGGCGGTCCGGCCGGCACAGCAACGACTCGGCGAGCCGTGCACCCCGGTGGCCGGAGCGGGCACGATGTCGCAGGCGATAGCGGTTCAGGCTCATGAGAGCCGTCTCGGTGCTCGAGAAGAATGCCGACAGTATCAGCAACAGCCCGAGCAGGCCGAACAGGAGGCCCATAGGTTGGTCTTCGGTCAAAGAGGGGGCACCCCGTCTCCTTTCAACGTTGTAGCGACCAGTTGACCAACACGGCAGCGCCGCTGTCAAGCGCGCGGGTCGCCGCCTCGCTGCGCGCCGGCGCCTCGCGGCGGGGAGCCGGCTTCAGCCCCAGGGCCGGTGCAGGATGTACTCGAGAACGATCTTGCTGCCGTAGTACGCCAGCACGAGCGTGAAGAAGCCACCGAGGTAGAGATAGATGGCGCGCCGGCCGCGCCAGCCGGCGAGCTGGCGCCCGATCAGCAGCAAGCCGAACAGGCCCAGCGCGATAAACGAGAGCGCGCTCTTGTGCGCGAGGTGCTGGGCAAACAGGTTCTCGACACGCACCAGGCCGCTGAAAACCGCAAGGAGCAGGCAGAGGAAACCGGCCGTGGCCACGCCGTAGAGCAGCGAGTCCATGGTCTCCAGCGGCGGCATCAGCCGGGTGTAGAGTCCCATCTTCGCCTTGCGCAGCAGGCGATCCTGGTGCAGGGCGGCGAACGCGAGCACCGCACCCACCGCGAGCAGGCTGTAGGCGAACATTGACAGCATGACGTGGGTGCGCAGCTGCCAGGTCAGGCTGGCAGTGACGTTGGCCTTGTCGCTGAGACCCGTGCCCAGGGCCGCCACGCCCGCGACCAGGAACAGCATCGCCGACAGCCCCCGCAGCCGCTCCCTGAGCGCGGCCAGCGTGGCCAGTATGGCGACCTGCCAGCCGGCCAGCGACGTCATGCTGAACACGCTCAGCCGCAGCGCGTCACCGGCCATGATTTCGTGTGCCAGCAGCTGTTCGTGGGCCAGCAGCCCCGCCAGTGCCAACGGCAGGGAGCCCCAGAAAAGGACCTCTTGTCGATGCTCGTATTTCGGCATCTGACCGGCCGCCAGCAGGCAGCCTGCACCGGCGTACAAGGCGAGAATTGTGATTTGAAACACGGAAACCCTGGGAGGCGTCGAATAGGTTTAGAAGCCTCGAAATCATCGCACATGGTGTCCCTGTTTAGAACCCTGTCATCCCGACGCACGGGCGCGCAGCCGGCCAGCGACGGGCGAGCCTCGAGCAGAGACCGGAGCAGGCCGAAAGCCTATGCGGATCAGGATCATGGGATGCAGCGGAGGGATAGGCGCGGGGACGCGCACCTCCTCGATGCTGATCGATGACGACGTGCTCCTGGACGCGGGCACCGGCGTCGGCGATCTGCAGCTCGACGAACTCGCGCGCATCCGCCACGTCTTCCTCACGCACTCCCACCTCGACCATATTGCGGGGCTGCCGCTGTTCCTCGACAGTGTGTTCGACAGCCGTGACGGCGAGCAGATCACCGTGCACGGCCGGCGCGAGACCCTGGAGGCGGTGCAGACGCATCTGTTCAACTGGGTCATCTGGCCGGACTTCTCGGTACTGCCGACGCCCGATGATCCCGTGCTGCGCTATCGCATCTGCAATCCGGGGGACACGGTGAGCATCGGGGACCGGGAGTTCACCGCGGTGGACGTGGCCCACAGCGTCCCGGCCCAGGGCTACACCATCAACGGCGCCGGCAAGGGCTTCGCAGTAAGCGGCGATACCGGTACCAATCGTACCCTGTGGCCGATACTGAACTCTCTGCCGGAACTCCGCGCGCTGATCATCGAAGTCTCCTTCCCCAACGCTCAGGAAAATCTGGCGCGGGAGTCGGGCCACTACACGCCCAGCACGATGGCACAGGACATCTCCCGGCTCCGGCACACGCCGGACATCTGGCTCACGGCGATGAAACCGGGCGAGGAAGAGGTGATCCTGCACCAGGTCAAGGAGGCGCTGCCCCGGCGCCGGGTCGAAATGCTGTCCCGGGGCGCCGTGCTCGACATCTGAGCGGCGGTTGTTTTCCGGCCGGCCGCCGAACCGCTAGAATAAGCCGCTGTCAAAGGCCGTCACGGCCTCGGATCACTCACGCCCGCGGGCGACGGCAGTATGTTCGATAATCTCAGCGACCGACTGAGTGGTGCGGCGAAATCCCTCACGGGCAAGGGCCGCATCACCGAAGAAAACATCAGGGAGACCCTGCGACAGGTGCGTATGGCCCTGCTCGAGGCCGACGTGGCCCTGCCGGTGGTCAAAGACTTCGTTGGCCGGGTGCGCGAGCGCGCGCTGGGCGAGGAAGTCTCACGCAGCCTCACCCCCGGCCAGGCCTTCGTCAAGATCATCCAGGGCGAGCTGGAGCGAGTGCTGGGCGGGGAGACCGAAGCGCTGGACCTGCGTGCGCAGCCGCCGGTGGTCATCCTGCTGGCCGGCCTGCAGGGCGCGGGTAAGACCACCACCGCGGCGAAGCTCGCCCGGCGCCTGATCGAGAAGGAGAAGAAGTCCGTCGCACTGGTGAGCGTCGACGTGCATCGGCCGGCCGCCATCCTCCAGCTGGAGCGTCTGGCGGGCGAGGTGGGCGCCGAGTGGATCCCGTCCGAGGCCTCGGAGCCGCCCACGGCCATCGCGCAGCGGGCGCTGGAGGAGGCCCGGCGCGGCTTTGCTGACGTGCTCATCGTCGACACGGCGGGGCGCCTGCACGTCGACGACGAGATGATGAGCGAGGTCCGTGCCGTGCACGAGCTGGCCTCGCCCCACGAGACCCTGTTCGTGATCGATGCGATGGCGGGCCAGGATGCCGTGAATGCGGCCCGGGCCTTCTCCGAGGCGCTGCCCCTCACCGGCGCCATCCTCACCAAGGCAGACGGCGACGCGCGCGGCGGCGTGGCGCTGTCGGTGCGCGAGATCACTGGCAAGCCCATCCGCTTCATGGGCGTCGGTGAGAAGACGGACGCGCTGGAGGTCTTCCACCCCGGGCGCATGGCCACCCGCATCCTCGGCATGGGCGACGTGCTGTCTCTTGTGGAGGAGGTCGAGCAGAAGATCGATCGCAGGAAGGCGGAGAAGCTCGCCGGCAAGATCGCGAAGGGCACGGGCTTCACCCTGACGGACATGCGGGATCAATTCCAGCAGATGCTGGAGATGGGCGGGCTGGAGTCCCTGCTTGACAAGCTGCCGGGCATGGGCAGGATCAACCCGGCGGCACTGAAGGGACAGGCCGACGACGGCCAGCTGCGCCGCCAGATCGCCATCATCAATTCCATGACCCCTGGCGAGCGGCGTTTTCCGAAGATCATCAACGGCTCACGCAAGCGGCGTATTGCCGCGGGCAGCGGCGTACAGGTGCAGGACGTGAACCGGCTGCTGAAGCAGTACACCCAGATGGAGAAGATGATGAAGCGTTTCTCGAAGGGCGGTATGAAGAAGCTGATGCGCGGCATGCCCGGCGGCGGGATGCCGCCCATGGGCCGCTGATCAGGTGCGAACGCCCTAAAAGTTCTTCACTTTTCCCTCCATTGCAGTAAACTACCGTGTTTTCTCGGGCGCCGGGCCGAGGGTTGAACTGCGCCCGCGTCTATTGTTTTCAAATAATGGTTTCAGATTCGAGAATGGGCGAGGTCCATTAGTACATGGTGAGCATCCGGTTAACCAGGGGAGGGGCGAAGAAAAAGCCCTTCTACCACGTCATCGTGACCGACAGCCGCAACCGGCGGGACGGCCGCTACATCGAGCGGCTCGGCTTCTTTGATCCCCATGCCAGGGAGACAGAGGAGTCCCTGCGTCTGGACGTGGCCCGTGTCGAGCACTGGATCGGTCAGGGCGCCCGGCCGTCCGAGCGGGTGGCTGCACTGCTGAAGCAGGCCCGCAAGACCGCCGCCAGCGCCTGAGCCGCATCCCGCCAGGCGGGACCGTGGAAGGACGCGAGCCGGCGGGCGCCGGCGACCTGGTCGCCCCGATAACCCTCGGTCAGATCAGCGGCGTCTACGGCATACTGGGATGGGTGAAGGTGTTCTCTTACACCAATCCCCGTGAGAACGTACTCGCCTACCCGCGGTGGTGGCTGAGCAGGGGCCGGGAGCGACGCCTGGTGCGGGTGCGGGACGGACGCGCCGAAGGACGGACGATCATCGCCGCGCTGGAGTCCATCGAGGACCGTGACACGGCGGAGGAGTGGGTCGGGGCGGAGATCGCCGTCGAGCGATCGAGCCTGCCGGAGCCAGGAGAAGGAGAGTATTACTGGGCCGATCTGATCGGCCTGGACGTGCGCGACAGCCGCGGCGAGCGGCTGGGCCGGGTCGGCCAGATGCTGGAGACCGGCGCGCACGACGTGATGGTGGTCGAGCGCGGTGAGGGAGAAGATCTGCTGATCCCGTTCGTGGTCGACCGGATCGTGAAGTTGGTGCGCCTAAACGAAGGTTGCATCGTCGTCGACTGGGAGTGGAGCTGACCCAGTGCATATCGAAGTGGTCAGCCTGTTCCCTGACGAGGTCCTGACCGTCGGCCGCTTCGGCGTGGTCGGTCGGGCTGTGGACGGCGGGCTGGTATCGCTGGGCGCGGTGAATCCCCGGGATTTCACCGAGGACGTGCACCGCACGGTGGACGACAGGCCCTACGGCGGCGGCCCGGGCATGGTAATGAAGTTCGGCCCGCTCGCGGCCGCGGTCGACGCGGCTCGTGGACGGACCGGAGACGGGGCCCGGGTGGTGTACCTGAGTCCCCAGGGCAGGCGCTTCGACCAGGGCCTCGCGCGGCAGTATGCGACACGGCCGGCGCTGGTGCTGGTGGCCGGACGCTACGAGGGCGTCGACGAACGGCTGATCGAGGCCGGCGTCGACGAGGAGGTCTCGGTCGGGGACTTCGTCCTCAGCGGCGGCGAGGTCGCGGCGATGGCGGTCATCGATGCCACGGTGCGGTTGCTGCCGGGGGCACTGGGCGACGCGGAGTCTGCGGTGCAGGAGTCGTTCGAGACGGGACTGCTGGACTGCCCGCACTACACCCGTCCGGAGCTCGTGGACGGCCGGCGTGTGCCGGCGGTGCTCACCTCGGGCGACCACCGGGCCATCGCCCGCTGGCGGCTGAAGCAGTCGCTCGGCAGGACCTGGGCGCGGCGGCCGGATCTGCTGTGCGACAGGCAGATGACGGCCGAGGAGCGCGAGCTGCTCGAGGAATACAAGGCCGAGGCAGAGGATGCCTTGGCCGGACTACGGTAAGACATTCAACATTCGACTGAGACAGCAGGAACAAGCCATGAGCAAGGTCATCGACGCTTTGGAGCAGGAACAGATGCAGCGCGAGATTCCCGAGTTCGCCCCGGGCGACACGGTAGCCGTGCAGGTGCGCGTCAAGGAAGGCGACCGGGAGCGGCTCCAGTCCTACGAGGGCGTGGTGATCGCCAAGCGCAACCGTGGCCTGAACTCCTCGTTCACCGTGCGCAAGATGTCCCATGGCGAGGGCGTGGAGCGCGTCTTCCAGACTTACAGCCCCTCGATCGGCGACATCATCGTGAAGCGTAAGGGCGACGTGCGCCGCGCCAAGCTCTACTATCTGCGCGGACGCACGGGCAAGGCCGCCAGGATCCGCGAGAAGATCTGACGGCCATGCCGTAACCCCGTTTGCCGGAGGAACGAAGCCTGCCGGCCGGGGTCACAGCTGACATGACGGAATGCTCCCGCAACACGAGCCGCGCGGGCCTGGTCGGCCTGATGGCGGCGGCCTTGGTCTCGACCGGCTGTGCCTCGCTGATATCCTCCGCCGCGTCGGGGTTCGCCGATAACCTGGGTTCCGCCGTGCTGAACCAGACGGATCCGGAGACGGTGCGCGATGGTGCGCCGGCGTATCTGCTGCTGCTGGACAGCCTGGTGGAGGGCAACCCCGACGACCCGGCCGTGCTGCAGGCTGCCGCCGAGCTGTATGCCTCCTACGGCGCGGTGTTCGCCGACGATCCGGAGCGCGCCCGGCGGCTGACCGAGCGCGCCCGCAGCTACGGCGAGCGCTCCCTGTGCCTCGAGTACCGGCCGGCCTGCGCCTGGGACCAGCAGGACTACGGCGCTTTCGAGCAGACCCTGGCCGGACTGAGGCCGGCAGACGCCGATGCGCTCTACAGCTACGCACTGTCCTCGCTGGCCTATATACGCGCGCACAGCGACGACTGGAACTCGCTGGCGGAGCTGCCCCGGATGGAGGCGGTACTGGAGCGCCTGGTCGTGCTGGACGACGGCGAGTACCATGCGCAGCTCTATACCTATCTCGGCATTCTTGCGACACTCCGCCCGCCGTCTCTCGGCGGCGAACCGGAACTTGCACGAAACTATTTCGAGCGCGCCATCGAACTCACTGGCGGCAGGGACCTGTCCGTGAAGGTGGAGTACGCCCGGGGCTACGCACGCCTGCTCTACGAGCGGGATCTGCACGACCGGCTGCTGAAAGAGGTGCTCGAGGCCGATCCCGTCGTGCCCGGTTATACCCTCACGAACACGCTGGCTCAGCGCGACGCCGAGGTGCTGCTCGAGAGCGCCGATGCGTATTTCTGAGTCCGGACTGCGAGCGAAGAGCTACTCACAGGGAGTGCAAGCCATGAATGCCCGAACCATTGCCCTCATCACGCTGCTGCTGGTCTCCGGTACGGCGTCCGCGGTCGATCTGAAGATCGCCACCATCGCCCCCGAGGGGTCAACCTGGATGAAGGATATGCGGGCGGCGTCCACGGAGATCGCCGAGCGCACCGACGGCCGGGTGAACATCAAGCTCTATGGCGGCGGCGTCATGGGCGACGACAAGAAAGTCCTGCGAAAAATTCGCATCGGCCAGCTGCACGGCGGTGTCTTCACCGCTAACAGCATGGAGCAGTACTATCCGGACCTGAACATCTACGGCCTGCCGCTGCTGTTCGAAAACCACGCCGAGGTCCAGTACGTGCGCAAGCGTATCGACCCGAAGCTCGAGGCCGGACTCGAGGAGGCCGGCTTCGTCAGTTTCGGTTTCGCAGGCGGCGGCTTCGCCCGCTTCCTCTCCAACACGCCAGTGCGCTCGGTGGACGATCTGAAGGGCAAGAAGGTCTGGGTGCCGGAGGACGACCAGATCAGCTACCGGGCGATGGAGGCGCTCGATCTCTCGCCGGTGACGCTGCCGGTGACCGACGTGCTGACCGGCCTGCAGACCGGCCTGATCGACATTGTCGCCTCGCCGCCGGTGGCGGTGCTGGTGCTGCAGTGGCACACCAAGGTGGATTACCTGACCGAGCTGCCGCTGCTCTACACGCTGGGTTATCTCGCGATCGACAAGCGCACCTTCTCCCGCCTGTCGGACGCCGATCAGGCGGTGGTCGACGAAGCCATGAACCGCGTGTACGAGAATTTCGACCGCATCGACCAGACCGACAACGAGCAGGCGCTGGTTGCGCTGGCCAACACGGGCGTGGAGTTCGTGGAGCCGGTGGACGGCGCCATCGACCGCTGGCGCGAGCCGGTCATGGCCGCGAACGAGAGCCTGGCGGAAGAGGGCTACCTCTCGCCGGAGTTGCTGGAAGAGGTGCAGGCGTTGCTGGCCGAGTACCGCACCCAGGCCGCCGCGGCGGCACAGGCGGACGGCGGCAGCCCGTGACGGAGGCGCCCGGGCGTCTCGGCGGGCGCCTGAGCGAGCGCCTGGAGCGTGCAGGCCGGCTGCTGGAGGACGTGGTCCTCATCGTCCTGCTGTCGGCCATGATCCTGCTGGCCACCACGCAGATCATCATCCGCAACGCCTTCGATTTCAGCTTTATCTGGGCCGATGAGGTGCTGAAGCTGATGGTGCTGTGGGTGGCCCTGTTCGGCGCGGTGGCAGCCAGCCGCGCCGACAAGCACATCAGCATCGACGTGGTCTCGCGCTTCCTCTCGCCGGGACTGCGGCTGATCTGTGAGCTGTCGGTCAATACCTTCACCGCGGCGGTCTGCGCCCTGCTGGCGTGGCATTCGGGGCGCTTCGTGTATTCGGCGTGGGAGTTCGGTGACCAGCTGGTCGACGGACTACCGGCCTGGTGGTTCCAGATCGTCATGCCGATCGCCTTCGGGCTGATGGCGTGGCGCTATCTGCTGTTCACCGGCTCGAGCGCCGTGCGCCTCGGCAACCGCCTGCGTTACCGGGAGCCGTGATGATCCTGTTCGGCGGCATCCTGCTTCTGCTTGCGCTGCTCGGCGCGCCCCTGTTCGCGGTCATCGCCGCGAGCGCCATGTGGGGCTACTACCAGGCAGACATCGACCTCTCCGCGGTAGCCATCGAGTTCTTCAGCGTAGGGACGATGCCGTTTCTGCTGGCGATACCGCTGTTTACGTTCGCGGGCTTCGTCCTGAGCGAGAGCGGCGCGCCGCGTCGGCTGGTGCGCATCACCCGCGCCCTGCTGGGCTGGATGCCCGGCGGGCTGGCGATCGTGGCGCTGGCCGCCTGCGCGTTCTTCACGGCATTCACGGGCGCCTCGGGCGTCACCATCATTGCGCTGGGTGCCATCCTCTATCCCGCGCTGACCCAGGCGGGCTATCCGGAGCGATTCAACCTGGGCCTGGTCACCAGCGCCGGCAGTCTCGGCCTGCTGTTCGCGCCGTCGCTGCCATTGATCCTCTACGGCGTGGTCGCCCAGCAGTCGATCGACGAGTTGTTCCGCGCCGGCGTGCTGCCCGGCCTGCTCATGCTGATCATGCTCTCGGGCTGGAGCCTGTGGGTGAACCGCCGGCAGCGCCAGCCCCTGTCGGACTTCTCCTGGCGCGAGGTGGCAGGTGCGGTGCGCGAGTCCGCCTGGGAGATACCGTTGCCGGTCGTCGTGCTGGGCGGCATCTACTCCGGACTCATCGGCGTCTCGGAGGCAGCGGCGGTGACGGCGCTATACGTGGTTTTCGTCGAGGTTTTCGTGCTCCGGGAGATCCCGCTGCGCGAGCTGCCCCGGATCATGCGCGAGTCCATGCTGCTGGTGGGGGGCATCCTGGTGATCCTGGGCGTCTCGCTGGCTTCCACCAACATCATGATCGACGCCGGCGTTCCGCAGAAGCTGCTCGCCATCGTGGAGCAGTTCGTGGGCGGTCCGCTCACTTTTCTGTTGCTCCTGCTGGTGTTCCTGCTGATCCTGGGCGCGATACTGGATATCTTCTCGGCGCTGGTGCTGGTGGTGCCCCTGATCCTGCCGGTCGCCGCGCAGTACGATATCCACCCCATCCATCTCGGCATCATCTTTCTGGCCGCGATGCAGCTCGGCTATCTGACGCCGCCCGTGGGACTCAATCTGTTCATCGCCAGTTATCGCTTCGAGGAGCCGATCGTCCGTGTTTATCTGGCGACCCTGCCTTTCCTGTTGATTCTGCTGATCTCGGTCATCATCATCACCTACGTACCGGCGCTGTCCCTGTGGCTGCTGCCGGGCGTCTGAGCGCAGCTCGCCGGCGGCGCCGGCGTCGTTTTACGGATTCGATACAACGGCGCAGGCGCGTCGGACGAGGAGTGAGAGCATGGCCCTGGGAAACGCCCTGATGAGAGTGCTGCGCGCCCTGTGGCGCGGGCTGGACGGCATCCGCAAGATCCTGCATCTGCTGGTGCTGTTGTTCTTGTTTGCGCTGGTGGTCGCGGCCTTGTCGCCGCCGGTGGCCGAACTGCCGCGCAAGGCGGCGCTGGTGATCGCGCCCGAGGGCTACCTGGTGGAGGAGTTCGAGGGCAATCCGGTGGACCGCGCCCTGGCCGAGGCCATGGGCGACGGCGTCGGCCAGACCCGGCTGCGAGACATACAGGATGCCCTCGAGTGGGCCGCGGAGGATGACCGCATCCCGGCGGTGGTGCTCGAGCTGGACGGTTTCCTCGGCGCCGGGCTCACCAAGCTGCAGGCGGTCGCGAATGCCATCGAGACCTTCAAGGCATCGGGCAAGACCGTGATCGCCATGGGCAACGCCTACACCCAGGCCGGCTACTATATCGCCGCCCACGCCGACGAGGTGTGGCTGCAGGATCACGGCATGGTATTCCTGCAGGGCTACGGCATCTACCGCAACTATTTCCGCGACGCCATCGACAAGCTCGGCATCGACTGGAACGTCTTCACCGCCGGCACCTTCAAGTCGTACGCGGAGCCCTTTACCCGCAATGACATGTCGGAGGCCGCCGAATCCGCCAATCGGGATCTGCTGGATCAGCTCTGGCAGGCCTGGCTCGGCGGCGTGTCCGCCGCCCGCGGCCTCGACGCCGCCGGCCTGCAGCGCGCCATCGACAATCTGCCCGAGGAACTGGAGGCGAGCAACGGTCGTTTTTCGGACATGGCCGTCAGGCTGGGGCTGGCCGACCGGATCACCACCCGAGCCGAGTTCCGCGAACACATGATCGGCATCGCCGGCGCCGACGGCGGGCAGGACGAGAGCTACCGCTCCGTGGGTCTGGACGCCTACCTGGACGCCCAGCGTCTGCTGCGCAGCGACGAGGCGGGCGCGAGCAACGTGGCGGTGGTCGTCGCCTCCGGCCCGGTCGTGGAGGGCGATGCGCCGGCCGGCAACATCGGCGGCGAGTCCACCAGCAATCTGATCCGCCGGGCCATACAGGACGATTCGGTGAAGGCGCTGGTGTTGCGCGTTGACAGCGGCGGCGGCAGCACGTTTGCCTCCGAGCTCATATTCGACGAGATCCAGGCCTTCAAGGCGACGGAGCGGCCTGTGATCGTCTCCATGAGCAGTGTGGCGGCCTCGGCCGGTTACTGGATTTCGTCCGCCGGCGACGAGATCCTGGCCCACCCCACGACCATTACGGGCTCCATCGGCGTCGTGGGCATGTTCCCCACATTCCAGCGCACGCTGGAGAAAGTCGGCATTAATACGGACGGGGTGGGTACGACGGCGCTGGCCGGCGCGCTGCGCCCGGACCGGCCCCTGGGCGATACGGTCCGGCGCACGATCGAAATCACGGTGAATACGACCTACCGCGATTTCGTCGACGGCGTCGCCGAGCAGCGCGGCCTCGATCGCGAGACGGTCAGCGATATCGCCGAGGGCCGGGTCTGGACCGGGCAGGACGCGTTGGAGTTCGGGCTGATCGACCGATTCGGCGACCTGGACGATGCCATCGAGGCGGCGGCGGAGCGTGCCGGACTGGCGGCGGACGCCTACGGCGTGAAGTATGTGGAGCGGCCGCTGACGCCGGGTCAGGAGTTCCTGCTGCAACTGCTGGACTCCCGCATCGGCCCGACGGTGGCCGGCGTGGCCGCGACCGGGTCCACTGGCCGCGGCTCGCCGCTGGCGCCACTGGTGAGCGCCGTCGAGGACGCGTGGCGGGACATCGCCCGGTTCAACGACCGCCGCGGCGCGTACGCCGACTGCTTCTGCGACGTGCTGCGTTAGGCTGATACGCACCCGCCAGCCTCGGCCGCCGGCGGAGCGGGTGCCGGGCGTCAGGCATGCCAGTCGAGCACGACCTTGCCGGACTGGCCGGACGACATCGTCTCGAAGGCCTCGCCGTAGTCGGCCAGCGCGAAGTGATGCGTGATGATCGGACCCACATCCAGACCGCTCTGCAGCATGCTCGACATCTTGTACCACGTCTCGAACATCTCGCGGCCGTAGATGCCCTTAACCATCAGGCCCTTGAAAATGATCTGGTTCCAGTCGACGGCAGTGTCCTCGGGCGGGATGCCCAGCAGCGCCACCCGGCCGCCGTGGTGCATGACGCGGAGCAGCTCCCTCAGCGCAGAGGGCTGTCCGGACATCTCCATGCCGACGTCGAAGCCCTCGGTCATGCCCAGCGCCTGCATGGCGTCGTCGATGGAATCGCGCGTGACGTTGAGTGTCCTGGAGGCGCCCATCTGCCGGGCCAGGTCCAGGCGATAATCGTTCACGTCGGTGATCACCACGTGGCGGGCGCCGGCGTAGCGGCAGATGGCCACGGCCATGATGCCGATCGGACCCGCGCCGGTGATGATCACGTCCTCGCCCACCAGGTCGAAGGAGAGGGCGGTGTGGGTGGCGTTGCCCAGCGGGTCGAGGATGGCCGCCATGTCGTCGGTGATGGCGTCGGGCAGCTTGAAGACGTTGAACGCGGGCACGGAGATGTACTCGGCGAAGGCGCCGGGCCGGTTCACGCCGACGCCCACAGTGTTGATGCACAGGTGGCGGCGGCCGGCACGGCAGTTGCGGCACACGCCGCAGGTGATGTGGCCTTCGGCCGAGACCCGGTCGCCCGGATCGAGGCCGCGCACCTCGCTGCCGATCTCGACGATGCGGCCGCTGAATTCGTGGCCCACGGCCATGGGTACCGGGATGGTCTTCTTCGCCCAGTCGTCCCACTGGTAGATGTGGATGTCGGTGCCGCAGATGGCGGTCTTGGATACCTCGATGAGGACGTCGTTGTGGCCCATCTCGGGTTCCGGGACGTCTTCGAGCCAGATGCCCGGTTCGGCCAGCTTCTTCACCAGTGCTTTCATGCGGCCTCCGCTGCTAGCTGATGACGCCGAGTTCGCGGCCCACCGCCGCGAAGGCGTCGATGGCCCGGTCGAGGTGTTCCCGGTCGTGTCCGGCGGACATCTGCGTGCGGATGCGCGCCTTGCCGTGAGGGACCACCGGATAGGAAAAGCCGATCACGTAGATGCCGTGATCGAGCAGCCGCTCGGCCATCTGCGCGGCCAGGCGCGCATCGCCGAGCATCACGGGGATGATGGGGTGCTCGCCCGGCAGCAGGTCGAAGCCGAGCGCCTCCATGCGGCTGCGGAAATACTCCGCGTTCGCGGCGAGTTTCCCGCGCAGTCCGCTGTCGGACTCGAGCAGGTTCACCACCTCGATGGAGGCGGCGGCGATCACCGGTGCCAGGGTGTTGGAGAAGAGGTACGGGCGGGAGCGCTGCCGCAGCCAGGCGACGATCTCCCGGCGCCCGGCGGTGAAGCCGCCGGAGGCGCCGCCCAGCGCCTTGCCCAGCGTGCTGGTGATGATGTCCACCCGGCCCATCACGTCACGGTATTCGTGGGTGCCGCGGCCCTGTCTGCCGAGGAAGCCGGTGGCGTGGCAGTCGTCGATCATCACCAGTGCCCGGTATTCGTCGGCCAGGTCGCAGATGCGCTGCAGATCGGCGATGGTGCCGTCCATGGAGAAGACGCCGTCGGTGGCGATCAGGCGCACACGCGCATCCTTAGCGGCGCGCAGCTGCTCCTCGAGGTCCGTCATGTCGTCGTGCCGGTAGCGGTAGCGCTGCGCCTTGCACAGGCGGATGCCGTCGATGATGCTGGCGTGATTCAGTTTGTCGCTGATGACGGCATCCTCCGGTCCGAGCAGGGTTTCGAACAGGCCGCCGTTGGCGTCGAAACAGGAGGGATAGAGGATCGTGTCCTCGGTGCCAAGGAAGTCGCTGATGCGGCCTTCGAGCTCCTTGTGCACGGTCTGGGTGCCGCAGATGAAGCGCACCGATGCCATGCCGTAGCCGTGCTCGTCGATGGCGCGGCGCGCCGCGGCGACGATCTGCGGATGGTTGGCCAGACCCAGGTAGTTGTTGGCGCAAAAATTGATGACGTGGCGCGTGTCGCCGTCCTCGCGCACGTCGATCTCGGCCTGCTGGGGCCCGGTGATGACGCGCTCCTCCTTGTACAGGCCCTGTTCCTTCAGCTCCTCGGTCGCTTCGGCGAGCGACGCCAGAAACGCTTCTTTCACCTCGATACTCCTTGCTTGCGCTGGCCCGAAGTATAGCAGCCGTGACCATGGCAGCCTCTGGAGTCCGGGCCGGCGAGGCGCGACAATACGGGCATGGACGAAGAGGCATTGCGCATCGACAAGTGGCTCTGGCATAGCCGGTTCTTCAAGACCCGTGGGCTCGCTGCGAAAGCGGTTGCGGGCGGGCACGTGCACGTCAACGGGGCGCGGGCGAAGCCGTCCCGCACGGTGCGGGTCGGCGATCGGCTGCAGATCACCCGGGACCGGCTGACCTGGCGGCTCACGGTGTTGGCGCTGCCGCCGCGCCGGGGCCCCGCCCGGGAAGCCGAGGCTTGCTACCATGAGGAACAGGGGAGCCGGCGGGAACGCGAGGCGCTCATCGAGACGCTGCGTCAGAATCGTCGCGCCATGCCGCGCACGGTCGGCCGGCCGGACAAGCACACGCGGCGCGAGCTGCGCCGACTGAATCGCAAGGCCTGAGCCGGCCGCTTGCAAGGCGAGGGCCGCGTACGAGCAAAGGGTTTGATCTTGAACAGGGAAACCGCAACGGGCGCAGGCCGGCGTCTGCCGGATCAGCCGGCCGCGGCGCCGCCGCTGCAGCGGGCCATCAACGAGCGCTACCTCACCGACGAGTCGAAGGTGGTGGCCGAGCTGCTCGAGCGCGCCGACGCCGGGCAGGCGCTGCGCGAGCGGGTGCGCGAGACGGCGATCGAACTCGTGGCCCGGGTGCGGGAGACGGAGCGGCGCCACGGCGGGCTGGATGCCTTCCTGCACAAGTACGACCTGTCGTCCCAGGAAGGCGTGGTGCTGATGTGTATTGCCGAGGCGCTGCTGCGCATCCCCGATGCGGATACGGCCGACCGGCTGATCGCCGACAAGCTGACCTCGGGACGCTGGGAAGAACATCTCGGCAGCAGCGAGTCGCTGTTCGTCAATGCGTCCACCTGGGGGCTGATGCTGACTGGCCGGCTGATGCGGCTCGACGAGGCCACCATCCGCAATCCGGCGAAGTTCCTCGGCAAGCTGACCAGCAAGGCGGGCGAGCCCGTGGTGCGTCAGGCCATGCGCCAGGCGATGAAGATCATGGGCCATCAGTTCGTGATGGGTCGTGATATCGGCGAGGCCCTGGCGCGGGCCGGCGAGCGCGGCAACCGCCGCTACCGTTATTCCTACGATATGCTCGGCGAGGCGGCCCTGACGGCCCGCGACGCCGAGCGCTACTTCCGCGCCTACGCCGACGCCATCGAGGCGATCGGCGGTGCTGCCGGCGACGACGTCATGGCGGCGCCCGGCATCTCGGTGAAACTCTCCGCCCTGCATCCCCGCTACGAGTTCACCCATCGGGGCCGCGTGATGGACGAACTGGTGCCGCGTCTGGCCCGCCTGACGGAGCTGGCGCGGGACGCGGGTATCCCCCTGACGGTGGATGCCGAGGAGGCGGATCGGCTGGAGGTCTCGCTGGAGGTTTTCGCGGCGGTCGCCGAGAGCACGTCGGCGGCCGCCTACGACGGTTTCGGCCTCGCCTTGCAGGCGTACCAGAAGCGGGCACTGCCGGTCATCCGCTGGCTGGCGGAGCTGGCCGGGCGCACCGGCCGACGCATACCGGTGCGCCTGGTGAAGGGCGCCTACTGGGACACGGAGATCAAGCGCGCCCAGGAGCAGGGACTGGAGGGCTATCCGGTGTTTACCCGCAAGGTGAACACCGACGTCTCCTATCTCGCCTGCGCCCGCGAGCTGCTGGATGCCGGCGAGCGCCTGTATCCCCAGTTCGCCACTCACAATGCCCATACGCTGGCGAGCATCCTGCACCTGGCGGGACAGCGACGGGATTACGAATTCCAGCGCCTCCACGGCATGGGCGAGGAGCTCTACGACCCGGTGGTCGACCCGGAACGCTACGACCGGCCCTGCCGCGTCTATGCGCCGGTGGGCAGTCACGAGGACCTGCTGCCCTATCTGGTGCGGCGGCTGCTCGAGAACGGCGCCAATACCTCTTTCGTCAACCGTATCGTCGACGAGGAGGCGCCGGTGGAGGAGATCGTGGCGGATCCGGTGGAGGCGGTCCGGCGTCTGGAGTCGTATCCTCATCCACGCATCCCGCTGCCCGCCGCCATCTACGGGGAGGAGCGGCGGAATTCCCGCGGGCTGAACCTCGCCGATCGGGCCTTCCTCGGCGGCTGGCTGGAGCGGATGCAGAAGGGGCTGGATGCCGGCCATCACGCCCGGCCCCGGGTGGGCGGCCGCGCGCTGACGGGCCGGCCGGTCGAGTCGCGCAACCCGGCACGCACCGGTGAGGTGGTGGGTGTCGTCGAGTACGCCGATGCCGCCGCCGTTGACCGTGCCGTTGGGACCGCGTCGCAGGCCTGGTACGACTGGAACGCGACGGCTGCGGCCGCGCGTGCCGATATCCTGCGGCGGGCTGCGGATCTCTGCGAGGAGGAGGCGCCCGCCCTCATGGCGCTCTGCGTGGCGGAGGCCGGCAAGAGCATCGGCGACTCTCTGGGAGAAGTCCGCGAGGCGGTGGACTTCCTGCGCTACTACGCGGCCCGGGCGGAGGCGCTGTTCGGGGCACCGCTGCCGATGGCGGGGCCGACCGGCGAACGCAATGAGCTCAGGCTGCAGGGCAGGGGCGTATTCGTGTGCATCAGCCCATGGAATTTCCCGCTGGCGATATTCACCGGCCAGGTGGCGGCGGCGCTCGCGGCCGGCAATACGGTTCTCGCGAAGCCCGCCGAGCAGACCTCACTGATCGCAGCCCGCGCCGTGGATATCCTGCATCGGGCCGGGGTGCCCGGCGAGGTACTGAACTTCCTCCCCGGCGAGGGCGGGGAAGTGGGCGCCCGGGCTGTGGCCGACCCGCGTGTGGCGGGGGTGGCGTTCACCGGTTCCACGGAGACGGCGCGGCTGATCAACCGGACGCTGGCCGAGCGGCCGGGGCCCATCGCGGCGTTCATCGCCGAGACGGGCGGGCAGAACGCGATGCTGGTCGACAGTTCGGCCCTGCCGGAGCAGGTGGTCAAGGACGCGGTGTATTCCGGTTACAACAGCGCGGGCCAGCGCTGCTCGGCCCTGCGCATCCTGTGCGTGCAGCGGGACATCGCACCGCGGGTCATCGAGCTGCTCACCGGCCATATGGACGAGCTCAGCGTGGGCGATCCCGGCCTGCTGAGCACCGATGTGGGTCCGGTTATCGATGCGGCAGCGCAGCAAATGCTGGAGCGCCACGTGGCCGACATGGGGGCGAAGTCTTCACTGGTACACCGCACCCGGCTCGGCGACGGCACGGGTGGCGGCACCTTTGTGGCGCCGACGGCTATCGAGATCGAGGATATCGACCAGCTGGGGCGCGAGGTGTTCGGGCCCGTGGTGCATCTCTACCGTTATCGTGCCCGGGATCTGCGAAAGACCGTGGAGGCGATCAATGCCACGGGTTACGGATTGACCATGGGCGTGCACAGCCGCATCGACCGGCGGGCGCGGGACATTGCCGCCTGGGCCCGGGTGGGTAATCTGTACGTCAACCGGAATATGATCGGCGCCGTCGTGGGCGCGCAACCCTTTGGCGGGCAGGGGCTGTCGGGTACCGGGCCGAAGGCCGGCGGACCGCATTACCTGCTGCGCTTCGCCACGGAATGCAGCCTCAGCAACAACACCGCAGCGGTAGGTGGCAATGCAACCCTCCTCTCCCTCGCCGCCGACTAGGACCAGGGGGCCAGGTGCCGGACCGAACTTTTCCAACTTTCTGAACTTTTTCTGCTCCCGCTCCCTCGCGCGGCTTCGTAGCCGACCGAATACTCAAATAAGTTGGAAAAGTTCGGTCCGGCACCTGGTCGTTAGTCGGTGCGGTCGTGGATTCTCCTGGGGTAGTCGTAGGTGACAAGGCGGTACTCGACGGTGAAAAATTCCCGCCAGTCCCTGGCCTCGGCGCCCACGGTGACGAAGCCGGCCGTAACCAGGTTATCGGTGAGGCCAGGCAGCAGCCTGTTGACCAGGTCGGTGAGGCCCGGATTATGGGCACAGATCAGAAGGTGGTTGAAGTCTGCATCCTGGCGACTGATGAGCTCCACCAGCGTCCCGGCGCTGGCGAGATACAGGTCGGCGTCGCGCTGCAGGAACTCGCGCGGATAGCCGATCACCCGGGCGACTGCCTTCGCGGTTCCCCATGCCCGTTTGGCCGGGCTGCTGACGATCAGCGAGGGACGGACTCCGGCCGCCTGCAGGCGACGACCCATATCAGGCGCGTCCTCGCGACCCCTGCTGCTGAGCGGCCGGTCGAAATCGGAGAGAGCGTCGTCCTTCCAGCTGGACTTGGCGTGGCGCAGCAGCGTCAGCGTCTTATCACGGTCCTCCGCCGGCTGCGAGGCACGGCCGCGCTGCTCGGTCACATCATGCCCGTCTGCAGCCGCGCCTCGTCGCTCATCATCGACTGGTTCCAGGGCGGATTGAAGACCAGTTCCACCTGCACATCCGCGACCGTCGGGATGACCGAGACCTTTTCGCGCACGTCCTCGACCAGGATATCGCCCATGCCGCAGCCGGGTGCGGTCAGCGTCATGTCGATGTCCACCCGCCGATGGCCGTTGTCGAGGCGGCTGATCTCACACCGGTATATGAGCCCCAGATCGGCGATGTTCACCGGAATCTCCGGGTCGTAGCAGGTCTTCAGCTGAGACCAGATCACCGCCTCCAGTTCCTCGTCGGTGGCATCCTCGCGCACTTCCGGCGGCGGCACCGGTTCCTTGCCCAGCGCGTCGGCGTCGGCGCCGGCGATGCGGAACAGATTGCCTTCCAGGAAGATCGTGAAGCTGCCGCCGAGCGCCTGGGTGATGTAAGCCGAGGCGCCTTCGCGCAGTGTCACTTCTTCGCCCATGGGGATGATCACCGCCCGCACGTCGCGGGTGAGGGTGACCGGTTCGCTGTTGTGCCCGAACATCATGATTCAGTGCTCACCTTTCCTTCGTGTCTTGTCAATGCCGCGCGCAGCGCATGCCAGGCCAGGCTCGCGCATTTTACCCGCGACGGAAAATCCCGCACCCCGGCCAGTGCCTCCAGCTTGCCCAGCCCGGCGCCGGCGTCCTCGCCCCGGAGCATCGCCTGTATACCGTCTGCCGCGTTCAGTGCCTCGGCTTCGGAGTGCCCGGCCACCGTCTCGGTCAACAGCGATGCCGAAGCCATCGAGATGGCGCAGCCGCTGCCCTCGAACGCCGCGTCGCGGACTTCACCGTCCTCGACACGGAAGTAGAGGTGCAGCTTGTCTCCGCACAGGGGATTGATCCCTTCCGCTTCGTGGGTATAGCGCTCCGGTCGCCCGAAGTGACGAGGTTGACGGGCATGGTCCAGAATCAGCTCCCGGTACAGCTCCTGCAGTTGCCCGGCCGAGCGTTCCGCCACCTTCAGCCTCCGAACATCTCTTTCGTGCGACCCAGCGCCGTCACCAGCCGGTCGACGTCCTCGCGGTCGTTGTAGAGACCGAGGGAGGCGCGCGCCGTGCCGGGCAGACCGTAGCGCTCCATCACCGGCATCGCGCAATGATGCCCCGTGCGGATGGCGACGCCGAGCTGATCGAGGATGGTGCCCAGGTCGTGGGGATGGATGTCGTCCAGCATGAACGAGACCACGCCGACTTTGTGTGGCGCGGTGCCGATGATGCGCAGTCCTTGCACGGTGGCGAGTTGCTGATTCAGGTAGGCCAGCAGCTCGGTCTCGTAGCGCGCCACCTCGGCCGGCCCGATATCGGCCAGGTAGTCCACTGCTGCGCCGAGCCCGACGGCACCGGAGATATTCGGCGTTCCCGCCTCGAATTTGTACGGCAGCTCGTTCCAGGTGCTGCCTGCGAAGGAGACGGTCAGGATCATGTCGCCGCCGCCCTGCCAGGGAGGCATGTGCTCGAGCAGTGCCTCCCGGCCGTACAGCACGCCGATCCCGGTGGGCGCATACATCTTGTGCCCGGAGAAGGCGAAGAAGTCGCAGCCCAGTTCCTGCACGTCCACCGGCCCGTGGGGCACCGCCTGGGCGCCGTCCACCAGCGTGACGATGCCGCGCTCCCGGGCCATGGCGATGATCTCCCGTGCCGGCGTTATAGTACCGAGCGCGTTGGAAGTATGGGAGAAGGCGATCAGCTTCGTGCGCTCGCTGATCAGTCCCTCCAGCGCCTCCAGGTCCACCGCGCCGGCATCGTCGATGGGGGCTACGCGCAGCACTGCCCCCGTGCGCTCGCAGAGCATCTGCCAGGGGACGATGTTCGCGTGGTGCTCCAGCCAGGTGATCAAAATTTCGTCCCCGCTGCGGACGTTTTCCGCGGCCCAGCTGTTCGCCACCAGGTTGATGGCCTCGGTGGTGCCTCTCGTAAATACGATCTCCGAGACTGCAGCCGCGTTAATGAAGCGCCGGACCTTCTCCCGTGCGCCCTCGTAGGCCTCGGTCGCCCGGTGGCTCAGCGTATGCACCCCGCGGTGTACGTTGGCGTGATCGTGCTTCTCGTAATGCTGCACGGCCTCGATCACGGGCAGCGGCCGCTGCGACGAGGCAGCGCTGTCCAGATAGGTCAGCGGCTGGCCGTTCACCTCCTGGAACAGGATCGGGAAGTCCGACCGCCGTGCCTCCACGGCCGCCGTGGCCAGATCGCCCGCTATCTGGTTATGCTGTCTGGTCTGGGCGCTCATAACAACGACTCCAGTTCGTCGAACTCCGGCAAGCCGCCGACCAGCATGCGCTCCATCCGCCGCGCCAGGGCCGGCGTATGGGTGCGGCCGAGGAGTTCGCGCAGGAAAGCGAAGATCAGCAGGTGCCGGGCGCTCTCCGTGTCGATGCCCCGGGAGCGCAGGTAGAACAACGCGGTCTCGTCCAGCTGGCCGACCGTGGCGCCATGGCTGCACTTCACGTCGTCCGCGTAGATCTCCAGTTCAGGTTTGGTATCCACCTCCGCCTTGTCCGAGAGCAGCAGATTCCGGTTCGACTGCGCCGCATCCGTGCCGTCGGCGCCGGCATGCACGATTACCTTGCCGTTGAACACGGCACGGCTCCGGTCCTTCAGCACGCCGCGGTAGTCCCCGGTGCTGACCGTGTCCGGCGCCTCGTGGTCGATCCGGGTGTGGTTGTCCACATGCTGATCGCCACCCGTCACGTAGATGCCGTTAAGACTGACCGCGGCTTCGCGGTCGGCAAGGCGCACCATCGTATCGTGGCGTACCAGCCGGCCGCCCAGGTCTAGGCTGTGGCAGTCCAGTCGGGCTCTCGCCGACAGAGCTGCATGCAGACGGCTCACCTGGAAGCTCTGTGCGGGCTGGCGCTGCAGCCTGAAGTGCTCGATACGCGAAGCCTCGTGCTGGACGATGTCGGTGACCACATTGGTGAAGCGCCGCGCCTCGGTCTCGCCGGCATAGTGTTCCACGATCGTCGCGCGCGCGTGAGCGCCGGCCTCGACGACGATGCGCGGGCTGGCCACCGCGCTTGCCTCGGCGGTGACCACGAACACAAGATACAGCGGCTTGCCGAGTATGGCGGTGTCGTCGAGAGACAGACGCAGTCCGTCCGTCAGGAGTGCGCCGTTCAGCGCCGTCATCGCATCTTCTGATACGCCGGCGGCACTCTGAGACGGAAGCTCCGCCTTGAGCAGCGGTTCCAGGGAGACGCCTTCCGGCAGCGTGTCAGGGAGGGAGTCGGTGTCCAGACGCCCGTCGACGAACAGGACGGAATGGGCGTCGAACTCGCCGAGCACCTCGCGTGCCAGCGCCGCCGCCCGACGCTCTGCGGTCTCGCCCGGTGCCTCGGCGGTGCCGGTCAGCCAGTCGTCGCTGAAATCCGCGAGCGGCGCAAGGCTGGTGTATTTCCAGTCCTCCTGGCGGACATGGGGAAACCCCGTCTCCAGAAAGCGCTGCAGGTTCGCCTCGCGGAACCGGGTCAGCCAGTCGGGCCCCGGCCGGGCCTCGACCGCCTGCCTCAGCCGCCTCTCGTCGAGGGAGGGCGCCTTCATGCGCTCGCCGCCTCGCGCAGCCAGTCGTAGCCGCGCTCTTCCAGTTCCAGCGCCAGGTTCTTGTCACCGGAGCGCACGATGCGTCCCCGGGACAGCACATGCACCGCGTCGGGTTCGATGTAGTCCAGCAGACGCTGATAATGGGTCACCATCACGATGGCCCGATCCGGCGTGCGCAGGGAATTCACGCCCCCGGCCACGACCTTAAGCGCATCGATGTCCAGACCCGAGTCCGTCTCGTCCAGGAGACACAGCGTCGGTTCCAGTACGGCCATCTGCAGAATCTCGTTGCGCTTCTTTTCGCCGCCGGAGAAGCCCTCGTTCACGCCCCGGTTCAGGAAGCTCTGGTCCATCTGCATGAGGCTCATCTTCGAGCGCACCAGCTTCAGGAAGTCGATGGCGTCCACCTCGGGCTCGCCCCGGGCCTGGCGTACCGAATTCAGCGCGGCCTTGAGCAGGTAGGCGTTGTTGACGCCCGGAATCTCCACCGGGTACTGGAAGGCGAGGAAGACGCCTTCCCGGGCTCGTTCTTCGGGCGCCATCTGCAGCAGGTCGCGGCCCCGATACAGCACGTCGCCGGCCGTCACCTGGTAGTCCTCGCGGCCCGCCAGCACATGAGCCAGCGTGCTCTTTCCCGAGCCGTTCGGGCCCATGATGGCGTGCACCTCGCCCGCGTTCACCGTCAGGTCGAGCCCACGGAGAATCTCGATGCCCTCCACGGTGGCGTGCAGATTCCTGATTTCGAGTAAGCGTTCCATTTGATGTCCTCGTCAGCCCACGGCGCCTTCCAGGCTCACGTTCAGCAGAGCCTGGGCCTCGACGGCGAATTCCATGGGCAGTTCCTTGAAGACCTCCTTGCAGAAGCCGTTCACGATGAGATTGACGGCATCCTCCTCGGAGAGGCCGCGCTGGCGGCAATAGAACAGCTGGTCCTCGCCGATCTTCGACGTGGTCGCCTCGTGCTCCACCTTCGCCGAAGGGTTCTTTACCTCGACGTAGGGGAAGGTGTGCGCGCCGCATTCCTTGCCGATCAGCAGCGAGTCGCACTGCGTGTAGTTACGCGCCTTGAGTGCGCCCGGCATCACCCGCACCAGCCCGCGGTAGGCCTGCTGCGCCCGGCCGGCGGAGATGCCCTTGGAGACGATCGTGCTGGAGGTGTCCTTGCCGATGTGGATCATCTTGGTACCGGTATCCGCCTGCTGCAGGTTATTGGTAACCGCCACCGAGTAGAACTCGCCGACCGAGCGGTCGCCGCGCAGGATGCAGCTCGGGTATTTCCAGGTAATGGCGGAGCCGGTCTCGACCTGGGTCCAGGAGATCTTGGAATCGTCGCCGCGGCAATCGCCCCGTTTGGTGACGAAGTTGTAGATACCGCCTTTGCCATCCTCGTCGCCGGGATACCAGTTCTGCACCGTCGAGTACTTGATTTCGGCGTCTTTCATGGCGACGAGTTCGACGACGGCTGCATGCAGCTGGTTCTCGTCCCGCATGGGCGCCGTGCAGCCCTCGAGGTAACTCACATGGCTCCCTTCCTCGGCGACGATCAGCGTGCGCTCGAACTGTCCCGTATTGGCCGCGTTGATACGGAAATACGTGGATAGCTCCATGGGGCAGCGCACGCCCTTCGGCACGTACACGAAGCTGCCGTCGGTGAACACTGCAGAGTTCAGCGCGGCGAAAAAATTGTCCCGCCGGGGTACCACGCTGCCGAGGTACTTGCGCACCAGTTCCGGGTGTTCCCGGATGGCCTCGGAGAACGAGCAGAAGATGACGCCGGCGTCGGAGAGCTTGTCCTTGAACGTGGTCGTCACCGATACGCTGTCGAAAACGGCATCCACGGCCACGCCGGCTAGCCGCGCGCGCTCGTGCAGGGGAATGCCCAGCTTGTCGTAGGTTTCGAGCAGCTTCGGGTCCACCTCGTCCAGGCTCTTCGGCCGGTCCGCGTCGGATTTCGGTGCGGAGAAATAGGAGATGGCCTGAAAATCGATCGGCGGGTGCTGCACGTGGGCCCAGCTCGGCTCGCGCATCTTCAGCCAGTGGCGATACGCCTGCAGGCGCCACTCCAGCATCCATTCCGGCTCGTCCTTCTTCGCCGAGATCATGGCGATGACCTCCTCGGACAGGCCGGGCGGCACGGTGTCCGCCTCGATGTCGGTGTAGAAGCCGTGGCGGTACTTGCTCTTGACCAGTGTTTCTACTTCGGTGCTATTAGTAGCCATAGTGCGCTCAATGTGTGTCCGTTTTGTCTTCCCGGCCGATGCCCGCGCGGGTCACGGGCATCGGTACTAGCGTGAATTTGGGGATGGCGGTGCGCGGTTTCTGCAACTCGGTGAGGCTGATGCCTTCGAGTGCCCGCCGGATCCGCAGATTGATCTGCTGCCAGGAGCCGCCCACGCTGCAATTCTCCTCCAGCTCGCAGTTCGACTCCCGGCCGCTGCACTCGGTGATGGCCAGCGGACCTTCCAGGGCGTCGATGATCCGAGCCGCGCTGATATCCTCCGGTGCGCACGCCAGCCGGTAGCCGCCGTTCGCGCCGCGCTCGGAGGCAACCAGACCCGCGCGGGCGAGTTGCTTCAGCAGCTTGCTGACGGTAGGGGCGCCGAGCCCGGTCTCCGCGGCGATCTCGCTGGCGCTCTGCAGCCGCTGGTCGGCGTCTGCGAGATGCGCCAGAACCACGGTGCCGTAGTCGGTCAGTTTCGAGATTCTCAGCATGTCGGGCTCTCTCGGTTGATGCGGAATCGGGCCTGAAGATCCTCCTGCGGCCCCTCCTGCACGCCATAGAGGACTATTTTAGTACTAATTAGCTTCCGGCGCCAGAGCGGGTGTGGATTGCGGGGGTCCGGGGCAGGCAATTTTGCTATCCTTTGCCGTTTGCGCGACTGGCCGGACTTTCGGGCGCGGCCCATCGGCGACATCGGCGACATCGGCGACACAGGGACGGAGATGGCCCAGAAGACGGAAAACGTGGTGAATATCCGCGGCCTCTGCTACTCGCGGGGCTCTTTGCGCATCTTTGACGATATGGATATCGATATTCAGCGCGGCAAGGTCACCGCGATCATGGGCCCCAGCGGTACCGGCAAGACCACGCTGCTGCGTTTGATCACCGGCCAGCTCGTGCCGGACCGGGGTACGATCGTGGTCGACGGCGACGACGTCTCGAAACTGAACCGCAGCGGTATTTACCGGATGCGCAAGAAGATCGGCATGCTGTTCCAGAACGGTGCGCTGCTAACGGATTATTCGGTGTTCGAAAATGTGGCCTTCCCGTTGCGCGAGCATACCGATCTGCCGGACCGATTGATCCGCCACATCGTACTCACGAAGCTGCATGCCGTCGGGCTGCGCGGCGCGGCGACCCTCATGCCGTCCGAACTTTCCGGCGGCATGGCGCGCCGGGTAGCACTGGCGCGCGCCATGGTCATGGACCCGGAGATTCTGATTTACGACGAGCCTTTCGTGGGCCTGGATCCGATCTCGATGGGCGTGATCGTGCGCCTGGTCCGGCGCATGAACGACATCCTCGGCATCTCCAGCATCGTCGTCAGCCACGACGTGCAGGAGATCAGTACCGTGGCCGACGTGAGCTACCTGATCTCGGACGGCAAGGTGGCCGCGTCGGGCAGCCCGGCGGAGCTGAGCGGCGCGCCCTCGGAGCTGGTCAGGCAGTTCATGTACGGCATGGCGGATGGTCCGGTGCCGTTCCATTATCCGGCGCCCGACTACGCGGAGCAGCTCCTCGGCCGCGAGGGCGACTGATACCGTGCTGCGGGACCTCCTCTACGCGCTGGCCGGCTTCCTGCAGACGTTCGGGCAGTTGCAGCTGTTCTTCCTGCGCCTGGTTTTGGCCACCCCGCGTGCAGTCCGGCGGCGTTTCCCGCTCGTCGTGCAGCAGGTGC
Organism: uncultured Woeseiaceae bacterium; assembly: GCA_964427415.1. Taxonomy (GTDB): domain Bacteria; phylum Pseudomonadota; class Gammaproteobacteria; order Steroidobacterales; family Woeseiaceae; genus Lentisalinibacter. The sequence continues at coordinate 7,582 of CAYRUH010000014.1, read as the reverse complement.
ATAACACGGGCGCTCTGTCACTGCCCATCATCATCACCTCCGCCTTTTTCGTGGGCGCCGTGCTGGGCCTGCAGGGTTACGACAATCTGTCCCGGTTCGGCTCCGAGGACGCGCTGGGCGTATTCGTCGCCCTGTCGCTCATGAAGGAACTCGGCCCTGTGGTGACTGCGTTGCTGTTCGCCGGACGGGCCGGTACGGCTCTCGCCTCGGAGATCGGCCTGATGCGGGCCACGGATCAGCTCTCGGCCATGGAGATGATGGCGGTGGATCCGGTTCGCCGGGTCGTGATGCCCCGATTCCTCGGCGGCGTGATCGCGATGCCGCTGCTCGCCGGCATCTTCAGCGCGGTGGGTCTTTTCGGCGCCTACATGGTAGGGGTGGTGCTGATGGGGGTTGATATCGGCGCCTTCTGGTCGCAGATGAGAGACAGTGTAGAGATGGCCGACATCATGGAAGGTGTCGTCAAGAGCGCAGTATTCGGAGTGGCCGCGAGCCTGCTCGCCGTATTCGAGGGTTACAATGCCCTGCCGACGGCGGAGGGGGTCGGCAGGGCGACGACGCGAACGGTGGTCATCTCCTCCATCGCGGTACTGGTACTCGATTTCATGATCACCGCCGCCTTGATGTAAGGGTATAGCGCTTATGCAACAGACCAGAGCAGTAGAGATCAGCACGGGCTTGTTCGTGTTCCTGGGCTTCGCCGCGCTGTTCTTCCTGATAACGCAGACGACGACCATCGGCGGTTACGTGCAGGACGATACCTACGACGTGACCGCCCGCTTCCAGAACGTGGGCAGCCTAAAGGTGCGCTCGCCGGTGAGCATGGCCGGCGTGACCATCGGGCGGGTGAGCGCCATCGAGTTCGACCCGCGGCGCCTCGATGCCGTTGTGACCATGCGCATAGAGAACCGCTATGACCAGATCCCGGAAGACTCCGACGCCAGCATCCTCACGGCGGGATTGCTCGGCAGCCAGTACATCGGGCTGCAGCCTGGCGGGTCGGAGATCTACCTGGAAGACGGCAGCGAGGTGCTGTTCACCCAGTCCGCGGTGGTGCTCGAGAATCTGATCGGTAAATTCCTGGTAAACATGGGTTCGGGAGACGACGAATGAGAATGTGGATGACGACTCTCGCGCTGCTGGGGCTATTGCTGACCGTCCCGGGCGTCGCCGGGGCGGAGGACCCCACCGCGGTCATCGTAACCGCGGTGGACGAACTCTCGGAGGCCCTCGCGGGTCGCAAGCGGGAGCTGTCCGAGGACCGCCAGGAGCTGTACGAGGTGATCGACGGCATCCTGCTGCCGCGCTTCGACCGCCGTTACGCCGCCCAGCTGGTGCTGGGCCGCTACTGGCGGACCGCCAGCGAGGAGCAGCAGGAACGCTTCATCGATGCGTTCTACCAGGCACTGCTCAGGCGCTATGCCGACGGCGTGCTCGAGTTCGACGAGGAGCGCGTCAAGGTGCTGCCGTACCGGGGTGATCCGGAGGACCGGCGCACGACCGTCCGGACCGAGGTCGAACTCGACGATGGCTCGGAAGTGCCGGTGAACTACGGCCTGGTGAAGCGCGAGGACGGCTGGAAGGTCTACGATGTGACGGTCGAGGGCATCTCCTACGTGCGCAATTTCCGCACCGAGCTCAATTCAGAGATCGGCAGCAAGGGGCTCGACGCGGTCATAGAACGTCTGGAACGCGAGGCGGGTATGCGCGACGGCGAGAGCGGGGAGGCCAGATCCGCCGACGCAGAAAGCTCGAGCGAGGCGTGAGCAGCCGCTGGGAGTTTCGTGACCTGGGAGAGGGCCGTTTCGCCCTGGAGGGCGAGATGACCTTCGATACCGTGGCCTCGATACTGCGGGAGAGCACCGAACAGTTCGCCGGTCACACGATGCTGGACGTGGACCTCGGTGGCGTAACCCGAACCGACAGTGCCGGCCTCGCCCTGCTGCTGGAATGGATCACCTGGGCCAATCACACCGTGCGCGAGATCCATTTCCGCAGGATCCCGGAGAAGATCACCAACATCGCCCACACCGGTGATGTGGAGGAGCTCCTGAGCGTGGGGGAACGCTGGGTGGGATTCATAGACGACCGCGGGGAGGACCAGACCAACGCTTCTTCCTGAAGCTCGTCTGAGGGTCTGCCGTCGACCTTCAACCGGCGATAATGGCCGTCAGCTGATCCCCGGCTCCCGGCCGGGATCATTCCGCGCCACTTCCCTGAGCTGCTCCTCGCTCAGGTATTCCTTGATGAAATCGATGCGCGCCTCGAAGCGCGCGCGCTGGATCGGCTCGGTCTCGGGCAGCTCCAGCGCCCGCGACAGGAAGCCAACGGCCCGCACGAGGTCGCCGATCATGATGTTGTACTCGGACAGGTAGTAGTGCGCTTCGGCGGTCTCGCCGGCAGCGATGGCGGCACGCGCGATCAGCCGTACCTGCTCCGGCGTCGGCGGCGTGTTGTTCAGCAGGTCCAGCAGCATCTCGTGGGCCATGTCGCCCCGGCCGAGTTGCAGCAGTGTCTCCGCGTAGCTGATGACCAGGGGCATATTGCGCGGAAACAGCTCGCGCGCGTTCGCGTAAGTGGACAGCGACGCCATCTCATTGTCATTCGCCATCTGCGCCGCGGCCAGGCCGATATGGTAGGCGATCACGTCCTCGTTGCGGTCGATCAGCCGCTCGAAAATACGCTGGGCCTCGGCCGGCTGATCCATACGCAGCAGGACCAGCGCCTCGCCGTACAGCGCGGCATCGCCCGCCGGTGCCGATTGACGGAAGTAAGTGAGCGCATCGCGGGGCGAGGTGCGGCCCTGCGCGATAATCCGCGCCTTGGTCAGGCCGTAACCCATCGTTTGCTCGACGTCGGCCACATTCAGCGCGGCGGCCCGGGCGCGCGTCTCGGCGATACGGGCGCTGGATACCGGATGAGTGCGGAGAAACTCGGGTACGCTGCTCGCGAACGGTCCCGCACGCCGGCCGATGGTGGCGAAAAAGTCGGGCATGCCCTGAGGGTCGAAGCCGGCGGCGGCCATCGTCGCCACGCCGACCCGGTCCGCCTCGTACTCGTTGCGGCGGGTGAAATCGATGCGGTTCTGCACCATCATGCCCTGGGCGCCCATGATCGCGCCCTGGGTGGCGTCGCTGCCGCCGTCCGCGGCCATGCCCACGAGGATGGCACCCAGCATGGTGGCCAGCGTGATGATACTGGCCCGGGAGTTGTTGTAGATGGAGCGGGCGATATGGCGCTGCGTGACGTGGGCGATCTCGTGGGCCAGCACGCCGGCCAGCTCGCTCTCGTCCTCGGTCGCCTCGATCAATCCGGTATGCACGCCGATGAAGCCGCCGGGCAGAGCGAACGCATTGATACTCGGGTCGTCGACCACGAAGAACTCGAACTCCTGCTCGCCGTCGTTGGCGTGCGCCACCAGCCGGTGGCCGATCGCCTCGATATATTCGGTGATCTGCGGGTCCTCGACGACCGTGCCCCGGCCCCTGAGCTCGCGCATGATGGCGCGGCCTATACGGGCCTCTTCCGACTTGGGCAGCATGGCATTGGCCGGGCTGCCGATGTCCGGCAGCTCACCGGCGGCCAGCAGGGGCCCGCCGCTCGCGAACATCGCTGCCAATGGCACGAGCAGCAGCAGGGCCCTTCGGGTCAGGGTGACCAGGGGGGCCACGGCGGCCAGTCTTCGAAGCTCAGCAAACATGGCATATAGGACAATGGCCGACATACTGCGTTCCCATTATACGGCGGCCGTCGTGGCGGACCGTCAGGAAGGGTCAGCAGGGGGTGTGGACGGGGCAGCGGGTTCAGGCCAGCTCCTTCGCGGCCTCCAGCACTTCCTCGGCGTGGCCCTTGACCTTGACCTTGCGCCATTCCCGCCGCAGCTTGCCCTTGTCGTCGATCAGGAACGTGCTGCGCTCGATGCCCATGACCTTGCGCCCGTACATATTCTTTTCCTTGATCACGTCGAACTGGCTGCACAGCTCCTCCTCGGCATCGGAGAGCAGGTCGAACGGGAACTCGTGCTTGGCGAGGAATTTCTCGTGGGAGGCGATCGAGTCACGGGAGACCCCCAGGATCACGGTGTTTGCCCGCTTGAACTTGCTGTGCAGGTCGCGAAAATCCTGACCCTCGGTGGTGCATCCGGGCGTGGAGTCCTTCGGGTAGAAGTACAACACCACGTTCTTGCCGCGCAGCTCCTTCAGGCGGACCGTCTTGTCGCCTGTCGCGGGCAGCTTGAAGTCCTTGACCACCTTGCCGATTTCGGGTGCGTTCATCGGAATCTATCCTCCTGCAATGGAATCCGTGCCGGACCGCGCCGGCGTCAGGCTTTCACCGGTTCGAGTATGGCGTCCAGGTTATACTGGTCGCACATCTCCATGAACTCTTCGCGAAGCTGCGCGATGTGGATGCGCTCCGGCACGCTGATATTCATCTGCACGGAGAACATGGGCGCGCCGGTGTGGGCCGCGGCGTAGCTGCGGGTGCTGAGCTCGGCGATGTCGATGCCCCGGCTCGAGAAGAAGCGGGCGATATTGAAAACCACGCCCTGTTGGTCGAGGCAGACAACGTCGACGGCGTAGGGCAGGCTGTCCCGCTTCTCCATCCGCTCCCGCGTCTGGCGCAGGGTGGCGGTGATCCCGTGCTGCTTCTCGAGCTTGCCGAGCTCGGTCTCCAGCCGGTTCACGGTGTGCCAGGTGCCGGAGACCAGCAGCAGCATGGCGAATTCCTGGCCGAGGGTGCTCATGCGGCTTTCGACGATGTTGCCGCCGCACTCCAGTATGGTCTCTGTCAGATCCTGCACCACACCGGTTCGGTCGTTTCCAATAGCTGAAATAACAATAAGTTGAGACATATTTCTCGAATAAGTTAAATGTCGGGTGCGGCCGGCTGGTCGGCGCAGTGTACTGTGATTGTAGCCGCGTGCAAGCAATTGATTTGCCGCGGACTCTTGCCGCGGACCGCGCCCGGCCAGTACCATCGCCGGCTTGTTAATCCGGAGTACTCCATGATCGAGGGCAGCCTGGTCGCGCTCGCGACGCCGTTCACCGATGCCGACGAGGTCGACTATGCGGCGCTCGAGCGCCTGATCGATTTCCACTGCGAAGCGGGGACGAACGGTCTGGTGATCGCCGGTACAACGGGTGAGTCGGCCACGCTACTGAAACAGGAGCACGCCGAGCTGGTGCGCCGTTCCGTGCAGTTCGCGGACGGCCGCATCCGGATCCTGGCCGGTACCGGTTCCAACTCCACCCGCCAGACCCTCGCGCTGTCGCAGGCGGTCGACGGTTCCGGCATCGACGGGTTCCTGATGGTCGTGCCGTACTACAACAAACCGACCCAGGAGGGCATGTTCCGGCATTTCTCGGCGGTGGCGGACGCAGTGAGCAAACCGGTGATGCTCTACAACGTGCCCGGCCGGACCTCGTCGGATCTTCTGCCGGAGACGGTGGCCAGGCTGGCGGCGCACGAGCGGATTTTCGGCATCAAGGACGCCACCGGAGACATCGGCCGGTTGCAGGCGATGCAGGCGGTCTGCCCGGCCGATTTCCGCTACTTCAGCGGTGACGACTTCACCAGCGCGGATTTCCTGCTCGGTGGCGGTCACGGCGTGGTGTCGGTGACGGCGAATGTGGCGCCGGCCCTGATGGCGGAGCTCTGTCGCGCGGCCGTGGCCGGCGACGAGGCGACGGTGCGCGAGATCGACGCGCGCCTGCAGTCGGTGAACAAGGCCATGTTCCTGGAGTCGAATCCCATCCCGGTGAAGTGGGCCCTGCATCGGATGGGCTTCGTGGGCACGGGCATACGGCTGCCGCTGACGCCGCTGGACGCGCGCTTCCGCCAGCCGGTGGACGAGGCACTCATGGGCGCCGGCATAGCGCTGGGCGCGGAGACGACGGAATGAAACGACTGATCCTCTGGCCGGCGACGGCGGTGCTGCTCAGCGGTTGCTTCGGCCTCGGCCCGGGCGGCAACGATTGCAGCGAGGCCAAGCCCTACCAGGACAGCCGGCTCACCGACCCGGTCAAGGTGCCGGAGGGCCTGAGCGGCCTCGATGAGCGCCGGGACCTGGACGTGCCGGTGGCCTCGACGCCGCCCGGCGCCGGGGCGGGCCGCTGTCTGGAGGAGCCGCCGCCGTTCTCCCAGCGCATGGCCGAGACCCGCGAGGACGACGAGGAAGATTGAACTGACAGGGCCGCTGCAGTAATCTGCGCGCCCGCTTTACCGCGGGACGGGAATTCCGGAGAGGTGGCCGAGTGGTCGAAGGCGCATGATTGGAATTCATGTATAGGGTAACCCCCTATCGAGGGTTCGAATCCCTCCCTCTCCGCCACCCTTAAAAAGGGCCTGCCGGGCCCTTTTTTCCGATTTTTGACCGATCGTGGTTAGCAGCCTCGATAGCCGAGAATCGGGTTTGAGCCGAGGCCGGCTTGGCCGCCCGAAGGGCGAGCCTGCGCAGCAGGCGAATCAATTCCTCCCTCTCTGCTGCGGTTATCGCTCCCCTCAAACCGGTAATGCGGACTCTGTTATTGTGGCAGCCAGGCCCACCGATGTAATCGTGCTGGCTATGGAGACGCTGAACAAGCGCGCACGCAGCGAGCCGGACCGCAAACCGGAGCCGACGGAAGTCCCCGCCGCCAGCCGCACGAAGGTCCCGTGAGTCCACGTTCGAGCACCGGATTCGCGCTTCTCGGCGCGACGCTGGTTGCGATCAGCTACGGCCTGGCACGTTTCGCCTTCGGGCTGTTCGTGCCTCCGATTCGTGCCGAACTGTCGCTTACACCGTACGTGATCGGCATCATCGGCGCGCTGCCGCTGATCAGTTTCCTGCTGGCCACGCTCGTCGCGCCTTTCATCGCCAACCGTCTCGGGGCCCGCCATACCGCGGTGCTGTCGGGCCTGTTCGGCGTCGGCGGGCTGACGCTGATCAGCCTGGCATCCGGGCCGGTCTCGCTCGGCGGCGGTGTTTTCGCCTGCGGTATCTGCACCGGGCTGATGATGCCGGCGCTCACCGCTGCCATGCGGGCAGTGGTCAGGCGCAGGCAGCACGGGCGCGTCAGCGCGGTCATGAACGCCGGCACCAGCGTTGGGGTGGCGGTGGCCGTGCCGGCGGTGCTGTTCATGGCGGGGGCCTGGCGTTTTGCCTACGCCTCCTTCGCCGTCCTGGCCGCTGCAGGCGTCGTGGCCGCGTGGCGCTTTATCCCCGCGGCATCACCCATCGTGCCGTCCAACGCCGCGCCGCCTCCGCCCATCAGCAAGCTGCAGTGGTCACGCCTGTTCGAGCTCTCCCTGTTTGCATTCGTGACGGGTTTCATCGCATCGGCGTACTGGATCTTCGCGCCCGACCTGGTGGTCACTCTGGGCGCGCTTCCGGCCGGCGCGGCCGGATGGCTGTGGCTCGCGGTCGGCATAGCGGGCCTGGGCGGCGCCGTGGTCGCCGACCTGGCCGACCGCAACAATCCGCCGATCACGCACGCATTGATGCTGATGATGCTGTCGGCGAGCCTCGCGCTGCTCGCCGCCAGTCCCGCTAGCGTGGTGCTCGCGACGTTCTCGGCGCTGGTCTTCGGTCTGGCCTACATGA
>CAYRUH010000013.1:44963-78917 GCA_964427415.1 uncultured Woeseiaceae bacterium | reverse complement strand
CTGCCGGTCAGCGGGGGAGGCTTTCCAGGAACTCGCGGACCGCGGCGCGCGCCCAGGCCTGGGCCGCCGGATGGCGGCTGGCGCGGGGGCCGGCCACGTTCAGGGTCGCTATACTGTGCTCGGCGACGAACTCGCCGATGCGCCGGGCGGCCTCGGCCGTATCCATCTCGTGGGCGTCCACCAACACGTAGGGTTTGCGCTCGCGGCGGCAGTAGGCGACGGTGAGTTCGGTGCCGCCTTCCAGCTCGGAGAAGAAGATCACCGCAGTGCCATCGCTGTCCTGCACGTTCTTCAGGGTTCGGGCGGGGTAGTCCGCGTCCGGCAGTTCGCGCATCGGGAAGAAGGGCGGTATGGCGCCGTCCTCGGCGTTACGGCCGGCAGGACACCAGCCTCCGCAGGGCACGCCACGGTCCAGTGCCGCAATGAGTGCACCCCGGTCCACACCCGTCTGCCCGCCGGAGACGATCCTGATCTGCCGCTTCTTCACGGCTCCATCATACGGCGGCTCCCGGCGCCGGCAACAGGAACGGGGTCAAAAAGCGGTGATCTCCATGCCGCTCTTCGGCGTCACCGGACCCCGGGGCCCGGCGAAGCGCACAGGCACGGACTCGAGCCGCAGTCCGGCGTTGCGCTGCACGGCGAAGTGCAGATGCGGGCCGGTGGTGTAGCCGGTGTTGCCGGAGTCGGCGATGTACTGGCCGCGGGCCACCGTCTCGCCGGGGCGTACCCGGATCGAATCCCAGTTCAGATGAGCGTACACCGCCATGGTGCCGTCGTCATGGACGATCCGCACCAGGTTCGCCCGCGGCAGATCCCGCTCCCGGTCCGTGCCGCCGGTGAAGTGCCGGGCGGCTACCTCGAACACCGTACCCGCGCGTGCCGCGTAGACGCCCGTGCCGACCGGCACCGCAATATCCACGGCGTGCCGACTCGCCGGGCTGTCATGGGTGCTCGTGTCCGGCCAGGCCTGAGTGACCCGGTGACGCGTAGCCGGGGCGAACGGGAAGCGATACGGCACATCCGGCTCGTGGCTGGCCGCCGGATCTCCGGGCAGGGATTCGTAGCGGAAACGGAAGCGCCCGGGCAACGCCGGGTCCACCCGGTCCAGTCCGAGCACCACCGAACCGGTTCGCGCGGGTATCGTCGCGCGCACATCACGCTCGCCCACCGGCTCGAGGTTGTCCAGGTCCATTGCGGCGAGCACGATTTCCACCGGCACGTAGCGGCGGTTCTCGGCGATGACCTCGAAGCCGTTGTCGGTCTCCTGCCGGCGGATCACCAGGCCGTCGTCCGTGGAAGACGCCAGCGGGCGCACCTCAACCTGCGCTGCAGCGGCGGGACGCCGGTCGCTGTAGACCCATTCGCCGTCGTCGCCGCGGTACTTGTACAGGCTGTCGCCCGCCGTCGCGGCGGCCGGCAGGGCCGCGGCGAGGAGAACCACGCCGAGGCCCGGGCGGTCAGCCCAGCGGACGACGCTCCCAACCATCACCGGTGCGCCGGATTTCGTAGCCTGGCCAGTACTGCTTGTCGAGCTTCAACGTAATCACGTCGACGGAACGATTCCAGTTCACCGTCTTCAGCCGCACCGATTCCCGGTCCTCCTTGCCGCGGACGACGTCCAGGAAGGCGTCGAGATCGGGCGTCGGACGGCCGTCCACCTCGACGATACGCCGCCCGGCCCACAGGCCGTAGCGCGTGGCCGGCGAGCCGTAACTGAAGTAGGCCACATAAACGCCGCTGGGCTCGATGCCCCGCTGGGCCGCCATGGCACGGTGCGGTTTCTGGAGCAACGCACCGGCCCACATCACGGCCCTGTCGATCCCCGTGCCGCCCAGCGCGACCGTTGCCACTTCCAGCTCCCGCACACTGTCGCGCCGCCACACCGCGAGCCTCACCGAGGCCTTGCGGGTCGCGCGCTCGACGTCGCGGAAGGTATTGACCACCTCGCCGTCGATACTGAGGAGGATGTCCCCGTTGTGTAGCAGACGGGCGGCCGGCGAGCCGGCCACGAGACGCTTCACCTGCAGCGCGCGGCGCTGCTCGGGATGATGGCGCTCCAGTCGCGCTGCCCATTCCTGCGGCAGACCCAGCTTGCGCGCGGCCGCCAGCGGCAGGTAGGCCAGTTCCGCCTCGAGCGAATACAGCGTGCCGCCCGTGCGGACCAGATCCACGAATTCCTGCACCAGGTCCGCCGGCACGCCCTTGTTGACCTGGCTGGTCTCGCCACCGCCCTGATAGGCGAAGCTCGACCACAGCGATACCACCCGACCCCGCTCGTCCGCCAGGACCCCGTCCACCTGATCCGGCGCGTTCACGACGGTGAGCGCCTCGAGATTGGTGTCACGGAATCGCAGCGTGCGCGACAGCGGCAGGACGAGCGCATCCACCGAGGCCACCTGGGTCTGCTGATGCACGAGCCGGTGGTCCGGCTTCAGCCCGACCACCCGGACCGGGTCGCCGGGCTCGGCCGGCGAGGTGTTGAATCTGGCCGACTCGACCGGAGTGTCGCCGATCAGCGCCGGGTCGTAGGAAACAATGGTCAGGTTGTGCAGCGGATGGACGTATTCGACCCGCCCGGGTACCTCGAGAGAACCCGCGAAAGTGAGGTGGACGTCGCCCATCGCCACGGGCACCGTGTTGCGGTCGACGACGACCAGTCCGCGCTCGGCGTCGACCACCAGGCCGGTGCCGTAGTAATGCCGCTCTGCGACACCCGAGATGGTATACGGCAGGTCGAAGTTCACCAGCACCAGCGACGGCGCCAGTGCCTGCGCAAGGCGGCCGTCCTGGGGCGGGAAACGGGTGCTGGCCACGGCAGGCGGTTCCGGCGGGGGACCGGCTGCCAGCTCCCGACAGGGCCACTGGCCGGTATCGTCATCACGGCGGCAGCGTTTCGAGGGGAACCAGCGCCGGTCGATGCGCAGCGAGCGCAGTTGACTGGTGCGCGGATCCTCCAGACTCACGAAACGGATGGACGTGCGCTCGCCGTCGGCCAGACCGTCCAGCACGGCCTCCAGGTCGTTGAGATCGCTGACCGGCTGCGAGTCCAGCTCCGTAATGACCGCAGCCCGGGGTATGGCGGAATTGCTCAGCACGTAGCCCGGGTTGGCGACGTACACGCCGTCGACCGGGCGGTTGTAATGGCGGGCCTGCTGGTAGGACAGCCGGTGGACGACAGCGTCGCCGAACTCGATGTATTCGTCCGGTGTGATGGCGTGCAGGTCCTGCACCTCAATACTCTGCTCGATGACGGCGCCGCCGCGGCGCAGCTCCAGCCGCACGGTCTCGCCGACGCTCGCATCCAGCTCGGCACCCAGAGGCACAAACTCCGCGACGATCTCGCCGTTGAGGCGCACCACTATGTCGCCCACCTCCAAGAGGCCGTCGGCAGGGGAATCCGGCAGCACCTCGGCCACGGTCAGCATGCCGGTCTGCTCCGGATACGCCGCCCGCGCCGCCGCCTCCGTCTCCGGGTCCAGTCCGAGCCGGACGAGTTCGTCGTAGGGCTTGCGCACGAACACCGTCTGTAGCGTCCCGCGGCTGACGGGCTCGCCGGCACGGATGAGCTCCAGCGCCCGTTCGATCCGATCCAGCGGCAGAAAGAAACTCGAGGCGGCACTCGAGTTGGCACCCGCATTCAGCGCGACGACGCGGCCGTCGATGTCGACCACCGGCGAGCCGGATGAGCCACCGGACGTGCCGGAGGCCGCCTGCAGGTAGAACGTGTTGAAGTCGTTGTACTTGCCGCGGCCGTACTCGGGCGCCTGCCGGTCCAGGCGGGCGATGGTGCCTGCCAGGATCGAGAGCTGCTCGCCCGCGTCATTGCCCACCACGCGGATCTCCCGGCCGGTGCGGGCGCCGGCCGGCGAGAGCTCGAGTTCGGTCGGCTCGATGAAGCGCAGGGCGTCCGGGTCGTAGCTGAAGAAACCGAAGTCGTGGACCGGGTCCCGGTAGACCGGCGTCAGCGGCACCTCCTCATTATTCAGGAAAACCGCCTCGGCCACGACGGGGCCGGGTGTGACCACATGCCGGTTGGTCAGGATCAGCCCGCGTTCGGCGTCTACGACGAAACCCGTAGCCTGGGTCGAGGTATTCCAGTCGGTATCGAAGGCCCGGGTGGCGTCGACCCGGATGGAGACCACCCCGGACGAGATCCGGTCCAGCGTGTCGGTCCATGCCTCGCGCTCGGCCGCGAACAGGGGCGGAGCGACGAGCAAGGCCAGCAATGTAATGACGGAAATAGGCTTCATGAGGTTCCTGCCGAGGCTCATGGCGACGAATACGACAGCGCCGCATTATTGCAGATGGCAATCATCTGAGTCCGGTACTGGCACGCAAAGTTCCACGCCGGCGCGCCGCGCAACTCCGCGAGGTGCGCCCCGGCGATGTGATCAGGCCGCGTCCGGGCGCCAGACCAGATCGAGTTCCTTCGCCGCCCTGACGTCGTCCAGACGGCGCACCGGCGTCGTGTACGGGGCGCCGCGCACACGCTCATCGTCGCTGCCCGCTTCTTCCCCAATCGCCACCATCGCGGCCACGAAACCGTCGAGCATCTCCTTCGATTCGGTCTCGGTGGGCTCGATCAGCAGGCACTCCGGCACCAGCAGCGGGAAATAGGTGGTGGGCGCGTGATAGCCATGGTCGAGCAGCGCCTTGGCGAAGTCCATGGCCGTGACATGCAGGGTCTTCGCCTGGCGTTTCAGGGTCACGATGAACTCGTGGCTGGCGCGGCGGTCCGGGAAGGCGAGATCGAAACCCTCGTCGCGCAGACGCGCCAGCAGGTAGTTGGCGTTCAGCGTGGCGAACTCGGCGATGCGGGGCATGCCGTCGCGGCCGACCATGCGCATGTAGACGTAGGCCCTGAGCAGCACGCCCGCGTTGCCCATGAAGCCGGACAACCGGCCGATGGTCTCCGGCAGATCGCGCTCGTCGAGCCAGTGGTAGCGAACGCCCGCCGCCGTCTCCTTCCGGCCGACGATCGGGATGGGCAGATAGGGCGCGAGCCTGTCGCCGACACCTACGGCACCGGAGCCCGGTCCGCCGCCGCCGTGGGGAGTGGAGAAAGTCTTGTGCAGGTTCATGTGGATGACGTCGAAGCCCATGTCGATGGGCCGCACCTTGCCGAGCACCGCGTTCAGGTTAGCCCCGTCGTAGTACATGAGCCCGCCGGCGTCGTGGACGATGCGGGAGATCTCCAGGATGTGCCGCTCGAACACGCCCAGCGTCGACGGATTGGTCAGCATGATGCCCGCCGTCTTCGGCCCCACCGCCTCGCGCAGCGCGTTCAGGTCGACGTCGCCGGTATCGTCGGTGGGCAGCTCCACCACTTTGCAGCCGCACATGGTGGCGGTGGCCGGGTTGGTGCCATGGGCGGCGTCGGGCACCAGAATCTCGTTGCGTTCGTGATCGCCGCGGGCCCGATGGTAGGCCTGGATCATCGCGACGCCGGTGAACTCGCCCTGAGCGCCCGCCATCGGCGTCAGCGACACCGCTTTCATGCCGGTAACCGCCTTCAGCATGTCCTGCAGCTCGTACATGCACTCGAGGAACCCCTGGCCGTGGGACACGTCGCCGCAGGGATGGCGGCCGAGGAACTCCGGCAGCATGGCCAGCTTGTTGCAGGCCTTCGGGTTGTACTTCATCGTGCACGAACCCAGCGGGTAGAAGTGGGTGTCGATGGAGAAATTCTTCTGCGACAGCCGGGTGTAGTGGCGCACGGTCTCCAGTTCGGAGACGGCCGGCAGTGAGGTGGGCGTCTCGCGCAGAAACTTCCCGGGCAGCGCCGGGCGCAGCCGGTCTCCGACGGGCGCCTGGGCCACGGCACGGCGGCCCGGCTGCGAGCGTTCGAATATCAGCGTGTCGCTCATCTGTTTCCTCGTCCTCGTCTCAGTGGTCGAGGCCGAGCGCCCTCAGCGCCGCCTCGTCGTCGGGCTCATCTCCGATGTCGTCCACCAGCCGGAAGTCCGGTGCGCGGGAACCGACGGCGGGGAGATCCCCGGACGTGTTCCAGCGTTTGCTGCGGAAGCTGAGGCTCGCCATCGCTCAGCCCGCCGCGCGCTTTGCCCGGCCCGCGCCGAGCGCATCGGCCATGGCGACGGCATAGTGGCGGATGTCCTGATCGGTCTTCGTCTCCGTGGCGCAGACCAGGAGGACGTCGCCCAGCTCGGGATAGTCCGGGCTCACGTCGAATCCGCCGAGCACGCCGCGGCTGGCCAGCTCCGCCAGCACCGGTGCCACAGGCCGGTCGAGCCTGAGCAGCGCCTCGTGGAAGTACGGTGTGTCGAACGCCCGCTCCACGCCGTCTACGCCGGTCAGCGCCTCGCACAGCGCGGCCGTGCGGTCATGGCAGTCGGTGGCCACGCGGGCCAGTCCTTCCTCGCCCAGCAGCGACATGTAGATGGTGGCCGCCGTTACCATCAACCCCTGATTGGTGCAGATGTTGGAGGTCGCCTTGGAGCGGCGGATGTGCTGCTCGCGGGCCTGCAGCGTAAGGGTGAAGCCGGGCTTGCCGTCCAGGTCCACGGTGCGCCCGACGATGCGGCCGGGCATCTGGCGCACGAAATTCCTGCGAGCGGCCATGAAGCCGAAGTAGGGACCGCCGGAGGACAGCGGCACGCCGAGGGGCTGACCCTCGCCGCAGACGATGTCGGCGCCCTCCTCGCCCCACTCGCCGGGCGGCTTCAGCACCGCGAGCGAGGTGGGGTTCACCACCGCGATCACCAGCGCGCCCAGGGCCCGGGCACGATCGGTGAGTTCGTCCATGTCTTCCAGCGTGCCGAGGAAGGACGGCTGCTGGATAACCACGGCGACCGGCGCCTCGCCCGCCTCGGCCAGTGCCTCGAGCCGGGTCAGCCCGGTGGCGGGATCCAGCGGCAGGTAGTCGAACTCCAGCCCCTGTGTGCCGGCGATGGCCTCGGCGACCTTGCGATAGACCGGATTCACGCCGGCGGCCAGCAGCACGCGCCGCGATTTCGACCTGCGATTGGCGCGCACGGCCATCAGGGCCGCCTCGGCGAGGGCCGAGGCACCGTCGTACAGCGAGGCGTTGGATACGTCCATGCCGGTGAGACCGGCCATCATGGTCTGGTATTCGTAGATCACCTGCAGCGTGCCCTGGCTCGCTTCCGCCTGATACGGCGTATACGCGCTGTAGAACTCGCCGCGGGTGGTGATCTCCCAGACCGCCGCGGGGATGTGGTGCTCGTAGGCGCCGGCACCGATGAAGCAGAGCGGCGAGCCGTCCCGCGCCGCGCGGTCGCGCATCAGCCGGGTCACTTCCATCTCGCTCAGCGCGTCAGGAACGCCGGACAACTCGTCGATGACCAGCTCTGCCGGGATCTCCTCGAACAGCCGCTCGATGGAATCCACGCCGATGGCGTCCAGCATCGCGCGTATGTCGTCTTCGGTGTGCGGGATGAAAGGCATCGTCCTCTCCGTCGCTCAGTCTTCCGACTCGGCCAGCAGCTGCTCGTAGGCTTCCGCATCCATCAGGTCGTCCAGTGCCGCCGGCGAGGCGGGAGTGAGCCGCGCGATCCAGCCGTCGCCGTAGGGGTCGGCGTTCACTTTCTCCGGCTCGTCTGCCAGCGTGCCGTTGACCTCGTCTACCGTGCATTCGAAGGGCGCGTACACATCCGATGCAGCCTTTACCGACTCCACCACCGCGATACCGTCGCCGGAGCCGGCGCTGTCGCCCTGCTCGGGCAGCTCGACGAAGACCAGATCGCCGAGGGATTCCTGGGCATGATCCGTGATGCCGAGGGTCACGGAGCCATCGTCCTCGAGGCGGAGCCACTCGTGGTCTTTCGTGTACTTCAGATCGCCGGGTACTTCACTCATCTCTCTTCCTCCTGGCCGGCGTGCCGCCGGATGCCATCTTGTCCGAATACCGCTGTCAGACCTTCACTTCGCCATTGCGCACGAATGGCGGCCTGACGATACGCACGGGCAGATGTCGCCCGCGGATGTCCACCGTCAGAGGCTCTTGCGCGCCGGCATCGATGCGTGCGAGCGCGACCGATCCGCCCACGGTCGGGCCGAAACCGCCGCTGGTGATCTCACCGACCCTCTCGTCGCCGGCGAGCACCGGCTGGTGGTTGCGCAGCACGCCCTTGCCCGCCAGCACGAGGCCCACGAGGCGGCGCGGCACGCCGGCTTCCTGCTGCCGCACGAGCGCCGCCCGGCCGATGAAATCCCGTCCGGGAGGGTCGAAGGCCACGGTCCAGCCGAGGTTCGATTCCAGCGGCGTCGTCGTCTCGTCCATGTCCGAGCCGTACAGATTGAGGCCGGCCTCCAGCCGCAGCGTGTCCCGTGCGCCGAGGCCGCAGGGCTGTACGCCTGCTGCCGACAACGCCTGCCAGGCGGCGACCACCGTGTCGCCTTCTGCAAGCATCTCCCAACCGTCCTCGCCGGTATAGCCCGTGCGGGCCACGAAGTAATCACCGTATTCGCCGGCGGTGAAAGGTTTCATGCCGAGCGCTTCCTCGCGCCGGTCGTCGGGCAGCAGGGCCGCGGCATGCCCGCGCGCCTGCGGCCCCTGCACGGCCATCATGGCCAGATTCGCGCGTTCGCTGATGTCGACGGCGTGGCCTTCGGCCTGCCGGCGCATCCAGGTGAGATCCTTCTGCCGGGTGGCGGCGTTGACGACGAGGCGATAGTCGCCCGGTCCGCGGTGATAGGCGATCAGGTCGTCCAGCACCCCGCCTTCCTCGTTCAGCATGCAGGTGTAAAGGGCCCGGTTGGTGCCCTCGATCTTGCCGATGTCGTTCGCGAGGAGGCGGGCCAGGAAGTCCGTGACGCCCTCACCGGCGAGATCGACGACAGTCATGTGGGAGACGTCGAACATGCCGGCCGACTCCCGCACCGCGCGGTGCTCCGCGAGCTGCGAGCCGTAGGCCAGCGGCATGTCCCACCCGCCGAAATCCACGAGGCGGGCGCCGGCATCGACGTGCAGGGGGTAGAGAGATGTGCGATTGCCCATGCTGGCTCCTCGGCTGACAGGAAAGCGACGGACGTCCTCGTCCATCGCCCCTCTGTCCGGTTACCTGAGAGATCGGGCGGGCCTCGCGATGGGCCTTCCGCCGCACACCTTCGGTGGGCCGTCACCGGCCACTCTCCAGAGCCAATCAGCGTCCGCAGTCCCTATGCCTGAGCGTTTCCGGGCGTGTTGCGCCTTCGGCGATCCGGTCGTGCCGGATACTCTCCCGCGGAGCCTGTCGATCAGGCCCGGGATGATAACGTATCCGCCGACCGGGTGACCAGCCGGCAGACGATCAGAGCGGCAGCGCGGACGTGGACTTCTTCTGCTTGAGCACGAAACTGGTGTTGGCCGTCTGCACACCCGTGAGGCGCAGCAGCTTGCCGCTCAGGAAGTCCTCATAACCCTCCATGTCCCGGGCGACCACCCTGATCAGATAGTCGTACTGGCCGCTCATCGAGCAGCACTCCTGCACCTCGTCACAACGGCGGATCATCTCGTCGAACTCCCGGATGGTATCGGGATGATGATCCTCGAGTGATATCTGCACGTAGGCGAGCACGGGAAAGCCGAGTTCCTGGCGTGAGAGCCGCGCCACATATTGTTCGATGACGCCGGACTCCTCCAGGCGCCGGACCCGCCGCCAGCAGGGTGACGGCGACAGGCCCACCTCCTTCGCGAGCTGCTGATTGGAGATGCGGGCGTCACGCTGCAGCACCGAGAGGATGCGGCGGTCATAGCTGTCTATAGGCAAGATTTTCTTAAAAATAGCAATTAAAAGAAATAAGCTTGCCCTTTATAGCGAATAATATGCAAATTTGGAATGGTCTTTCGCCCTCTGGGAGTTATTCTTTTCTCAGGTACAAACAACGGCAGAACCATGGGCAAAGGAATCACCTACACGGCCAAGACACCGGACGCCGACGGCCTGATCCACTACACCGACGGGGAGAATGCTGTCTGGCGTGAGCTGATCACCCGGCAGAAGCAGGTGCTGCCCGGCCGGGCCTGCCGCGCGTTCATCGAGGCACTGGATGTGCTGGGACTGCCCGAGGACAGGGTGCCCCAGTGTCCGGAGGTCTCCGCCGTGCTGCAGGAGTGCACCGGCTGGGGTGTCAAACCGGTACCCGCACTGATACCGCTGGACGAGTTCTTCTCGCTGCTGGCGAACCGCCGGTTCCCGGCAGCCTCGTTCATCCGCGCACCGGAAGAACTCGATTACCTGGAGGAGCCGGACATCTTCCACGAGATCTTCGGCCACACGCCGCATCTCACGGACAGCCGCTTCGCCGCCTTCACGGAGGCCTACGGGAAGACCGGCCTGGAAGCGAGCGACGCCGACCGGGATATGCTGGCGCGACTCTACTGGTTCACCGTGGAGTTCGGCCTGATCCGCACTGACGAGGGAATCCGCAGCTACGGCGCTGGCATCTGCTCCTCGCCGGGGGAGACCCGCTACGCAGTGGAGAGCGACGAGCCGGAGCGCATGCCCTTCGATCCGATCGAGGCGCTGCGCACGCCCTACCGCATCGACATCTACCAGCCGCTGTATTTCGTCCTGGAGAGTTTTGACCAGCTGTTCGACCTGGCGAAGAGTGACCTGCCGGCGATGATCCGCGAAGCGCGCAGACTGGGCGACCGGCCGCCGAAATTCCCGCCACTGCCGGCAACGATGAGCGCCTGAAAACGCAGGAGGGCCTTCAGGCCCGAGCCATCCCCGACCCGTCCCCGATCCACCATCTCACCTGACGGTAAGGAATCGGGCCTGAATCGGGCCTGAAGGCCCTACGGGTTTCGGTGCGCGGGGAAGCGGGCCCGCGCGAAGGCTGCCCGGTCGGCCGGCGTCGCCGCCGCATCGTAATCCCGATCCACCATCTCCAGCCGGGGCCGCAGGCCGGCGCGGTTCGCCAGCTGGATATTGAGCCCGGGTCGCGCATTCATCTCCAGGATCAGCGGACCGAGATCCCGATCGAGCACCATGTCCACACCGACGTAGCCGAGACTGGTGACGTCAATGGCCCTTGCCGCCGAAGTCAGGATGAAGTCCCAGCCGGGGATCCGCAGCCCGGCGATGGGATGGCAGGTGTCGGGATGCTCCTCCACGATCTGGTTGCCCCTGACGCCATCCAGCGTGACACCGCCGGCCATGTCAATGCCGGCGCCGACCGCGCCCTGGTGGAGATTCGCCTTGCCGTGTGATGCCTTGGTGGGCAGACGCACCATGGCCATCACCGGATAACCCCGGTAGGTGATCACCCGAATGTCCGGCACGCCCTGGAAACTGACCTGCTCGAACAGCGGATCGAATTGCACGCAGTATTCGATCAACGCCGTATCCGGCTCGCCGGTGAGGCTGTACTGACCGCCGACGATATTCGAGACATGGAAATCGAAGGTATCGCTGTCCCAGATCTGACCGTCCACCAGGCGATAGAGATCACGCCGCCGGCCGGACACCACGACGATGCCATCGCCGCCGCTGCCGTGGGCCGGTTTCACCACGAAGCTCTGGTGATCGCCCACGATCTGGGGTATGCGGCCCGTATCGCCCTGGTTGTCGATGATGCCGTAGAGTTCGGGCACCGCCATGCCTGCCTCGATGGCGAGCTTCTTGGTGAGCACCTTGTCGTCCACGCACGGATAATAGCGGCGCTGGTTGTGCTCCATGATGAACCGGGCGTTGCGCTGGTTCAGACCGAGGACGCCGGCCGCGCGCAATGCACGCGCTCTCGCGCGGGGATCGAACAGGCGGGGACTCATTGCTCCAGCACCCCGCGGAAACGTGTGAGTTCCGTCAGCCGATAACCGGTGTAGCGGCCGGCGAGCAGCACGAGAGCCAGCACGATCAGGAGCAGCTCCGGGAAGGTGAAGACCATGTGCTGCAGCCAGTCGATCCCCATCGCCAGATAAGCGAGCGCCGCGACCACCAGGCTGCCGAGGCCCGCAGTGATGGCATCCTTCGGTCCCCGCTCCTCCCAGATCACGGACATCCGCTCGATGGTCATGGCGATGATCACCATGGGGAACAGCGCCACCGACAGGCCGGTCTCGATGCCGAGCTTGTGGAAGACAATGCTGATAAGGAGCATCAGCAGCACCACCACGATCAGCACGGCCGTCAGCCGCGGCACAAGCAGGAGCCGGAGACGTTCGAGCAGGAAGCGGATCGACAGACCGAGGGAGACCAGCAGGGTGAACAGCAGGATGCCCCCGATCAGCTGTGTCTCCCGAAACGCGAGTGCGATCAGCACGGGCATGAACGTGCCGAATGTCTCGACGCCGACGAAGTTGCGCATGAACACCATCACCAGTGCGCCGATCGGGATCATCAGCAGCACCGAGTAAACGGCCTGGGTGCGGATCGGCAGGCTGAACAGGGAGAACTCCACCAGCCGGGAGCGGCGTTTCTCCGCCCGCTGGCCCGCCACCTCCAGGGTATCGAGCTGATTCCGCTGCACGGCCAGATTCACCGCGAGTCCGCTGCCGCCCTGCACGGTCGCCAGTTGCTGGGAGCCGCGCCACCAGACCAGGTAGTCGTCCGGCAGGCCTTCCTCGCCCGTACGGGGGTCGAAGTTCACCCAGCGAAACCCGTCGTGGATCTCCAGCCAGGGAATGATCTCGGCCTGGCGGCTCTGGCCCGTCAGCATGATGCCGCGCATCATGCGGGCGGGGATACGCGCCGCCGCGAGTATCTTCGTTACCGTCGACACAAAACCGGGGCGGCTCTCGGACAGGCCGAGCAGCAGCTCGACGTTCTGCCCCGGCGACGGATCGTTCAGGCGGTGCAGCAGCTCGGCGGTGAACGAGGCCGGGTCCGCGGACTGCTCGCGCACCTCATCCACCAGCACCTGCATGGCGGTGTTGAAGGGTTCCTCCAGTGTCGGCGGCGGCGGGAAGGGCGGCGTCGTGTCCGACTGGCGGCTGGACGGGTCCTCGTAGAGCACGGCGCGGTAATAGAGCGTTTGCGGGCCGTCGGCACGGCGGATCGCCCACTGCGCCTCGCGGCCGCCACTGTCGAAATTGACGCTGAAGCCGTACCCCTTGGATACGGAATTCTCGGTAAGCAGCGTGTAGCCCGGTGTCAGCGTCGGCAGCTGCAGGGTCGCCTTGATGGAACCGGGGCCGCCGATGAAGCTGACCGCCGCCTCGACGGTCCACACGGTAGTCTGCTGGTCCTCGGTGACCGGCAGGCCCAGCACCTGCCACTTGTAGATGAACATCGACAGCCCCGCCACGGTGAGCAGCGCGGCGATGACGATGAGGTAGCGTCTGGCCATGTCGCCGTCGCGGCCGTCAGGCCGTCTCCGCCAGTCCCGTGGCGTGGCGCACCGCCATCCGCTTCAGCGGGCCGATGCGATTGAACAGGCGCATGCCGTCCATACGGAGCCGAGCCACGGCCGGTGACTGCACGCCGAATAAACGTTGCAGAGCATCCAGAAACAACAGCGTGCGCATGTTATCGCCCTTGCGCGCCCGCTCGTAGCGCCGCAGCACGGGCCGGTCGCCGGGGTCCTCGCCGCCGCGCCGGGCCGCCGTGACACAGCGCGCCAGTTCGCCGGCGTCGCTGAAACCGAGATTCACGCCCTGACCGGCCAGCGGATGCACGGAATGGGCTGCGTCGCCGACCAGTACCAGTCGATGACCGACATAGTCCGGGGCGTAGGAGGCGGCCAGCGGGAAGCTCCCTCTCGGGCCGGCCACCATGAGCCTGCCGAGCACGCGGTCCGTGGCCTCGGTCAGGCACGCGCCAAGCTCGTCGTCGTCGAGGGCCATCAACTGTTCGCAGTCAGCAGTGTCGGTGGACCAGACGACCGAGCAGCGCCCATCGCCCAGCGGCAGCAGTGCCACGGGCCCGGAAGGCAGAAAGCGCTGCCACGCAGTCCGGCGATGGTCACGCTCGGGCCGCACGTGGGTCACGAGGGCATCCTGGGGGTAACGCCGGCTGCGCACCGGAAGCCCTGCCAGTCCGCGCACGGCGGAACGGGCACCATCCGCGCCCACGACCAGTGCGGCGTCGACGCAGCCGCCGTCGGCCAGGGCGAGCCTGGCCGCGCGCTCACCCGCCTCGAAGCCCTCAACCCGGGCGTCGAATTGCCAGCGCAGGGCAGCCTCCTCACGGCACAGCGCTCCGTACAGAGCATCCCGGATCAGTTCGTTTTCGACGATGTGCCCGAGTTCCGGCAGGCCGAGTTCGTCGGCGCTGAAGCGTACGGCCTCACTCCCGTCCGCCGTGCCGCGGGCATCCCAGACGCACATGGCAGCGTAGGTCCCCATGCGCGCGCGCTCCAACACCTCCCACCCGCCGCAGCACTCCAGCAGCGCGGCGGAAGCGGGCGAAACGGCGGAGACTCGCAAACCGACGTCGGCGCTCTCGTCGAAGGCCGGCGGGGCACCGGCGTCGATCACGGCGAGGCGGAGGGAATCGTCTGTCCGACGGAGCAGCGCGGCCAGCGCCAGGCCGACCATGCCCGCTCCGACGATGGCGACGTCGACCTCCGGTCTCACCTGAGCGGCACCCCCCGGGACAGACGCGGCAGGCGCCCGGCCAGCCCCATGGTGTGGCGCGCGAATGCCCGCTTAGCACCGGGGATGATATCGAGACCGAGCATGCCGATGCCGCGGGCGGCGCGGGCCGTCTCGCGCTCGCTGCCGAACAAGCGCACCAGGCCGTCCGTGAAGCCCACCACCTTGCGCTGATCCCCGCGGCGCCACCGCGCATAGCGTGCGAGCAGCGCAGGGCTGCCCGGGTCGTCGCCTTCCGCCATGGCCTCTGCGACCAGATCGGCCAGTGCCGCCACGTCACGCATGCCCAGGTTGTAGCCCTGCCCCGCGACCGGGTGCAGCCCGTGCGCCGCATTGCCGATGGCGACGACGCGCCCGGCATGCAGGCGCTCGGCGCGGGTCAGCGAGAGCGGATAGGCCACGCGACGGCCCACCCGGCTCAGACGGCCGAGACGCCAGCCGAAGACGGCCTGGAACTCTGCCAGGAACGGCGCATCGGCCAGCGCCGTCGCCCGCTCCGCCTCCGCGGGCGGCAGCGTCCAGACGAATGCGCTGCGGCCCTCGCCGAACGGCAGCAACGCTACCGGACCGTCCTTCGTGAAACGCTCGTAAGCAATATTGTCGTGGGCACGGGAAGTCGCCAGATTGCCGGTGATGGCCACCTGACCGTAGGGACGCTCCTGCATGCCGATGCCGACGGCGGCGCGTACGGCCGAGCGTGCTCCGTCGGCCGCGACGAGGAGCGCCGCCTCCAGCCGTTCCTCGCGCTCACCGTCCGCCCAGGCCACCGTAGCGGTCACCGAATCGTCCGTCTGCGTCACGGCGGTGATCCTCGCCGGGCGATAAAGATGGGGTCCGCCTTCCCCCGACAGGCTCGCGAGCAGTGTCTG
This sequence comes from uncultured Woeseiaceae bacterium, assembly GCA_964427415.1. GTDB lineage: Bacteria > Pseudomonadota > Gammaproteobacteria > Steroidobacterales > Woeseiaceae > Lentisalinibacter. The sequence continues at coordinate 63,551 of CAYRUH010000013.1, read as the reverse complement.
TCCCAGCACCCGGTTCACCACGACGTAGCCGAGGGCCTCAACGCCCTGCTCTTGCGCCTCGATGCGGCACAAGCCGAAGCTGCCCCGGTCCGATACATGGATGGCGCGAATGGGCGTGGCGGCTTTCGCGATGGCGGGCCACAGGCCCATGGCGGTGAACGCCCGCTGACTGGCCCGTGACAGGGCCGTCGAGCGATCGTCGAAGCTCGGCTGGGACGCCGCGCCCGGCTCCACCGGCTCGACGACGGCCACCCGCAGATCGAGCGGCGCCAGTGCCCGCGCGAGACTCGCGCCCACCATGCCGCCGCCCGCGATGATGATGTCGTATCGCTCGGTCATGTTCTCATCCCGACGCCATCAGCGCCTCGACCTCATCCGGGGCTTTGGCCAGCCCCTTCGACAGCACGTCCGGGTCGTCCCGGGTCACGGCCACGTCGTCCTCGATGCGCACGCCGATGCCCGCATAGCGCTTGGGTACGCCGCGCTTCGCCGGAATGTAGATACCCGGTTCGACGGTAATGACCATGCCCGGCTCCAGCACCCGCCACTCGTCGCCCACCTTGTAATCACCGACGTCATGCACGTCCATGCCGAGCCAGTGCCCGGTGCGGTGCATGAAGTACGGCTTGTAGGCCTCGTCTTTCAACAGACGCGGCAGACTGCCGTCGAGAAGCTTCAGTTTCTTCAGCCCTTTGGTGATCACCCGCACGGCCGCATCGTGGGGATCGTTCCAGTGATTGCCGGCGCGGGTCTTGTCGATGGCTGCGAGCTGGGCCTCCAGCACGATCTCGTAGACGGCCAGCTGCTCCGGTGTGAAACGACCGTTCACGGGGAACGTGCGCGTAACGTCCGAGGCGTAGTAGTCGTACTCGCAGCCGGCATCGATCAGCAGCAGGTCGCCGTCGGCCAGCTCGGCCGCATTGTCCGTGTAATGGAGGATGCACGCGTTCGCACCGCCGCCCACGATCGGCGGATAGGAGGGCTCGGCACGGCGCCGGCGGAACTCGTGCAGGAACTCCGCCTCCACCTCGTACTCGTGCAGGCCCGGCTTCGTTACCCGCATCGCCCGCTTGTGCGCATCCACGGCAATCTTTGCCGCCTTGCGCATGGCAGCGATCTCCGCGCGGCTCTTGTACAGGCGCATGTCGTGCAGCAGGTGGTCCAGCGCCACGAACTCCTGCGGCGTATGTCCGCCCATCTTCACCGTGCGGCGCAGGGTGTTCACCCATTCAGTGACCCGGTGATCGAATTCCTGGTAGATGCCCATGGTGTAGAACACCCGCGGCTTCGACTCCATCAGGCCGGGCAGGATGTCGTCGATATCGGCCACCGGGAAGGCGTCGTCGGCACCGTAAGTCTCGACCGCTCCCTCCGTGCCGGAACGATGCCCGTCCCACTGCTCCCGCTCTGCGTCGCGCTCGCGGCAGAACAGCACGAATTCGCCCTGCTCGCGCTCCGGCACGAGCACAGCGACGGCCGCCGGCTCGGCGAAGCCGGTGAGGTAGTAAAAGTCGCTGTCCTGCCGGTAGCCGAACTCCACGTCGCGGCTGCGATGGCGCAGGGGTGAGGCGGGCAGGATGGCGATGGAGTCGCGGCCCATCATGCGCATCAGCTGGCGGCGGCGTCTGGCGAATTCTCTCGGATTCATGAGGTCTTTTCGGTCAGCCTTCTTGCGCCCCACGGGGCGTGAGAGCGCATTGTACCGGAGCGGGATGCCCGCGGCGCGCGGCGGCTGCTACTGGAGTTTGGACGGCGCCTCGTGCCGGTCGCCCCGGAGCGCTGCCAGTTCCAGGTAAAACAGCTGGACGGCAACGCGCAGGTATTCGACCAGCTCGGCCCAGGCCTCCTCGTCGTCCTCCGCGTCTGCCTCCGCGTCTGCCTCATCGCCGGCCGTCGCCCGCGTGATCTCGCTCAGGTCGGCGATCAGCTCGCCCAGGGGTTCCTGTCCCAGCCGCTCCGCCAATGCCGGCCGGTTGCCCGCCTCTCCGAATCCGTGCAGGAATCCCTGGGTCCAGTGGGCCATCGCACCCGCCCGCTCACTCATCGGCGCCCCGTCGCCCGCTAGCAGCGGCGCGAAATGAAACGACGGGTCTTCGAGTTCCGCTGCGGTCTCGCTGGCTATGTCCAGCAGCGCCCTGCGCGCATCGGCCTGCACCGGCTCCTTGCCGAACAGACTCGCTATCCAGCGCGCTCCGGCGCGGCTGCCGTGCAGGCAGACAAGACTGCACAGGGTGCCATGGGCCTCGGGCGCGTCGCAGGTTGCCCCGGCCGCAGCCAGCGTCTCCTGAAGTTTCGTATGGATGGCGTTGGGTTGGTTCGACATAGGGGTCCGGCATACTTGGCTCCGGCCGCCAGCGCGCGCCGCAGCTGCCATCCTAACACTGCTGCGGCAGGCACAACCCTCGCCACGGGCACTGTCAATTGACCGGATTCCCACTCACTACTATATTGCTCCCATGAGCGATCAGGTATATGAGGCGTTCGCGCACGAACTGAAACGTCTGGAGAAGCGTCTGGACGATCTCATAGCAGTCTGCAATCAGCTCCGCGAGGAGAATCGCTCGCTCCGCCATCGGCAGGACACGCTGATAGAAGAGCGGGCCGGTCTGCTGCAGAAGAACGAGCAGGTGCGTGCGCGCGTCGAAGCCATGATCGGCCGGCTGAAATCCATGGAGCACGGCGCCTGACGCGGCGCCCGGAACACGGCCGCAACGGGTAAACGACTATGGACGACATGTATGCCCATGTGAGCGTGCGTATCCTGGAGAAGGAATACCAGGTATCGTGTCCGGCAAGCGAGAAATCGGATCTGCTGGACAGCGCAGAGCTGCTCAATTCGAAGATGAAAGAGATCCGCGACAGCGGTAAGGTTGTCGGTACGGATCGGATCGCCGTGATGGCAGCGCTGAACATGGCGAACGAACTGATCAAGGCGCGTGCCCGCGACGATGCGCTCGGGGGCAATGTGGCCGGACGTATCAGGGCGCTGTCCGACAGGGTGGAGGCTGTGCTGGGCGACAGTCGCCAGCTCGACTTCTGAACCCGGACCGCCGTAGGCGGTTGAACAATAGCTATGGCACCTCCTGCAGTGTTCGACACCGGCTGGGAAGCCTTTCGACCCTAACTATCAACGTCGGGGTCAAAAGTCTGAAGGCAACATTGCGCAGATCCGCGATACGGCGGAAAGCCTGCGTTGCCTCGGCCGACCCCACCTTACGCTCTGGTTCGAGAGCGACGGCTGGTGACGGCACAGGCGGGAGGTGCCTCCTCTCTCCCGCAGGACAGGGCCGCCCATGCAGGCCGAGCGCGCACGACACAGGCAAGCCGGACAACGGGCCCGCCTCGCACTCGACCAGGCGACGCGCGAGCGTCATTCCACTCTCATCTGCCGCCATCTCACACGCAGCTCGCTCTGGCATTCGGCGCGGCACGTCGGGCTGTACTTTGCCGCGAGCGCCGAAGCCGACGTCAGCGACCTGTTCGTAGAGGCCTTCGCGAGCGGGCGCACTGCCTATGTGCCGTTGGTCGGTGCGACCGGCCGAATGCACTTCGTCCGCCTGTCACCGGACGCAACGCTCACCCGCAACCGTTACGGCATCTGGGAACCCGAGCGCGCAGCGCACACGATCCCGGCTCGCCGACTCGACCTGGCAGTCGCGCCACTGGTCGCGTTCGACGATGCAGGTAATCGCATCGGCATGGGCGCCGGATACTACGATCGGTGCTTTGCCTTCCTCCGTCATCGAAGAAACTGGATGCATCCCAAGCTCGTCGGCGCTGCCTTCTCGCATCAGCGCGTCTCCTCCATACCCGCCGCCCCATGGGACATTCCGCTGCTCGCCGTCGCCACCGAGAACGGTGTGCATCGCTTCCCACGCTGACGCCGCGTCGACCGTTTCGCATCGTTCACCTCGGTTCGATGTTGCTGAGGAACGGTTTCATCGTTACGCGATGCTATTCATCGAACAGTACGCGAGTCTGGAAACTTGCTGGAAATTTCAGTGTTTATGTATATACTCAACGCCGGGTACCCCGATACGGAGATGACATATGGCTACTACAGCTAGATCGAAAAAGAAGACGACGCGAAAGAAGAAGACAGCGTCGAAGCGCAAGACGACTGCGCGTAAGGCACCGGCAAGGAAGAAGGTGTCGAAGAAGAAGACCACTGCGCGTAAGACGGCAGCGAAGAAAAAACGCACCGTAAAAAAGAAGGCGACCAAGAAGAAAGCAACGAAGAAGAAAACTGCCAAAAAGAAGGCAACCAAGAAAAAGGCTGCCAAGAAAAAGCGGACCGTAAAAAAGAAGACCAAGAAAAAGGCAACCAAGAAGAAGGCCGCCAAAAAGAAGGCAACCAAGAAAAAGGCTGCCAAGAAAAAGCGGACCGTAAAAAAGAAGACCAAGAAAAAGGCAACCAAGAAGAAGGCCGCCAAAAAGACGGCTAGCAAGAAAAAAGCTAGTCGGAAGCGCTGAGCGCAGTGGGAATCGGTAAGTAGCGCAGAGCCTTACCGGTCGCTGGCACCCTCCGGCAGGAGTAGTGCAGCGATGGAATCCCGACTTGAGGAATGTGCCCGCTCCGGCGGGCACATTCCGTTAGGGCAGGGGGGATGGCGTAGCAGCCGAGTGCAGTGGTACAAGAGGCAGGCAGACGTCGGCCGCCCCGATGCCGACCTCACGGACAACGACATAGGGCCGGGGAACCGCGATGGACCAGACAGAGAAAAAGCGCCAGGCCGCTCGTGCGGCCCTCGAGTACATAGAGATGGGGACTGCCCTCGGCGTCGGTACGGGGTCCACCGTCAACGAACTGATCGAACTCCTGCCGGAGGTGGCCGATCGCCTCACCAGTGTGGTGTCGAGCTCCGGTGAGACGACTCGACGCCTGCAAGCCAAAGGGATCGAGGTCAGTGAATTGAACAGCGTCGGCGATCTGGATCTCTACATCGACGGCGCGGACGAGGCTACCAAACATTTCCATCTGACCAAGGGTGGTGGTGGCGCGCTCACGCGGGAAAAGGTGGTCGCCGCTGCGTCGCGCAAGTTCGTGTGCATCATCGACGATTCCAAACTCGTCGGCATGCTCGGCGGTTTCCCGCTGCCCATCGAGGTCATCCCGATGGCGCAGGCCTACATTGCGAGGCAGATCATCCGCTACCGCGGACAGCCGATCTGGCGCGAGGACTTCGTGACCGACAACGGCAACCACATCATCGACGTACACAATCTCTCCATACCCAATCCGGTGGAGATGGAGACGCGATTCAACCAATTGCCCGGCGTCGTAACGGCCGGCCTGTTCGCGCTTCGACCCGCCGACATGCTGCTGGTCGCGGGTCGGGATGGAGTGCGAACGATGCAGCGCTGACCGCCGTCGAACACTGCCGCCAACAACGAGAGGGCCCCTGACGGGGCCCTTTTGTGTTTGGCTGGGGGACCAGGATTCGAACCTGGGTTCTCGGAGTCAGAGTCCGATGTCCTACCGCTAGACGATCCCCCAATAACCGTGTCGCGCGGCGCCGATCAACGCTTCGAGAACTGGGTGGCGCGGCGGGCCTTGCGCAGGCCGACCTTCTTGCGCTCGACTTCACGCGCGTCACGCGTCACGTATCCGGCCTTGCGCAGGCCGCTGCGCAGCGACTCGTCGTAGTCCATCAGCGCGCGGGTCAGGCCGTGGCGGATGGCGCCGGCCTGGCCGGTGGTACCGCCGCCGATCACGGTCACCTCCACGTCGAAGCGATCCTCGAGGTTGGTCAGCTGCAGGGGCTGGCGCACGATCATGCGGGCCGTCTCGCGGCCGAAGAACTGATCCAGCGGACGTTTGTTGACCGTGATCCTGCCATCGCCGGGCTTCAGGAACACCCGGGCCGTCGAGGTCTTGCGTCGGCCCGTACCGTAAAACTGCATGTCACTCATATTCTGTCCCCGTGCCACCGACTCAGATATCGAGCTCGATCGGCTGCTGTGCGCTGTGCTGATGCTCCGGGCCGGCGTAAACCTTCAGCTTGCCCAGCATCTGCCGGCCGAGCCGGTTGCGGGGCAGCATGCCCTTCACCGCCGACTGGATCACCCGCTCAGGCGCCTTGTCCAGCATCTGCTCGAGCGACCGGGACTTGAGATTCCCGATGTAGCCCGTGTGGTGATGGTACATCTTGTCCTTCAGCTTGTTGCCGGTCACCCGCACCTTCTCGGCGTTGATGATAATCAGGTAGTCGCCGGTATCCACGTGGGGGGTGTACTCCGGCTTGTGCTTGCCACGCAAACGGCGCGCGATCTCGGTGGCGAGACGGCCCAGCGTCTTGCCGGTTGCATCCACGACGTACCAGTCGCGGCGGACTTCGGCCGATTTTGCAGAGAAGGTCTTCATCGACTGTTACTCAATTTAAGGGTCCGGTAACCCGGTTTCGGTTGAAATCCGGCCCCTCGGCGGGACCGGAAACCGTCTGCGCGGCAAGAAAATGCTTGTGCCGACGGCGAAAAGCGCGAAATTATAGCCTCCGCAGTAGTGCGATGCAACGCCGCAGACCCCCCCGTGGTGCGTCTCCAGCTGGGTTAGAACGCATACTCCAGCGACAGGGCCGTGAAAGTGTCGGTCTTCTCGCTGCCTGACGGTACGGTGGTGTTGCGGCGGATCGTATAGGAGGCCACCAGCGCCAGGTCACCCACCAGGCGCGCCTTGATCTCACTGACGGACTCTATAAAAGTGTTCTCTGAACCCGACTCGACACTGATGTCCTGGCCGAATTCCGCCGTCTCGCTGATCTGCCAGATGTAGTCCAGCGACCCACGGAGGATGATTTCCTCCTCGGAGGTGCCGTCGCGCAGGTCCGACTGCCGCGCACCGGTGCCGATCTCGGCGTTCAGCGTGTGGCGCTCGCTGTCGAGAATGCGCCGCCCGTAGCCGACGGACTCGGTGACCTGCTGGTCGTAACCGCTGAACTTGTCCTTCTGCCAGCGGACGCGGCCGAAGACGTAGTCTGTCTCGCTGAAACTGTACTCGGACTGCCAGACGGCCTTGTAGGCTTCCGCGGTCGTCTCCTCTTCCTGCTGGGCGCCCAACGCGGACGCCTCCGCGACGTGGCGCCACCGGCCGGTGGTATAGCCCACTTCGGCCCCGGCATTCACGCTCACGCTATCCGAATTGCCGCTGGTTGCCAGGTAGCCCAGGGTGACTTTGCCGTCCCAGGGGCCTTCGTCCTCGGCGGCTACCGCTCCGCCAGCCGCCGCCAGCATCAGCGGTGCCAGGGTCCAAACTGCCCGTCTCATCGTCCTTACTCCTGTTTATTCTCAGTGTGCCGATCACGCCATATCCGGCAGGCCCCCGTGTCGGCGGGGGCGCAATGCTAGGGCAAACGGGAGAAAAATGCACTCCCGCGCCGACAGACTCGACGGAGATCCGACAGAATCGGGAGTACGCCCACTGCTTGCTATAATTGCCAAGTGAACCACCGCAGCCACAGCCTGGCAGACCGTTTCATTGCGAGCGCCGACAATGCGCTGCGAACCCTGTTCGCGCCGCCGGGCGGCAGCCGCCCGAATCCGGGTGCCGACCGGCCGAAAGCCGCGCTGTCGCCCGCCGAAGCGCGCCATGTGGCAGGCCTCATGCGCGTGAATCACTCCGGTGAGGTTGCTGCGCAGGGCCTGTACCAGGGTCACGCCGTCGTCGCCCGGGACCCCGCGGTGGCCGAGGAGATGCATCATGCGGCCGAGGAAGAAACGGACCACCTGCGCTGGTGCGCGCAGCGGCTGCAGGAGCTGGATGCGGCACCCAGCCGGCTGGCGCCGCTCTGGTATGCCGGTGCCTGGACCATCGGCGCGCTGAGCGGACTCGCGGGCGACCGCTGGAGTCTCGGTTTCATTGCGGAGACCGAACGCCAGGTGGTCGAACACCTGAGCGGTCACCTGGACCGTCTGCCGGTGGAGGACGAACGCAGCCGTGCCATCCTGCAGCGGATGGCCGAGGAAGAAGCGGTGCACGGCGCCGCTGCCACCGAATCCGGCGGCAGCGGTCTGCCCGCCCCGGTGCGGGGACTGATGCGGGCTACCGCAAAGTTGATGACCCGGACCGCCTACTGGTTCTAGCAGGCCGCCTGACGCGCCGGCTTGCCCTTGTTGAGCGTCTGTCACAAAATAGCCGTTGGATCCAGCGAGGGGGCTCGAATGCCAACGACAGCGAAGAACCTGAGCGACGTACCGGCGATCAACCGGTTCCTCAGTTACTGCCGCGTGCGCACCATCCCGTCGAAGACAGTGATGATCCACGCCGGTGACCTCCCCGATATCCTGTATTACATCGTCGACGGCTCGGTCGAGGTCATGATCGAGGACGAGGACGGCAACGAGATGGTGCTGGCCTACCTCAACAAGGGGCAGTTCTTCGGCGAGATGGGCCTCTTTTACGAACAGCCGACGCGCAGCGCCTGGGTGCGCACGCGCACCGAGAGCGAGATCGCGGAGATGACCTATCCGCGCTTCCGCCAGATCGCCAGCGAGAGTCCGGGGCTGGTCTTCGAACTGGCCACCCAGCTGGCGAGCCGGCTGGATCGCACCAATCGCAAGCTGGGCGATCTCGCCTTCGTGGACGTCACGGGCCGCGTTGCCCACGCCATCATGGACCTGTGCAACGAGCCCGACGCCATGACCCACCCCGACGGCATGCAGATCAAGGTCAGCCGCCAGGAGCTTTCACGTCTGGTGGGCTGCTCCCGGGAGATGGCCGGCCGGGTGCTAAAGGTGCTGGAGGAGCAGGGTCTGGTCTCGGCCAACGGCAAGACCATCGTCGTCTACGGCGCCCGCCCGAAACGCTGACCAACCCCGGGCGGCGGTTCAGCCCGCCCCTGTGACGCTTTTCGCTATGTTTTCCTTCATCGCACGGATGGTCGCGGCGTAGTCGGCGCTGCCGAATATCGCGGAACCGGCCACGAACGTATCGGCCCCCGCGGCGGCCACCTCGCCGATATTCTCCACCTTCACGCCGCCGTCGACTTCGAGGCGGATCTGTGCGCCCGCCGCGTCGATGAGCCGGCGCACCGCGCGCAGCTTGTTAAGCGCCTGCGGGATGAACTTCTGACCGCCGAAGCCCGGGTTCACCGACATGATCAGGATCATGTCGAGCTTGTCCATCACGTGGTCGAGCCAGGAGAGCGGCGTCGCAGGATTGAATACCAGCCCGGCGCGGACATCATGCTCCCGGATCAACGCCAGGCTGCGATCCACGTGTTGCGAGGCCTCCGGATGAAAAGTGATATAGCTCGCCCCCGCCGCCGCGAAATCCGGGATGAGGCGGTCCACCGGCTCCACCATCAGGTGGACGTCGATGGGCGCCGTGACGCCGTGGTTGCGCAGGGCCTCGCAGACCAGCGGGCCCATCGTCAGGTTGGGCACGTAGTGATTGTCCATCACGTCGAAGTGCACCATGTCGGCGTCGGCTGCGAGCACGGCGTCTACCTCTTCGCCGAGCCGGGCGAAGTCCGCCGAAAGGATGGAAGGAGCGATCACGGGCTGCAAGACGCTGTCTCCGGTGGTGCGTGGCACGGCACTGTAGCCAAGCGCGCGCGCCGTGTATAGCCGGACCGGCCTATCTGAAACCGCGCCGGGCTTTCAGCGACTCGTAGGCGTTGCGGATCTCGCGGGTGCGCCGCTGCGCACCGGCCAGGTCCTCCGGGCTGACCGCCTTCGAGGCCAGTTTATCCGGATGATAGCGGTTTATCAGACGGCGGTAGGCCTGCTTGATGTCCGTGTCGCTCGCGGACTCGGGTAACCCGAGGACCTGGTAGGCGTGATCGACGAGCTTCCTCTCCGCACGGCCCCGCTCCGATCGGGCGAAGCCGCGCTGGGCCCGCAGCACCGCCTCCATCTGGGCGAACTCCACCCGGCCAATGCCGAACTCTCCCGCCATGGTCCAGAGCAGGGCGCGTTCGCGGTTGTGCATGCGTCCGTCGGCGAGGGCGATGCGCAGCTGCAGGCGCAGGAATGCCCGGCCGAGATCGCCGCCGCGGCCGGCCAGCGCCGCCAGACGCTGCAGGCGACCGCGCAACGGATAGTCGGGACGCTTGCCCTGGTTGAACCATTCGATGGCCGACCGCGTGTCGTCGGCCGACAGCCCGAGTTCGTGCATGATGCGTCGCGCGGCGCCGATCTCGGCCTCGCTCACGCGTCCGTCGGCCTTGGCCAGGTGACCCATGGTCTCGAACGTGATGCGCAGGAATTCGGCAGGCAGCCGGGTCGGTCCGGGACGGGATGCCCGCCATTTCGCATAGCCCCGGTCGAACTGGTGCCCCAGCAGCACGCCGAGCAGGGCGAACAGGGGCCGACCCGTAGCGAGGCCGAGCAGACCCCCTGCGAGCTTGCCCCACCAGTTCAACTGCGCCGTCCATGCCCTTGCATAAGCGGGGATGCTACCCCGATTGCCGACGCCGTTGCACTGCGCCGGGCGGAGCGGTTGCCCGTGTCACGCCGCCGGTCCATTATCGCCGCTTTACCGTAGCGGGAGCGCCCATGAGCGGGCACAACAGCGACGTCGTCTTGGAGTCCAGCGTGACCGGTCTCGAGCTGATCGGCCGTGGCAAGGTGCGGGATCTTTGGGCGGTGGACGACGAGCACCTGCTGATCGTCGCCACCGACCGGCTGTCGGCCTACGACGTCGTGCTGCCGGACCCGATCCCGGGCAAGGGTACCATCCTCACACGCATCTCCCGATTCTGGTTCGCGCGCACGGCGGGTATCGTCCCGAATCACCTGAGCGACCTTCCTATGGAGGCGGTCATCACTGATCCCGGCGAGCGCGCGTTGCTCGGCAAGCGCAGTATGGTGGTACGGCGGCTGCGGCCCCTGCCCATGGAGGCCGTGGTCCGCGGTTACCTGATCGGCTCGGGCTGGCGCGACTATCAGGCGAGCGGTGCCGTGTGCGGCATCCCCCTGCCGCCTGGCCTCTCCCAGGCGGCCCGGCTCGACGAAGCCCTGTTCACGCCCGCCACAAAAGCCGCCGCCGGCGATCACGACGAGAACATCAGCTTCGACACGCTGACTGAGATCATCGGCCGGGAGCGTGCGGAGCAGGTGCGTGAGCTGTCCCTGCGCATCTATGGCGAATGCGCCGATCATGCCCGGCAGCGGGGCATTATCATCGCGGACACCAAATTCGAGTTCGGCTTGGACGAGGCCGGCACTCTGTACCTGATCGACGAGATACTCACGCCTGACTCTTCCCGCTTCTGGCCGGCCGAGACCTGGCGCACCGGTACGAGCCCGCCGAGTTTCGACAAGCAGTTCGTCCGCGACTATCTCGATACCCTGGACTGGGACAAGCGCGCGCCGGGCCCGCGCCTGCCCGCGCAGATCATCGCCCGGACCCGGGAGAAATATCTCCGGGCGCTGGAACTGATCACCGGCGAGGGCAGCTCACGGGAGCCGTAGCGCGGGTCCGCCGCCGGGACGCCCCGCCGCCCGGGGTATCAGGCCGCGCGGCGCTCCGACCAGCCGCGGATGATGGCGGCGATCTCGCGCACCCCGTCCGTCAGCGCAGCAGGCCCCGGCTGCAGAATCTGAGCGGACTTCACCTCGTAGAGGTCACCGTGGCGCACGGCGGGCACCGCCTCCCAGCCCGGACGCTCCGCCACCCGCTCGGGGCGGAACTTCTTGCCGCACCATGAACCGATCACGATGTCCGGCGCGGCGTCGATGATGGAGGCGTCGTCGGCGAGGATGCGGTTCTTCGCCAGCGGCTCGTCGGCCATCGTCGGGAAACAGTCCTTCCCGCCGGCGATGCGGATGAGCTCGGCCACCCAGCGGATGCCGGTGATGCGCGGCTCGTCCCATTCCTCGAAGTAGACGCGGGGACGGTACTCCAGTGCGGCGGCGCCGGTCCGTATGGACTCCAGGCCCTCCTGCAGTTCCGCAGCGTACGCCCGGGCGCGGGACTCGCAGCCGACCATGCCGCCCAACAACCGGATCATCTGCAGGATCTGCGCCACGGAGCGGTGGTTGAAGACGTGCACCGGCACGCCGCGGCGAATCAGATCGGCCGCAATATCAGCCTGCAGGTCAGAGAAACCGAGTACCAGATCGGGCTCGAGCGCCATGATGCGGTCGATCTTCGCGCTGGTGAACGCGGAGACCTTCGGTTTCTCGCGCCGCGCGCGCGGCGGCCGCACGGTAAAGCCGGAGATGCCGACGATACGACCCTCCTCGCCGAGGGCATACAGGGTCTCGGTGGTCTCCTCCGTCATGCAGATGATGCGGCTGGGGTAGTCAGTCATGCAAAGGTCCTTCGTCTGCTGGAGGCCGTTCGTGCCAGACCCTCGACCATAGAGGCCTAATGTACAATCGGCAACGGCTCGTGCCAAAGGAGGCGGCACCGCAACCATGCTGGATTCCCTGATCCGTTACCTGCAGCGATTGCTCTGGAGCCCGCGCTTCGCCGGCCTCCCGCCCGTGCCGGCCTTCGGCATGGCGTTCCTGCGCTATGTCTGGGCCATCGTCCGCGACCTGATGAGCGGACAGCTCACGATGCGGGCGATGAGCATGGTTTACACCACGCTGCTCTCCATCGTGCCGCTGCTCGCCTTCAGCTTCTCGGTGCTGAAGGGCTTCGGCATCCACCGGGAACTGGAGCCCCAGCTGACGGAGTTCCTGGCGCCGCTGGGCAGCCAGGGGGAGCGGATCGTCTCCACGCTGATGAACCTGGTCAACGACGTAGACGGCGGCGTGCTCGGCGGCGTGAGTCTCGCATTCTTCATCTATACCGCCTTCTCGATGGTGCAGAAGATCGAGGAGAGCGTGAACTACGTGTGGCATGTCAGCAACCCGCGCAGCATCGCCCGGCGCTTTACGGAGTATTTCAGCGTGCTGCTGATGGGGCCGGTCGTGCTGGTGGTCGCCCTCGGCATCATCGCCTCCGTCCAGAACAACGCGCTTACCGAGCGGCTGATGGAGATCGAGCCCTTCGGCACGGCCATCGTCGCAGCCGGCGAGCTGACGCCCTACGTGCTGGCCGTGCTGGCCCTGACCATACTGTACAAGCTGATCCCGAACACCCGCGTGAAGTTCCGCGCCGCCTTCGTCGGCGGGCTGACCGCAGGCATCCTGTGGGCGACCACCAGCGCCGTGTTCGCCAACGTCTTCGTCGGCGCGGGTGGCCGCATCCAGGTGGTCTATGCCAGTTTCGCCATCGCCATACTGGTACTCATGTGGCTGTATCTGAACTGGCTCATCCTGCTGCTCGGCGCCCAGATCGCGTTCTACAACCAGAATCCGGGATTCCTGCGCCTCGGCCGGCGCGAGACGCGTCTCGCCAACAGTATGCGCGAGCGACTGGCCCTGAACATCATGTATCTGGTGGGCGCCGCTTTCCGTGCCGGGTCCGGTTGCCGGACGGTGCGCGAACTGGCGAAGGAACTAGCCATCCCGGGCATCGTCATCTCCCAGGTCGTCATCAGTCTCGAGGAGGCGGGCCTGATCACCAGCACCGAGCAGGAACGGCTGGTGCCCGCCCGGGAGCCTGCGCGCATCGGGCTGCAGGATATCCTGAATGCCGTTCGCGAGGGCGGCGATACCGGTTCCTGGCGGCCGCCGGAGTGGACGCCGGCCATCGCGGACCTGGGCGAGCGGATCGACGGGGCGCTGGAGGCCGTGGTGGACGAGCGGACCCTGAGCGATCTGCTCGATAAGTTCGAAGGCGGCAGGGACCAGGCCGGTTGAGTCCCCTCGACCGCCGCGCAGGACCGGGCGTGCTCAGTTGCCGGCGACGGTCATCTCGGCGACCAGCAGCGAGCCGCAGCGGATGACGCCCCGGAGATCCCGGTCACGGCCCACCGCGACGATGTTGCGGTAAAGATCGCGCAGATTGCCGGCGATGGTGATCTCGCTGACCGGATAAGCGATCTCGCCACCCTCCACCCAGAAGCCGGCGGCGCCGCGGCTGTAATCGCCGGTGACGGCGTTCACGCCCTGTCCCATCAGCTCCGAGACGATCAGCCCGCGGCCCATCTGACGCGTCAGGGCCTCCAGCCCCTCCGCGTTGCCCTCCACCAGCAGATTGTGTACCCCGCCCGCATTCCCCGTGGTCTCCAGGCCCAGCCGACGGGCCGAGTAGCTCGACAGCACGTAGCCCTGCAGCACGCCGGCCGAGACCAGGTCCCGGTCGGTCGTGGCCACGCCCTCGCGGTCGAACGGGGCGCTGCCGAAGGCGCCCGGGATGTGCGGACGCTCCAGAATATTCAGGAACCCGGGGAAGAGCATCTCGCCCGCGGCGTCCAGGAGGAAGGACGAGCGCCGATACTGCGCCGTGCCGCTGATGGCGCCCACGGCATGGCCGATGAATCCCCGGGCAAGCTCGGGGGGAAACAGGACGGGGGCCTTCGCCGTCGTCACCTGACGGGCACCCAGGCGCCGCAGGGTTCGCTCTGCGGCCTTCGTCCCGACGGCCTCCATCGCTTCGAGCTGCGCCGGATCCCGGGCGGCGGTGTAGTGATAATCCCGCTCCATGCCGCCGTTGTCGCCGGCCAGCACGGCACAGCTGATGCTGTGGCTGCTGCGCCGGTAGGCGCCGAAGAAACCGTGGCTGTTGCCGTAGGCCCTGACGCCCCGGCTGGTCGCCACCGTGGCGCCCTCCGAATTGCTGATCCGCGGATCGCTGTCGAGCGCGGCACCCTCGCAGCGTATGGCCATCTCCCGCGCCGCTTCCGGCGAAATCTCCCAGGCATGGTCCAGCGACAGGTCCGGCGGATCGTCCGCGAGTCTGGCAGGATCCGCGAGGCCCGCGCAGGGATCCTCCGCGGTGCGCCGGGCGATGGAGCAGGCTCGTTCCACGGTCTCCGCAATCGCCTCCGCACGGAAGTCCGACGTGCTGGCGCTGCCCTTGCGACGGTCCAAGTAGACGGTGACGCCGAAGGAGCGATCGTTCTGGTACTCCAGCGTTTCGATGTCACGCATGCGTGCGGTCACCGACAGGCCGAGGTCGTGGCTGACCGCCGCCTCGCACTCCTCGGCGCCGGCCCGTGCCGCCGTCTCCAGCGCCCGCGACACCAGGTCGGCGAAGCGCCGTTCCTCCGCCGGGCTGATCTCCAGGGTATGGCTCATGAGGGCTCCTTCGCGATCCGGCTCGGTCGTTGACGACGGTGCCGGGGATTCTAAACGGGCTCAGTGTCGGTGACGAGGCCGGCCGCTCACCGCGCTCTCGCAAGCTTGCGCCGCGTCCCTGCCACGGCCTCGCAACGGGCCTGCGACGATGTCACCGGCGCGTTCGCCCTGTAGAATGCCGTCATGGACCAGAAGGTCGGCATCATCATGGGCTCTGTCTCCGACTGGGACACCATGGCGCACGCGAGCGAGACGCTGCATGCGCTCGGCATCCCCCACGAGACCCGGGTGGTCTCCGCCCACCGCACCCCGGACCTGCTGTTCGAGTACTGCGAGACGGCGGCCGGCCGGGGCCTCGCCGTGATCATCGCCGGCGCCGGCGGGGCCGCCCACCTGCCGGGCATGGCCGCCGCCAAGACGCCGCTGCCGGTGCTCGGCGTGCCGGTGCAGTCGAAGGCACTCTCGGGCATGGACTCGCTGCTCTCGATCGTGCAGATGCCTGCAGGCATCCCGGTGGGCACCCTCGCCATCGGCAAGGCGGGCGCGGTCAACGCGGCTCTGCTTGCGGCGGCCATCCTCGCTGTCGGCGACGCGGACATCCGGTGCTCGCTCGCGGACTACCGCCGGCAGCAGACCGACAAGGTGCTCGCGCGTCCCGACCCGGCTGCCGATGAGTCGGCCGAAGTCTGAGCAGGATGCGCGTCGGAGTGGTCGGCGGCGGGCAGCTGGGCCGCATGCTCGGGCTGGCGGGCCTGCCGCTGGGACTGGATTTCGTCTTCCTTGATCCCTCGCCGGAGGCGCCGGCTGCGGCGGTGGGCGAGCACATTGTCGCCGCCTTCGATCAGCCGGCCGCCATCGCCGACCTGGCGGCGGGCTGCGACGTCATCACCTACGAATTCGAGAACGTGGACGTGGACTGCCTGCTCGCGGCGGCGGGCGACACGCCGGTGTATCCGCCGCCCGGCGCCCTCGCCACCGCGCAGGACCGACGCAACGAGAAGATGGCGTTCGAGGCAGCCGGTATCCCGGTGGCGCCCTGGCGAACGGTGGACAGCCGAGAGGACCTGGAGGCCGCGTGCCGTGACATCGGCCTGCCCCTCATCGCGAAGACCCGACGCCTCGGCTACGACGGCAAGGGCCAGCATCGCATCCTCGAGGACGCCGACATGCCGGCCGCCTGGGAGGCGCTGGCCGGCGTGCCGCTGCTGGCCGAACGGCTGGTGGCTTTCGAGCGCGAAGTCTCCGTCATCGGCAGCCGCGACGCGGACGGGGCGCTCGTCTGCTACCCGCTGACCGGCAACGTCCACCGGCACGGTATCCTGCACACCTCCTGCGCTCCCGCAGCAGACGCCGGGCTGCAGGCGCTGGCCGAAACCCACCTTCGCGCCCTGGTCGAGCGCCTGGACTACCGGGGCACCATCGCCGTCGAGTTTTTCGTCGCAGGGGGACGCCTGCTCGGCAACGAGTTCGCGCCGCGGGTCCATAATTCCGGCCACTGGACCATCGAGGGCGCCGCCTGCAGCCAGTTCGAGAACCACCTGCGGGCGGTCTGCGGCCTGCCGGCCGGCGATTGCCGCGCACGCGGGCATACCGGCATGCTGAACCTGATCGGCACCATGCCGGCGGCCGCCGCCATCCTGGCAGTGCCGGACGCCCACCTGCATGACTACTGCAAGTCGCCGCGCCCCGGAAGGAAACTGGGCCATGTCACGGTCGTCGCCGATTCGCCGCAAGAACGGGACCGGCGCCTGGCGCGGCTGGAAGCGCTGCTCGCGTCCGGCACTGAGAACCGTTCCCTGTAAGAGCGCCCGGTTTTGATGTTAATGTTTAAGGTTGTTCCCGGGTAAGCCCGGAGGATCGACCGGCAGACCATGTCCTATCTCGAGCACTTCGAACTCGCCGAACAACCGTTCCGGCTCACCCCGGACCCGGCCTTCGTCTACTGGAGCAAACAGCACGCTCGCGCCAAGGCTTACATGGAGTCGACCATCTGGCTGGCCGACGGGTTCGTGGTCATCACCGGCGAGATCGGCTCCGGCAAGACCACCCTGATCCAGTCGTTCCTGAACGAACTCGGCGACGACGTGGTCTACGCCATGGTGTCGCAGACCCAGCTCTCGCCCAGCCAGTTCCTGCAGGCGGTGCTGGCGGAGTTCGGCTTCAAGCCATTCCAGGCCCGCAAGGCGGAACTGCTGGACATGCTGAACATGTTCCTCGTCGAGCAATACGGCGAGGGCAAGAAGGTCGTGCTGATCATCGACGAGGCGCAGAACCTGTCCCCGAAGGTGCTCGAGGAAATCCGGCTGCTGTCTGGCATCGAGACCCACAAGGAGAAGGTGCTGCGTATCATCCTGGCCGGCCAGCCGGAACTGAAGGACAAGATCGAGTCGCCGCGGCTGAAGCAGCTGACCCAGCGGGTGCGTCTGCGCTTCCACCTCGGCCCGCTTACCAACCGGGAGATGCGCGAGTACATCGGCCATCGGCTGAAGGTCGCAGGGGCTGACGCCGAGGAGATTTTCGCCGAGGACTGCCTCGACCTCATCTACCGCCGCACCGGCGGGGTGCCGCGACTGATCAACACGCTGTGTGACACGGCGATGCTTTGCGCTTTCGCAGAAGATCGCAAGTGCATCACGCCGGAGATCGTCGAGACGGCGCTCGACGAGCTGGTCTGGGCGCACGAGGCACCCGCGGCCGAACCCACCGAACATGCCGAACCCGGCAATACGGGGCAGATACTGCGGCCCGCCGCGCTGGACCCGAGGGATACCGGCGAGATGACGCTGGCGCGCATTGACGTACGCCTCCAGGGCAGGGTGGTGGAGGCCCACAACCTCGAAGTCGGGCGCACGGTGATCGGACGCACACCGGACAACGAGATTCGCATCGACAGCAAGTACGTGAGCCGTCACCACTGCCAGATCGTGAGCGACCTGGAGCGCTCGGTGCTCGAGGACCTCAACAGCACCAACGGCGTGTTCCTGGGCAAACAACGTATCAAGAAGAAGGGCCTGGAAGACGGCGACGTCATCGTCCTCGGCAAGCACGAACTCGTCTACACCGACCTGCGCGACGCGGCGCTCGAGGAGGACGAGGAATTGGACCAGGATGAACCGGCCGAAGCCGCCGATGAGGCAGAAGACGAGGACGACGAAGAGGACGAAGAGGACGAAGACCTCTACGCCAGCTGACCCCTACTCGGGGACATCGCGCTCCCGCTCGCGCTCCATGCGCCGCTGCCGGTGATCCCGGCGCTTCAGCAGCACGACGATGCCGCCCAGCAGCGAGAACATGCCCACCACGAAGCAAATGGACGGCCAGTACCAGTAATCGAGGTACAGCGACGCCGCCAGCGCGATACAGCCGGCCAGCAGGTAGAAGTACGGGACCACCTCGTAGATCGGTTTAGAAAGCCACATCGCTGCCCCTGAGCTCGAAGACGGTCCCCTGTGACGGGAATCCGTGCTGGTCGGACTCATCTAATTAATGCAGCGCGGGGGCGGCGTCAAGCGC
>CAYRUH010000013.1:0-44863 GCA_964427415.1 uncultured Woeseiaceae bacterium | reverse complement strand
ATCCGTGCTGGTCGGACTCATCTAATTAATGCAGCGCGGGGGCGGCGTCAAGCGCAGGACGCCGGGGCAACCAAACGAAAATGGTCCGGCAAGGGGCCGCGGAGCCGGCGTTTCAGTCCTTACGGCCGCGGAACAGGCGCAGCAGGCGGGCGCCCAGGGACTCGCCGAAACCGTCGATACTCATGTCATGCGGGGCCTCCACCGGGCGCTCGCGCAGGCTCCTGGCGAATTCCAGTGCGGCGGGATCCAGCTCGGATTCGGTATAGGTGCGTTCGAAGTCCATGATCAGTGCCACCTTTGCAGACAATAGACACGGAGATTAGCCGGACGGGACAGGTATTGCAGTGACGCCTTTCACAGAGCGGGATGCCAAACTGACCGGCCGTCCGCCGGCTCACGGCTCAGCTCGTGCCGCCCACCGTGATGCGGTCCACCTTCAGCGTGGGCTGGCCGACACCGACGGGGACCGACTGCCCCTCTTTGCCGCAGACGCCGACGCCGGTGTCCAGCCTGAGGTCGTTGCCGACCATGGACACCCGGGTCAGCACGTCCGGCCCGTTGCCGATCAGAGTGGCGCCCTTGACCGGCGCGCCGATGCGGCCCTTCTCGATCAGGTAGGCCTCGCTGGCGGAGAACACGAACTTGCCCGAGGTGATATCGACCTGACCGCCGCCGAAATTGGGCGCGTACAGCCCGTATTCCACCGACTGGATAATCTCGCCCGGATCGTGCGGCCCCGCCAGCATGTAGGTATTGGTCATGCGCGGCATGGGCAGATGGGCGAAGGATTCGCGGCGGCCGTTGCCGGTGGGCGCGACGCCCGTCAGGCGGGCGTTCATCTTGTCCTGCATATAGCCCTTGAGCAGGCCCTTCTCGATCAGCACGGTGCAGGACGAGGGGGTGCCCTCGTCGTCGATCGTAAGCGAGCCGCGGCGCCCCGGCAGCGTGCCGTCATCGACGATGGTGCAGAGCTCGGAGGCGACCCGCTCGCCGATGCGCCCGGAGAACGCGGAAGTGCCCTTGCGATTGAAGTCGCCCTCCAGGCCGTGACCGATGGCCTCGTGCAGGAGCACGCCCGGCCAGCCCGGCCCCAGTACCACCGGCATGCTGCCAGCCGGCGCGGGCACCGCCTCGAGCTGGACGAGGGCCTGGCGCACCGCCTCCCGGGCGTAACCCATAACCCGGTCGCGCTGCAGGAAATAAGTCAGATCCGTACGGCCGCCGCCGCCGCTGTAGCCCTGCTCCCGGCGGCCGTTATCTTCCACGATGACGTGGACGTTGCAGCGCACCAGCGGGCGCGAATCCGCGCCCATGGTGCCATCGCTGGCGACGACCATCACCAGGTCGTGGGAGGCGACCAGACTCACCACAACCTCTTTCACCCGGCTGTCCAGAGCACGGGTCTCGCGGTCGACGCGGCGCAGGAGCTCGGTCTTCTGCTCGTCACCGAGGCTCGACACCGGATCGGCTGCGGGATAGAGCGCCGGCGGCTGGTTGCGGTTCCAGGCCTGCACCTGTGCCTCACCGCCGCCCGCAGCGATGGCGCGGGCCGCATCCGCGGCCTGCTCCAGCGCCGGCAGCACGAGTTCGTCGGAATAGGCGAAGCCGGTCTTGTCGCCGTAGATCGCGCGCACGCCCACGCCCTGCTCCTGGCTGTAACTGCCCTCGCGGACGATGCCGTCCTCGAGGCTCCAGCCCTCGAAACGCGAACTCTGGAAATACAGGTCGGCCGCGTCGATGGAACGCCGCATGATGGCGCCGAGCGTCCGGCTCAGATGTCCCTCGTCGAGGCCGGCGGGGTCCAGCAGTTCCTTCTGCGCCGTCTCCAGCGCGTTCAATTCGGTCACAACAAAAGTCTCCGTTCGGGCAGTGGCGCCCGTGCTCCGCGATAGCCGTCTATCGTATCAGACGCGCTGCCGGCCACGCCGCGCTCACTCAGCCTGGCTCAGGCAGCCGGCCAGCTCGCTGGTGGCCCCGAAACGACGCGCATCCGTGCGCTCGATCGTAGGGTCGTCGAAGTCACCGCTCACCTGGTAGTAGGCCTGGCCGAGCTCCTGCAGGGGCTTTTTGAAAATCTGGGAAAAGAGCAGCAGCGCCGCTGCGGCCGGCGGTCCGCCGACGACCGCGCCGACCGCGGGCAGGCTGCTGCCGACGTCGGCGCTGACCAGCGCCGTCTGGTTGTAATCCCGCTGGGCCAGTCCGGCACGCCCGACTACGCCGATATCCGCAACGGAGCCTTCCAGGGTCAGGTCGCAAGTGTAGGCGTCGCCGTTCACGATACGGAACGTCCCCTCGATCTTGTCGAAGCCGAGGCCCCGGTTGAACACGTCCCGGAAGTCGAGAGACAGTCGCCGCGGCAGTGCAGCCACCGACAGCAGACCGAAGACCCGCCCCGCGCCCGGGTCCACTTCGTCGAGTTGGCCATTGAGGATGCTGATGGAGACGTCGCCGTCCAGTTGCTCGAGGAACTCGCTGCGCGGCGGACCCGAGATCGACAGATCCAGGGTAACGGTGGCCTCATCCGCATCCATGCCCGGGAAATAGCCGAGCTCGCTCAACGTCTTCTGCACGTCCGTGCTCTCGAGTCGCCCGGAGACGCCGGCACGCTGGCCCGCCGGATCCGTGAGGTCCACCCGCCAGCCGGCGCTGCCGGTGAATCCGAAAGTCTCCGTCCTCGCGGTGAGATCCTCGCTTTCGATTCCGGTCTCGGTCTTGCTGAACGTGGCGGCCACCGCGCCGAAACCCCGCTCGCCCAATCGGAAGTCCGCGATGCGCACGTCCAGCGGCGGGTACTGGGCCGGACTGCCGGGATCGCCGGCCTCCGGGTCGGCCTCGAGCAGATGCAGGCGCTCCATGTCCAGCACCAGCGGCGGCCCGGCCGCGAGGTCCGCAGGCACGATGATCGAGCCCGCGGCCGTCGGCCCGTCCACCTGTACCAGCCAGTCGCTGGGGTTGCGTTCGAGCTGCAGGCCGATGCTGCGGACACGCTGGCCGAAGGCATAGAGGTCGCCGATGGACAGGTCCGCCGCGCGGATCAGCCGCCCCGGCGCCGCCTCTCCCGCCGTGGCGCGATCCAGCCATTCTCCGAGCCGCAGCCGCTCCAGGCTGCCGCTGAGGTAGAGGCCGGAGCCCGTCGGCAGCCCGGGCAGGCCGGGGCCCAGGTGAATGTTGCCGCGTCTGAGCCGCCAGCCCTCGGCTTCCCGGCCGAGCTCGGCGGTCCACTTGGCTGTCTGGCCATAGAAACCGGTGATCCCGAGCAGGGCCGGCTCCGGGAATGCCACCTCGAGACTGAACGGCCAGGACTCGTCGGCCGGCTTTGCCGCGGGCTCGGGCAGGCTCACGCTCATGCCATCCAGGCGGGACTCGACGCGGACCGTGAGCGGCGGGCCATCGGCCAGCCCTGCCCTGGGAAAGCGCACCGTGGCCTGATAGTCCGTCTCCCCCGCGATATCGCCGGCCAGGGGCAGGCCCGCCTCCTGCACCAGCGCCTCCGCGCTGATACGGCTTTCGGCCAGCGCGATGGCCGCGACATCGCCGCCGTCTTCTGCCGCTGAGGTCAGATCGATCTGCATCGGCTTGCCGAGGAAGACGGCGTCGATATCCTCTCCCTCGGCGCCGGAGCGAGTGATGCGCGCCGTGCCGGCAATCGCCGTGAGGGGATGCGGGAATCCGGCCAGGGCGAGCCGTCCATCGGTTGTGCTGACGGCCGCTTCCACCGCATAGTCCTCGATGCGGGTCACCGGCATGGTGAGGTTGATATCCACGCTCGCCGGTCCCGCGGCCGTCACCACGGCCAGGCGGTCGCCGAACAGCCTCGAGATGGGCGACGCGGCGGCGTAGTCGACGACGTTCGCCAGTGTGCCCGTCGCCGAGCCGCGTACCTCGAGCACACCCTTGCGCAGGTCCTCGATTGCCGCGTACACGTCCTCGATAGCCGCGCCCATGCTGACGGCGGAGTTCTCCGTGCTCGCGAGCCGCATGCCGTCCAGGACAACCTCGCCGTCGAGCTGTTCGATGTCGGGCCACTGCAGTGCAAAACGCATGACCGCATCGCGGATGCTGGTCCGGACCCGGAACACGCCCTCACCGTCCTCGAACGGGAAGTCGGCGAGCGCGCCTTCGAAACGCACCGAACCCTGTTCCGCACGGCCGGCCACGAGGGCCTTTTCCACCCATTCCACGGCAAGGCGCGGCATGACCCGGACCGGCAGGTAGCGGGAGGTACGCGAGAGATCCGTGAGCCGCCACTCGCCGGTGAAGTCCAGCCGTGGCGACGAGGTTTCCGACCCGCCGGGGAGTTCCAGCTCGAAGTTGCTCTCGGTGGCGAGCCATTCGTCCTCCAGGATAAACCGATCGCACAATACGGTGAGTCCGCTGCCGGTTCCGCGCCAGACCACCGTGGCGTCGGCCCGGCTGAAGTCGATCGGCGCGGCGAGAAACTGCGGTGCTTCCAGCACGAGCGCCCGGCTGTCGAGCACCAGGCGGCCATTGGACTCGTCGGCCCGCACGCTGCCCGAGATACCGCGAACGCCGGGTATCGAGCCGTGCGGTGCCACGCCGGCATCGCGGAGCTCGGCCTCCACTGAATAGGCCAGCGACACCCCCTCGGCAAGGCCGTCGACGCGCAGACGCAACGACACCAGATCGCCACTGGGATCGTAGTCGGCGTAGGGCTGTGCCAGCGGGGCGGGCAGCCAGGCCGCGAAGGGACGGATATCGTCCATGGCGAGAAAACCGGACTGGATCTCGAGGCCCGTGAGGCCGGACTCGGCGTCGGTCTCCGCCGAGACCTGGACGAAGCTGTCCGGCCGCATTGTATCGCCGCGCTCGATCCTGAGATCGTTCACCGCCGCCAGCCAGCCGCCGTCATTCAGAGCCCATTCCAGCCGTGCGCTCAGGTCGTAGGGTGGCGTGGAGGGTGCTTCAGCGGCAGCGGCGGGCGCCAGCCCGCGGGCCTCCAGCGTGGCCCCCGCCCTGCGCAGCTGGCCATCGCGGAACCGGGACCAGATCTCGACGTCGGCGATGCCGGCCGCCGGGGCTGGCCACTCCTCGGGCAGGATGGAGGCGAGGCGGCCGAGATCCAGATCACTGGCCTCGACGTTGACATCCCAGACCGGCGCGCCGCCATCGCGGCCGCCCCGGTTTTCCCTGCGGGTAGCGAGGATGCGCAGCGCGCTGCCGAGTTCGCTGCCGGGCTGCAGGCGGGCTTCCAGTGCCTGATCTTCGCCGGCGCGATTCCACTCGAGAGTGGTCAGCCGGGCCTCGAGGGGCCCGCCGCGGGCGCGGGGGTCGCTGTAGGTGAAATCGACGTCCTCCAGGATGATACGGATGTCCCGGGGCAGGTCGCCGCCGGAGACCTGCTCGGAGGTCTCCGCCGCGCGACCCTGGACGGCGAAGCGGCCGTCGCCGAGCCGTTCCACGGTCACGCTCGTGCCGGTCACCGCGAGACGACCGACGCTGATGCGGCGTTCCCGGAGCACGCGCAGTATGGCCGCGCCGACGCTCACCTCGTCGGCATCCAGCACCGGCTCGCCGGTAGCCGGGTCGGTCAGCGTGACGTCGGTGAATATCAGCTCGGGCCCATTCAGCCGCCAGCGGGCGTCGATGCGCTGGAACGTCACGTCGAGGCCAATGGCCGCACTGGCCCGCGCGCGGATCTCCTCGCGGTACTCGGGCAGCTCCGGCAGCATCAGCCGCAGCAGCCCCACCGCCACTGCCAGCAGGATCACCAGCGCAGCGACGGTGTAGGCGAAAAACTTCAGCGCGCTTGCGGCGTAGCGATTCATCTCCGTCCGATCAGAGCAGCACCACGTCGAAGTGGTCCTGCGCGTACAGCGATTCGGTCTGCAGCCGGATCGGCTTGCCGGTCAGTTCTTCCAGCTCCGCCAGGCCGGCGGATTCCTCGTCCAGCAGCAATTCGATGACGTCCTGGTGGGCGAGGACCATCAGGCCCTCGAAGCTGAACTGGCGGTGCTGGCGCAGGATCTCGCGAAAGATCTCGTAGCAGACCGTCTGCGCCGTGCGTACCTGGCCCCGCCCCTCGCAGGTTGGACAAGCCTCGCAGAGGATATGTTCCAGGCTATCGCGGGTGCGTTTGCGCGTCATCTCGACGAGGCCCAGCGGCGAGACCTGAGTGATCTGGTGGCGGGCGTGGTCGGCGCCCAGCGAGCGCTCCAGCACCTGCATGACCCGGTCCCGGTGCTCGGCCTCCTCCATGTCGATGAAGTCGATGATGATGATACCGCCCAGGTTGCGGAGCTTGAGCTGACGGGCGATCGTCACGGCGGCTTCCAGATTGGTGCGGTAGATGGTCTCTTCCAGATTGCGGGTGCCTACGTAGCCCCCGGTATTCACGTCGACGGTAGTCATCGCCTCCGTCTGATCGATGATGACGTAGCCGCCGGACTTCAGGGGCACCGTGCGGTCCAGGGCTTTCCTGATCTCCTCCTCCACGCCGTACAGATCGAAGATGGGCCGACGCCCGTCGTAGCGCTCGACGATCGGCTCGAGATCCGGCAGGAAACGCCGCGTGAAAGCTTTCATCTTCTCGAAGGTGCGTCCGTGGTCCACGCGGATGCGCTCGATGTCGGCACTGACCAGGTCGCGCAGGATGCGCACGGGCAGCGGCAGGTCCTCGTGGATCAGCCCGATGCCGCTCCGGGCCCCGGCCTGTTCCTGGATGACTTCCCACATGCGCTGCAGGAAGATCATATCCGCCCGCAGAGCCTCCACGCCGGCCCCTTCGGCTGCGGTACGGACGATGAAGCCGTGCTCCGGCGCGGCCGGCAAGATCGCCTCCATCAGGCTCTTCAGCCGGGCGCGCTCGGCCTCCTCCTCGATACGCGAGGAGATGCCGATGCCGCTGCCGTGGGGCATGAGCACGAGGAACCGGGATGGCAGCGTGACGAAGGTGGACAACCGCGCACCCTTGGTGCCGATGGGGTCCTTCAGGACCTGTACCACGATCTCCGCGCCCTCGCTGACCAGCTCGCGAATGTTCGCCTGCCGGGGGCGCTCGCCATTGGGATCGCCGTTGCCGACGGCAGGCATGTCCTCCACCGGACTGGGGGCGACGATGTCCGAGGCGTGCAGGAATGCGGTGCGATCGAGGCCGATATCGATGAAGGCGGCCTGCATGCCCGGCAGCACCCGGGAGACCTTGCCGCGATAGATATTGCTGATCAGGCCACGCCGCGCGGCCCGCTCGATGAATATCTCCTGCAGCACGCCGTTCTCCAGTACGGCGGCGCGAACTTCCCGCGGCGTGACGTTGATCAGGATCTCTTCACCCATCGCTCTCTCGCTCCCCGTCGGACACCGCCAGGGCCAGCAGGTCGATGCCCGCGGCCGCCAGCAGCTCCCCGGTCTCGCACAACGGCAGTCCTACCACGCCGGAATAACTGCCCTCGAGTCCGGTCACGAACAGCGCACCGAGGCCCTGGATGGCGTAACCCCCGGCTTTGTCCCGGGGTTCGCCGCTGGCCCAGTAACGCTGCATCTCCGTCTCATCGAGTTTCCTGAGCCGGACCCGGCTCACCACTGTGCGCACCGCCGGCCGCCCCCCCTGCACGACGGCGACGCCCGTATAGACCTCGTGGGAGCGCCCGCCCAGCGCGCCCATCATACGACGGAAGTCGGCCGCCGAGGCAGGTTTGCCGTAGATCTCCCCGTCCAGCACCACCGCGGTATCGGCGCCGACCACCACCGCTCCCGGGGCGTCCGCGACCGCCTGCGCCTTCGCGAGCGCCAGCCGCTCCACGTAGGCCAGCGGCGCCTCCCCGGGACGGGCAGTCTCGTCGAGGTCCACCGGCCTCACCACCGGCTGCAGACCGAAAGCGGCCAGCAGCTCCCGGCGCCGGGGCGACGCTGATGCCAGCACGACGGATACGCTGTGACGGTAGGTCCCGCTCATCATGCGCGATGATAGGGGTGGCCGGCGATGATGGTTGAGGCACGGTAGAGTTGCTCGGCCAGCACTGCGCGCACCATCTCGTGGGGCAGGGTCAGCGGCGAGAGCGACCAGCGGAAATCCGCTGCTTCGAGGAAGGCCGCGTCCAGGCCGTCGGCGCCGCCGATGACGAATGCGATGTCCCCGCCCTCACCAAGCCAGTCGGATAACCGGGCGGCGAATCCTGCGCTGTCGAGCTGGCGGCCGCGTTCGTCGAGAGCGACCACCCGCTCCTCCTGACCGAGCGCAGCGTGCAGCTTCTGCGCTTCGGCGGCCTTCACCTCGGCGTCGGGCTGACGGGCCGAGCGCCGGGCGCCCGGTACTTCCACGAGTTCCAGGCGCCAGGCCGGCGGAAGACGCTTCACGTACTGCTCCCAGGCCTCCGCGATCCAGGCACGGGACCGGCCGCCGATGGCCACGACTCGCACCCGCACGGGAGCCGCTCAGCGCTCTGTCGACGCCGCGCTGTTCCGGGGCTCGCTGATATCCCAGAGCTTCTCCAGGTTGTAGAAGCCCCGGCTCTCGGGCTGCATGACGTGGACCAGCGCGTCCTGCAGGTCGACGAGGATCCAGTCCCCCTTCTCCTCGCCCTCCACGCCGTAGGGTTTCAGCCCCGCCTCGCCGGCGCGCTCGATCACCCGCTCGGCGACGGATCTGACGTGGCGGTCCGAAGTGCCGCTGGCGATGATCATGTAGTCGGTGATGGTCGTGAGATGACGCACGTCGAGCACCTTGATGTCCCGTGCTTTCAGATCCTCCAGCGCATCCACGACCAGATCGCGCAGCTGTTCACTGTTCATGCAGTCCCCCGAAGTCCTTGGTCATCCGAACCGTCTCCTGCTCATGCCCTGGTTTCTCCGTCCCCCGACGCCGCCCGGTAGCAGCCGCTCTCGTCGATGAGGTCCCGTACCGCATCCGGCATCAGGAAACGCGGGTCGCGCCCGGCCCGGACCAGTGCCCGAATGTCCGAGGAGGAGATCTCGAGCTGGGTCACGGCGTGTATGTAGATGCTGCCCGCCAGGGACTCATGCAAATCGCCGATGCGCCCCGTGCCGCGGTCCACCAGCAGCTCGCCGAGAGGACCCATGTCGGGCGCTCGCCAGCCGGGCCGATGCGCCACGATGATGTGGGCGAGTTGCAGTATCTCGCGCCAGTGGTACCAGCGGGGCAGACTCAGGAACGCATCCATGCCTACGATGAGACACAGCGAGCGCGTGGGATACTCCGCGCGCAGGGCCGCCAGGGTGTCGACTGAGTAGGACGGCCCCTCGCGCTGCAGTTCCCGGTCGTCCACGACGAAGCCGTGCTGTGCTTGCGTCGCGAGTTCGACCATGCGCACCCGCAGGGCGGCATCCGCGATCGGCGCGCCCCGATGCGGCGGCGTCCCGCAGGGCATGAACCTGAGCTCCGACAGCCTCAGTTCCTGCAGCAGCTCGAACGCCGTCCGCAGGTGGCCGTAGTGAATGGGGTCGAAAGTCCCGCCGAAGATGCCCATGGGATTCATCGGCGCGTGTCCTCCCCGCGTGTGGCCCGGCTCCTCACGCAGCGCGCCGAACCCGGGGCCCCAGCGCGATGCCTGCCGTGAGCGCCACCAGCTCCTGCCACGGCTGTCCCGCGGCACGCCCCTTGACTACCTGGTCGGCCAGGGCAGCCCGGCGCATCAGCGCATGCAGGCTCGCCGGGCTGTGGCGCCCGATGCAGGCGCGCACCAGATCCTCGCGGCTGGACCACACGCCCCGCTGCTTCAAGGTGCGGGCCGGGGCGACGCCTGCTTCCAGGTCGTCGCGGACCAGCGCGGCGGTGCGCAGCTCCCGGGTGAGCGCCCACAGCACCAGCACCGGTTCGACGCCCTCCGCACGCAGCGAGCCCAGGATGCGCAGCGCCCGATCCGCGTGACCGGCGACGGCTGCATCACTCAACTTGAAGATATTGAAGCGGGCGCTGTCCGCGACTGCGGCCTCCACCTGGTCCGCGTCCACGGGCCCCTCACCCTGCACGAGGCGCAGTTTCTCGAGTTCCTGGGCAGCCGCGAGCAGATTGCCTTCGACCCGGTCGGCCAGCAGCCGCACCGCATCGCGGCTGGGTTCCAGACCCAGCGCCCGCATCCGCCCGGCGATCCAGCCCGGCAACGCACGGGCATCCACGGGCCAGACCTGCACGAGCGCCCCCGCCCGGTCCAGCGCCTTCACCCATTTGGAAGACAGTTGCGCGCGTTCCAGCTTCGGCGCCGACACCAGCACCAGCGTGTCCCGCGGCAGGGCGTCGGTGAGTTCCACCAGCGTCCGCGACCCGGCATCACCCGGCTTGCCGGCGGGCAGGCGCAGCTCCAGGATGCGCTTCTCGGCGAACAGCGAAAGACTCGCGCCGCCGGCCGGCACCCGGTTCCAGTCGAAGCCCCGCTCCGCCGTCAGGACTTCGCGCTCCGTATACCCCTGCTGCCGAGCCTGGCCCCGGATCGCGTCCAGAGCCTCGGCCACGAGCAGCGGCTCGTCGCCGGTCACAAAGTAAAGCGGCAGGATGCGTTCTTTCAGGTGGGCCTTGAGCTGGTCGGCGCTGATTTTCACTCTGGAATTTCGGGCTCGTTAGTACGGCGATCATACATGCGCGGCACGCGGGCGGGGAACCACGGCGACCCGGTCAGGGCGTGGACAGCTGGGCGAGCGCGATGGCCTCGTCTTCCAGCAGCACCGGGATGCCGTCGTCGACCGGATAGGCCACCCGGTCGTCCTCGGTCACCAGCACTTCTTCGAGACGACGCTCCACCGGGCTGCCGTCGTGGCGCAGCAGGCGCCCCTCGGCGATGGCCGCGTTCAGCCGCTGCAGCACCTCCGGCGTGGCCGGGTGCAGGGACTTGTGGGTGACCGGGCAGCAGAGGATTTCCAGCAGTTTTCGCTTCACGGGGGGCCTTCCGTCGATGGTTCCATCAGTGATTCCGTCCAGGGTTCCGCCCGGGTTCTGCCGCGTGGCGGGGGCCTGGTCGGAGTCCGGTCGTTGCCGCCATGAATGTAATGTTATATCTTTCAGTCTGGGCAGACGCCGGGATACCCGGTTAGCGTAACCTCAGGTCCCCGTGGAAAACACCCCCTCCCCACATCGCCGGCGCCTCGATCGGCTCGCGGTCGCGCTGTCCGGTCTTTGCCTGTTGCATTGCCTCGGCCTGACGCTCGTAACCGTGGCAGCGCCGGCAGTGGTCGGATTCGGTTTCGACGGCGGCTGGACCCACGTGGCCATGCTGTCGCTCGTGATCCCCCTGAGCGCGGTCGCGCTGCCCCGGGGCTACCGCGAGCACCGCCGCAATGCGGTGCTGTGGCTCGGCGGCGCAGGGCTCACCCTGCTCGTGCTGGGTGCCACCGTGGGGCACCATGTCTACGGCCCGGCGACGGATACCGCACTGACCATGACGGGTGCCGTCGTGCTCGGAATGGCGCACGTGATGAACGCGGTCTGGTGCGGGCGCCCCGCACCGCGGCATCGCGGAGCGAACGGCTAGGGCCGGTCCGCGGGCTCCCGGTGCGGCTCGCCCCGGAGAGCGGCCGCCATATCGGTACGGCCGCGGCGCTCCGCGGCGGCCAGCAGCGGTTTGCGGTCGTCGTCGCGCGGGCGGAAGTCGGCGTCGACGGCCAGGCAGCGGCCCAGCACCGCGAGCGCCTCGTCCCAGGCGCCTGCACGCCCCAGCCGGGCGATGTAGTCGCGGCCGAAGTTGATCCGGGCACGCGGCGACTCCCACTCGCCGAACGCCTCGAAGAACCAACGCCAGGCCTCGTCGCCATCGTCGTTTCGCTCCAGCCACTGGCGGACGTACGCCACGCCCGCCGGCCCGTTGCCGCGGCTGACATGGCCGTAGGCGTGATCCAGTACAGCCCGGCGCTCACGCTCCGCCGCCTGGCGCCGACGGCTGGCGGCGATCTCCGGTGACCGCCGCACCGGCAGTCCGAGCGCGTCACGACGCGAATAGAATACCGCGCCGCTCAGGCTGAACAGCAGCACCAGCGCATAGGCGGCCGCAACGAACCGGACCGGTTCCGGCAGAGCGGCGGCGACGCCGTTCACGAGTGCGGCGACCACGGCGACGACGATTATCCAGCCGTAGGCGCCACCCGTGCGCCGGATCATGCCGACCAGTGCGAGCGGCCGCAGCATCTCCAGCGGCGACTGGGTTACCGCCAGCCGTAATGCGGCCGCAGGGAAGCATAAAACGCCCGTGTAGAGCAGGACCTTCGCCGCCACCCCGTGGCCGTCGGCGCCCAACAGGGCCGACCCGAAACTCACTATCGCCATCAGTACCCAGGCGCCGAGCATCCACAACCGGTCGACCGGGTTGAATAGGTCGATCTCCGCTACCGGCGGCGCCTCCCCAAGTGCCCGCGCGCGCAGGACGGCCAGCAGGTACTTGGCGCCGCCGAAGCTGAGCAGCACCGCCAGCCAGAGGCCGAACAGACCTGCCTTGACCGCCAGCAGTGCCAGCGCCGCGAAGCAGACAATGGCGACGGCAAGGCCGCCGTGGGTGACGGGATAGACGAGTTCGCGGAGGAATTCCCGCGCCGTCATCGACGCGGCTGGGGCTCGCCGGCGGCGTCCTCGGGCTCCGGCACCGGGTCGTAGCCGCTGCCGCCCCAGGGATGGCAGCGGCCGATGCGGCGCAGCGCGAGCGACCCGCCTTTCAGCGCGCCGTGCCGGGCGATGGCCTCGCGGGCGTACTCGGAGCAGGTCGGCTGATAGCGGCAGTTCTCGCCCAGGAACGGCGAGACCAGGAGCTGGTAGCCGCGGATCAGGCCGAGCAGCAACCCTCGCAGGAGCCGGGTGCCCATCAGGCAGGCGAGCCAGCGCACTCCGTCGCCGCCCGCGCACGGATGGACTTCAGCATGGCCATCAGGCCGTTGCTGCGGGTGGGACTCAGGTGCTCGTCGAAGCCCAGCGCCGCGATGAAGTAAGGCTCTGCCGCCACGATCTCCTCGGGCGGGCGGTCGTCATAGACCCGCAACACCACTGAGATGAGACCCTTGACAATCGCCGCATCGCTGGTGGCCCGGTAATGCATGCGGCCGTCCTCGGCGGAGGACACCAGCCAGACCTGGGACTGGCAGCCCTGCAGCTTGTTGTCCTCGGTCATCGCTTCGGCCGGGAACTCCGGCAGCCGCCGCCCCAGCTCGATCAGATACTGGTAGCGGTCCATCCAGTTGTCGAAGAAGCCGAATTCCTCGACCAGTTCCTGCTCTGCCTGTTCAATCTCGCTCATAAGTCCTCAGCTCGCCACGCGCCAGCGCGTGCCATCCGGTCTGTCCTCGATCACGATCCCCTGGACCTCCAGCTCGTCGCGGATTCGGTCAGCCTCGGCGAAGTCCCGGGCCTTGCGCGCCGCCTGGCGCTGCTCGAGCAGCGCCTCTATCGCCTGCGCATCGGGCAGCTCGTCGCCGCCGGCGGCGAACCAGGCCTCCGGGTCCTCCTGCAGCAGGCCCATCACGTCTCCGCTCGCGGCCAGCGCGGCGGCGAGCCGGCGGCGCCCTGCCTCGTCCTCCGCCTTGTTCACCCGCCGCGCCATCTCGAACATCGCCGCCATGGCGCGGGGCGTATTCAAATCGTCCTCGAGCGCCGCCAGGAAGTCCGCCGCCGGTTCCGCGGCGGCCACCTCTTGGGCGCTCGGTCCGGCGGCGCGCAGGGCGCCGTACAGGCGGTCGAGCTTGCGGCGGGACTCCGTGATCAGCTCCTCCGTCCAATCGAGCGGCTGGCGGTAATGCGCGGACAGCAGCGCCACCCGCACGGCTTCGCCCGGCCAGCGCTCCAGCAGATCGCGCACCAGCAGCACATTGCCGAGGGACTTGGACATCTTCTCGTGCTCGACGTTCAGAAAGCCGTTGTGGACCCAATAGCGCGCGAACTGCCGGCCGCCGTGAGCGCAGGTGCTCTGCGCGATCTCGTTCTCGTGGTGGGGGAATGTCAGATCCTGGCCACCGCCGTGGATATCGATGGTCTCGCCGAGATGACTCTCGGACATCGCCGAGCATTCGAGGTGCCAGCCGGGCCGGCCACGGCCCCAAGGGCTGTCCCAGCCGGGCAGGTCGTCGCCAGAGGGCTTCCAGAGCACGAAGTCCGCGGCCGCCCGCTTGTAAGGCGCCACCTCCACCCGCGCGCCGGCGATCATCTCGCGCAGGTTGCGCCGGGAAAGCGCCCCGTAATGCTCGTAAGCTTCCACATGGAATAGCACGTGCCCGTCCGCCTCGTAGGCATAGCCGCCGTCAATCAGCGACTGGATCATCGCGATCATCTGCGGAATGTGCGCGGTGGCCCGGGGCTCGACGTCCGGCGGCAGCACGCCGATTGCGGCCATGTCCTCCTGATAGGCGTCCGCAAAGCGCTCTGTGATGGCGGAGATCGGCTGGCCCGCGTCCTTCGCAGCCTGGTTGATCTTGTCGTCCACGTCGGTGATGTTGCGGGCGTAGACCAGGCGGTAGCGGCGGCGCAGCAGCCGCGCCAGCACGTCGAACACGACTGCCGGGCGGGCGTTGCCGATGTGCGCGAAGTTGTAGACGGTGGGCCCGCAGACGTACATCGTCACCCGCTCCGGGTCCCGGGGCTCGAAGGGGACTTTCTCCCCTCGCATCGTGTCGTGGAGTTGGATGGTCATGGCGCTGCGAGATTCTCGACGGAAAACTTGTTGGCAAAAAAAACGGAAAATGCCGGTTGACGGCACCATGATAGCAATACTGGAACCGCTGTCGATCGCCTATAATGAGGGGTTTTCAACCCATCGCCCAGGAGCAGACATGGCCGAGCCGACAGTCAGGTTCGAGACGCGCCGCAGCGTCGAGCAGGTGGAGGAAGGCAGCGGGCTCGCACCCCGCTTCGACGCCGACGGACTGATCCCGGTGGTGACCACCGATTACGAGACCGGCGAACTGCTGATGCAGGGCTACATGAACGCCGAGGCACTGGCGCGCACCATCGAGACCGCCGAGGCCCACTACTTCAGCCGCAGCCGCCGGGTGATGTGGCACAAGGGCGCCACCAGCGGTCTCGTGCAGCACGTGCGCGAAATGCTGATTGACGACGATCAGGACTGCGTCTGGCTGCGCGTCGCCGTTGCCGGCAACGGCGCCAGCTGCCACGTGGGCTATCGCTCGTGCTTCTATCGCCGCGTGCCGCTCGGACCGGACACCGCCGGCGGCAGCCCGGAACTCGAGTTCACCGAGACCGAGAAGGTGTTCGATCCGGAAGCGGTGTACGGGGACGCGCCGAACCCGACCGTGCTCTGACACCGTGGCGTTTTCCGCTGTACGCCGCCATAGCGGCCGCGTCGGCGGCGTCCGCAGCGTCGGTCCCGGCGGCCTAGCCGCCCTGGCCGTCATCGCCGCCGCCCTGCTGACCGCCGGTCTGGCCGGGCCGGCCGGCGCCCGGGGCCTGACCGCCGACGATCTGGTCGAACTGAAGCGCCTGTCGGAACCGTCGGTGGCGCCCGATCGCAGCGCCGTGGCCTACACGCTGCGGGAGACCGACCGGAAGGCCGACCGGGGGCGCACCGATATCTGGCTGCTGCCGCTGGCGGAAGGCGCCGCGCCGCGCCGGCTCACCAACCACCCGGACAACGACTCGTCACCGCAGTGGAGCCCCGACGGCGAGCGGCTGTATTTTCTGTCCGCCCGCAGCGGCTCGCGCCAGGTCTGGGTGATGCCGCTGGACTTCGGCGAGCCGCAGCGGGTCACCGACTATCCGGTACCGGTAACCACCTTCCGCATCGCACCGGATGGCGCCACGCTCGCGTTCACGGCCGCCGTCCTGCCGGACTGCGCGGCGGATCTCGCCTGCACCGCTGAGCGACTGGCCGCGCGGGCGCAGAGCCCGGAGAGCGGGCGCGTCTACGACCGGCTGATGGTCCGCCACTGGGACCGCTGGGAGGACAGTACCGTCTCGCGCCTGTTCACGGCCGCCCTGGGCGAGGACGGCCTGCCCGGCGACGCGCCGCCGCGGCTGGCCTCGGCCGGATTGCTGGCGGAGATCCCGTCCCGGCCCTTCGGCGGTGTCGCCGACTATGTCTTCTCTCCCGACGGCCGGGGCCTCGTCTTCACAGCCAAAGCCGAGAATCGACAGGAGGCCTGGTCCACGGACTATGACCTCTATGCCGTCACCGCCGGCGGCGGCCGCGTGCAGAACCTGACCGAAGACAACCCGGGCCGGGACGGCCATCCGGTGTTCTCGCCGAACGGCGAACGCCTGGCCTGGCTGTCCATGGCGACGGCGGGCTACGAGTCCGACCGCCGGCGCATCATGCTCCGTGACACGGACTCCGGCAGCACCCGCCAGGTGGCGCCGGCGTGGGACCGGTCGCCGAGCGAGATCGCCTTCTCGACCGACGGACGGGAACTCTATGCGGTGGCCCAGGACCGGGGCCGGCGGCTCCTGTTCCGCATCGACATCGAGAGCGGCAGCGTGCTGCCGCTGACGGCGGCCGGCACCGCAGCCAGTATCAGCGTCGGCCCGGAATCCGTCGTGTTCGTGAAGCATTCCCTGCGCACGCCGGCCGATCTGCACCGGCTCGACCTGGCGACGCTGTCGCTGGAGAGGATCACCGAGGTGAACCGGCAGCGTCTAGCCGGCCTCCGCATGGCGAACTTCGCGCAATTCAGCTTCCCGGGCTGGAACGAAGAGACGGTGTACGGCTACGTGATTGAACCCGTCGACCGCGGCCCGGACGAGACTTATCCGATGGCCTTTCTCATCCACGGCGGTCCCCAGGGCAGTTTCGCGGACCAGTTCCACTACCGCTGGAACCCGCAGGTCTATGCCGCGGCAGGCTACGGTGTCGTGTTCATCGACTTCCACGGTTCGACCGGCTACGGCCAGGCATTCACCGACGCCATCAACGGCGACTGGGGCGGCAAGCCGCTCACCGACCTGCAGCGCGGCCTGGAAGCGGCACTGGCCGCCTACCCCTGGCTGGACGGCGAGCGCGCGTGCGCCCTGGGCGCCTCCTACGGCGGCTACATGGTCAACTGGATCGCAGGCAACTGGCCGGAGCGCTTCCGCTGCCTGGTCAATCACGACGGGCTGTTCGACCTGCGCCTGATGTATTTCGCCACAGAGGAACTCTGGTTCCTCGAGCACGAGTTCGGCGGCCCGTATTACGCCGGACCCACCGCCTACGAGAACCATAACCCGGTGCACTATGTGACGAACTGGCGCACGCCCATGCTGGTCGTCCACGGCGCCCTCGACTACCGCGTACCCGGCAGCCAGGCGCTGGCTACTTTCACGGCGCTGCAGCGCCAGGGGATCGAGAGCCGGCTGCTGTGGTACGCGGACGAGAACCACTGGGTGCTGAAGCCCGCGAACAGCGTGCAGTGGCACCGGGAGGTGCTGGGCTGGCTCGAGCGCTATCTCGCCCGCTGAGGCCGCGCGCTTCAAGGCCGCCCCAGCAGGCGCTCGAGGCGATCGCCGGCGCCCGACGGGCCCGCGCCCTCCAGATGGCGCGCCTCCAGGTAGTACTCGATGGCCCCGCTGAAGCACAGCGCATAGCCGGCCAGTTCCGTCATCTCCTCCATCGCCAGCTTGGCGATGCGGCGGTAGTCCTCGCCCTGCAGCGCGCGCCAGAAGGCCTCGTGGCCGATCAGGTTGGAGAACAGGAACAGCACGACCGCGCCGCCAAACAGCAGCGTGGCAGCGGGCGAGGGCCATAACCGCGCCCAGCCGACGGCGTAGCGGCGCCGGTGGCGCAGCAGATAGGCGCCGCCGAGCGCGACCACGACGGCCAGCAGCACCTGCCAGAAGTTGTCGGCGAACCAGAGATCAAGAAAGTAGTCGAGTTCGCGCACCAGACAGGCCAGCGCCAGGGCAGCGAAACCGATCGCGACCGGCCGCTGGCCCCTATGCCACCCGGCGACGGCACCGAAGACGAGCCCGCTGATCACGATCAGCACGAGCTGCAGGGATTCGACCAGGGAATACTCACTGGTGCCGAGCGCATCGGACGGGCCACGGAAGACCTGCAGGCCCAGACTGCCCGGGAACTCGACCTCGATCAGGACGAGCAGGCCGACGAGGCCACCCGTGGCGAGGGCGTAGGCCGTGTAGCGCAGGAGTACGGTCATGGTCAAGGCCCTGGCGTGACGGACGCACCACTATAGGAGACCCGCCTCGCCGCAGCCAGGGTTCTGACGGCCGCAGCCAGCGCGGCGAACCTCAATCCGCGGCACCGCGCAACACCGGCCGCGGCCGGCCGCACTCGTCCACCAGCCCCTCGCGCCTGAGCCATTGCAGCGCATCCGCAGCGTCCGCCCTGAACCAGGCGCCCGCGCCGCCGAGCCGGAAACTGTAGCCCCAGGCATCCATGTCCGCGAACAACCGCTCCCGGCCCACCGCGGGCAGTGGGTCGGCGAGGAGCACCTGGAGATAGCAGACCGCGCATTCCTCCAGATCGTCGCCGCCGGCATCCGTGTGCAGACCGGTCCGGCGCGCCGGCGACAGACACACGTAGTGCGCCCCCTCGTGCAGCAGCGAGTGCACGGGGGTGTCCGACCGGAAGTAGAGCGTGCGTCCCACGAGTCCGGCCTCGGGCTCGCCCCAGTAGCTGCCCGGAATGGAACTGCCGTCCGACAGACGCTCGGTGCGCAGGCGGTAGGGCGTGAACAGAGCGCGGATATCCCCGTCCGCCAGGTCGGCGCAGCGGAGCATGGTCAATCGATGCTGGCGAGCTGGCGCACCACCTGACGCACGAGGTCGCGGATCAGGGCCTCACGCAGCATCTCCTCTTCGCGCCGCTTGCCGAGCACCCGGGTCTCCTCCCAGGTGTAGTCCTGGGTCAGCGTGATGCGCTGGGGCTCCAGCACCGTGCCCGCCGTCGTCCGTACCGAATATTCGACGGTATAGTAGATCTCGAATTCCCGCGGTACGTTGCGGGCGGACACCGACAGGACGCGCTGACCCGTCTCGTCACGGACGATCTCCAGCACGGCGGATGCGCGGGCCGGGTCGTGCGTTACCTCCACGCCCCGCGATGCCAGCGCCGACCCCAGCGCGCGCTGGAACGCCGTGTAACGGTCGGCCGAGCTGATGTAGGTACGGGCGATCTCCGGCGACAGGCTCTCGCTGCCCTGGAGCTGGAAGCCGCAGCCGGCCAGCACGAGGGCCGCCAGCAGCAGGCCGAAACGTCGCTCAGACGACCACATTGACCAGTTTGCCCGGCACGTAGATGGTCTTGCGCACGGTCTTGCCCTCTGTGTGACGCCGCACGTTGCCATCGGCCATCGCCTGTTCGACGACGCTATCCCTGCCGGCACCCGCCGGCACACGTACACGCGCGCGCAGACGGCCGTTCACCTGCACCACCACCTCGATGATGTCCTGGGACAGGGCGGACTCGTCAACCGCAGGCCAGGGCTGGTCGACCAGCGCGGATTGGTGGCCGAGCGCCTGCCAGAGGTCGTGGGTGGCGTGAGGCACGATGGGCGAGAGCATCAGCACAATGGCCTCCAGCGCCTCCTGGCGTACGGCCGCGAGACCCGGTTCGTCGCCCGCCGTGCGATTGATCGCATTCAGCAGTTCCATCACGGCCGCCACCGCGGTATTGAAAGTGTAGCGCCGGCCGATGTCGTCGCTCACCTTGGCAATGGTCTCGTGCAGCTTGCGGCGCAGCGCGGTGGCTGCCTCGCCCGGCTCCCCGCCGCCGACCGGGCCGGACTGCACGTGCCCGTAAACCGTCTTCCACAGGCGCTTCAGGAAGCGATTGGCGCCGGCCACACCGGAATCCGACCACTCCAGCGCCTGGTCCGGCGGCGCGGTGAACATCATGAACAGCCGCACGGTGTCGGCGCCGTAGCGCTCCAGCAGTTCCTGGGGGTCCACGGTATTGCCCGCCGACTTCGACATCTTCACGCCGTCCTTCAGCACCATGCCCTGGGTCAGCAGATTGGCGAACGGCTCGTCGGCCGCGGACAGACCGCAGTCGCGCATGAGTTTCTGGAAGAAGCGGGCGTAGAGCAGATGCAGGATGGCGTGCTCGATACCGCCGGTATACTGGTCCACCGGCATCCAGTAGGCCTCGCGCTCGTCCAGCATGGAGTCGGCGTCCGGGCAGGTATAGCGGGAGAAATACCAGGAGGACTCCACGAAGGTGTCGAAGGTATCCGTCTCCCGGCGCGCCGCCTTCCCGCACTTCGGACACTCGGCCTGGACGAACTCCGGCATGTCCTTCAGTGGCGAACCCGCGCCGGTGATGGTCACGTCCTCGGGTAGCACCACGGGCAGCTCTTCCTCGGGCACCGGCACCGTGCCGCAGGCGCCGCAGTAGATGATCGGTATCGGCGTGCCCCAGTAACGCTGCCGCGAGACGCCCCAGTCGCGCAACCGGTAGTTGACCGTACGCCGCCCGATGCCCTCGGCCTCCAGCCGGTCCGCGATGGCGTCGAAGGCCTGGCGGAAGTCCATGCCGTCGTAATCGCCGGAATCGACAACGATACCGTAGTCCGTGAAGGCGCCCTCGTCCAGGTCCGCCGCGGAGCCGTCCGCGGGACGGATCACCTGGCGGATCGGCAGGCCGTGCCGGCGGGCGAAATCCCAGTCGCGCTGGTCGTGGCCGGGCACGGCCATCACGGCGCCGGTGCCGTAGCCCATCAGCACGAAGTTCGCGACCCACAGTGGCACTTCCTCGCCGGTGAAGGGATGGATGGCGGAGATGCCGAGCGGCATACCCTTTTTCTCCATCGTCTCCATGGCCGCCTCGGCGGCATGAGTGGAGCGGCATTCCGCCAGGAACGCCTGCAGTCCGCGGTCGCCCTCCGCCGCCTTCACCGCCAGCGGGTGCTCGGCCGCCACCGCCATGTAGGTGACGCCCATCAGCGTGTCCGGCCGGGTGGTATAGACCGTCATTGGCGCCTCCTCGCCGGGCACCCGGAAGGCGATCTCCACGCCCTCGGAGCGGCCGATCCAGTTGCGCTGCATCACCTTCACCGGCTCCGGCCAGCCGTCCAGGCCGTCCAGGCACTCCAGCAGCTCATCGGCATAGGCGGTGATCTTCATGAACCACTGTGGGATCTCGCGGCGCTCCACCAGGGCGCCGGAGCGCCAGCCGCGGCCGTCGATCACCTGTTCGTTGGCCAGCACCGTCTGATCCACCGGATCCCAGTTCACCACCGAGTTCCTGCGATACACCAGGCCCTTCTCGAACAGTTTCGTGAACAGCCACTGCTCCCAGCGGTAGTACTGGGGCCGGCAGGTGGTGATCTCGCGCCGCCAGTCGTAGGCGTAGCCGAGCCGCTTCATCTGGCCGCGCATGTAGTCGATGTTCTGGTAGGTCCACTCGGCCGGCGGCACGTGGTTCTTGATGGCCGCATTCTCGGCGGGCATGCCGAAGGCGTCCCAGCCCATGGGCTGGAGCACGTGGCGCCCCTGCATGCGCTGGTAGCGGGCGATCACGTCGGAGATGGTGAAGACGCGGACATGTCCCATGTGCAGGCGTCCGCTGGGATAGGGGAACATGGTGAGGCAATAGAACTTGTCCCGGCCGGGATCCTCGTCCACCTCGAAGCAACGGTGCTCTTCCCAGTAACGCTGGGCAGCCGGCTCTACCGCATCCGGCCTGTAATTGCTGTCCATCGTCTGCCGTCTTCAGCCAACCCGTTCAGGACCGGCAAGGATACATGAGGCACCCGGCCGCCGGTACCGCCGTCAGCGGCGCCGCAGCGCGGGCAGTGACGCGGCGGCGAGCAGCGCGAGGCACAGGCCAACCACCGGCCAGTTGCCGGCAGCGGCAAAGGGGGTGAGCCCGGTGCGGGGCTGCACCTGCGCCCGCAGCACTGCCGTCTCGAACTGGGGCGAGCGTGAGTAGATGCGGCCGCGGGGGTCGATGAATGCGGTGATGCCGGTGTTGGTGGCACGCAGCTGCCAGCGGCCGGCCTCCAGGCTGCGCAGCCGCGCGATCTGCAGATGCTGGTGGGGCGCGATCGAGTCGCCGAACCAGGCGTCGTTGCTTACGTTCACGAGCATTTTCGCCGCGGGCAGCGCATACAGTTGCTGGGCGCCGAAGGCATCCTCGTAGCAGATCGTCAGCGCCACCTTCTCACCCGCCGCCCGCAGCAATTCCGGGCGCTCGGGACCGGCTGCCGTATCCATGTAGGGCAGGCTCATCAGGCGCATCCACTCGCGGATGAAATCGGGCACCGGGAAGTATTCGCCGAAAGGCACCAGGTGCCGCTTGCGGTAGATACCCTCGCCGGGCCCCAGTACCAGTACGCTGTTGCTGTAGCCGCCAAGATCCTCGTCGTAGTCCATGATGCCGAGTAGCAACGTGGCATCACGGGCCTCCATGACCCGGTCCATGGCAGCGAGATAGCCTGCCACCTGGCTGGTCTCGGCGGGCACCGCCACCTCGGGCCAGACGACGATGTCCGCATCCGCCTCGGCCAGCGTCAGACGGCGGTAGAGGGCGAGCGTGGGCGCCCGCTCTTCCGGCAGCCACTTGCGGTCCTGGGTGATCGCCCCCTGCACCAGAGAGGCGCGCAACGGCTCGCCGTCGGCCGCCGTCCACTCGATGCGGGCGAGTCCGGCGCCGGCGGCGGGCACGGCAACGATGAGCGCCGCCACCGACACCCGCCAGCGAGGCTCGCGTACCAGCACGATCAGCGCCGCCGCCAGAACGGCCACGGCAAAGCTCGCACCGTATACACCACCCAGGGGAACGAAGCCGGCCAGGGGACCATCCGTCTGGCTGTAGCCCAGTGACAGCCAGGGGAATCCGCTCAGCAGCCAACCCCGCAGCCACTCCATCGCCACCCAGGCCGCCGGCAGCACCCACAGCACGTGGCGGCTGTCGCGGACGGTCAAGCGGGCGACGGTCCAGGCGGTGCCCGCGTAGTACACCGCCATGATCAGCACCAGCCCCAGCATGAGGAAGATAGACAGCGCCGCCGGCGCGCCGCCGAAGATGGTAATGGAGATGTACAGCCAGTAAGTGCCGGAGAGGAATGCGCCGACGCCGAAGGCGAAGCCGGCGGCTGCCGCCCGGCGCGGCCTGCGGCCGAGCCACAGCGAGGCACCGGCGGCGACGACCAGCGGCGCGTACCACCACCAGCCGAACGGCGCGAAGGCCAGCGGCAGCGTGACTCCCGCCGCGAGGCTCAGGAGTCGCGGATAGCCGGACGCCGCTTGCAGAGCCTCTCGCATGCCGGATGACG
Source organism: uncultured Woeseiaceae bacterium (assembly GCA_964427415.1). Taxonomy (GTDB): domain Bacteria; phylum Pseudomonadota; class Gammaproteobacteria; order Steroidobacterales; family Woeseiaceae; genus Lentisalinibacter. The sequence continues at coordinate 21,757 of CAYRUH010000013.1, read as the reverse complement.
TGCGGGACGGACCCCGGGCGGGGCTACTCGCCCTTGGCCTCTTCGAGCGGCGACACATCCAGCAGATCGATGCGCCGCCGGTCCGCCCGGGTCACCGTGAAACGGTAACCGCCATACTCGACGGCTTCCGAGCGACGCGGCAGGTGTCCGAGTTCGTGCATGACGAGGCCGCCCACGGTATCGTAGTCGTCGTCGCTGAAGTCAGTATCGAAGTGCTCGTTGAAGTCCTCGATGCGGGTCAGCGCCCGCACCGCGTACACCGGGCGACCGCCCGTCTCGCCCGCCTCCTGGATATAGGGCATCTCCTCCGGATCGTGCTCGTCGTCGATCTCGCCGACGATCTCCTCCAGCACGTCCTCGATGGTGGCGAGCCCCGACACGCCGCCGTATTCGTCCACCACGATGGCCATGTGGTTGTGGCTCGCGCGGAACTCCTTCAGCAGGGTATTCAGACGCTTCGCCTCCGGGATGAACACGGCCGGCCGCAGCCAGCGGACGATGTCTTCGCTGGAATACTCGGCCTGGCCCACGAAACGCAACAGGTCCTTGGCAAGCAGAATCCCGAGCACCTCGTCCCGGTCCTCGCCGATGACGGGGAAGCGGGAATGCCCGGAGTCGATGATGGTCGTCAGCATCTTCTCCACGGGCTGGTCCTTCTCGAGGACCACCATCTGGGAGCGGGGTATCATCACGTCCCGGACCTGGGTAGCGGAGACTTCCAGCACGCCCTCGAGCATGGCCTGCTCCTCGGGGTCGAAGATCTCCCCCGCCTGGGCGTCCTTGATGATGTTCAGGATCTCTTCACGGCCCCTGGGCTCGCCCCGCAGCGCCTTCAGCAGGCGACTGAACAAACCGGGCGGCTCGGAGCCGTTGCTACTGGGAGGTTTGTCTTCCGTCATGATGCCGATAGAGGCGGCGCAAATCGCGCCGGGCTGGCGATTGTACCAGTGTCCATGATTTTCAATCTTCCCGATAAGGGTCCGGATGGCCCAGTTCCGCGAGAATCTCCCGTTCGAGGCCTTCCATGCGGGCGGCCTCGTCCGGCGTCTGGTGGTCATAGCCCACGAGATGCAGCGTGCCGTGGACGATCATGTGACACCAGTGGCTCTCCGCCGTCTTACCCTGCTCGGCGGACTCCCGCGCCACCACCGGTGCACAGACCACGAGATCCCCCAGCGGATGGTCCGCGTCGCCGGTCAGACCTGGTTCGCCGCCGGGGAATGCCAGCACGTTGGTCGGGCGGTCCTTGCCGCGCCAGCCCGCGTTCAGCTCCCGGCCCTCGGCCTCGCCGACGATGCGCACCGTCAGCTCCCGCCGGCCGGCATCGATGCCCGCCCGGCGGAGCGCCGCCTCGGCCCAGCGCACGAGGGCATCCCGGTCCGGGATGGCGGCCGCACTGTCGCTGGCTTTTCCACGCCCGCCGTCGAGAGCCAGCTGCCTGACCAGCGCAAGAGACACGATCAGGGGCTCGTTGCGTTATTACAGATTGCCGTCACCGTGGGCGTCGTAGGCTTCCACGATGCGCTGCACCAGCGGATGACGGACCACGTCGGCGGCGGTAAAAAAACTGAAGCCAATGCCCTCGACCCCGCGCAGCACGTCCATGACGTGGCGCAGGCCCGACAGCTGCCCCTTGGGCAGGTCGATCTGGGTGACGTCGCCGGTCACCACGGCCCGGGAGCCGAAGCCGATCCGGGTCAGGAACATCTTCATCTGGGCGGCGGAGGTATTCTGCGCCTCGTCCAGCAGTACATAAGACTCGTTCAGTGAGCGGCCACGCATGAAGGCGAGCGGTGCCACCTCGATAACGTTGCGTTCCACCAGGCGGCCCACGCGCTCAAAGCCCATCATCTCGTACAGGGCGTCGTACATGGGTCGCAGGTACGGGTCGACCTTCTGCGACATGTCGCCGGGCAGAAATCCGAGACGCTCGCCCGCTTCCACGGCCGGGCGTACCAGCACGATGCGGCGCACCTCGTCGCGCTCCAGCGCTTCGATGGCGGCGGCCACCGCCAGATAGGTCTTGCCGGTGCCGGCGGGGCCTATGCCAAAGGCCAGATCGTTCTCGCGAATCTGCACCAGATAGTGGCGCTGATTTGGCCCGCGCGCACGGATGCGCTTGCGCGGCGTCTTCAAGAGCGTCTCTTCCGCCTGCTCCCCTGCCGGTGCCTCCGTGGACGGGTCCTGCTCCGTCGGTGCCTCGCGCGCCTCCATCGCCGATTCCTGCAGGCAGATATGCACCCGATGCGGGTCCAGGTGTTCGCTGCCGGTCAGGCGGAAAAGCTCCTGCAGCACCTGCTCACCCGCGCGCGCCGCACCCGGCTGACCCACCACCCGGAAACGGTTGCCCCGGCTGGCGATCTCCACGCCCAGTCGGCGTTCGATTTGTCTCAGGTGTTCGTCGAACTGGCCGCAGAGGTTGGCCAGACGGTTGTTGTCGGCGGGCTCCAGGACGATGTCCCTGGCTTCGTTTACGGATTCCAAGAGAAGACGAGACTCCCGGTTCGAGTTGCTGTTTTTCTAGACTAACCCCTCCTAATGACGAGGGGAAGTCAGGAGGCCCGGCGCCGCGCCGGCGGCTCGACCAGGCGCCCGCGCAGGGAATTGGGCATCGCCTCCGTGATCTCCACGTCGAGGAAATCGCCGATGAGCGCGTCGTCGCCGTCGAAGTTCACCCAGCGCATGTTCTCGGTGCGGCCGGCCACCTGTCCCGCGTAACGGCGGGCGCGGCGCTCGACCAGCACCCGCTGGACCGTGCCCACCATCGCCTCGCTGATCGCCGCCGCCTGCTGATTGATGCGGGCCTGCAGGAGGGCGAGACGCCGCTTCTTCTCCCCGGCGGTGACCGCATCCGGCAGCGAGGCCGCCGGGGTGCCCGGCCGCGCGCTGTAGATGAAACTGAAGGACTGGTCGAAGCCCACGTCGGCGATGAGTTTCATCGTGGCTTCGAAATCCGCGTCGGTTTCGCCCGGGAAACCGACGATGAAATCCGAGGAGACCGAAATGCCGGGCCGGGCCTGCCGCAGCCGGCGGATCTTCTGGCGATACTCGGGCGCGGTGTGGCCGCGCTTCATCAGCGCGAGTACGCGGTCGGAACCGCTCTGCACCGGCAGGTGCAGGTAGGACGCGAGCTTCGGCACCTCGGCGTAGGCGCGGATCAGCGAGTCGGTGAACTCCACCGGATGCGAGGTCGTGAAACGAATACGCTGGATTCCCTCGACCGCGGCCACGTAATGGATCAGGGTGGCCAGATCGGCGGTGCTGCCGTCGTGCATGGCACCCCGATAGGCGTTGACGTTCTGGCCGAGCAGATTCACCTCCCGCACGCCCATGTCCGCGAGCTGCGCCACCTCCACGATGACGTCGTCGAACGGCCGGCTGATCTCCTCGCCGCGGGTGTAGGGCACGACGCAGAAAGAGCAGTACTTGCTGCAGCCCTCCATCACCGAGACGAAGGCCGTGGGACCCTCGGCCCGCGGCTCGGGCAGGCGGTCGAATTTCTCGATCTCGGGGAAGGAGACGTCCACCACCGGTTCGCCGGAGCGGCGCACCCGCTCAAGCATCTCGGGCAACCGATGCAGGGTCTGCGGGCCGAACACCATGTCCACGTACGGGGCCCGGCGGATCACGGCGTCGCCCTCCTGGCTGGCCACGCAGCCGCCGACACCGATGACCAGCTGCGGGCGCTTTGCCTTCAGCCGTTTCCAGCGGCCGATCTCGGAGAAAGTCTTCTCCTGGGCCTTCTCCCGGATGGAGCAGGTATTGACCAGCAGCACGTCGGCCTCCGACGGGTCGTGCGTCAGCGCCAGGCCATGGGACTCCCGCAGCACGTCCGCCATCTTGTCGGAGTCGTACTCGTTCATCTGGCAGCCGTAGGTGCTGATGTAGAGCCTGCCCACCATGGCATGAATGCTAGCGCAGGAAACCGAGACTTTCGAGGACCACCAGGATGCGGTGGGCCGCCAGATCCGGCGTCATCTCCTGTGTGTCGATGCGGATCTCCGGCGCCTCCGGCTCCTCGTAGGGGTCGCTGATGCCGGTGAACTCCTTGATGATTCCCGCCCGGGCCTTGGCGTAGAGGCCCTTGCGATCCCGCTCCTCGCAGACCTCCAGCGGCGTGGCGACGTGCACTTCCACAAAACCGCCGAGCGGCTCGATCAGCTGGCGCACCTCCCGACGGGTGCGGGTATACGGCGCGATCGGCGCGCAGATGGCGATGCCGCCGTTCTTGGTGATCTCGCTGGCCACGTAGCCGATGCGCAGGATATTCAGATCCCGGTGCTCCTTCGAGAAGCCGAGCTCGCTGGAGAGGTTCTTGCGCACGATGTCGCCGTCGAGCAGCGTCACCGGCCGACCGCCGGCCTCCAGCAGCTTCACCATGAGCGCGTTGGCGATGGTGGACTTGCCCGAGCCGGAGAGCCCGGTCATGAACACCGTGAAGCCCTGCCGGTGCCGGGGCGGGTGGGTGCGGCGGAGCTCTGACACCACCTCCGGGAAGGAGAACCAGTCCGGTATCTCCAGCCCTTCCTGCAGCCGGCGGCGCAGTTCGGTGCCTGAGATGTTCAGCACGTTGTCCTGGTCGGTGGTCTCGTCCAGCGGCATGTATTGGGCCCGGTTCTCCGCGTACACCATGAGGCGGAACGGCACCATGGAGATGCCGAGTTCCTGCTCATGCTCGCGGAACAGGGTCTGCGCGTCGTAAGGACCGTAGAAGTCGTTACCCTGGCTGTCCTTGCCCGGGCCGGCGTGGTCACGGCCGACGATGAAGTGGGTGCAGCCGTAGTTCTTGCGGATGATGGCGTGCCACAGCGCCTCGCGCGGCCCGCCCATGCGCATGGCCAGCGGCAGCAGGCTGAGCGAGGTGGTCTGATCCGGATACTGGCCCAGCACATGCTCGTAGCAGCGCACGCGGGTGTAGTGATCCACATCGCCGGGCTTTGTCATGCCGACGACCGGGTGGATGAGCAGATTGGCCTCCACCTCGCGCGCAGCCCGGAAGGTGAGTTCCTGGTGCGCCCGGTGCATGGGGTTGCGCGTCTGGAAGGCCACCACCTTGCGCCAGCCGAGCTTGCGGAAGCGCTCGCGCATCTCCCGCGGGGTATCGCGCAGGTGGCGGAAGTCGTAGTGGGTCGGCGCCTCGACGCCGCGCAGCGCCCCGCCGAGATAGACCGGCCCGGCCCTGTTCATCAGGTAATCCACGGCGGGGTGCAGCTCGTCGGTGCTGCCGAACACCTGCAGCGCCTCGGACTCCTTGTCCGGCGTCCAGCGGCTGCTCACCGTCATCGTCGCGACGAGCACGCCTTCCTGATCGCGCAGCGCGATCTCGTCGCCCTCGGCCACGGCCACGGCGAACTCCTCGCTCACGTCAAGGGTGACCGGCATGGGCCAGAGGACGCCCGAGGCGAGGCGCATTTCCCTAACGACGCCCGCGTAATCCGCCCGCTCCAGGAAACCCGTCAGGGGGGAGAAGCCGCCGTTCAGCAGCAACTCGAGGTCGCAAAGCTGGCGCGGCGTCAGGTCCCAGGACGCCATGTCGCGGGCGCGCTTCTTCTCCTCGGCCGCCGCCGCCTCGTCCAGGTACAGTTCTATCAGTTCGCCGCCGTGCGGCTCCTTGTAGGCTCCCATTTCCGGTTCCTTCTTTCCCTAACTCATCAATCGGTCTATTAATCGGCTGCCGTCCATTGCCATCCATTGCCGCCCATCGGCAGGTCATCCATCCCACCGCTGGGCAGCCCGGCAACATAGCAGAGCCCGCGCCGCGCTGCCGCGACCGGGCTCACAGAGTGCGAGGGCCCCCGCGGGGCCCTGTCAGGTCGGCTTCAGCGTGCCGCGACGGGACTCAGAACGGGATATCGTCGTCGAACTCCTCGCCGCCGCCCGAATCCGGATAGTTCCCGCCGGACCGGCCGGAGTCCTGGGACGACATCGGTGCCGCGCCGCCACCGCCACCGCCGCGGCCGCCCATCATCTGCATCTCGTCGGCGATGACCTCGGTGGTCCAGCGGTCGTTGCCCTGCTTGTCCTGCCACTTTCGCGTGCGCAACTTGCCCTCGATGTAGACCTGGGAGCCCTTGCGCAGATATTCGGCGGCGATCTCGGCGAGGCGCCCGAACATGGCCACGTTGTGCCACTCCGTGCGCTCCTTCTGCTCGCCCGTCTGCTTATCCTTCCACTGCTCGCTGGTCGCGATGCGAAGGTTCGTGACTGCGCCGCCGCTCGGCATGTAGCGCGTGTCCGGATCCTGGCCGAGATTGCCGACCAGTATGACTTTGTTGATTCCGCGGGCCATCAGGGTCCCCTGCTCTTCTTGGTTGGATGCCGGGGCGACGAGTGCTCGCTCGTCGCCGTTGAGGGTGAGCTATTGTAGGCGCTGGGTCGCCAAATGCCCACCGCTATAATGCGGGATTACGCCCGAAAACAAGGCCGATTGTCACCAGCAGCCAGGCGATGCCGACGATGCCGAGCACGACGAAAACGCTGCTATAGTCGGTTACGCCCATCAGCCATCCGCCGACCACGCCGCCGACGAACGCGCCGAGGAACTGGGAGGTGTAGAACAGGCCCAGTGCGCCGCCGCGGCCGTTCGGGCCAGTGACCATCGACAGGCGGGCCGGCAGCCGCGCCTCGAGGTAATTGAACCCGGCGAAAAAGATCGCCAGTCCTGCCAGGGCCATAATCCAGCCGTCCGTCGCCTGCCACAGCAAGCCCTGACCGATGGCCAGCAGGCCTATGGAGAGGACGAAGATCCAGTTGCCGCGGCCTTTCTCGCCGAGCAAAACCAGTGGCACCGTGGCCAGCAGAGACAGCACCAGCGCGGCGAAATAGGTCCGCCACTGGGTCTCCATGGGCACGCCGAGCGCGTCTCGCAACAGGAACGGCGCCGCCACGAAGCTCGCGGTAAGCATCATGTGCAGCAGGAAGATCGAGGCATCAATGGCGGCGACGCCGGGGGTCAGGCGCCCGGTCAGCCGTCGTGCGCTTTCGTGCCGTATGCCGGGTTTCGCCCGGGGCAGCACCGTCGCGAGCGCGAGCGCGGTCAGGGCCATGATGCCGGCGAGCCAGAACAGGCCGCGCACGCCGGTCACGCTGGCCACCAGGGGACCGAGCACCAGCGCGATCAGGAACGAGCTGCCGATGGAGATGCCGAGGATGGCAGTGGCACGGGTGCGGATCTCTTCCCGGGTATGGTCGGCCAGCAGCGCCGTCAGCGTGGCCGAGATAGCGCCCGCCCCCTGCAGCAGACGTCCGGCGATCACGCCCAGGATGTGGTGGCTCATGGCCGCGACAAAGCTGCCCAGGGCGAAGACGGTCAGCCCGAGCACGATGACCGGCACGCGGCCGATGCGGTCGGACAGCGTACCGAACGGCACCTGCAGCACGGCCTGGGTGATTCCGTAGCCGCCCACGGCCAGACCCACGAGCATGGGTGTGGCGCCCTCCAGGCCGGAGGCCCACAGGGCGAGCACCGGCAGCAGCAGGAACAGGCCGAGCATGCGCAGCATGGCCATGCCGCTGACCATGCCGATGATCCGGCCCTCCCCCGGCTCGAGCGAGATGCGTTTACGCTGCCCGTCGGGCGGGGTGATCTTTTGGTCTGGCATGTCCGGTCCTGTGCTGTCGCCGCGAGTCCGCCGTGCTGCCGCGCTTTTGCGCGGCGGGAAGCAGGCGGCGTATATTAACAGGTTGATCCCCGCTCACCGCCGGCTCCCATGCACAGTATCGAAATACGCGGCGCACGGACGCACAATCTGCAGAACATCGATCTGTCGCTGCCCCGCGACCGGCTGATCGTGCTGACCGGCCTCAGCGGCTCCGGCAAGTCTTCGCTGGCTTTCGACACGATTTATGCCGAGGGCCAGCGCCGCTACGTGGAGTCGTTGTCCGCCTACGCACGTCAGTTCCTCTCCATGATGGAGAAGCCGGACGTCGACCACATCGAGGGGCTGTCGCCGGCCATCTCCATCGAGCAGAAGTCGACCTCCCACAACCCGCGCTCTACGGTGGGGACGGTCACCGAAATCTACGACTACCTGCGCCTGCTGTACGCGCGCGCCGGCGCGCCCCGCTGTCCGGACCACGGCCTGGATCTCGAGGCGCAGACGGTCAGCCAGATGGTCGATCACGTCCTGGCGCTGCCGGAAGGCAGCCGCCTCGCGCTGCTGGCTCCCGTCGTGGACAACCGCAAGGGCGAACACTTGCGGATACTGCAGGAACTGCAGGCGCAGGGGTTCGTGCGCGCCCGCATCGACGGTGAGATCCTGGAGCTGGCAGACGCGCCGGTGTTGGACGCCCGGCGCCGCCACACCATCGAGGCCGTGGTCGACCGCTTCAAGGTGCGCCCCGACCTGGCCCTGCGGCTCGCCGAATCCTTCGAGACGGCGTTGGGCCTCGCCGACGGCGTGGCGCGGGTAGTACCGCTCGCCGGCGACGGCGCGGAGATCACGTTCTCGGACCGCTACGCCTGCCGGGCATGCGGCTACAGCCTGAGTGAGCTCGAGCCCCGCCTGTTCTCCTTCAACAACCCCCACGGGGCCTGTCCGGACTGCGACGGGCTCGGCGTCAAGCAATTCTTCGATCCGGACCGGGTGGTGGTCAATCCGGAACTCAGCCTGGCCGGCGGCGCCATCCGCGGCTGGGACCGGCGCACGACCTATTACTTCCAGATGATCGGCAACCTCGCCGCCCACTACGACTTCGACGTGGAAAAACCCTTCGGCGAGCTGCCCGCGGCGGTGCACGATGTGATACTGCACGGCAGCGGCGACGAGCAGATCGAGTTCAGCTACACCAGCAGCCGGGGTGCCAGCGTGAGCCAGCGCCACCCCTTCGAGGGCGTCCTGCCGAACCTGCAGCGGCGTTATCGGGAGACCGAGTCGGCGACCGTCCGCGAGGAACTCGCCAAGTACCTGAGCACCCAGCAGTGTCCCGCCTGCGGCGGCTCGCGGCTGAACCGGGCTGCGCGCAACGTCTTCGTCGCCGACCGCGGCATCGCCGACCTCTCCGCCATGGCCGTCGGCGACGCGCGCGCGTTCTTTGCCGTGCTGGAGCTGCCGGGCTGGCGCGGCGAGGTGGCCGGGCGCATCGTCAAGGAGATCGGCGAGCGGCTCGGCTTCCTGGACGACGTCGGCCTGTCCTACCTGACGCTGGACCGCAGCGCGGATACGCTGTCCGGTGGCGAGGCCCAGCGCATACGGCTGGCCAGCCAGATCGGCTCCGGACTCGTGGGCGTCATGTACATACTGGACGAGCCCAGCATCGGCCTGCACCAGCGGGACAACGCGCGCCTCCTCGGCACCCTCACCCACCTGCGGGACATCGGCAACACCGTGATCATGGTGGAGCACGACCAGGAGGCGATCCTCGCTGCCGATCACGTCGTCGATCTGGGCCCGGGGGCCGGCGTGCACGGCGGCAGGGTGGTGGCAGAGGGGCCGCCGGACGCGATCCGCCGCAATCCCGCCTCCCTCACCGGCCAGTATCTCTCAGGCCAGCGGCGCATCGAGGTGCCCGCCCGCCGGGTTGCGCCGGACGCCGCCCGTCAGCTGGTGATTCGCGACGCTACCGGCAACAATCTCAAGCACGTCGAGGCCGCCCTGCCTGTGGGGCTGATGACCTGTGTCACCGGGGTATCGGGCTCCGGCAAGTCCACGCTCATCAATGGCACCCTGTACGAGACCGCCGCGGCACTGCTCAACCGGGCCGCCACCGACCCGGAACCCTGTGCCAGCATTGACGGACTGGAGCACTTCGACCGGGTCATCGATATCTCCCAGAGCCCGATCGGTCGCACGCCCCGCTCCAACCCGGCCACCTACACCGGATTGTTCACGCCGATCCGCGAACTCTTCGCCGGTACCCAGGAAGCACGCTCACGCGGCTATCAGGCGGGGCGGTTCAGCTTCAATGTTAAGGGCGGACGCTGCGAGGCCTGCCAGGGCGACGGCGTCATCAAGGTGGAGATGCACTTCCTGCCGGACATCTACGTGCCCTGCGACGTCTGCGAGGGCCGGCGCTACAACCGGGAGACGCTGGACATCCGCTACAAGGGCCGCAATATCCACGAGGTGCTGGAGATGACCGTGGAGGACGGCCTCGAGTTCTTCCGCAACGTGCCGGTGATCGCCCGCAAGCTGCAGACGCTGATGGACGTGGGCCTGTCCTACGTGCGCCTGGGTCAGAACGCGACGACTCTGTCTGGCGGCGAGGCCCAGCGCATCAAGCTCGCCAGGGAACTCTCGAAGCGGGACACGGGTTCCACCCTGTACATCCTCGACGAGCCCACCACCGGCCTGCACTTCCACGACATCGCCCAGCTGCTGGCAGTGCTCCACCGCCTGCGCGACCGCGGCAACACGATCATCGTCATAGAGCACAATCTGGACGTGATCAAGACGGCGGACTGGATCGTGGATCTGGGTCCGGAAGGCGGCGACGGCGGCGGCGAGATCGTCGCGGCGGGCACGCCGGAGCAGGTTGCCGAGGTGGCAGAATCCCACACGGGCCAGTACCTGCGCGCCCTGTTGGCCGAAGGCCGCGAAAAGCGCCTGGCCTGACCGGCGGTGTGGCAGGGCCTTCAGGCCCGATTTCGCCCCCCTCCCACGATTCCCCTTCTCTTATGGCCGCCCAACGGGGGCATCCGGGCCAACTGGAGCCATGACGGCGGGAAGGAGGCCCGGCCGAAGCGAGCGAGGACAGGACGTTCGAGTAAGCGTCCCCGCGACCCGTGTCCGACCGATGACGTGCCAGCGTAAAGAGAAGGTGATATCGCCCGGTAAGAGGCAGGTCGGGGCTGAAGCCCCTCCTACGGGCGGGGTGCGAGGTCTACCAGGCGCGCGTTGTAGCGCTCGTCCAGGCAGTCGCGGCGCTCCGCCTCCGGCAGCTCGAGACAGTTGCGGAGGCCGCGCTCCCAGGCGGCGTGGTCGTTGCGCAGGGATGCCTTCGCGGTGTGATCCGCCCTGGCCAGCGCCCGCTGGTACAGGCGCGTTAGGTCCGCGTCCATCGCATGCAGATCCGCATCGGCGCAGATGAAGCGCTCCAACGGGTCGGCGAGACCCGCGCAGCGATCCGCGATGGCACCGACCTTCGCGCCGTCGTCCGCGCCGTCGCCTTGCGACCCAGGGGAACAGGCTGCGAGCAGCAGCAGGAGCAACAGTGAGGTGAGTGGGCCGCGCATCGCCGGCGGCTACCCCAGCGGTCGGATACCCACCGCCTCACGGATATCGGCCATGAAGGGCGCGCTCAGGGCGCGGGCGCGCTCGGCGCCGGCGACCAGCAGGGATTCCACGTGTCCCGGGTCGGCGATGAGCCGGTCGTATTCCTCACGGGCCGCGCCAAGGCGGTCGTTGATGTACTCGAACAGGAGCTGCTTCATCTCGCCCCAGGCGATGCCCTCGGCATAGCGGCGCGCGACGTCTGCCGTCTCGGCCGGCGTCGCGAACGCCCGATAGATGTCGAACAGCGTAGAGCCCTCGGTGTCCTTCGGCTCGCCGGGCTCCAGCGAATCGGTCTTGATCTTCATGATCAGCTTTCTGAGCTTGTTCTCCGGCAGGAACAGCGGGATGGTGTTGCCGTAGCTTTTCGACATCTTGCGCCCGTCCAGCCCGGAGAGCACCGCCGTGTCGTTGTCGATGACCGGCTCCGGCAGGGTGAACAGTTCGCCGTAGTGATGGTTGAAGCGCCCCGCGATGTCCCGGGCCATTTCCACGTGCTGCTTCTGGTCCCGCCCCACCGGCACCTTGTGCGCCTTGAACAGCAGTATGTCGGCGGCCATCAGCACCGGATAGGAAAACAGGGCCATGGTGATGCCCTTGTCGGGGTCCTTATTGCCCGCCTCCTCGTTGGCGGCGACCGCCGCCTTGTAGGCGTGCGCGCGGTTCATGAGCCCCTTTGCCGTCATGCTGGACAGCACCCAGGTGAGTTCGGGAATCTCGGGGATGTCCGACTGACGGTAGAACATGGCATTCCCGGTATCCAGGCCGAGCGCGAGCCAGGAGGCGGCGATCTCCAGCGTCGAGCGCTGGATCTCGTCCGGTTTCTGGTTCTTCACCAGCGCATGCAGATCCGCGAGGAAGTAGAAATTGCGCTTCTCCGCCTCACGGCTGGCGGCCACGCCGGGGCGGATGGCGCCGACGTAATTGCCGATGTGAGGCGTGCCGGTGGTCGTGATGCCGGTCAGCCAGATTTCACCGTTCATCGTCGATTCCCCGGTCAATTCTTTTTCTGGGTCGATTCTCTGGGCCACGACTGCGGACCCATGCTCTCAGTAGCCGGCCGCCTGGCCGTCCTTGCGGGACTCGGAGGCACCGTAGTACACGCCCTCCTCGTGATCCTTCATGATGGCCTGGTAGCCGCCGAAACCACCGTTGCTGCCGCCGAGACTGTGGCCGCGGCGCATGAGTTGCCGATGCACGGCCTCATCGAAGCCGTGCTCCAGGTACACCGTGCCGCCGTCGGTCATCTGCTCGCCGGTGGGCTGGGAGGAGCCGCTGTGGCGCAGCCGCGGCGCATCGCCGGCCTCCTGCAGGTTCATGCCGAAGTCCACCATATTGACGATGATCTGCGTGTGGCCCTGGGGCTGCATCGCGCCGCCCATCACGCCGAAGCTCATCAGCGGCTTGCCGTCGCGCATCACGAAAGCCGGGATGATGGTGTGAAAGGGCCGCTTGCCGGGCTCGTACACGTTCGGGTGGCCGGTCTCCAGGGAGAAGAGCTCGCCGCGGTCCTGGAGCACGAAGCCGAGGTCGCCGGGCGTCATGCCCGAGCCCATGCCACGGTAATTGCTCTGGATCAGCGAGACCATGTTGCCTTTGCTGTCGGCCACGGTGAGATAGATGGTGTCGCCGTTTTCCAGCCGCGCGTCTCCGGCGGGGAGCGACCGCGAGGCCTGCTGCCTGTCGATCAGCTTGCGCCGCTCGGCCGCGTACTCCTTCGAGATCAGCCGTTCGACCGGCACGTCCGCGAAGTCCATGTCCGCGTAGTAGCGCGCCCGATCCTCGAAAGCGAGCTTCTTCGCCTCCGTCAACAGGTGCAGGTAGTCCGCCGAGCCGAAGCCCATGGAGGCAATGTCGTAGGCTTCCAGGATATTCAGCATCTGCAGCGCGGCGATGCCCTGGCCGTTAGGCGGCAACTCGAAGACCTCCCAGCCCCGGTAGGTGGTGGAGACGGGCTGCACCCATTCCGAGCGGTGCCTTGCCATGTCCTCGTGGGTGAGAAAGCCGCCGTTTTCCTGCATGTAGTCGGCGATCTTGCGGGCTATCTCGCCGCGGTAGAACACGTCGCGCCCCTGCTTTGCGATTTTCTCGTAGGTGTCGGCAAGGCGCGGGTTGCGGAACATCTCGCCCTTGAGCGGCGCCCGTCCGTCCGGCATGAATATTTCCGCGAAGCCCGGGAAGTCCTTCAGGTATTCGGCGTTGCGCTGCCAGTAATAGGCGATAAGTTCCGACACCGGGAAGCCCTCGCGGGCGTAGCGGACAGCGGGCGCGAGGATCTCGGTCATCGGCAGCCGCCCATAACGTTCGTGCAGCTCGAACCAGCCGTCCACGGCGCCCGGCACGCTCACCGGCAGGGGCCCCAGGGCAGGGATGCTCTCCAGCCCCTGCTCTTCGAAATACGCGAGCGTCAGCGATGCCGGCGAGCGGCCGCTCGCGTTCAACCCGGTCAGTTCAGCTTTCTCCGCATCCCAGACGATGGCGAAGAGATCGCCACCGATGCCACTGCCGACCGGCTCCATGAGACCGAGAGCGGCGTTCGCGGCGATGGCCGCATCCACGGCACTGCCGCCGGCTTTCAGCACGTCCAGCGCGATCTGGGTGGCCAGCGGCTGGCTGGTGGCGGCCATGCCGTGCGGCGCGATCACCTCCGAGCGGGACGCAAACGTCTCTCCCGTGATGCGATCGTAGCCGAGTGCCGGTGTGGTCATGACGAGCAGGACGAACGCTGCGGCGACGAAGCCGCGTGCAGCAGGAAAAAACATCGGGAACTCCGGAGGTTCATGGAGTGCGCAATGATGCCCCAGATCGGGAAGCCTGTTAAGTGAGCCACTCGAGAAGCCGGCCGACAGCGGCGCGTTCGTTATACTGCCCGGAGGCAGATTCAGAGCCATACGGAGGAAGCATGGAACCCGAACGCCCCGACATCGCCGAACTTTACGCCGACCATGTCGCGGAGATCACGCGCCGCTACGACCGCGCGCTGGAGCGCGCCGGCGCCGAGGGGATTGTGGTCGCCGCCGGCGAACCCCGCTATGCTTTCCAGGACGACCGGGCCTATCCCTACATCGTCAATCCGGACTTCAACGCCTGGCTGCCGCTGACGGACGCGCCCGGTTCCTATCTCGTCTACACGCCGGGCAGCCGGCCCCGGCTCGCCTACTGCCAGCCCGCCGACTACTGGCATCTGCCGCCGGCCGCGCCGCACGGCTCCTGGACGAGGCAGTTCGACATCCTGCCGTTCGAGAGCCCGGCCGGCGCGCGCACGCTGTTGCCGGACGACCTGTCGCGCTACGTATTCATCGGCGAAGTGATCGACCCGGCCCAGACCCTCGGAATCGAGCGCATCAATCCGCAGAGCGTGCTGCAGAGCCTGCGCTATCCCCGCGCGACAAAAACCGCCTACGAACTGCAGTGCATGCGGGCGGCGACCCGCCGGGCGGCCGAGGCGCACATCGCCGCCCACGCGGCCTTCGAGAACGGCGCCGCGGAGTTCGATATCCATCTCGCTTACTGCCGCGCGGCGGGGCAACTGGACCAGGAGTTGCCCTACGGCAACATCATCGCACTGAACGAGCATGCTGCGGTGCTCCACTATCAGAACCGGGACCGCCGGCCACCCGACGAGATGCGCTCCTTCCTCATCGATGCGGGGGCTTCGGTTGCCGGCTATGCGGCCGATGTAACGCGCACCTACGCCGCCGACGAGGGCGAGTTCGCCGCGCTCATCCGGGACATGCACGAGTTGCAGCAGGAGATTGTCGCCGGGGTGCGGCCCGGGGTGGACTTCCGCGAACTGCATCTGCATACCCACCACCGTCTCGGCGGCTTGCTGCTGGCCCATGAGATCGCCAGCGCCGGCAGCGCCGAAGCACTGGTGGAAGCCGGGGTGACCCGGGCCTTCATGCCCCATGGCCTCGGCCACCTGCTGGGCCTGCAGGTGCACGACGTGGGCGGCTTCATGGCGGATGACGAGGGCGGCGAGATAGCCCCGCCGGAGGACCATCCCCACCTGCGCCTGACCCGCAAGCTGGCCGCCGACCAGGTGCTGACCATCGAGCCCGGCATCTACTTCATCGATCTGCTGCTCGACTCTTTGCACGAGAGCGCCGCAGGGCGCATGGTTAACTGGCTGCGAGTGGACGAACTCAGGCCCTGCGGGGGCATCCGCATCGAGGACAATGTCCGCGTGCTCGAAGACGGCACGGAGAACTTCACCCGCGATGCCTTCGCCGCGATGGCGGTGGTATGAGGGCAGAAGCCGGTCGGAAGAAGGCCCCGGCCCCTCGGTTCCGGTCCGCCAGGCCCGTCAGTTCCGGTCAGCCAGCGCCGACATGGCGCCCGCCAGCTCGAAGTCCAGTTCCGTGATGCCGCCGGCGTCGTGAGTGGTGAGATCGACGGTCACCTTGCTGTATACGTTGAACCACTCCGGGTGGTGATCCATCTTCTCGGCGACGATGGCCGCCGCACTCATGAAACCGAATGCACGCACGAAATCGTCGAACCGGAACTGGCGGTGCAGCTTGCCCTCGCGCAGCTCCCAGCCGGGGATGTCGAGCAGCTTGGCTTCGATAACGGTGTGGTCGAGTTTGTCTGCCATGATTCTCCTGTCGTCGTCGGCTCAGGTGCCCATTGCGCAGAGCGTAAGCAGGATACGCGGCCTCAGCCGTCCTCCGCTGCCGCCCTGCGGGCCTTGTAGTAGTCCCGCGCCTTCCTGCCTTTGCGGCGCAGCAACGGCTCCAGCGCGCGTCTCAGGCCCGGAAAGAGATAGACCAGATCCGCGGTGACGCCGCTCAAGCGCGGTATCTTCCTCTCCACCCCATCGCCCGCGGCCACGCGCAGGATGGCCTCGGCCACCGCCTCCGTGGTACTCATGGGCTGGGACAGCGATAGATCGGTCACCTCGTCCAGTTCTTCCATAATGAAACCGGTGTCCACCGGACCGGGCGAGACGACGCCCACATGGATGCCGCTGCCTCTCAATTCCTCGGCGAGACCGTGCGAGAAGGAGCGCAGACCCGCCTTAGTGGCCGCGTAGGTCACCGAGCCGGGCACCGGCGTGCAGCCAGCGAGCGAGGCTACGTTGACGATGGCGCCGCCGCCAGCCTGGCGTATGCGGGGTATGGCCAGGCGGCTGAGCAGGATGGGCGCGCGCAGGTTGACGTCCACCATCGCCGTCAATTCGTTCTCGGTCTTCTGCTCCACACTGCCGCGGGCGTGCAGGCCGGCGTTGTTGACCAGGCAATGGACGGCACCGAAGGTGGCCTCCGTCCGGTCGAACAGTTCCCTGCAGGCCACATCGTCCGCGACGTCCATGGCCACGTTCATGGTCTCGGTACCGCCGGGGAGACTGGTCGCGAAGCTCTGCAGGGCGTGCTCGTTGCGCGCCACCAGGACCAGACGCGCTCCGGCTGCCGCAAACAGCCGGGCGCAGGCGGCGCCTATGCCTGCGGACGCGCCCGTGATGATCACCGTCCTGTTTCTGAAAGCGTCATGCACGGGCCCGAGTCTAGTGCATACAGGGAGCCGCCGACACCCGTGCGGCTCCCGCGGCCTGCATCCGTCCGTCCGGTGCGGCCGAATGTCATTGGCCGGAGCAGGGCCGCCCGGACCGCGCGCCTCCGGTTACAATAGCCTGCTGGCCGCAGCGCTGCTGTCCGCCTCGCGCGGTGGGCAGGCGGGTGGGCCCGGCCCGACACCGCTGTTCAACAAGGAAGGTAGATCTTGCTCCAGTGCCCCACACCGTGGACGACGCCGGCAATCCTGCTGGGCGCCCTGGCCCTGCTCACCGGCTGCGAGGCCGGCGAGGAGCAGGGTGGCGGTGGCCGTTTCGGCGGCGGACCCGTGACGGTCATCACCGAAGTCGTCGAGCCCCGGGATATCGTCGACGAAATCGATGCCATCGGCACCGTGCTCGCGGACGAGTCCGTGGAGATCACCTCCCGTGTGACGAACATCGTGACCCGCATCGCTTTCCAGGAAGGACAGCTGGTCGCGGCAGGCGACCTGCTGGTGGAGATGGAGAATCAGGAGATCCGCGCCGAGCTGGCGGTGGCGGAGGCCTCCCTGAGCGAGAGCCGCAGCCAGTATCAGCGGGCGCGCCAGCTGGCGGATACCCAGGCCATCTCCGCCTCCAGCCTGGAGGAGCTGCTCGCCGCGATGCAGGTGGCCGAGGCCGAGGTGCAGGCGGCGCGAGCGCGCCTGGAGAACACCCTCATCCGCGCGCCGTTCAGCGGTAAGATCGGGCTGCGCCGGGTGAGCCCGGGCAGCCTGGTGAATCCCGGTACCGTCATTACGACCCTGGACGATCTCGACCCGGTCAAACTGGAGTTCTCAGTACCGGAGGCCTTCCTGGGCGTGCTGCGCGAGGACCTGACCGTCTCCGCCCGCAGTCCCGCGCTGCAGGGGCGCCAATTCCGCGGCCGCATCGACAGCGTAGACACCCGGCTGGATGCGGTGTCCCGGTCGATCCTGGTGCGCGCAGTTCTGGAGAACCAGGAGGACCTGCTCAAGCCCGGCATGTTCCTCACCGTGGCGCTGCAGATGCGCCGCAGCGACACCCTGATGGCCCCCGAGCAGGCCATCGTACCGGAGCGCGGCCAGCACTATGTGTACGTCGTCGCGGCCGAGGACCGGGCGGCCAGGAGACAGGTGCAGCTGGGGCAGCGGATACCGGGCGCCGTGGAGATCGTCTCGGGACTTACCGCCGGGGACCGGGTGATCACCGAGGGCACGCAGAAGGTCCGCGAAGGCTCGGAGGTGGTCTACGGCACCGTCGGCGAGTCGCGGCCATGATCCTGTCGGAGATCTCCGTCCGGCGGCCTGTCTTCGCCACGGTGCTGTCGCTGATCCTGGTCATCGTCGGCCTGATGGCACTCTTCAACCTGCCTATCCGCGAGTATCCGGACATCGAACGGCCGGTGGTGAGCATCGACGGCCGCTATCGGGGGGCATCAGCGGAGATCGTCGAACGCAAGATCACCCAGCTGGTCGAGGACGCCGTGGCCGGCATCGAGGGCATCGAGAAGCTCACCTCGACGAGCTACGACGGCCGCTTCGATGTCAGCATCGAATTCTCCGCCGACCGGGACCTCGACGCCGCCGCCAACGACGTGCGCGAGCGCGTGGCGCGGGTGGTCGAGGACCTGCCCGAGGAGGCGGATCCGCCCGAGATCACCAAGGCGCGCGGCGGCACCGGCGCAACGATGTACATCGACCTGTCGAGCACGGCGCGCTCGTCGATGGAGCTCACGGACTTCGCGGAGCGTTACCTGATCGACCAGTTCTCCATCGTCAGCGGTGTTGCCAATGTCCGGGTTTTCGGCGGGCGCCGGCTGGCCATGCGCCTCTGGGTCAAGCCCGAAGCGCTCGCGGCGCGCGGCCTGACCGTGACGGAGATCGAAGATGCGCTGCGGCGGGAGAACGTGGAACTGCCCGCCGGCCGCCTCGAGTCCACGCAGCGGGAATTCACGCTGCGCACGTCGACCGGGCTCTCTAGCGTCGAAGACTTCCGCCGGCTCGTGGTGGGCCGCGGCGAAGACGGCTATCTAATCCGTCTGCGGGAGGTGGCCGCCGTCGAGCTGGCACCGGAGGACAACCGCAACATCTCGCGTTCCAACGGCATCTCCGGCGTGAGCATGGGCATCATCCCCCAGTCGAAGGCGAACATCCTGATGCTCAACACCGGCGTGCGCGAGCAGATCGAGCGCGTGCAGCCGACCCTGCCGGACGACATCAAGTTATCGGTGAATCTGGATTTCTCCGTCTTCATCAGCGAGTCGATAAAGGAAGTCGTGAAAGCCCTGGGCCTCGCGCTGCTGCTGGTGTTGATCGTGATCTACGGCTTCATCGGCTCACTGCGGGCCACCCTGATCCCTGCGCTGACCATCCCCGTCTCCATCATCGCCGCCTTCACCGTGATGGCGGCGATGGGCTTCTCCATCAACGTATTGACCCTGCTCGGGCTGGTCCTGGCCATCGGCCTGGTCGTGGACGACGCGATCGTGGTGCTGGAGAACATCGCCCGGCGCATCGAAGAGGGCGAGCCCGGCCTGCTGGCGGCCGTGAACGGCAGCCGCGAGATCGGCTTCGCCGTCATCGCCACCACCGCCGTGCTGATTTCCGTGTTCATCCCGATCTCCTTCATGGAGGGGACGGTGGGCCGTCTGTTCGGCGAGTTTGGCATCTCGCTGGCGGCGGCGGTGATCTTCTCCAGCCTGGTGGCGCTGAGCCTGGTGCCGATGCTCTCCTCCAAGCTGCTCGGGCGGCGTATCGCGCGGGGACGCCTGACCCGTTTCGTCGACCGGCTGTTCCGGAGACTGTCCGGCCGTTACGAGGCCGGCCTGCGGCGCTTCCTGCGCCACCCCGTGCTGGTGCTCGCAGGCGCCCTGGTCGTCTTCGCTGGCGCGTCGAGTCTGCTGACCGCGCTGCCGGTGGAGTACGCGCCGCCGGAGGATCAGGGTGCGGCCTTCATTGCCATGAACGGGCCGGACGGCGCCAGCCTGGAGTACATGGACCGCTACGCCCGCCAGGTCGAGGACATCGTCATGCCGGACGTCGAGAGCGGCGACGCCCGGCGCATTCTGACGCGCTCGGGCTGGGGCGGCGGAGACGACGTCAATCGCATGCTCTTCTTCGTACCGCTGGCCCTCTGGAGCGAGCGTGAGCGCTCGGCCGAAGAAATCGCCTTGGCCTGGCGGCCGGAACTTACCGCGCTGCCCGGAGTGACCGTGTTTGCCCGCGGCTCGTCGTCCGGTCTCGGCATTCGCGGTTCCAACCGGCCGGTGGAGATCGTCCTCGGCGGCACCGACTACACGGAGATTGCGGACTGGGCCGAGCGCATCATCGCAAGGGCCTCGGAGGAGAACCCGCGGCTCCTGGGTCTGGAGACCGACTACCAGGAACGCAAGCCGAAGATGGACGTGGCCATCGACCGCAACCGGGCGGCGGACCTGGGGGTGTCGCTGGCGACCATCGGACGCACCCTGGAGACCGTGCTGGGCTCGCGCCGGGTCACCACCTTCATCGACGGCGGCGAGGAATACGACGTCATCCTGCAGGGCGCCCGGCAGACCCGCAGTACGCCCGATGACCTCGACAGCATCTTCGTGCGCTCGGATGTGACCGGCCGGCTGATCCCGCTGGCAAACCTGGTGACGCTGGAGGAGAGCTCCGGACCGGTGGACCTCAAGCGCTTCGACCGCCTGCGCTCCATCACCGTCTCGGGCGGCCTCGCCGCTGGCTACTCCCTCGGCGAGGCACTGCGTTATCTGGAGCAGTTGGTGGCGGCAGAGCTGCCCGCCGAGGTCCAGCTGAACTACGATGGCGAATCACGGGAATTCAAGCGCTCGGGCAGCGCGCTCTACACGACGTTCATGCTGGCGCTGCTGATCGCCTTCCTCGTCCTCGCGGCGCAGTTCGAGAGCTTCCGCCATCCCCTGGTCATCATGGTGACGGTGCCGCTGGCGATCGCGGGCGCCCTGGTCGGCATCTGGATCTTCGGCTCCTCGATCAACGTCTTCAGCCAGATCGGCGCCATCATGCTGATCGGCCTCGCGGCCAAGAATGGCGTGCTGATCGTCGAGTTTGCCAACCAGCTCCGGGACCGGGGTCTGGAGTACCGCGAAGCCGTCATACAGGCAGCAGGCATCCGGCTGCGGCCGGTGCTGATGACCAGCATGTGTACCGCCTTTGGAGCCGTACCACTCATGCTCGCGGCGGGCGCCGGCGCCGAGGCACGCCAATCCATCGGCGCAGTCGTGTTCTTCGGCGTGAGCTTCTCGGTGTTCCTGACCCTGCTGGTGGTGCCAGCGGTCTACATCCTGATCGGGAAGAACAGCCGCTCGCCCCAATATGTCGGCAAGCTCCTCGATCGGTTGCGCCGCCGGGAGCAGTCCGCCGCGGCGGAAGAGCAGCTCATGCGTTGACCGCTGCCCGATCGGTACGGATCGGTAGGGCCTTCAGGCCCAACCCGCACTGTGGGAGCCCGATCCGACTGTGGGAGGGCCTTCAGGCCCGATACCCTTCTTTCCTGGCCGCCCTGCGGGGGTATCCATCTTGCTCCCGACAAAAGGTCGCGGCGATGGATACGCCCGCACGACGGCCACGCCTGCAGTGGCGTGAAGGAAGTGCCGGTCAGCAGCGCCGACTAACGGCACCGAACCTCACGGCTCTGGGCCCGTCAGCGGCCGAACCTGTCTTCCTTCCCGCAGGCATTGCTCCGGATCCGCCACACGTAGCACTTGTGTGATTCCCTTCTTCGTACTCCTGGCCGAGGGGACTTGGCGTGTTGTCGAAGTAGTTCTGTCCCAATGCCAATCGCCTGGCTTCCAGTTGCTGGTAGAGGCGGACAGCTCCCTCGCACGCCTCCGCAATCGCTCGACGCCGAAACCAATGCAGATGTGCTGCCAAGCACTGCCGCCTGCTCGTACAGTTCCGTCATATCTCTGGGGTCGATCGTGAGATAACGCCCCGCCAGGCTCGTTATAGCCGCCGTGTCCCCTGGAATCGGTCTCCCTGTCGGCCCGGACGCCGCCCACAGTCTGGTTCGG
>CAYRUH010000012.1:48396-79066 GCA_964427415.1 uncultured Woeseiaceae bacterium | reverse complement strand
GCGACAGGCTACAACGAACGTGATATTCACGGGAACCGCCGTGGTACGGAACCGTATGCCCGGTGGTGTGGGAGGACGGCGGGGGTGACCCCGCCTCCTACCCGATGGGAACGATCACGTGACCGGGGGCTTGCGCCACGCCGAATGCGCCCGGCTCGCGGCATGACCCGCTCATCCTCGGATCTCCGGTTCCGGGCGTTGATTCCGGTCAGTTCCGGATATTGACAATCGTGAGCGCGATCAGCCCGCTCGGCGTCACGTGTGACACGGCGCCGAGATAGCGCCGGTCGGCTGCCAGCCCGGACCAACTCACCTGCAGCGTCTCGGTGCTGCCGGCCGTGACGTTCGCGGGCGCCGACACGGTCATGTTGCCCGCGTCGTCCACCAGGCCGAAGGCCCAGGCGAACAGCTGGTAGTTCGCGCCGGGCCCGCCCGCCACCTGGTCGGTCTCGAAGCCGTGGATCAGCACGGCGTAGCGGCCGGCAGGTGGTGTTACCAGGTTGAACTCCTCGGCCGACGTTTCGGAGCCGCTCTCGCCGATCTCGGTACAGATGTCGTTCGGGCAGAAGAAGACGTAAAGGTCGAGGTCGTCATTGCCGTCGGTGGCTTCGTCGAACAGGGCGAAGCGCAGGTACGCCTGATTGGCCGGCACGTCGATCACGTGGGTGGTGACGCCGTTGCCGTCACGGAAGGTGAAGGTCCTGGTGGGGTCGTCATCCACAAAGCCGTCGATCACCAGCGCCTCGTTCAGTCCGTGCACGCCGGCCCGGTAGCTGCCGGTATAGCCGAAGTCCACGTCAAAGCTCAGCGTCCCGCTGCCGCCGGCATCGCGTACCTCCTCTGGTGCCGACAGCGATACCGGGCGGATGGCGACCGGCGTGCGCACGGCGGTCTCGCCGGCCCGCCAGGTGATGGCGCCGAAGTACCAGAGGTCCAGCCCGGTACCGATGAACTCCATCTCCACGGTGTAGGTGGCGGTCTCGCCCGGATTCAGTGACAGCGTCTGCGGGGATACGCTCACCACGGTACCCGGAGGCGGCTCGATTTCCACCTGCCAGGTACCGGCCGCGTCGCCGGTGGCCGTCACGGTACGCGTGATGGTGCGCCGGCCGGTCAGCTGCTCGATGGCGATGGAGGCCTGGTTGAACTGGGTCGCGTCGAAGCTCCTGCCGGCGGCGGCCAGTTCGCCGCAGCGCGACGGGTCCGGTATGGGCTCCTCGAGGCCGCAGCCGAAGGCGTCGTAGTCGTCGGCACCCGCATCGAACAGCAGCCCCGCCTTGCCGGCGGCGTTGGGCTGCAGGTGGCCCGCGCCGAAGTCGAACGGGTTGGCGGGCGTCTCGCCGTCCTGCTGCACCACGTCCTGGTACGCGCTGGTCATCATGGCCGAGCGCAGCGCCGCCGGCGACCAGTCCGGGTTGGCCTCCAGCAGCAGCGCGGCGACGCCGGCCACGTGGGGCGTCGACATGGAGGTGCCGGAGAGATAGCCGAATAACTCGCCCTGCTCCGCGTTGGCGGCATCCGGAGTGAAGCCCGCGAGTATGCTCACCCCCGGCGCAGTCAGATCCGGTTTCAGGATGTCCGGGGCGCCGCTGGCCGGTCCCCGGGAGGAGAAGCCGGCCATGATGTTGCCGGCCCGGGTCTCGGTGAGGAACAGCCCCGCCGCCAGCCGTACGTCGACGATCTCCTCCTCCACGTTGATGGCGTCGAACAGGAGCCGACCGTCGGCCTGGCCGATCATGACCGCAGGGATATCCACCGCATCCGCCGTGCCGGTCATGACAAAGGGCTCGCCGGCGTTGTTGAACACCAGCGCGGCGGCCGCACCGGCATTCTCGACATTGCGGATCTTGGTCTCGAAGCTGCAGCCGCCGCGCACGAGCAGCGCGATCCTGTCGGCAAGCTCGTCCCCGTTCACCGGCGCCTGGCAGGCGTCGTAGGTGGTGCCGCCGTCGTCGCCCGAGTCGGTGGCGAGGCTGTCGTCTTCGACGATCACGAGTTCCTCTTCCACGCTGCCCGTCTCTTCCAGCTGGGGCGTGAAGCTCGCCTCCCGGGAGGCGTACTTGCCGGCCAGCGACGGCGGCGAAATGACCTCCATGGCCTCGCGGAAGTTCACGCCGGGCCGGGTGGAGGCCGCCACGGTGGTGACCCAGGGCGAGCTGCCCGGCGAGCCGATGCTGCGCAGTCCCGGGCCCTCGTTGCCGGCGGCCACTGCGGTGAAGATGCCGGCCTTGGACGCGGCCAGCAGGGCGATGTCGTCGGGGCCGTTCACCGTCGCCAGCGAATTGCCCACCGAGTAGTTGATGACGTCCACGCCGTCGGCCACGGCCGCGTCCACCGCCCGGGCGAGGTCGGAGGTGTTGCAGCTGGCCCGGGTGTCGCCGGGCCTGAGCCAGCAGGCCTTGTACACGGCCACCCGGGCCTTCGGCGCCATACCCCGGATGCGGGCGAGTTCGGTGCCGGCCACCGAGGCGGTCACCGGATTGCCGGCGGCGGTGGTGGCGATGTGGGTGCCGTGCCCGTCGGCATCCCGGGGCGAGAGGAATTCGCCCGGGTCGAGCTCGCCGGTCTCCTGCGCGCCCTCGACGAAGAAGCGGGCGCCGATGACCTTGTTATTGCAGACCGTCTCCGCGAACTCCTCGCCGGCCTGGCAGATGCCGTTCCAGTCCTGCGGCGGGTCGAACAGCGGTACGTCCTCGCGCACCTCGAAGCGCCGGCACAGCCACAGGCCGAGGAAGGTGTCGGCGAAGGAGGTGCGGCAGAGCCGCGGCCGGTCCGCCTCCCGGGTGTCGGTCAGGCTCGGGTGGCCGGGGGCGATGCCGCTGTCGATGACGCCGATGACCACGCCCTCGCCCTCGAGCCCCAGCGCGCCGGTGAGTCCGTCCGCGTTGTCGAACAGGCCAAGAAAGCTCGGTGTCTCGTTGGTGGCCAGCGGCCGGATCTCGTCCTCCCAGACCCCGGCCACTTCGGTCATGTGGCGCAGCCGGTCCGCCTCGGCCGGTGTCAGGGCGGCGGCGAAACCGCTGAAGCCGTAGCGGTAGTCATAGACGGTGGGGGTGCCGGGGGCGGCCTTCGCCAGCAGGCTCGTCTGGGCCGCATCGCTGCCCGCCACCCAGGACTTCACCGCCGCCGATTCGCGGCTGAAACCGGCGGACCGCATCAACTTCATGGAGGCGGGACGGCCGGGCGCGGCTGACTTCGTGTAGTGCTCGGCGGCGCCCGGGCGGCGCAGCTGCACGATGTAGACCTTGCGGCCGTCGGCGCGGGTGCCGATCTCGTCCGCCAGCAGCAGGCCCCCCGCGGCGCCGTCGGCCTGGCGCAGGGAGGCGGCCTCCGCCGTCGTCGCGAGGCAGAGCAGGGTCAATATCAGCCCGGTCAATGGCAGCCAGGTCGATGGCGGCAGGGCCGGATGCAGATTTCTGTTCACCGCTCGCTCGTCCGAGAAGGATCGATATTCTATGGCTTCAATTATGATTTCAGTGAGGAAGCCCGAACGAAGTTAGCATAGCCCCGAATCGGCGGGCCAGCACGCCCGCCGCGGCCGCATCGAAGGGCCCTATTCCCGGGCGAAGACGCGGCACGGGTCGGCGAAGCTCTTGAACTCCAGCGCATTGCCGGCCGGGTCGCGCAGGAACATGGTCCGCTGCTCGCCCGGCTGGCCGCGGAAGCGCACCCGGGGCTCGATCAGGAAATCGATGCCGGCGGCACCGAGACGCGCGGCGAGCGCCTGCCAGTCGGCCGGCGCGAGGATCACGCCGAAGTGGCGCACCGGCACGTCGTCGCCGTCCACCGCATTCGCCGCCTCGCTGCCGTCGGCTTCCGCCAGATGCAGGGTGACCTGGTGACCGAAGAAATCGAGGTCCAGCCAGCGCTCGTCCTCCCGGCCGGTGGCGCAGCCGAGCAGGTCCACGTAGAAGCCGCGGGCCCGCTCGAGGTCGTCGACGGGCACGGCCAGGTGGAAAGGCGCAGGAATGACGGCGGGGCTCACGAGGCGTCCAGCCAGTCGGTGGGTTTCAGGAAGCGGTCGGTCAGCTCGGCTTCCGGGCTGCCGGCTTCGGGCCGGAAGTCGTACTGCCAGCGCACCAGCGGCGGCAGCGACATCAGGATGGATTCGGTGCGACCGCCGGACTGCAGCCCGAACAGGGTGCCACGGTCGTAGACCAGGTTGAACTCCACGTAGCGGCCCCGCCGGTAGAGCTGGAACTGGCGCTCGCGCTCGCCCCAGGCGGTATCCCGGCGCCGTTCGACGATGGGCAGATAGGCCGGCAGAAAGTGCTCGCCGATGCTCTGCATGAAGGCGAAGCAGCGTTCGAAACCCCACTCGTTCAGGTCGTCGAAGAACAGCCCGCCTACACCGCGGGTCTCGCCGCGGTGGCGCAGATAGAAATACTCGTCGCACCAGTCCTTGAAGCGCGTGTAGGTGCCTTCGGGAAATCCCTCGCAGGCGGCACGGGCCGTGCGGTGCCAGTGCTTGACGTCCTCCAGGTACGGATAGTACGGGGTGAGGTCGAAGCCGCCGCCGAACCACCAGACCGGTACGCTGTCCGGTTTCTCCGCCGCGAAAACCCGCACGTTGGCGTGGGTGGTGGGCACGTAGGGGTTCTCGGGGTGCAGTACCAGCGAGACGCCCATCGCCTGGAATCCCCGCCCGGCGAGTTCCGGCCGGGTCTTCGAGGCACTGGGCGGCAGGTTGTCGCCGTAGACGTGGGAGAAGTTGACGCCCGCCTGCTCGAGCAGCGTGCCGCCGGCCGTTACCCGGGTCTCGCCGCCTCCGCCGCCTTCCCGTTGCCAGGCGTCGCGGTGGAAACGGGCGCTTCCGTCGACTTTTTCCAGGGTATCGGTGATGCGACGCTGCAGGCCGAGCAGATACTCCCTGACGATCGCCAGCTGATCGCCGAACTCGCCGCTGAATTCACTCATCGCCGAACTCACTCGTCGCCATATCCGCGGGCCGCCTCGTCGCCGGGGAGCGCCGCATTGTACGGGACGCGGCGGGAATACGGGTGCCTCAGTCGCCGGACTTCTTCTTTTTCTTCGCTTTCTTCTTGCCGGCGGTCTTCTTTCGGGCCGTGCTCTTCTTCTTCGCGGCCTTCTTGGTACCGGCGGCGACCGCCGTCGCCGTCTTCTTTTTCGCTTTCTTGCGACCGCGGCCGCGGGCCGGCGCGGTTGCCAGGAGTTCCCTGCATTCCTCCAGCGTCAGCGACGCCGGCTCCCGGTCCTTCGGTACCTTGGCATTCTTGGTCTTGTCCGTGACGTAGGGGCCGTAGCGACCTTTGAGCACCTGGATGCCCTCGTCCGGGAAGTCCTGGATGGTGCGCTCCGCATCCGCCTTCTTCTTCTCGCGGACCAGCTCCAGGGCACGCTCCAGGTTGATGGTGTAAGGGTCTTCGTCGCCGCGGATGGAGACGAACTTGTTGCCGTAGCGCACGTAGGGGCCGAAGCGGCCGATGCTCGCCGACACCGGCTCGCCCTCCGGGGTCTCGCCGAGCTTGCGGGGCAGCTTGAACAGTTCCAGCGCCGCCTCGAGGTCGATATCGTTCATCTTCTGACCGGGCCTGAGGCCAGCGAACTTCGGTTTCTCCTCGTCGTCCTTGGTGCCGATCTGGACAAAGGGACCGAAGCGGCCCATGCGCACGGTCACCGGTTTGCCGGTCCCGGGATCGGTGCCGAGCTCTCGCGCCTGGGCCACCTGCTCGCGGGTGACGTTCTGCTCCTTCTCTTCCACCAGATCATGGAACGGCGTCCAGAATTCCTCCAGTAGCGGCACCCAGTCCCGGTCGCCCCGTGAGATCGCATCGAGGTCGTCCTCCATGCGGGCCGTGAAGTCGTAATCCACGTACCGGGTGAAGTGCTCGGTGAGGAAATTATTGACAATGCGGCCAATGTCGGTGGGCGCGAACTGCCGGCCCTCCATGTCCACGTATTCCCGGTTCTTCAGCGTCGAGATGATGTTGGCATAGGTCGAGGGGCGGCCGATGCCGAGCTCCTCGAGACTCTTCACGAGGCTGGCCTCCGTGTAGCGGGGCGGCGGCTCGGTGAAGTGCTGTTCGGGGCGTATCTCCTCCAGTTGCAGCCGGTCGCCTTCGATCAGGTCCGGCAGGCGCCGGTCGCTGTCGTCCGCCGCGGCGTCGTCGCGGCCTTCCTGGTAGACGGCGATGAAGCCGGGCTTGACCAGCACCGAGCCTGTGGCGCGGAAGCGGCCGGTGGCATCGCCCTCCGGCTCGTCGGCGGGCACCATCTCGGCGGTGACCGTATCGAACACGGCGGGCACCATCTGGCTGGCCACCGTGCGGGTCCATATAAGCCGGTACAGCTTGAACTGGTCCGCCTCGAGCTTGCCCTCCAGCTCGTCCGGCGTGCAGCTCACCGAGGTGGGGCGGATGGCCTCGTGGGCCTCCTGGGCGTTCTTCGACTTGTTCTTGTAGTGGCGCGGGCTGTCCGGCACGTTGTCCTTGCCGTAACGTTCGGCGATCACGCTGCGGGTCTCCTCTACTGCGACCTGGGCGAGGGTCACCGAGTCGGTACGCATGTAGGTGATCAGGCCGACGTTGCCGTCCGCGCTGCCGATGTCCACGCCCTCATACAGCCGCTGGGCCACGCGCATGGTGCGCTGGGTATTGAAGCCGAGCTTGCGTGAGGCCTCCTGCTGAAGTGTCGAGGTGGTGAACGGAGCCGCCGGATTGCGCCGCCGCTGCTTGCGTTCCACCTTGACGGCGCGCAGCACGCCGTCGGCGGCTTGTCGCAGCGCGGCGTGCACGGCCATGGCGGTGTCCTCGTCGCCGAAGCTGAACTGCTCCACCTTCTCGCCCCGCCAGGTCACCAGCCGTGCGGGGAAGGCCTGGCCTTCCTTGCTGACGTCGGCCTCGATGGTCCAGTACTCCCGGGAGACGAACCGCTCGCGCTCCTCCTCGCGCTCGACGATGAGCCTGAGCGCGGGGCTCTGCACCCGGCCGGCGGAGAGGTTCGGCTGGACTTTCTTCCACAGCAGCGGAGACAGGTTGAAACCCACCAGGTAGTCCAGCGCGCGCCGTGCCTGCTGGGCGTTTACCAGCTCGCTGGAGAGCCCGCGCGGATGCTGGATGGCATCCTGGATGGCCTGCTTTGTGATCTCGTAGAAGACCACGCGGTGCACGTCCTTGTTGTCCAGGGCACCCTTGTCCTTCAGCAGTTCGTACAAGTGCCAGGCGATGGCCTCGCCCTCGCGGTCGGGGTCCGTGGCGAGTATCAGCCCGTCCGCCTTCTTCAGGGCGCGGACGATGGCGTTCACGTGCTTTTCGTTGCGCTCGATCACCCGGTACATCATCTCGAAGCCGCGCTCCGGGTCCACCGCACCTTCCTTCGGTACGAGGTCGCGCACGTGTCCGTAGGAGGCCAGGACCTCGTAGTCCTTGCCCAGGTACTTTTCGATGGTCTTCGCCTTGGCCGGCGATTCCACGATGACGAGGTTCTTGCTCATCCGTTCCCGTGCGTCCGTTGCCGCCGAACGAGTTCTGTCGCCCGGCCAGAAATGAAAAACCGCGGACTCTGCCGCGGCATGCTGTCTTACGCGGCCACTCTGCCGCCTCAGAATCTCCCGATCAATGGCCCGATCAATGGATCGTCCCCGAGTCCTCGTCGAAGACCAGATCCTCCATGCGCGCGTAGGCGATCTCCTGGCCGGGCTGGCTGAACAGTACCATCAGCACCACCCATTTGATCTGTTCCACGTCGATGTCGGCGGACTCCAGTGCGAGCAGACGGTCGATCACCAGTTCGCGCTGGGGCGGCGAGAGGATGCCGACCTGCTCCAGATAGACCAGATAACCGCGGCATGCCGCGTCCAGGCGAGCGAGTTCGTACCCGTTGAAGATGCGGGTACCGTTCTCCGTCTGCGGGTTCGGGGACAGGAGGTCGTTGTTCGTTCCCAGACCGTCGAGCCAGTCGAGCGCGTGCTCGATCTCGGCGTCGTGGAAGCCGGCCCGGGCAAGTTCCTCGCGGAGTTCGTTCTGATCCGCTTCGGGTTCTTCCTCCGTATCGACATAGGTCTCGAACAGATACATCAATACGTCGAGGACGTTCTCTTTCATTCGGGTAGGCGCTCCTGTCTGACCCTCGAGAACTTCCCGCCAGGCAGCGTTTCGACTTCGCCCTCGAGTTCCAGGATCAGGAGCATGGAGGAAAGCTGATCGATCGTCAATCTGGACCGTTCGATCAATGTATCCATGTCCACGGGCTCCCATGCGAGCGCCTCCAGCAGTTTGTCGTAATCCCTGTCGCGCCCTGTCGCCGCGTTACTGGCGGCCGCGGAATCAGCGCCCGGCGGAGCTTGCGCGATGCGCCTGCCGAGCGCCCGGGTCAGCGGCGCGAGCTCGGCGAAGATGTCGTTGGCGGACTCCACCAGCCTGGCGCCGTCGCGGATCAGCCTGTGACAGCCGCGGGCGAGGGCGTTGTGGATGGAGCCCGGTATCGCGAACACCTCGCGGCCCTGTTCGGCGGCGAGACGGGCAGTGATCAGCGAGCCGCTCCGCTGCGCCGCCTCCACCACGAGCGTACCCAGGCTCATGCCGCTGATGATGCGATTGCGTCGCGGAAAGTGCCACGCCTCCGGAGGCGCGCCCAGCGGGAACTCGCTCACCAGGGCGCCCCGGCCGGCGATGCGGTGAGCCAGCTCCCGGTTCGACGCGGGATAGACCCGATCGATGCCGGTGCCCAGTACGGCGATGGTGCTGCCGCCGGCCGAAAGGGCGCCTTCGTGCGCGGCGGTGTCGATGCCGGAGGCGAGTCCGCTGGTGATGGTGAGCCCGCTGGCGGCGAGATGAGCGGCGAATTCGAACGCGGTACGCTCGCCGGCGCGAGTCGGATTGCGGCTTCCGACTACCGCCAGCTGCGGCATGGAGAGCAGCCCGGGGTCGCCGTTGACGTAGAGGACGAGCGGCGCGCCTGTGGTATCGGCGAGCAGGGCCGGGTAGTCCGGCGAGTGCTGGCTGACGAGCTGATGCCCCGGCTCGGCGAGCCAGCCGGCGATGCGCTCCATCCGCTCCGCCGGCGGCGCCAGCAGCGTATCCACCGTCTCCGCGCCGAGACCCCGGGAGGCGAGCGCGCTGCGTCCCGCCGCCGCCAGCCGGGCGGCCGAGCCAAAACGCTCCACGAGTGCGGCCGCCTCGGCAGTACCCAGCCCGGGAGCCTCGGCGAGACGTACCCAGGCTTCTGTGTCTTCGTCCATGTCCGGCTCCGCTGTGCCGGCACGCCAGAAAGAAACGGCCGGCGCCCTCGCGGACGCCGGCCGTTGCCGTGTCTGGCGTCAGGAGGGGTTACGTACTATATCGTGCACCCGCATCTCGCTCTCCGCCGTCATGACGAGGGCGTAGGCGATGCGGTCGTACACCTTGAAAATCATCACGCTGCCCGCCGGCTCGTCCGGCAGTTTCACCTTCTCGCCGCCGAGCAGCCCGAAGCCGCCCGCCTTCGCGTAGCGGTCGCGCACCGTCTCGCCGGCCGTCAGCACGCTGAGCACGTCGCCGGGGGCCAGCCCGTTGCGCGCGCCGCGGTTGATCACGATGACCTGATACTGCCCGATCAGCGATATACCATCTACTACCGAGATGATGCGTCCGTCTATATCCGTTTCCGGCGGCTTCGGGAAGAAATTCAGCGGGATCTCGATCTCCTGCTGTATCAGGCGGTCGCCGGCCAGCGCCTCCCGGCTGGTCTTCAGCAGGTGCACGGTCGAGGGATCGCCGCTGCGATCCACCTGACCCTGGCCCACGTAGATGGCCTGGTAGCCGACCACCTTGTTGTCGTCGGGATCGACCAGCGGCTGGTCGATGTGGAGCACGCTGTAGCGCGAGCCCTCGCCGTCGACCTCGCCGCGCACGTAGACGTCGTTGCCGGCGCCGGCGATCAGGTGATCGCCCCGGCTCGCCAGGATGTAGGGCAGCGTGTCTGCCTGGCCTTTCTCGAGCACCGCGCCGCGGGTCAGGAAGGCTGCGATCTGTTCGTAGGGGATGGTCGTGATGGCCTGGTCCAGCGGTGTGGCGCGGATCTGCGGACTCAGCCGTTCGGCCTGGATGCCACGCTCCAGCAGGAGGCGGGGACGCCCGTCGATGTAGACCAGCGACAGCACGTCGCCGGGATAGATGAGGTGCGGGTTCTCGACCTGCGGGTTCACCTGCCAGATCTCCGGCCAGAACCAGGGATCGCGCAGGAATGTCGCCGAGATGTCCCACAGGGTGTCGCCCTTCTTCACCACGTAGCGCTCGGGCGCGTCCGCTGCCAGTGGCACTTCCTGCGGTGCAGGCGGCGCGGTTTCGGAGCGCCGCTCGACCGACCCGGCGTCCCCGCTGCGGCGCGGCTCCAGCGAGACGGGCGCGGAGGACTCCGCGCTCGCTGCCGGCGTCACCGGCGCATCGGCCTCGTCGGCGAAGGGATTCAGGCTGCAACCGGCTGTTGTGACGAGTGTGGATGCAACAAAAAGCACTCCGCACAGTCTCACCATGGACTGGGTATTCCGCTCTGCAAGGGGCATGGTTGGGCTTGCTCCATCCTGTGGGAATCGGGGCTGCCGGCTGTCACGGCGCTGGTATACTATGGCTTTACGACGCGCCAGCAACTGCCAAGTGCGTCACAGAATCGCTTCGGGCCGCCGCGCCCGCCTGACATAACGTCTTGATTGTCCGTTATGTATCCCAATAAAGTCAAAACATTAGATGGTTTTTGTGGCAGTTTACGCGAGATATTGAGAAGGCACCGATGGCTATCCTGAACATACTCGAGTTCCCTGATCCGCGCCTGCGCACCAAGGCGTCGCCAGTCGAGCGCGTGGACGACGAACTCAGGCAGCTGATCGACGACATGTTCGAGACCATGTATGCCGCCCCCGGCATCGGCCTGGCGGCGACCCAGGTGGACGTGCACAAGCGTCTTCTGGTGGCCGACGTCTCGGCGGACAAGGACCAGCCGCACGTTCTGATCAACCCCGAGATTATCGAAAAGGACGGCGTCGAGACGACCGAGGAGGGTTGCCTGTCGGTGCCCGGTTTCTATGAACCCGTGGAGCGGGCCGAGCACATCCGCTTGCGCGCGCTCGACCGTGACGGGAAGGCTTTCGAGATGGAGGCCGAGGGGCTGCTTGCCGTGTGCATCCAGCACGAGATGGATCACCTGGAAGGCAAACTGTTCGTCGACTACCTCTCGGAGATGAAGCGCCAGCGAATCCGCAAGCGGCTGCTGAAAGGCCGGCGCAACGCCGCCCAGCCGGCGCCGGAGCGGGCTGCCAGCCCCGTCTGAGTACCGGATCTTCTCCCGTGACGGGTGAGGGCGTTGCGGGGAATGCGGCCCCTGCGGCCAATACGCCCCGACTGATCTTCGCCGGCACCCCCGAGTTCGCCCTGGCCTCGCTGCAGGCGCTCTGCACAGCCGGCCATCGTCCGGTGGGCGTGCTGACCCGGCCGGACCGGCCGGCCGGCCGCGGCCGTCGCCTCACCCCGAGTCCGGTCAAGGCCTGGGCTGTCGCGGAGGGGCTGCCCGTGCTGCAGCCCGCCACGCTGAAGGACGCCGCGGCCGTCGCTGAGCTCGCCGCACTCGCACCCGACGGACTGATCGTAGCCGCCTACGGACTTATCCTGCCGCCCGAGGTGCTCGCCCTGCCGCCGGCCGGTTGCATCAATGTACATGCTTCCCTGCTGCCCCGCTGGCGCGGCGCCTCGCCGATCCAAATGGCTGTGCTGGCCGGCGACGCGGTCTCGGGCGTCACCCTGATGCGCATGGAGGCCGGCCTCGACACCGGGCCGGTCTATGCCCGCGCCGAGACGCCGGTGGGTCCCCGCGAGACCGCGGGCGAGCTGCACGACCGGCTGGCCGCACTCGGTGCCGGACTGCTGGCCGAACGGCTGCCCGCCGTTCTCGCCGGGCGTCTCGAGGCCGAACCCCAGGACGAGGCGGCGGCAACCTATGCGCCGCGCATCCGTCGCGAGGACGCGCTGATCGACTGGTCGCGGCCGGCGGAACGCATCGACCGCGCGGTTCGGGCGTATGATCCCTGGCCGGTGTGCCATACCCGGCTGGAGGGTGAATTGCTGCGCTGCTGGCGGGCGGAGCCGCTGCCCGCCGAAGACGGGGCGCCGGCCTTGCCCGGCGTGATCCTCGCCGCCGGCGCCGAGGGTATCGACGTGGCCACGGGGGAGGGCGTGCTGCGGCTGCTCGAGGTGCAGCTGCCGGGGCGTCGCCGCATCGCCGCCCGGGATCTCGCGAACCAGCGCCTGGCTAACCGGCGTCGCCTGACCGGCCTCAGACTTGGCTAGCCGCGCCAGCCCCAGGGTGGCCGCGGCGCGGACGCTGGCCGCTGTCGTGGACAACGGCCGCTCCCTAGACGCTGCCCTCGCCGCGGAAGGAGCGGCCTGCCGGGAGGGCGACCGCGCCCTGGCGGCGGAGATGGCCTATGGTGCCGTCCGCTGGCATTACACGCTGCGGGCCCTGGCCGACCGGCTGCTCGAGCGGCCCCTGCCGAAGCGGGAAGGGCTGATCGCTGCGCTGATCGAGGTGGGGCTGTATCAGCTCTGGCGCATGCGCGTGCCGGACCACGCGGCGGTGGGCGAGACGGTGGCTGCCTGCCCCGAGCTTGGTCGGCCGCGGATGCGCGGACTGGTCAACGCCGTGCTGCGCCGCTTCCAGCGCGAGCGGGACAGTCTGCTCGAGGCCGTCATGGCGGACGCCGAGGCGGCCTGGTCCCATCCGCGCTGGCTGCTGGACGCGCTGGCCGCGGACTGGCCGGCCGAGTGGCAAGCGATAGCCACGGCCAACAATGAGCGGGCACCGATGTGGGTGCGCGTCAATCTCCACCGCACCGATGCCGCCAGCTGGCGCCAGCGCCTGCCGGACGGCGTGCAGGCCGCGCCGCTCCCGGGCATGCCCTCGGCCCTGCGGCTGTCGAGGCCGCTGCCGGTCGACGAGCTGCCGGGTTTCGCCGACGGCGAAGTCAGCGTGCAGGACGGCGCGGCCCAGCTCGCGGCGCTCTTGCTGGCTGCCACACCCGGCATGCGCGTCCTGGACGCCTGCGCCGCACCCGGCGGCAAGACGCTGCACATCCTGGAGAGCGTGGGCGGGGACGCGTCGGTCACGGCGCTCGACGTGGATGCCGAGCGCCTGGAGCGGGTCGGCGAAGCGCTGGGGCGGGGCGGCTACTCCGCCGCGCTGGCCTGCGGCGATGCCGCCGAACCCGGGATCTGGTGGGACGGCGAGCCCTACGACCGCATCCTCGTCGACGCGCCCTGCAGCGCCACCGGTGTCATCCGGCGTCACCCGGACATCAAACTGTTGCGCCGTCCCGTCGATATCGAGCGGCTGGCGAGGCGCCAGCTGGCCATGCTCCGCGGCCTTTGGCCGCTGCTGGCGCCCGGCGGCCGCATGGTCTACGCCACCTGTTCCGTGCTGCGCGCGGAGAACGCGGCGCTGGTCGGCGCGTTCGCCGCGGGAGCATCCGGCGAGGGCATCGGAAAACCGTTGCCCGATGACAACGTCCGCGATCTAATGCAAGCTGACGGGGCTGGATTCCAGTTGTTTCCGGGGCGAAACGGGCTGGACGGATTCTTTTACTGTTGTATCGAAAAGCCGACATGAGCCTGCCGACGGCATCAGCGGAAGGAACTGCGGGCCGCCTCTGCGCGCTGCTCGTCCTCCTCGCGTGCCTGGCCTGGCAGCCGGCCTCCGCACAGGAGGGCAGCGGCACCGTCGCCGTGCGTTCGGCGGATTCGAGTCTGGTGGACGGCGTCTACCGAGTGGGCGCCCGCCTGCAGTACGTGCTCTCCGACGAGGCGCTGGATGCGCTGGACAGCGGCGTACCGATCAACGTGGAGTTGCAGTTCCAGGTGATCCAGGAGCGCCGCTTCTGGCTGGATAAGACGGTCGCCGCGCTGGCGGTGAATTACCAGCTCCTCTACAACGCGCTCAGCCGCCGTTACGTGGTGCGTAACCTGAATACCGGCGAGCAGGACTCCTACGCCACGCTGTACTCGGCGCTGAACAACCTGGGCCGCATCACTTCCCTGCCCGTGATCGATGCCGCCCTGCTCCGGGACGACAGGGACTATCGCATCCGTATGCGGGCAGTGGTGGACGTCAAGGATTATCCCGCCGCGCTGCGGCTGATCGCGTTCTGGCGGGAAGACTGGCGGATTACCAGCGACTGGTACGAATGGCAGCTCGAACGCTGAGGAGATTCCTCTTTACCGTGCTGGCGGGCGTCGGCCTGCTGCTGGCGCTCACCGCCCTGCTTCTGCTTACCCAGACCTCCCAGAGCTCGGAGCAATTCGACCGCCTCTCCGGCATCACCCTGCTGGTAAATGCGGTGGGCGTCGTCATCCTGATCGTGCTGCTGATCGGCAATCTCGCGCGACTGGTGCAGGATCTCAGACACCATGTGCCGGGCGCCAAGCTGAAGGGCCGCATGGTGGCCATGTTCATCGGGCTGGCCGTCCTGCCGCTGCTGCTCGTCTACTACTTCTCCGCCCAGTTCCTGAACCGGGGCATCGACAGCTGGTTTACCGAGGACGTGGAGCAGGGGCTGGAGGATGCGCTGGATCTCTCCCGCGCGGCGCTCAGCATCCAGATGCGCACGAATCTGGATCTCACACTGCGCTTTGCGGAACGGGCAGAGCGCGTCAACGAGGTCGCTCTGGTCAGCGAGCTTGCCCGCATGCGCCGGGATACCGGCGCGCTGGAGGTGACGATATTCGGCCCGAACAGCCGCATCGTCGCCACCAGTTTCGACCGTTCCCGGCTGTCCGTGCCCACACCGCCGTCCGACGAGATGCTGCTGCAGATCGGCCAGGACCGACCCTATGTGAGCCTGGATCCGCTGGAGGAAGGCGGCTACCAGATCCGCACGGCGTCGCCGGTGACCGGAGACGCCCGCACCGGCGAGCGCTACGTACTGCAGGCGCTCTACCCGGTGACCCAGCGACTCTCCGCCATGGCAGACAACGTCGGTGATTCCTACACCGATTACAAGCGCCAGCTCTATCTGCGCGAACCCCTGAAGCGCACCCTGACCCTCACCCTCACGGTGGTGCTGCTGGTGTCCCTGCTGGCCTCGATCTACGGCGCCTTCTTCTTCTCCCGGCGGCTGGTGGCGCCCATCCAGCAGCTGGTGGCCGGCACGCGGGCCGTGGCGGCGGGTGACTTCGACACCCAGTTGCCGACGCCGTCCAGGGACGAGATCGGATTCCTCGTGAACTCCTTCAACGACATGACACGCCGGCTGGCGGCGGCCCGGGAGACGGCGCGGGACAGCCAGGCCCAGGTTGAGGCGGAGCGCGCCAACCTGGAGGTCATCCTGGCGCGGCTGTCCACCGGCGTGGTATCGCTGGAGTCGGACCTGTGCATCCGCACGGCCAACCAGGCTGCGGGCGCCATCCTGGGCGTGGACCTCGAGAGCCGCATCGGCGAACTGCTGCCGGAGGTCGCCGCAGGGCAGCCGCTGCTGGAGCAGTTCGTGGACATGGCCCGGGTGCATCTCGCCGCCGGCGAGACGGAATGGCGGGAGCAGATCGTGCTGCGCGGCGAAGTCGGCCGGCGCGTGCTCACCTGTGCCTGCACGGCGCTGCCGGCCGAGGACGGCCATACGGCCGGTTTCGTGGTCGTGTTCGACGACATCACCGCGCTGCTGCAGGCCCAGCGGGACGCGGCCTGGGGCGAGGTGGCGCGTCGCCTCGCCCACGAAATCAAGAACCCGCTCACGCCCATCCAGCTCTCCGCCGAGCGGCTGCGGCAGAAGTACCTGCGGCAGATGCCCCCGGGCGAGGCGCAGATACTCGACCGCGCGACCCACACTATCGTGCAGCAGGTGGAGGCGATGAAGGAGATGGTGAACGCCTTCTCCGAATACGCCCGCGCGCCGGACATGGACATGACCCGTTTCGACCTGAACAAGCTCGTGCGGGAAGTGATCGATCTCTACCGCGCCCAGGACACGGCCGTGGATATCACGCTGGACCTGGACACGGCCCTGCCGCTTATCGATGCGGACGCCGGCCGGGTGCGCCAGATCCTGCACAACCTCGCCCGCAACGCCGTGGAGGCGCTGGAAGGGCAGGAAGGCGGCAGAATCGATATCATTACGCGCGCGGAGGAGCAAAAAGGGGCGAAGGTGGCCACCATCACGGTCGAGGATAACGGCCCGGGCTTCCAGGCGGGACCGGTGGAACAGGTGTTCGATCCCTACGTGACCTCCAAACCCAAGGGCACCGGCCTCGGGCTGGCGATCGTGAAGAAGCTGGTGGAAGAACATGCCGGCAGCATCCGGGCCGAGAACCGCCCTAGCGGCGGAGCGAGGATACGGATCTCGCTGCCCGTTGACGAGTCGGGCCGAGAGGCGATGCTGACGTCGATGCCGCGGCGGGGCGAGCGCGGTGACAAACGGAGAGAGAGGGTATGAGTGGCGAACACATCCTCGTCGTCGACGACGAGTCGGACATCCGGTCCCTGATCAGGGAGATCCTCTCTGACGAAGGTTACGAGGTCACGGTGGCCGCCGATGCCGTCGAGGCCCGCGAGGCCCGGCAGGCCGATCGCCACGACCTGGTGCTGCTGGATGTGTGGATGCCGGACACCGACGGCATCACGCTCCTGAAGGAGTGGACCCAGCAGCCCGACACCCGGCAGTGCCCGGTGGTGATCATGTCCGGCCATGGCACGGTGGACACGGCCGTGGAGGCGACACGGCTCGGTGCGTTCGACTTCATCGAGAAGCCGCTGTCCCTGTCGAAGCTGCTGCACACGGTGGAGCGGGCGCTGGAGGCGGGGCGCAAGAGCGAGCCCCAGCAGATGCGCCAGCTGCTCTCACCGCTCGCGCCCGTTGGCAAGAGCGAGGCCGTACGGAACCTGCGCGAGCAGGCCCGCAAGTTCGCCGCGCATGACGCTGCGATGATTTTGATCGGCGAGTCCGGTTCCGGAAGGGAGGCGTTCGCCCGCTACATCCATTCCGTCGGCCCCCGGGTTGCCGCTGAATACGTGAGCGTGCCGGGCGGCTCGCTCACCGAGGACAACGCCGAGGCACAGCTCTACGGCAGCGAGGAGGACGGCGCGGTCCGGGAGGGCCTGCTGGATCGTGCGGCGGGCGGCATCCTGTTCGTCAACGAGCTCAGCGACGCCAGCGCCGCCGCCCAGACACTGCTGGCCAGCGCGCTGGAGCAGGGCAGCTATCTGCGCCGGGGCGGCCGCGAGGCGGTGCCGCTGACGGCTCGCATCATGGCGTCGCTGCCCCAGGACTACGAACGGCTGCTGGAGCAGGGCAAGCTGCGCCGCGACCTGCTCACTCACCTTAACGTGCTCGCCCTGCGGGTGCCGCCGCTGCGCGAGTATGCCGAGGACGTGCCCGAGTTGCTGCGCTACTACGCGGAGAAGCTGGTGGACGCGGAAGGCCTGCCGTTCCGGCGCTTTGGCGTCGCGGCACAGAACCGGCTGCGCAACTACCCGTGGCCGGACAACGTTCGGGAACTGAAGAACCTCGTGCACCGGGTGCTGATCAACGGCGGCGACGAGGAAGTGTCCTTGTCGGAGATCGAGAGCGAGCTGAAGGGCGAGGCGCCGGACGACGAGCCGCTGGTGAAGCAGGATCTCCTGGCGCTGCCGTTGCGCGAGGCCCGGGAGGCGTTCGAGCGTGCCTATCTCACGGAGCAGCTGATCCTGTGCAACGGCAAGGTGGGCAAGCTCGCCCAGCGGGTGGGCATGGAGCGCACCCATCTCTATCGCAAGCTGCGCGCGCTGGGCGTGGATTTCCGGCAGGCCGGCGGCGACGACTGACGCCGTCTATTGCGGAGCCGCCTCGGGTGGCGGATGGATTCCCGGCGCCGGCCGCTCGACCGGCAGCAGCCGTCCGTCCGTCTCGAAGCGCACGCCCGGGTTGCCGAAGTCCTGCCGCGACAGGCGGGCCATCAGTGCCAGCGCCTCTCCCGCCGGGTCGATGGTGGGGCCTGACGGACGTATCTGCCGCGTGGATACCACCCTCCCCTCGACGAATTCGCCGTTGCCGTCCAGCGTGGTAACGAGTATCGGTGCGACGCCCTTCAGGCCGGCGACGCTGATGCCGTAGTAGGTGGCGAAATTGCCGAGGCTGTAGGCGACGATGCGTCCCCGGTAGCGCTCCAGTGCACGCACCACGTGCGGGCCGTGGCCGAACACCAGATCGGCGCCCGCATCCACCATGGCCCGCCCGAAGGCCACCACGTCTCCGCGGGGCTCGCCGTAGTATTCCTCCTCCGCGAAGGGCAGGCGCAGCGCGTCGAGCCCCTCGGCACCGCCATGGAACGAGACGATGACCACGTCGTGCGCTGCGGCGAGGTCGGCCACCATGGCCGTGGCCGCCTCCTCGTTCAGCATGGGATTCGCGCCTCGTGTGCCGGAGAAGGCGACGAAGCCCACCCGGATGCCGCCCATCTCCAAGCTGGCCGTCGTGCCCTCGCGTCCGGAGTGGCGAATCCCTGCCGCATCGAGCGCGGCCATGCTCGCATGCCGGCCTTCCTCGCCGAAATCCCGGGCGTGATTGTTGGCGAGGCTAAGGGCGTCGAAGCCCGCGTCCCGGTACACGGCGGCGTAGCGGCTGGGGGAGCGAAACAGCCAGCAGGCCGACGGATCCTTGCACTGCTTGGCGGGCTCGCCGCCGTCGAGCAGCACACCCTCCAGGTTGCCGATGGTGAGATCGGCCTGCTGCAGCACGCCCGCCACGCCGTCGAAAAAGCCCAGGGCATCGTCGTCGGGCAGCCGGTTATCGGGATAGTCGGTACCGATCATGACGTCGCCGACGGTGGCGACGGTGATGCGCAGCGTCGACAGATCCGGCCCGGGCGGTGGCTTGGTCGGCGTTGGCGCGGCCGATGCGGCCGGCGCGGCGACAGGCGTTTCCTGCCGCGCCGCCTCGGCGGGCGACGGTGCCGGTGCCGACGCTCCGGATCGCGGTGCCGTCGCGCAGCCGGCCAGGCAGGCGCACAACACTGCCGCAACGATCGCCGGGTGGGTCCTCATTGCTGCGGCACGCGGATCATCAGCACCTCGATCTTCGCCTCCCGCAACCGGCGGCGCAGATCGTCGAGCTCGTCCATGTCGGAGACCGGGCCGATGCGCACCCGGTGATAGGTGCGCTCGTCGATGGCAACGCGCTGGATACGCGACGGGATGCCCTGCAGCGCGAGCCGCGCCTTCATGCGGTCGGCATCCTCGTAGGCGCTGAACGAACCGGCCTGCAGCACGTAGGTGCCGGGCTCGGTCGGGAGATCCGGGCGGTTGTCCGGGCGGGCATGAGGCTCCTCCTCGGGTACCACCACCTCGAAGCGCGGCAGCATCTCGTAGAAGTCGAAACGGGACTCGCCGGCGGCCGGCGTCTCCACCCGCGTCGGTTCCGGCCGGGGCGCCTTCTCTTCCTCCCGGAGACTCGCGGCCTCCCGCGGCCGGGGCTGCGCTGCCGGCTCGTCCCGGCCGCTCATCCAGACGGCGGCCGCCACCGAGAGACCGATTGCGAGCCCGAACAGCATCCACAGCCAGCCGGGTGCCTGCTGGCTGCGGTGGCCACGGGAGCTGCGGCGCTTTGTCTTCCGCCGTTGCTGTGCCATGGCTACATCGAGTCGGGCGCGGAGACGCCCAGCAGGCCGAGGCCGTTGGCGATGACCTGCCGCGCGGCCAGCACCAGCGTGAGCCGCGCGTTCCTCAGCGCCTCGTCGTCGACGATGAAGGTGTGGGCGTTGTAATAGGTGTGGAACTCGTTGGCCAGGTCCCGCAGATAGAACACGAGCGTCTGCGGCGCGCGCTTCTCCGCCGCCGCCTCGATCACCTCGGGGAAGCGGGTGAGCGTCGCGATCAGCGCGCTCTCCTGGTCTTCGCTCAGCCGATCGAGCGAGGCCACCCCCTGCTCCCGGTTCCAGGCGAGCCCCTTGTCTTCGAGCTGGCGCATGACGCTGGCCACCCGCGCGTGGGCGTACTGGATGTAGTACACGGGATTCTCGTTGGAACTCGACTTCGCCAGCTCCAGGTCGAAGTCCAGGTGCTGGTCGTTGGAGCGCATCACGTAGAACAGGCGCGCGGCGTCGTTGCCCAC
Organism: uncultured Woeseiaceae bacterium; assembly: GCA_964427415.1. GTDB lineage: Bacteria > Pseudomonadota > Gammaproteobacteria > Steroidobacterales > Woeseiaceae > Lentisalinibacter. Next base: position 59,010 of record CAYRUH010000012.1, on the reverse strand, counting down.
CTCCTCGCGCAGCTCGCGCAGCGTTACGAATTCGCCGGAGCGGGTGGACATCTGCATCTTCTCGCCGCCGCGGTACAGCGCGACGAATTGCACCAGGCGCACCTCCAGCGAGTCTCCCGGCTCGCCCATCGCCTCCAGCCCGGCCCGCACGCGGGCGATGTAGCCGTGGTGGTCCGCGCCGAGCACGTCCAGCAGCAGGTCGTGGCCGCGCTGGCGTTTGCCGTAGTGGTAGGCGATGTCGCTTGCGAAATAGGTCTTCTTGCCGTTTTCCCGGACCACGACCCGGTCCTTCTCGTCGCCGTAGTCGGTGGCCCGGAACCAGACGGCGCCGTCGCGCTCGTAGAGCATGCCGCGTTCGCGCGCCCGCTCCAGCGCCTCGTCGATGACGCCCTCCTCGGTGAGGCTGGCCTCGGAGAACCAGGTGTCGAATTCCACGCCGAAGCCGGCGAGGTCGTCACGGATGTCGTCCAGGATGCTGGCGAGCGCGTGCTGTCGCACGGTGTCGAAGCCATCGTCCTCAAGCAGGGTCTGGGCGCGCGCGATCAGCGCGTCGATGCGCGCCTCCTTGTCGCCGTCGGGTGCATCCTCCGGCAGGTCGCTGAGCACCTCCGCAGCACCGGCCATGAAGCGTTCCGCAGGCAGCTCCCGGGCGATGTCCACGATGTAGTCGCCCCGGTAGCCCGCGGCCGGGAATGGCAGCGTCTCGCCGTGCAGGCCGAGGTAGCGCAGCCAGACGCTGACGGCGAGAATCTCCATCTGCCGGCCGGCGTCGTTCACGTAATACTCGCGGTGCACAGGATAGCCCGCGGCCTCCAGCAGGTTGGCCACCGTGGCGCCGTAGCTCGCGTGCCGGCCGTGTCCGACGTGCAGGGGACCCGTCGGGTTGGCGGAGACGAACTCCACCATGACGCGGGGTCCGCCGCGCTTCTCCCGGCGCCCGTAGCAGCGACCCTCGGCGAGTACGCGGGCGATCTCGCGCCGCAGCGCCGTCCGGCTCAGGCGGAAGTTGATGAAGCCGGGGCCGGCGACCGACACCTCCTCCACCAGCTCGGATTCCGGCACGCCGGCGATGATGTCGGCGGCGAGTTCCCGGGGATTGCGGCCGAGGCTCTTGGCGAGCCGCAGGGCGACGTTGGTGGCGAAGTCGCCGTGGCGGGGATCACGGGCGCGCTCGACGTCCGCGCCGACGCTCGCGAGCTCCACCTCATCGGCGATCTCGGGCCGCGCGGCGAGCGCCGCTTCGACCAGTCTGGCGATGGTTTCTTTCAAGTCCGGTCCCCGGGAGCAAAGCGAGAAAATGCGAGGCGCAATACTACCCGTTCACGGTGCCGTCCCGCATCCGGCGGCGGTCAGAATAGCCCGATCAGAAAAGCCCGATCAGAAAAGCTCGATGGGATCGACGTCCAGCGACCACCGCACCCGGCTCGCGCCGGGCGCCTGCTCCGCCTGCTCCCGCAGCCGGGCCAGCAGGCGATGCAGCGGGGCCCGTTCGGCGCTCTGCAATAACAATTGGCATCGATAGCGGCCCGCGCGACGCGCCAGCGGCGCAGCCACGGGCCCCAGCAGGCGCACCTCGGCGCCGGCGCCCCCGGCGAGGGCGGATTTCATCTCGCGCAGGAACGCCATCGCCGCCTCCGGGCGGGTGGCGGAGGCCCGCAGCAGGGCGATGCGCGAATACGGCGGCCAGCCGCTTTCGCGACGCTCGTCCAGCGCGGCCCGGGCGAAGTTCCCATAACCTTCGTGCACCAGTCGCTGCAACAGCGGGTGCTGCGGGAAGTCGGACTGGATCAGCACCTCGCCGGCCCGCTCTGCCCGTCCGGCCCGGCCGGCCACCTGCAGCAGGGTCTGGGCCAGCCGCTCGGCGCTGCGGAAATCGCTGCCGAACAGGCCCTGATCGGCGTTCAGCACGCCCACCAGGGTCAGGCGCGGAAAATGATGGCCCTTGGAGAGCATCTGGGTGCCCACCAGGATCTGCGCCCGGCCGCTGCGGGCGTCGTCCAGCGCGCTCTCCATGCTGCCCTTCCGCTGGGTGCTGTCGCTGTCGATGCGGCTGACCCGGTAGCCCGCGAAACGGCCGTGCACCGCTTCTTCCACCCGCTCGGTGCCCCGTCCCAGGGCGGTCACGGTGCCGCCGCAGGCCGGGCAGCTCGTATCCACCGGCCGTTCGCTGCCGCAGTGATGGCAGCGCAGGCGCTGATCGCCCGCATGCAGCGTCATGCGGGCATCGCAGCGGCGGCACTCGGCGATATGGCCGCAGTCCCGGCAGAGCAGCGTCGGCGCGTAGCCGCGGCGGTTCAGATAGAGCAGCACCTGGCCCCCTTCGCCGAGATGGCGCTCGATGGCATCGATCAGTGGTGCCGACAGCCCGTCGACGGGCGGATGACGCCCAAGATCCACCAGTCGCAGCGCTGGCGGTGCCGCCCCGCCGGCCCGGCGCGGCAGCTCCACCCGCCGGTACAGGCCTCGCTCCACGTTGGCGAGGGAGTCCAGCGACGGGGTCGCCGAACCGAGCACCACTGCCACGTCTTCGTGCCGCGCGCGTGCCACAGCCAGGTCCCGGGCCGAATAGCGGAAACCCTCCTGCTGCTTCAGGGACGGATCGTGCTCCTCGTCGACGATGATCAGCCCCGGCCGCGCGAGTGGCGTGAACACGGCCGAGCGGGTGCCCACCACCACGCCCGCCGCGCCGCCGCGGGCATCGCGCCAGGCGGCCAGCCTGTCGGTATTGCCGAGCCCGCTGTGCAGGATCACCGGCCTTCGACCCAGCCGCTCGGCGAAACGATCCATCAGCTGGGGTGTCAGGCCGATCTCCGGCACCAGCACCAGCGCCTGGCGGCCGCGGACCAGGGTGCGCTCGATCAGCGCCAGGTAGACCTCCGTCTTGCCGCTGCCGGTGACGCCGTCGACCAGGGTCGCCGAGTAACCGTCCGACGCCGTTGCCGTCTCCACCGCGGCGCGCTGGTCTTCATTCAGATTTACCGCGTGCGCCGGCTCCGCTTCGGCCGCCCCGGTCTGCGCAGCTGCGTCCACCTGCCGCTCGCAGCTTTCGATCAGGCCTTTTTGTTCCAGGGCCTTGCGGACGCGCCGCCAGGCCGGGCAGCGCCGGTCCAGCTCTGCGGCGGTGAGTCCCCCGGACGGGGCCGCGGCCAGCGCGGCCAGGAGTTCCGCCTGCCGCGGTGCCCGCCGGGCCGCCGCCGCGGCGTCGGTCGCCGCTCCCTCGGCTGTCAGGTGCCAGAGGGACTCGATGCGATGCAGGCTGCGGCCCTCGCGCAGCAGTGCCGGCAGCGCCGCGGCCACCACCTCGCCCACCGGATGGTGGTAGTAGCCGGCGGCGAAGTCGATCAGCCAGGCCAGGCCGGCGTCCACAACGGGTTCCTCGTCCAGCACGGCGGCGACGCGGCGCAGCCGTGCATGCGGCAGCTCGCTCTCCGCTGCCGTGTCCCAGAGCAGGCCGATGCGCTGACTACGCCCGAAGGGCACCTTCAGCCGGACGCCGCGGCGCAGAGCGGCGGCGTCGATGCCGGCGGGCGGCAGGTAGTCGAACAAGCGGGACAGCGGCGCCCTGATGGCGACTCTCAGCACCGCGGGTGCGGCCTCGACGGGTTTCTGCTGGTTGCTTGACAAGTTGTGGATAAGTCTGTGGACGGAAGCCCGCCGGCCGGCCGGACAGCCGCAGCGCCGCGCCACGGTACGGGTTGGCTGCGAGCGCTGCGGCCGGTCCGATTAATCAGTAAAATCAGATCGTTGGGCGAATTCGGTCGCAGCTCGGTCGAAACCGTCGGGTTGCCATGAAACTGCAATATCCCCTGTGAAAAAAACAGCGTTCCGCCTGTCAACCGCAGCCCTGCCGGCGCGTTAGAAGACTGTACGCGAACATAGTGTAATGCTTACGGGAGTCAAGCATGGAAGCTGCACAGCAGGCCGTGACCGTCGCCGGGGGGCTCTCATGAACCGGGGCGCCGCCGGCAGGACGGCCGCCGGCGTGGTGGTGATGGAGCGCCAGTGGCACAGCCGGCGGGATGCCCAATGCGATTGCCGGGCGCAGCGAGGAGCGAGGGCACTGGAGCAGGAGCAACAACTGAACGCCTTCCTCGTCGGCGTGGAGCGGCGGGCTCTGCGCATCGCCGAGATCGGCACGGGCGACCGGGACGAGGCCATGGACCTGGTCCAGGACGCGATGATCCGGCTGGTGCGCAATTACGCCGCACGTCCCGAATCGGAGTGGGCGCCGCTGTTCTTCCGCATCCTGACCAACCGGGTGCGTGACAGCCAGCGCCGCCGGGCCGTGCGCAACCGGGTCATTTCCTGGTTCCGCGGGGACGACGAACAGGACCGGCCCGACCCGGTGGCCGAGGCTGCCGATCCGGCCTCCGGTACGCCGGACGAACAGCTGGAGATGCGCGAGACGATGGCGGTGCTGGAGGCGGCCATCCGGGCGCTGCCGGCGCGGCAGCAGGAGGCGTTCATGCTGCGCAACTTCGAGGGTCTCGACGTGGCGAGCACCGCCACGGCGATGGGCTGCTCCGAGGGCAGCGTGAAGACGCATTATTCGCGTGCCGTGCATGCATTGCGGGCACGCCTTGGCGAGAGCTGGCAATGAATGACAGGCGATACGATAGTCGAAAGGACGACCAATACGCCGACCAAGACGACGAGCGATACGGCGGCGGCGTTCTCGAGGAGCGCAGCCGACGCGCGTTCGACGACAGCGTGGAGGCGCTGGATGCGGCGACACTCTCGCAGCTGAACCGCGCGCGCCAGGCTGCGCTGGCCGGCGTCCGCGGCGACCGCCCGGCGTCCGGCTGGAGGCCGGTTGCCACCGCGGCCGCGGTGGCGGTGCTGGCTGTCGCGCTGTGGCTGGGACAACTGCCGGAGAAACCGGTGGCGGAGCACGAGACGGTGGCCGCGGTCGCGCCGGAGGAAGCCGAGGATCTGGAAATCGTGCTCCAGGACGACAACCTCGAGATGCTGGCTGAGCTGGAATTTTATGACTGGGTGGATTCGGAAGAGGCCTTCCGGAACGCCCCCGTCGGGAGCGGGCACATTGGCTGACGCGGCAGACGAAGTGAGACCGGCAGCCCGGCCACCGGGACGGCGGCCGGGGACGGGTGCCGCGGCCGTTATTTCGGTCGTCGCGACTGCGTCAATGGCCGTGGCCCCAGCGGCAGAGACACCGCGCGGCATGGAGCAGCCGGACGACATGGCGTTTATCGAATATCTGGGCAGTTGGGAAGAGGATGACAGTGACTGGATCGCGCTCGCCGGCACGGCGCCGCAGGCATCTGAGCGCCGGCAGCCGTCGGCTGAGCGCGCGCAGGACGAGGAGAAAGGGAGCGATGAAGACACGGATTAAGCGGGCGACGAAGGCGGACCCGGCAGGCGTGGCGGGCACGGCGGCCCTACTGCGGGCTCTGCTGCTGGCGGCACTGCTCCTCGCCGGGGCGACGACGGCGCTGGCACAGGAGCCGCCCGAAGGGCCGGCCTGGGATGCGCTCAGCGGCGAGCAGCAGCGGGTGCTGGCCCGCTTCGAGGATCGCTGGGAGGAGATGCCCGCGGAGCGGCGACGAAGGCTGGCGAACGGCACCGAGCGCTGGCTGGACATGAGTCCCGACGAGCGGGAGGCCGCGCGAGAGCGCTTCGGGCGCTGGCGCGACCTCAGCGACGAACAGCGGGCGCGCATCCGTGAGCGCTACGAGACCTTCCGCGAGCTGCCGCCGGAGGAGCGGGAACGGATCCGCCGCAACTTCGAGCGCTTCCGGGACCTGCCGGCGGAGCGCCGCCAGGAGTTGAGGGAGCGCTGGCGGTCGCTCAGCCCGGAGCAGCGCCAGAATATCCGTGAGCGCATGCGAGACCGGCGACCGCCGCGCGGCCGCTGAGGAGAAGACCACCGCTCTGTCATGCTGCTGTCACACCCCTCAGGTTGCATTTCCCCGGTCTTGGGGCAAACTAAGCCGGCGCCTCCGGGGGCACGTGACACATGCAGGCTATCAGCACAGAGAGCATCTTCCAGCAGGTCCTGCGCACGGACGTGGCAGGCATGCCTCTGGAATGGATCGACTACCGCGAGGCGGTCCGCCTCTACCACACGGGGCAGGTCGCCTATGCCTGCGGCACCCTCCTCTACACGCTCCACGGCGGCTACAACGCGCTGACCGGACAACGCAGTGCGGTGGACGTGAACTCCATCATCGCCACCCACGGCACCCACCAGAGCCTGGCCGCCAATCGGGAGCACTACGTGCCGCCGCTCAACAACCGCACGCTGTTCCGGCGCGACGCCAACCTGTGTCTTTACTGCGGGCTGGTGTTCCAGTCCCGCGAGCTGACCCGAGACCACGTCACGCCCATCTCCCAGGGCGGCAGGGACCTCTGGACCAACGTGGCCACCGCCTGCCGGCGCTGCAACAACCACAAGGGCGGGCACACGCCGGAGCAGGCCGACATGCAGCTGATCGCCATCCCGTTCACGCCGAGCTATGCGGAGTACATCTATCTGAAGGGACGGCGGGTGCTGGCCGACCAAATGGAATACCTGCTGGCCCACATCCCGCGCTCCAGCCCGCTGCACGCGCGCTTGCGCGACCACCTGCAGGCCAACGCCGCCGGCATGGGCGGCGTGACAGTATTCGCCTGAGGGCACCGGCAGGCACGTGCTCTATCTGATCGACGCCAGCGTCTACGTCTTCCGCGCCTGGTTCTCGCTGCCCGACGACATGGTCGACGGCGACGGCAATCCCGTGAACGCGCTGTTCGGCTTCGCCCGCTTCCTGGCGGACTTTGTCGAGGAAGTGCGGCCGGAGTACATCGCCGTGGCCTTCGACGAGAGTCTCGCCAGTTCCTTCAGGAACGAGATTTATCCCGCCTACAAGGCCAATCGGGATCCGGCGCCGCCGGAACTCGAGCGCCAGTTCCGCCGCTGCCGTGCCTTCACGCGGGCGCTCGGTCTCGCCGAGTGCGCGAGTCCCCTCTACGAGGCCGACGACCTGATCGGCGCGCTGGTCGTCGACGGCCGCGCCCGCGGGCTGCCGGCGACCATCGTCAGCCGGGACAAGGACCTGGCCCAGCTCCTGTCGTTGAAGGACATCCTGTGGGACTACGCCGGCCGCCGCCGGCTCGGTTACGAGCAGATACCGGAAGCGTATGGCGTGTGGCCGGAACAGATCGCGGACTTCCTGGCGCTTGCGGGCGACGCCGTGGACAACATCCCCGGCGTGCCCGGCGTGGGCAAGAAGACGGCGGCGGCGCTACTCGGTCATTTCGGTAGCCTCGACGTGATCTACGCCAACCTGGACCGGGTGTGCGACGTGCCGGTGCGCGGCGCCGCGAAGCTGGGCGCCCGGCTGGAGCAGCACCGCGCGGCGGCGCTGCTGGCGCGCCAGCTCACGGCGATCGCCTGCGATGCGCCGCTGGAGTTCCGCTCGGCCGAGGCGCGCCGGCGCACACCTGACATGGACGCGCTGCACGGGGTCTGCGACGAGGCGGGATTTGGCACGGCGCTCCGGCGCCAGTGCGAGCGCATCGCCTCGATAAACGCCGCCGTCTGAGCCGTGTCGGGGGCGCTCGCCGACGCCATCGGCGCCGCGTGCGGCATCCGCATCGATGCCGCCAGCCTGCGCCCGGTGGGCGGCGGCAGCATCAATGCGGCGGCCCGGGTGGACAGCGAAGCCGGCCCGCTGTTCCTGAAGACCAATCGGGCCGACGGCTACGAGATGTTCGCCGCCGAGGCGGAGGGTCTGGCCGAGCTGGCTGCGGCGGCCGCCGTGCGCGTGCCCCGGGTCCACGGTCTGGGCGTCGACGCAGGACGCGCCTGGCTGCTGCTGGAGTATCTCGAACTCGGCCAGGCCGATGGCGACTGCCGATGGCGGCTGGGGACGGCGCTGGCGACACTGCATAGCCACACCGCGCAACGGTATGGCTGGCACCGCGACAACACCATCGGCTCCACGCCCCAGCCGAACGGCCGCGACGACGACTGGGTGCGCTTCCTCGCGGAGAAGCGCATCGGCTTCCAGCTGGCGCTGGCCGGGCGCAACGGCTACGGCCGCCACCTCGGCGCAGACGGCGAGGCGCTGCTGGAGAGAATGGCAATTTTCTTCACCGACTACACGCCGGCACCGTCATTGCTGCACGGCGATCTCTGGGGTGGCAACTTCGCCGCGGTCGATGGCGATCCGGTCGTCTACGACCCCGCGGTCTACTACGGCGATCGGGAGACGGACATCGCCATGACCGAGCTGTTCGGCGGTTTCGGGCGCGAATTCCACGCGGCCTACGGCGAGGCCTGGCCCCTCGACGGCGGTTACGCGGTGCGCCGGGATCTCTACCAGCTCTACCACCTGCTGAATCATCTCAACCTGTTCGGCGGCGGCTATCTCTCCCAGGCCCGCTCGCTGCTCCGCCGTCTGCTCACCGCCTGAGCGGGCCGCGTCGGGCTGAGCCGTTCCGACCCGCTTCGGCGCCGGTTCAACCGGGCCAGTAGTCGGCCTTCAGCAGTGCGATGTCGGTGCCTTCCGGCGCCCGGATCGTGCCCCAGCTCTCGCCGGGCAGGTCCGGGGCCGCGCCGGCGTGGACGCCCAGCCGGTCCAGCGCCGCCTGCAGCGACGCGGCATCGGCGACCCGGTAGACGAGCAGCGGACGGGCTAGCGCAGGCCGCGCGCCCAGCCCCAGCACCAGGCCGTCCACGGCGAGCCGGAAACGGGGCTCCGGGTCCTCCCGGTGCGCTGCGAGCCGGGGCGCCAGCGGCGCCCAGAAGTGGGCCGAGGCGAGGGCGTCGCGCACGGGCAGCGCGAGTTCCAGGCACTCGCCCAACAGTGAGGGCGCAGGTGTCTCCGGTGCCGGGGAATAGGTGCGTGCCTCCACCAGCATGACGGCCGTGGCGTCCGGATCGCGCAGGATGGCCCGGTTGAACTCGTCCTCGCCGAGCCGCGTCTCCTCGAACTCCGTCCCCGCGTCCTGCAGCGTGAGCACGTGCCGGCGCAGGGACGGCTGCACGAGGGTGACGACCGGGCTCGTGACCGGGCCGTCGTGCAGCCCGATGAACATGGTGCCGTCGGTCACCACCGCATATTTGTGCGGCCAGACCTCGCCGGCGGCCAGTTCCGTGAACCCCAGCGTGCGATAGAAATGCAGCGACTCCAGGATGTCCGGCGCAGCCAGGCCGAGCTCCAGGAAGCGCCCGGCCACCCTCAGTTCTCGGCCCCCATCGCCCGGGCCAGTTCGCTGCTCTTCAGCGGGTCGCGGGCGTCGAGCTCGCTCTCGGTCTCCGGCCAGCCGGAGGCGTGGCGGTAGACGAGGTCGCTCAGGCATTCGATATGGTCGTCCCGGGCGTTCAGGCAGGGGATGTAGGAGAGCCTGCCGCCGCCGGCCTCCTCGAACAGCTCCCGGTTCTGCATGGCGATCTCCTCCAGCGTCTCCAGGCAGTCCGCCGAAAAGCCGGGGCAGACGACGTCCACGCTCTCGAGCCGCTCCTCGCCCCAGGCCTGCAGGGTCTCGTCGGTATAGGGCCTGAGCCACTCCTCGCGACCCACGCGGGACTGGAAGCTCAGCAGCCACTCGTCCGGTCCGAGCCCGAGTTCCTCGGCCACCAGCCGAGCGGTCTTCTGGGACTGGCAGTGATAGGGGTCGCCACTCAGGAAATAACGCTGGGGGATGCCGTGGAAGGAGAACAGCAGCCGCTTGCCGGCGCCGTGCTCCTCACGGTGCTCGCGGATGGACCGAGCCAGCGCCTGTATGTAGGCCGGCTCGTCGTGATACTGGTTGATGAAGCGGAACTCGGGTATCCAGCGGCGGTTCTGCAGCACCCGCGTGACGCGGTCGAATACGGTGGCGGTGGTAGTGCCCGAGTACTGGGGATACAGCGGCAGCACCACCAGCCGGCGCACGTTCTTCTCGCGTAGCCGCTCCAGGGCCTCCGGGATACCCGGGGCGCCGTAGGACATCGCCAGCTCGACGGCCAGCTCGCCGTCGATGCGCCGGGACAGCTTCTCGGCCAGGCCCTTCGCGATGAGTTCGCTGTTCAGCAGCAGCGGCGAGCCCGCCTCGGTCCAGATCTTCTCGTAGGCTTCGGCGGAGCGTGCCGGCCGGATTCTCAGGATCACCAGATTCAGTACCAGCCACCAGAACAGCCGCGGCGCCTCCACCACCCGGGCATCGCCCAGGAACTCGGCGAGGTAACGACGCACGGCGGAGGTGCTCGGCTCGCCGGGCGTGCCCAGGTTGACGAGCAGCACGCCGAGCGCGTCGGGTGCGGCGTGGCGGAATCCGGTCTCGCCCTGGTACTTCGGCATGATGGCTGGCTGATTACTCTCGAACTGCGCGCGGACGCCCGGCGAACGGGCGCGGGGCCGGCTAAAGTACCAAGCCCGGGTGCGGGAGGCTATAGTCGGCCCGGTTACTGCCGTTTCGCCGGGGGAGGCCGGGATGGACGTGGTCGTGGCCCGCATCGAGGACTACCTGAAGCGCGAATACGAGGAAGGCAGGTTGCCGGGACCCGCGCGGAGCACCATCGAGCGGGTCGTCGCCCGCCTGCGCGAAGACACCGACGGAGAAACCGATGCGAAAAATCCCGAAGACGATCCGCCGCGCCCGTGAGCAATGGAGCCATACCGGCCGCGG
>CAYRUH010000012.1:0-48296 GCA_964427415.1 uncultured Woeseiaceae bacterium | reverse complement strand
CGGCGCAGACCGGCGGCTTCTACGGCGGCTGGATCACACCGGACATCGTCGGGCCGTTCAAGGGCGAGCCCGGCACCGGACACTGGTAGACAGAGCCGGCGAGGCGTAATGGAGGCATTCCGCATCCGCGTCGCGGACGAGGTCCTGGACGACCTCGGCGAACGGCTCGGCCGCACCCGCTGGCCGGCCATGATTCCGGGCAGCGGGTGGGACTACGGCACCGACACGGACTACCTGCGGGCCCTGTGCGAGTACTGGCGCGACGACTACGACTGGCGTGCCGGCGAGGCGCTGCTGAACGGCTTCGATCAGCAGCTGGTCGACGTGGACGGCCTCGCGATGCACTGCATCCACCAGCGGTCTCCCCATGAAGACGCCCTGCCGCTGGTGCTCACCCACGGCTGGCCGGACACGGTCTGGCTGTTCCATCGCATCATCGGGCCGCTGACCCGGCCGGAGGCACACGGCGGTGAGGCGGCCGACGCCTTCCACGTGATCTGTCCTTCGATACCGGGTTACGGCTGGTCGGAAGCGCCGGCGGAGCCGGGCTGGCACGTGCGCCGCATCGCCGAGGCCGAAACCGCGCTCATGCGCAAGCTCGGTTACGAGCGCTACGGCGTGCAGGGCGGCGACTGGGGCTCGCTGATCTCGCCCTGGATGGCGCTCGCTGATCCGCACCGGGTCTGCGGCGTGCACCTGAACATGGTGCCGGCCGCGCCGCCCCGTGACCGGGAGCCCACGGCGGAGGATCGCGCCGTGCTGAAACGCGGCCGTGCCCACCAGCGCACGGGGATGGGCTACGCTCAGATCCAGGGCACCCGACCGCAGACCCTCGGCGTGGCGCTGAACGACTCGCCGGCGGGGCTCGCGGCCTGGATCGTGGAGAAATACCGGGAGTGGTCCGACTGCGGCGGCGACGTGGAGAGCGTATTCTCCCGCGACGTGCTGCTCACCGGCATCACCGCCTACTGGGTGACCGACTCCATCACCTCCTCCATCCGCCTGTACTACGAGTCCATGCGCGCCGGCCTGTTCGGCCCGCCGACGGAGTACCTGGCCACGCCCACCGGTGTCGCGGTCTTCCCGAAGGAGATCTTCTCACCGCCGCGAAGCTGGGCGCAGCAGCACTACAACATCAGGCGCTGGACGGAGTATCCGGCGGGCGGCCACTTCGCTGCCCTGGAGCGCCCCGACGACCTGGTGGCCGACATCCGCGCCTTCTTCCGCGACCTGCGTTAGTCCTGGTTCCGGTTTTTCCGCGCCACGTCACGGCCGCTGATCAGGTCCTCGATGGTGGGCGTCGGGTGGTCCGGCCCCATGAGTCCCGCCTTCATCCGTTCGACGTAGTCGTGGTAGGCGCGCATGGCCTGGCGGCCGAATATCCACATGATGGGCAGGTTCGCCACCAGCATGACCCCGGTGCCCACGCCGGTCAGGTTGTCGAGCTGGGCGTCGGTCTTGATGATGCCGAGCGTGGCCACGATGATCAGCGCGCAGAACACCACCTTGTAGGCCAGCACGCTCTTCTCGCCGGCGAGATAGACCATGGCCTGCTCGCCGTAGTAGCTCCAGGAGATCATGGTGGAGATGGCGAACAGCCAGGCGGCCAGGCTGACCAGCCACTTGCCGAGGCCGGGCTGCACCTGGTCGAAGGCCTTGCCGGTGAGTACCGCCGCCATGAACACCTGGTGGAAACCGTTGTCGAGGATATCGGGTTTCGTCGCACCCGCGTAGGGGTTCCAGTCGATCACCGGCACGCCGCCCCGTTCCACGACGATGCCTGTGATCTCGTGGCGGTCGAAGCCGGTCTTCGGGTTCTCGTCGGCGATCACCACCATCGTGACCGCATCGCCCGGCGTGAAGTCGTCGACCGGCGGCTGCCGGCTCTCGAACTTCCATACGTTGCCTGCCCGCGTGACCTCCAGCGGGGTCTCCCACGTGACGTCGGGAGCCCGGTTCCAGACGCCGGTGGAGAGGATGATGAGCGCCGTGAACGTGCACACGACGATGGTGTCGATGAACGGCTCCAGCCCCGCGACGATGCCCTCGCGCACCGGCTCGTCGGTCTTGGCGGCCGAGTGGGCGATGGGCGAGGAGCCCTGGCCGGCCTCGTTCGAGAACAATGCGCGTTTCATGCCGAACAGGAACGCCGCACCCGCCGTGCCGCCGATGAACGCGCCGCTGGCCTCGGTGGGCGCGAAGGCGGACTTGACGATGAGGCTGAACATGGCCGGAATCTCTCCGGCATTCACCACCAGCACGTAGATGCCGCAGAGGAGATAGAGCACAACCATGAACGGCACCAGCAGCCCCGCCACCCGGCCGATGCGCTTGATGCCGCCGATGATCACCAGCGCGACGATGACGGCCAGGATCACGCCGGTGATCCAGCTCGGTACGCCGAAATACTCGTAGGTGATCAGGCCCACGTTGAAGGCCTGGAACATGTTGCCGCCGGTAGCGGTGGAGATCAGCAGCGTCACGCAGTAGATCGTGCCGATGGTGCCGCCGAGCCAGGCGAGCTTCGGGTTCATGAGCGCAATGCCCTTGCTGGCCACCCACATCGGCCCGCCGTGGGGATTGTCCTCGTCGTCCGTATTGCGGTAGAGCAGGGACAGAGTCACTTCGGTGAGCTTGATGGCCATGCCGAAGAAACCGACCACCCACATCCAGAACACTGCGCCCGGTCCGCCCAGGCTGATGGCCAGCGCGACGCCGCCGATGTTGCCCAGGCCGACCGTGGCCGACAGGGCGGCGGACAGTGCCTGGAAGTGGTTGATGGCGCCGGGGTCGTTCGGATCGTCCCACGCGCCACGCACCACGGCGGTGCCGTGGGTCAGCGCACGATACTGGGAGAAGCCGCTCCAGATCGTGAACAGGATGCCGGTGCCGAGCAGCGCGAACAGGGTCGTGTCGTGCCACAGGATGCCGTTCAGCGTACTCAACAGATCGGTGAAGCCGCCCATGTATTCTCTCTCCTGGTCCGAGTCAGCTGCGGGCGGGCCAGATACGGCCGGCCGCTCCCCCGAGGGCGCCACGCGGCGCCGCCTGTCGTGCAATCCTCCGCACAGGTGCGCAACAGGCGCCCGACTATAGCAGACGGGCGCCGCAGGGCCCGGCCGATGCGGCTCAGGCGGCTTCGAGGATGGCGGTCACGCCCATACCGCCCGCGGTGCAGACCGAGATCAGGCCACGGCCGGAGCCCTGGCGTGCGAGCAGCTTCGCCAGCGTCCCGACGATGCGGGCCCCGGTGGCCGCGAACGGATGGCCGATGGCGATGCTGCCGCCCACCACGTTCAGCTTGCTGCGGTCGATGGAACCCAGGGGTGCGTCCCGGCCCAGCCGTTCACGGCAGAACTCGGTCGATTCCCAGGCTTTCAGCGTGGAGAGCGTCTGTGCCGCGAAGGCTTCGTGGATCTCGTAGAAATCGAAGTCCTGCAGGCTGAGACCGGCCGCCGCGAGCATGTCGGAGACGGCGTAGGCGGGTGCCATCAACAGACCCTCGTTGTCGACGAAGTCCACGGCCGCCACCCGGGTGTGGGTGAGCCAGGCCTGCACCGGCAGGTCCCGTTCCCGCGCCCACTCCTCCGAGGCCAGCAGCACCGAGGCCGAGCCGTCGGTCAGCGGCGTGCTGTTGCCGGCCGTCATGGTGCCGCTGCCGGAGCGGTCGAAGACGGGTTTCAGTTTGCCGAGTTTCTCGACGCTGGTATCCGGACGGATGTTGTTGTCCCTGTCGAGGCCCTGGAACGGCACCACGAGGTCTTCGTAGAAGCCCTGCTCGTAGGCGGCGTGGGCCCGCTGGTGACTCGCCAGTGCCAGCTCGTCCTGTTCCTCGCGGGTGAGCTTCCACTCCTTGGCGGTCAGCTCCGTACTCTCGCCCATGGACAGGCCGGTGCGCGGTTCCGCGACGCCGGGCAGCTGGGGCTTGAAGTGCCGGGGGCGCAGCCGCAGCCAGGGTTTCAGGCGCGCGCCGAGGGAGCGGCCGCGGAAGCTCTCCAGCAGGATTTGCCGGTAGTCGTCCGGATAGACGATGGGCGCGTCGCTCACGGTGTCGACGCCGGCGCCGATGCCCGCCTCGATCTGGCCGAGCGCGATCTTGTTGGCGATCTGCACGCAGCCGGAGAGGCTGGTGCCGCAGGCGCGCTGCAGGTCGAAGGCCGGGGTCTCCGGCGCCAGTCCCGATCCGAGCACCGATTCCCGGGCCAGGTTGTAGTCCCGCGAGTGCTTGATGACCGCGCCCAGGGAGACGTCGCCCAGACGCTGGCCGCCGAGCTCGTAGCGCTCCACGAGCGATCGCAGCGTGGCCGTCATCATGTCCTGGTTGGAGCAGCGGGCGTAGGCACCGTGGGCCCGGGCGAAGGGGATGCGCACGCCGCCGATGATGGCGGCCCGGCGCGACAGTCCGTCGTTCAGCATGCTTTCCTCCCGTGGCGTTGTCCTGACTGACTCAGACGATACCCCAGCCGATCGTCTGGCGACAGGACGGCTGTGCTACGCTCCCACGCCTCGCCCCGGGACATTCGGCCAGAAAAAATCGGCCATGGAGACTCCAATAGCAGCCCCCGGCCGCCTGCGGGCCGCTGTGCCGGAAGCGGGCAGGCTTATCCGGCTGGCCGGACCGCTGATCGGCAACAACCTCGCCATCGCCGGCATGCAGTTCGCCGACGCCGTCATGGCCGGCCGGCTCGGCTCCCGGGACCTGGCGGCGGTCGCGGTCGGCGGCAGCGTCTGGATGGTCGTGTTCCTGTTCGCCATGGGCACGCTCATGGCCATATCGCCGCTGGTGGCCGAGCGCTACGGGGCCGGCAAGTACCGGCTGATCGGCCGCTACGTCCGCCAGGGGCTGACTCTCGCGCTCTTCTTCGGGCTGGCCATCGTCGCGCTGCTGTGGGCGGTGGCGCGGCCGGCGCTGGAGCTGATCGGCATCGATCCCAGCTTCCGTACCCTCACTGGCGACTACGTGGAGGCCATCGCGCTGGGGGCGCCGGGGCTCTGCCTGTACCTGGTCCTGCGCTTCACCTCCGAGGCCATCGGCTGGACCCGCCCCATCATGTACGTCTCGCTGCTGGCGCTGGTGGTGAACGTCATCGGCAACTACGCGTTGATGTGGGGCAACTTCGGCTTCCCGGCCCTGGGGGCGCAGGGCTGCGGGCTCGCCAGCGCCATCGCCATGTGGTTCCTGCTGCTGGCGATGGCGGCCCACGTGCTCCTGAGCGAGCGCTACCGGCCTTTCGCCATCTTCGCCAAACTGCCCCGGCCGCGCTGGCGGCTGCAGCGCCAGGTGTTGCGGGTGGGCCTGCCCATCGCCGTGACCATCGTCGCCGAAGCGGGACTGTTCGCGGCCATTTCCCTGCTGATGGGGACGCTGTCGGCGAACGTCGCCGCGGCCCACCAGATTGCGGTCAACTTCGCCTCCACCATGTTCATGATCCCGCTGGCGCTGAACTCGGCGACCACCGTGCGGGTGGGGCAGGCGCTGGGCCGGCGCGAGCTGGCGACGGCGCGCTTCCGCGGCTGGGTGGGCGTCTGGCTTTGCGGCCTGTGCATGGGCGTCTCGGCGCTCGGCCTGCTGCTGTTCCGGGAATCCGTCGTGAACCTCTACACCTCCGATCCGGAGGTCTCCGCCATCGCCGTCACCCTGCTGTTCGTCGCCGCCGTGTTCCAGGTCTCCGACGGCATCCAGGTGGGCGCCGCCGGCGCGCTGCGCGGCTACCAGGACACCCGCATCCCCATGTTCCTGACCACGCTGGCGTACTGGATCATCGCCTTCCCGCTGGCCCTGCTGGCGGCGAAGCGCTACGCCCTGCAGCCGGAGCTGATCTGGGGCGGTTTCGTGGTCGGGTTGACGCTGGCGGCGATCCTGCTGGTCTGGCGCTACAACATCATCTCCCGCCGCGAAACCTGGCGCCGCGCCTGATCGCCATGTGGGATCTGATTGCCGTGTGGGAGGGGCTTCAGCCCCGATCTTCGCCTGGAGTGGCCGGGCGCTAATCGGGGCTGAAGCCCCTCCTACCATGGTCAGCCGGTGCTCTGGCCGAAGGTGGGCGCGTCGCCTTCCAGGTACTCCTGCTCTTCGGGCGTGTTCTCCCGGCCCAGGATGGCGTTGCGGTGCGGGAAGCGGCCGAAGCGCTCGACGATGTCGTGATGCAGCTCCGCGAAATCGGCGAAGGTGCGGAAGGTTTCGCGCAGGGTCGGTGAGACCTTGTTCGCCAGCGCCGTGAACACCATGACCGATTTCTTCTGTACGCGCAGGCTCTCGGCATGCTGCATCGGCATGTACAGGAACACGCGCTCGATGTCGGTCAGCTGCCGGTCGGCCTGCTGCACGATGCCCTCCACGCAGAGCTTCAGCGCAAGCTTGTCGTGGGAAAACGCCCTGGCCGTGTTGCGATAGATGTTGCGTCTGAACTGGTCGATGGCGAGGATGAGCGCCAGCCGGCCCCGGGGCGTGGTGGCCCAGTGCATGAGCTTCATTTCCGATGCACCGTGTATCTCGTCCGCGAATTCGTGGCGCAGGCGGACATCCAGCTCCGGATCCTCGCCGAACCAAACGTCGAGCCGGGCGTCGATCTGCGGTGCCGTGAGTTCTCGCTCCTCGAACCACAGGTCCAGTATCCTGTCGATGCGCTCCTTGTCCTCGCTGGTCGGTTCAGTCATCGTGCTCACCCCGGACGCTTTACATAAGAGAGAATACTGCATTCGGGCTGCGGCGGGGCCGTACCGGCGTCGTATCGCCGGCGCGGCGTTTTGCTGCCTGGTGTCGCTCGCGGCCTGTGGCGGCGGACCGGCCACGCCGGAAGGCGAAATCCGCGCCCTCATCGAAGAAGCGGCGGCGGCTGCCGGCGACGGCGACGTGGGCGCCGTCGCCGACGCGCTGCATCCGGATTACCGGGACGCGCGCGGCAATGACCGCCCTGGCATCGTCAGGCTGCTGCGCGCGCAGCTGCTGGGCGGTGGCCGTGTGGTGGTGCTGGCGGACATCGAGCAGGTGGAAGTCCACGGCGCGGACGCCGCCCGCGTCCGCATGACCGTCCGCTACGCCGGCGCCGATCTGCGTCGCCTGTCGCTGGACGGCGGTGCCCGGCGAGTCGAACTGGATCTGGTGCGCGACCGGGCCTGGCGGGTGATCGCTGCCCGGTGGGGCCGGGTGGACCAAATGCCCCGCTGAACCGGCGGGTGTCGCCCGGCGACCAGCATGTTGCTAAAGTGGACGCTGGCGGGCAGTGCCGCCCGCCGCCAGACAAGGGAGAGACCATGAACAGGAAAATGTTGCTGATGCTGATGGCCGCGGCGCCGCTCGCGCTGAGCGCCTGCGGGGGCGCCGACGACGCCGAACAGAGCCGGGACGACGCCGCGGCGGCGATGCAAGAGGCCGCGCAGGAGACCGGTCAGGCCGTCGACGAGACCATGGACGCCGCCAGGGAGAAGGGCGATCAGATGGTCGATGACGCGAAAGCCGCCGGCGAGGAGGCGAAGGAAGCCGCCGGCCAAGCCTACGACGATGCCAAGGCCGCGGGCGAGGAAGCCGTCGAGACCTCCAAGGATAAGACCGGCGAGATGATGGACAAGGCCGGCGACGAGATCGAGGAGGCCAGGAAGAAGGCCGACGAGTCGATGAACTGACGCCGGGCTTGCGCCTGCCACAAGGCCGGTAACGCCGCGCCCGGACAATCTTTAGGGATGAAGAGAGCCAGCTCATGTTGAGACAGGGGCTGAGCCTGACGTCGGGGCTGCGCCCGGCGGCAGGTATCCTCGTGGTCGCCGCCTGCCTGACGGCAGGTGCCTGCGCCACCGGCCGCTTCGACGCCGAGCCGCCGACGGTGCGTCTGGACAGCGTCCGGCTGCTGGATGCGGACTGGTCCGGCCAGAGCTTCGTGCTGGTGTTCGCCGCGGACAACCCGAACGGTTTCCCGCTGCCCGTGCGCTCGGTGGATTATACGGTGCAGCTCGCGGGTCAGCGTTTCGCGTCCGGCTCGGCCACCGAAGGCTTCACCCTGCCGGCCCGCGGCGCCGGGCAGTTCAGCATCGACATCCAAACGGATCTTCTCGGCAGCGCCAGCAGGCTCTCGAAATTGATTTTCCGCGAGGGACGGCGCGAGATCGACTACGAGCTGGTCGGCGAACTCGGCCTCGACATACCGTTCGCCAGGCCGCTGCGCTTCCGGGAGACCGGGCGCGTGGACCTGGCGCGCCAGTAGCGAACGGCGGATACCCTCGAGTGCGAATGGTTGCGCGCGTAACCGACGCGCCCGCGGACCGCTGACCGGCAGGCAAAGCAGGGTCGGCCGCGAACCGCTATAATAACGGGTTATCCGGGCACAGCTAATCGCCGATAAACGATTGATTTGCCGTGCCCGCCTGTGGTGGTTTCCCGCGGTCGAACCGGCGTCCGCATTGCCGATTGACCGGCACGCGTCCGCGTGTTGTAAATTGATCGACTGCAATTGTCGAGATTGTTAAGACTGTCGATTGCGGGCGTGACCCGGTCGAGACGCCGGGTCGGCCCGGCGCGGGCCGAGACTCCATCACCATCAACCCCGGACCGGAGCGCATCTCACACGGTGCCGGCTCCGGCCCCTTGCGCCAGGTGTAGCTATGACCAAGCCGACCGAAGGATCGCTCTACGATCCCGCCTTCGAGCGGGACAGCTGCGGCTTCGGCCTCATCGCCAATCTCGACGATGAGCCGAGCGCGTGGGTCGTGGAGACGGCCGTCGGAGCGCTCAAGCGCCTCACTCACCGGGGTGCGGTGGCGGCGGACGGCAAGACCGGCGACGGCTGCGGCCTGTTGCTGAAGACGCCGGACCGCTTCCTGCGGGGCGTCGCCGAGGATGCCGGCATGGAATTGTCCCAGCGCTACGCCGCAGGTACGGTCTTCCTGCACCGCGACGCAGAATTGCGCGAGTGTGGACGGCAACGGCTCGAAGAGGAAGTGACACGAGCGGGTCTGGAGACCGCCGGTTGGCGCGACGTGCCGGTGGACACCTCTGTCTGCGGCGACGAGGCGCTGCGCACCCTGCCGCACATCGCTCAGGTATTCGTCAACGCGCCCGCCGGCATGGCGCGGGCGGCGTTCAACCGCAAGCTGTTCATGGCCCGGCGGCGGGCGGAGAACGCGCTCGCCGAGTCCGACGACTGTTTCTACGTGGCGAGCCTCTGCGCCAACACCATCTCCTACAAGGGCATGGTGATGCCGGCTGCCCTGCCGGTGTTCTATCCGGACCTGCGCGACCCGCGCATGGAGACGTCGGTGGCGGTGTTTCACCAGCGCTTCTCCACCAACACCTGGCCCCAGTGGCGGCTGGCGCAGCCGTTCCGCCTGCTCGCCCACAACGGCGAGATCAACACCATCCGCGGCAACCGCAACTGGGCCCGGGCGCGGGCGGCCAACTTCACCTCCGAAAAGCTGCCCGACGTCTCCGACCTGATGCCGCTGGTCTCGCTGTCCGGCTCCGACTCCTCCAGTCTGGATAACATGCTGGAGGTAATGCTGGCCGGCGGCATGGACGTGCTGCAGGCCATGCGCATCCTCATCCCGCCGGCCTGGCAGGGCATGGACGACATGGACCCGGACGTGCAGGCCTTCTACGAGTTCTTCGGCTGCCACATGGAAGCCTGGGACGGACCGGCCGGCATCGTCCTGACCGATGGGCGCTATGCGGCCTGCACGCTGGACCGCAACGGCCTGAGGCCCGCCCGTTACGTGCTCACACGGGACCGCCACCTCACCGTGGCATCCGAGGTGGGCGTGTACGAATACGACGCGGCGAACGTCGTCAGGAAAGGCCGGCTGGGCCCCGGCGAGATGCTGGCCGTGGATCTCGAGACCGGCGAACTGCTCGATACGCCCCGCATCCACGACATGCTGAAGAGCCGTGCGCCGTACAAGCGCTGGCTGAAGCAGGGCGTGCGCTACCTGGATTCGGAGCTGGTGGACGTACACATGGCAGCGGAGCCGTTCGACACCCGTACGCTGGCGCGCTACCAGAAGATGTTCAACCTCACCGCGGAGGAAAGGAACGAGATTATCCGCGTGCTGGCCGAGGCCCAGGCCGAGGCGGTGGGCTCCATGGGCGATGACACGCCCATGCCGGTGTTGTCCCGCCAGGTGCGGCCGCTGTTCGATTTTTTCCGCCAGCAGTTCGCCCAGGTGACCAATCCGCCGATCGATTCGCTGCGCGAGCGCATCGTGATGTCGCTGCAGACGAACATCGGCCGGGAGTGCAACCTGTTCGAGCTCGGCGCGGAGCACGGACGCCAGGTCATCATGAACTCGCCGGTGCTGTCCCAGCGCAAGCTGCGCCAGCTGGTCAGTGAGGAGATGTTCGCCGACTCCACCGAGTTCATCGATTTGAACTACCCGCAGGAGACGCCGCTGCCCGAGACGCTGGCAGACATCTGCGCGAGGGCCGCCGACGCCGTGCGCGCCGGCAAGCTGCTGGTGATGCTGTCAGACCGCTACATCCAGCGCGACCACATGCCGGTGCACTCGTTGCTGGCCACCGGCGCCGTGCACCATCACCTGGTGCGCCTGGGTCTGCGCTGCGACTGCAACATCGTCGTGGAGACCGGCTACGCCCGTGATCCGCACCACTTCGCCTGCCTGATCGGCTACGGCGCGACGGCGGTGTACCCCTATCTCGCCTACCAGTGCCTGCACGACATGGTGCGCCAGGGCCACGTGGACACCCGCCGGGAGAGCGCCCAGCAGCTCGGCCGCAGCTACCGGCGCGGTATCCGCAAGGGGCTGTTCAAGATCATGTCCAAGATGGGCATCTCGGCCATCTCGAGCTACCGGGGTGCCCAGCTGTTCGAGATCGTGGGCCTGGCCGACGAGGTGGTGGAGCGCTGCTTTCGGGGCACGGTCAGCCGCGTGCAGGGAGCGAACTTCGCCGACCTGCACGAGGATCAGACCCGGCTCAGCGAACTCGCCTTCAATGATCTTGCGCCCGTGAATCAGGGCGGCCTGCTGCGCTACGTGCACGGCGGTGAGTATCACGCCTACAACCCGGACGTGGTGGCCATGCTGCAGGCGGCCGTGCGCACGGGCGATTACGAGCGTTACCGGAAGTACGCGCGTCTGGTGAACGAGCGGCCGGTGGCAGCTTTCCGCGATCTCATGCGACTGAAGCCCACGGACAACCCGTTGACGTTGGCGGACGTGGAGCCGGAAGAGAACATCCTGCCCCGCTTCGACAGTGCCGGCATGTCCCTCGGCGCGCTGTCGCCGGAGGCGCACGAGGCGCTGGCCATCGCCATGAACCGTCTCGGCGCCCGCTCCAACTCCGGCGAGGGCGGCGAGGACCCGGACCGCTACGGCACCGAGCGCATGTCCAAGATCAAGCAGGTGGCCTCGGGGCGCTTCGGCGTCACGGCGGAATACCTCGTGAATGCGGAGGTGTTGCAGATCAAGATGGCCCAGGGCGCGAAGCCCGGTGAGGGCGGCCAGCTGCCCGGCCACAAAGTGAACGAGATGATCGCCCGGCTGCGCTACGCCAAGCCCGGCGTCGGGCTCATCTCGCCGCCGCCGCACCACGATATCTACTCTATCGAGGACCTGGCCCAGCTCATCTTCGACCTGAAACAGGTGAACCCCCAGGCGCTGGTGTCGGTGAAGCTGGTGTCCGAGCCCGGGGTGGGTACCGTCGCCGCGGGCGTGGCCAAGGCCTACGCCGACCTGATCACCATCTCCGGCTACGACGGCGGCACCGGGGCGAGCCCCCTCACCTCGGTGAAGTATGCGGGCAGCCCGTGGGAGCTCGGCCTGTCCGAGACCCACCAGGTGCTGCGCGCCAACGACCTGCGCCACCGGGTGCGGCTGCAGACGGACGGCGGGCTGAAGACCGGCCTGGACGTGGTGAAGGCCGCCATACTCGGCGCCGAGAGCTTCGGCTTCGGCACCGCGCCGATGGTGGCGCTGGGCTGCAAGTACCTGCGGGTCTGTCACCTGAACAATTGCGCCACCGGCGTCGCCACCCAGAACGAGACCCTGCGCTCGAAGCACTTCATCGGCCTGCCCGAGATGGTGGAGAACTTCTTCCGCTTCGTTGCCCGGGAGACCCGGGAGGTGCTGGCCTCCATCGGCGCACGAAGCCTGGACGAGGTGATCGGTCGCACCGAGCTGCTGGAGCTGCTGCCGGGCGAGACACCCCGCCAGCGCCGCCTCGACCTCTCGCCCATCCTCGCCGATGCGGGGCTGGCCGAGGACAAGCCGCGGTTCTGCATCGACCCGCGCAATGCGCCCTTTGACAAGGGTGAGCTGGCCGAGCAGATGGTGGCCGACGCGCTGCCGGCCATCGAGTCGCTCTCCGGCGGCACGTTCCGTTACGAAATCCGCAACTTCAATCGCTCCATCGGTGCACGGCTCGCCGGCGAGATCGCCCGGCGCCACGGTAACCTGGGCATGGCGGAGGCCCCTCTCGAACTCGAACTGGAAGGCACTGCCGGCCAGAGCTTCGGCTGCTGGAACGTGGCGGGCCTGAATCTGACGCTGCAGGGCGACGCCAACGACTACGTGGGCAAGGGCATGAACGGTGGGCGCATCGTGCTGCGCCCGGCCCCGGGCGCCGGCTTCGTCGCGCGGGAGACGGTGATCATCGGCAACACCTGCCTGTACGGCGCCACCGGCGGTGCGCTGTATGCCGCCGGCGTCGCGGGCGAGCGGTTCGCGGTGCGCAACTCCGGCGCAACGGCTGTCGTGGAGGGTTCGGGCGATCACTGCTGCGAGTACATGACCGGCGGCGTCGTTGTGGTGCTCGGGCGCACGGGCGTGAACTTCGGTGCCGGCATGACCGGCGGTTTCGCCTACGTGCTGGACGAGGAGCGCGATTTCGTGGACCGCTACAACCACGAGCTGATCGACATCCACCGCATCACGCCGGAGAGCATGGAGGCGCACCTGCATCATCTGCGCGAGCTCATCGAGCGGCACGTGAAGTACACGGGCAGCGAGTGGGGCCAGGAGCTGCTGGAGGACTTCCGTACCTGGCTGCCGAAGTTCTGGGTGGTGAAGCCGAAGGCCGCCGAGCTCGGCTCACTGATCGAATCGCTGCGCGAGGCGGCCTGAGGGGAGGGTCATGGTAGAACGCCCGCTGCAATTCATGGAGATCCCGCGCCGCGACCCGGACAAGCTGCCGGCCGAGGAGCGCATCACCAATTACCGGGAGATCTACGGCCAGTACACGGCCGGGGAGGCCGCCGACCAGGCCGGGCGCTGCATCAACTGCGGCAATCCCTACTGCGAGTGGAAGTGCCCGGTGCACAACTACATCCCGAACTGGCTGAAGCTGATCGACGAGGGCAACATCCTGGCGGCCGCGGAGCTGAGCCACCAGACCAACTCCCTGCCCGAGGTCTGCGGCCGGGTCTGCCCCCAGGACCGTCTGTGCGAGGGCGCCTGCACGCTGAACGACGGCCTCGGCGCCGTCGCCATCGGCAACATCGAGAAGTACATCACCGACGAGGCACTGAAACTCGGCTGGCGCCCGGATCTCTCCCACGTCGAGCCCACCGGCAAGCGGGTGGCGGTCGTGGGCGCGGGGCCGGCGGGTCTCGCCGCTGCCGACGTGCTCGCCAGAAACGGCGTCGCCTCCGTGGTCTACGACGCGTATTCGGAGATCGGCGGCCTGCTGACCTTCGGCATCCCGCCGTTCAAGCTGGAGAAGGAGATCGTGCGCAAACGCCGGGAGATCCTGGAGGGCATGGGCGTCGAGTTCGTGCTCGAGACCCGCATCGGCGAGGACGTCCCGTTCGAGCAGCTGCTGGCGGACTATGACGCCGTGTTCCTCGGCATGGGCGCCTACACCTACGTGCGCGGCGGCTTCCCCGGCGAGGATCTGCCCGGCGTGTACGAGGCGCTGCCCTACCTGGTCTCCAACGTGTACCGGGAACTCGGCATGGGCCGGCGCTCCGAGCCCCGCATCAACATGGCGGGCAAGCGCGTGGTGGTGCTCGGCGGCGGCGATACCGGCATGGATTGCAACCGTACCGCCATCCGCCAGGGCGCCGCCAGCGTCACCTGTGCCTACCGCCGCGACGAGGAGAACATGCCGGGCTCCCGCCGCGAGGTGGTGAACAGCCGCGAGGAAGGCGTCACCTTCCTGTTCAACCAGCAGCCCATCGAGATCGTCGGCGGCGACCAGGTCAGCGGTGTGAAGCTGATCGAGACCCGTCTGGGCGAGCCGGGCCCGGGCGGACGCCGCCGTCCCGAGCCGGTGCCCGGCACCGAGCACATTCTGCCGGCAGACGCGGTCATCATCGCCTTCGGCTTCCGGCCGTCGCCGGCAGACTGGTTCGACGAGTTCGAGATCCGCACCCGCCCGAATGGCCGGGTGTGGCTGAACGGCAGCCGCCATCCGTTCCAGACCTCCAACCCGAAGATCTTTGCCGGCGGCGACATGGTGCGCGGCTCGGATCTGGTGGTCACCGCCGTGTTCGAGGGCCGCGAGGCGGCCAAGGGCATCGTCGACTACCTGTCTTCCGCCTGACCCGCCAGCGGTATCTTCACCGAGAACACGACACCGCTGCCGTCCGCCAGGTTGGCGGCGGTGATGCGCCCGCCGTGGGACTCGGCGATCAGGCGGGCGATGTAGAGACCGAGGCCCAGGTGGCTCGCCGTCCGGTCGGGCCGCACCGAGACCAGCGAGTCGAAGATGCTTTCGCGCATGTGCCCGGGCAGCGGCGGCCCCGGGTTGGCCACTGCCAGCGTGACGCTGTCTCCGGCCGTGGCGACGTGGATGCCGATCTGCGCGCCGGGTTCGCTGAACTCCACGGCGTTGGCGACCAGCTTGTCCAGCATCTGCACCAGCAGTTCGGGCACGCCTGCCACCGGTGCCGCGGCGGCGTCGCGGCTGAGACGGAACTCGCGCTCCGGGTAGGCGAGCGCGTAGCCTTCCGCGGCGGAGGCGGCCACCTGCGCGAGGTCGAAGTGCTCGGTTTCCGCGGCGGTTACCGCCTGCTCGGTGCGGCTGGCCTCGCTCATGGCGTTGAGGATGGCCTGCAGCCGGCGTGATCCCTCCCGCGCCCGCACGGCATAGTCCTCCTGCTCCGGCGTGAGGCCCACGCCTTCCAGGTTATCCAGCGACGACGTCACCACGGCCAGCGGCGTGCGCAGCTCGTGGGAGAGCCGCGCGCCAAGCGTGCGCAGGTACTCGTTCGTTTCCTGCACCCGGGCGAGCAGCCGGGAGAAGCTGCGGGACAGATCGCCCAGTTCGTCGCCGGCGGCGGCGCTGGGCAGAGCCACGCGGATCTGCCCGCTGGCGCTCATGGCACGGTCGGCGGCCCGGCTGAGCCGGGTGATGCGCACCGACAGCCAGGTGGCGTAGCCGAGCAGGGCGGCGGCCACCGCCAGCGTGGCGATGAGCGTCAGTGACGTCAGCCGCGCCAGCGCCCGGTTGGTGAGCGTGAGGATGGCCGCGCTGGACTCCTTCATCACCACTGCGCCGATCACCCGGCCCTGGTGGCGAATCGGCGTCGCCGCGCTCACCACCGCCTGGCCGCTGCCCCGCGCCCGGCGCCATACGCTCTCGGGCGTACCGTCCAGCGCGGCGCGCACCCAGGGCAGGGCGATGCGGCCGGTGGCAGGCTCGGGCGGCAGCGGCGGCACCGTCTCCCCCAGCAGGCCGCGATACAGCCGGGTGGCGGCGGTGGGTTCCTCGGCGCGCCGCTCGGCGGCCAGTCCGCCGGCCTCTGCGAGGCGCCAGCCCGCCGCATCGGCCACGGCCAGCTCCAGGCCGGGGCGGGCGTAGTTGCGCAGGAGAACGGTGAGGGCGAAGGAGGGCGCGGCGAGCCGACCGGGTCGTCCCGGCTCGTGGGTGGCGGCAATCAGCCGTGAGCCATCCGCCTCCAGTACGCGCACGCCGAGCTGGTCCGCCGCCAGTTCACGGGGCAGTCGCACTTCCAGGTTGAAGCCATCGGTGGTCGGCGTCCACCAGCCCTGCATGCGGGGCTCGGTCTGCTCGCCGCCGCCGCGGATCCGCCGTGTGGCGGCCAGCGGCCCGGGCGCCACCGGCGAGAAGCGCCAGACCGGCGCGTCCGGCTCGAGGGTGAGTTCGATGTGCTTGCCGGCGGCGTCGCCGGCCGCGCTCACGTCCAGAAACACATAGACATGCCGGGCGTTGCCGCTCACCAGCAGCTGCGCTGCGTCGCCGAGCGCGACCGGCTCAGCCCGGCCCGGCGTCACCCAGTCGTCGGCGAAACCGTCCAGCACCGGCGTGCCCTCGACGGGGTGGGCGTAGAGGGTCATCGCGCCCTGTACCCCGGATGCTTCCGGGAATAGTGCAGGCCGGTCGGCCAGCAGGGCGGCGAGGCTCTGGCCGGTATCCAGCAGCAGGGTCTGCTGGCCCTGGCGCAGTGCCTCCTCGGTCTCGCGCAGATACTGGCAACCCGCCCAGGGCAGGGTCAGCGTGATGAGCCCGATGAAAGCAAGCTGCGAGCGGAGGCCCATGGCGGGATTCTGGCCGGTCCCGGAGCTGCCCGGCCGTCAGTCCGCGAGCCAGCGGTAGCCCACGCCGTAGACCGTGTCGACGGCAGCGAAGTCCGGGTCCAGCCGCTGGAACTTCCGCCGGATGCGCTTGATATGGGAGGTGATCGTGTTGTCGTCGAGCACGACGCTGGCCGCATCCATCAGCTGCTGGCGGTTGCGCACGTGGCCGGGATAGCGCGCCAGCGCATGCACCAGCCAGAACTCGGTGAGCGTGAGCGGCACCGGTCGGCCGCGCCAGCGCACGGCCAGCCGGTCGACGTCGATCTCCAGCTCGCCCCGGCGGACGGGCGTCTCGTCGCCGCCGCCGCTCACCGCCTCCAGGCGGCGGAACAGCGCGGCCACCCGGGCGAGCAGATGGGGCAGGCTGATGTCTTTGGTGAGGTAGTCGTCGGCGCCGAGACGCAGGCCGGAGATAGCATCCAGCTCGCTGTCCCGCGCGGTGAGGAAGAGGATGGGGACGGTGGCGGACATCCCCCGCAGCTCCCGGCAGAGCTCGAAGCCGCCCTCGACGTCGTCCGCCAGGTTCACGTCGATGATCACCAGGTCGGGCAGGCGCGCGTGAAAGGACTCCAGCGCCGAGTGCCGGTCGCCCCAGCCCTCCACCTCGTAGCCTTCGCGGCGGAAGGCGGCCGCGTAGTTCTCGCGGATGGCGGGCTCGTCCTCGACGATGGCGATGCGTCTCTTCACCGGCGGCTCCGTGGCGCTGACGACGGGGTCGCGACGGCCTTGCGACAGGCATCGCGACAGGGGAACGCCACAATTTGCCACATTCTGTCCGCGATATGCCATGGAGCCGACCGCGGGCTGCCGCCCTGTCCTGCTGCAATCGAGGTCATGGGACGAACACAGGGATCCGCAGGAGGCAGGCTGATGAAGCGCTCGGGCAGAGAGACGGACAAGGTGTCGCGGACGCGGGTGGCGGAGCCGGCGGCCGCGGTGGCAATAGCGGCGGCAATGGCAGGGATGCTGGCGAGGGCGGTGGCAACGGCAGTGGCGCTCGCGCTGCTGGCACTGTTCGCCGGCGCGGCGCTCGCTTCGCCCCTCGAGTGGCAGCGTGACGGCCGGTCGAGCGCCGCACCCCACCTGTCGTCTGCACTGCAGCTCGAGGTGAGCGGCCTGGTGGCACGGGTGCGGCTCACCCAGCGATTTCGTAACGACCGCGACGACTGGGTGGAGGGCGTCTACACCTTTCCGCTGCCCGCCGACGCCGCCGTCGACGAGCTGACGATGCGCTACGGCGCGACCGTGATCGAGGGCGAGATCAGTGACAAGGTCGAGGCCGAGCGTGCGTACCGCGAGGCCCGGGAGGCCGGCCGTCGTACCGTGCTGGTGGACCGCCAGCGGCCGAACCTGTTCACCACCCGCCTGGCCAACGTGAGCCCGGGCGAGACGGTGGAGATCGAGATCGCCTGGCAGCAGACGGTAGACTACGGCGACGGCGAGTACGGCCTGCATCTGCCGCTGACGCTCACGCCCCGCTACATCCCCGGCCGTCCTGCCGACAGGGACGCCGGAGGTACCGATCAGGTGCCCGATGCCGGCGCGATCAGTCCGCCGTTCGCCGCGCCGGCCGCGACCCGCTCCGACGGCCACCACCTGACCCTGGAGGGCGTCATCGACGCCGGCGTGGAACTCGTTGCCGTCACGGGCCGCCATCACGAACTCCATGCGAGCCGGGAAGGCCGGGCCTGGCACATCGGCTTCGACGGCCGCGACGTGCCCATGGATCGGGACCTGGAGATCGCCTGGCGGCCGCTGCCCGGAGCGCTGCCCGCCGCGACGCTCTTCCGCGGCACCGGCCAGGCCGGTGCCGGGACGTGGCTGCTGTTCTTCCAGCCGCCCCATGGCGAGGAGCCCCGCTACGCCTCCCCTCCTCCCAGGGAGCTGATCTTCGTCGTCGACACCTCGGGCTCCATGCACGGCGCTTCCCTCGAGCAGGCGAAGGCAGCCCTGTCGATCGCCCTGTCGAGGCTGCGCCCGGAGGATCGCTTCAACGTCATCGAGTTCAACAGCCGTAGCCGGGCCTTCTTCCCGGCACCGGTGTCCGGTGAACGGCTGTGGCGTGAGGAGGCGCTGGAGCTGGTGGCTGGCCTGGCGGCCAACGGCGGCACCGAGATGGAGCCGGCACTCGCCGCCGCCCTGCGTCGGCGCGCGTCGGGGCGGCTGCGCCAGATCGTCTTCATCACGGACGGCAGCGTCGGCAACGAAGCGGCGCTGCTGGAGCTGATCCGCGCCCGGCTTGGCGATTCTCGCCTGTTCACCGTGGCGATTGGCGCTGCGCCGAACCGGTGGTTCATGCGCAAGGCCGCGGAGGCTGGCCGGGGCTCGGCGCTCGTGATCGGCGACGCCGACGAGGTGAGCGCTCGTATGGAGCGGCTGTTCCGGCGGCTCGAGCGCCCGGCCCTCACCGACATCACCGTGGACTGGCCGGCCGGTGCCGACGCCGAGGTCTACCCTGCGCCCGTGCCCGACCTCTATCACGGCGAGCCCCTGATGGTCAGCGCCCGCTTCGAGCGGCCGCCGCCGGCGGGCGCCGTGGTCACGGTGAGCGGCCGGCGGGGCGACGGCTACTGGATGCGCCAGCTGGTGTTCGACGAGGCCCGGGCCTACCCGGGCGTCGGCAAGCTCTGGGCGAGGGCCCGCATCGAGTCG
Source organism: uncultured Woeseiaceae bacterium (assembly GCA_964427415.1). GTDB lineage: Bacteria > Pseudomonadota > Gammaproteobacteria > Steroidobacterales > Woeseiaceae > Lentisalinibacter. The sequence continues at coordinate 29,162 of CAYRUH010000012.1, read as the reverse complement.
CTGGAGGATGCCCGCCGTGCCGGCGTGCCGGAAGAGCGCATCCGGGCGGAGATCGTCCGCACGGCGCTCGCCCACCACCTGGTCAGCGGCTACACGAGTCTGGTGGCCGTCGATCGCAGTCCCGCCCGGCCCGCCGGCGCTGCACTGATCGAGGAACGGGTGCCGTCCCTGCTGCCCCGGGGTCAGACCGCGGCCGTGTACAACCTGCCCGCCACCGGCACGGCGGCCCCGCTGCGCCGTCTGATCGGCCTGGTCGGCCTGCTCCTTGGCCTCGGCCTGCTTGTCGGACTGCGGGTGCAGGACGTCAGGCGCTGCCATGCGGCCTGAGCGCCTCGCCGTGGCCGCGGTCCTCGCCATCGGACTCTGGCAACTGAGCGCCGGCGCCTGGCTGCCGCTCAAGGCCTGGGCGGCCCAGAGCCTGCTGCGGGAAGCCTGGGAGGAAACCCGGGAAGGGGCCGAGGCCGTGCGCCCCTGGCCCTGGGCCGATACCTGGCCGGTCGCCAGACTGGCCGCGATCGGCGGCATGGTGGACCTCGTCGTGCTCTCCGGCGGCAGCGGCCGCACGCTGGCTTTCGGACCCGGCCACCTTGAGGCCAGCGCAGCGCCAGGCGCGGCGGGCAACACCGTTTTGGTGGGGCATCGCGATACCCACTTCCGCTTTCTGGCCGAACTGGAGCCCGGGGACGAGCTGGAGCTGGAGATCGCCAACGGTCGACGGCTGCGTTATCGGGTCACCGGTAGCGAGGTGCTGGACGCTCGCAGCGACGGCATCGGCCTGGACGACCCGGTCGACCGGCTGACGCTGGTGACCTGCTACCCCTTCGACGCGGTGCGCCCGGGTGGCCCGCTACGCTACCTGGTTACGGCAGAGAGGACGGCACGCGACCCGCCCACACCCGCAGTAGCCCTGCGGCGCTGATGGCATCCGTGATCTCTCCGGCCAGCACCATGCGCACGGCGTCGGCGAGGGGCAGGCGGCGGATGGCGAGTTTCTCGGTCTCGTCGAAGGCGGGCTCGCCTGTCGAGAGCCCCTCGGCCAGGAACACGAAGCCGGACTCGTCGGTGATTGAGTTGCTGGTGTGCAGCCGCATGACCTCCTGCCAGCGCTCCGCGCTCAGACCCGTCTCCTCGCGCAGCTCGCGCTTAGCTGCCTGCAGCGGGTCCTCGCCGCCGCAGCCGCCCATCGGGATCTCCCAGGACCACTCGCCCAGGGTGTATCGATGCTGGCCCACCAGCCAGGTATCGCCCTCCGTCGAGAGGGGCACGATGCCGATGGCCCGGTTTTTGAAATGGACGTGGCCGTAGCGGTTGTGGCCGCCGTTCGGGTTGATGACGTCGTCTTCGAGGACGGTGATCCAGTCGTTCTCGAACACCGTGCGTGATGTGAGCCGTTTCCAGGTCAAGACGATCTTTCCTCCGCATGTTCCAGCAGTGCCTGCAGCCGCGCCATGTCGCTGTCGATACGCTGGCGCAAGGGGCCCTTGACGAAGGGTACCAGCAGCCGCAGCCAGAGCCCCCGGAAGCGGAACCGGCAGTCCACCGTCCAGACGGTCTCGCCCGCGGCGGGACTTGCGAACCAGTGGCGGACGCGACTGACAGCCTGGGCGCCCCGATAGGTGAATTCCAGCAGTTCGTGCTCGCGGGTGTCCGTGACGGTCTCCTCCAGCCGCACTTCCCGGCCGTTCTCGTCGTAGACCAGTTCGCAGACGCTGCCCGGCGCGCCGCGACGGCCGCTGAGCATACGCAGGTCCTTCAGCGTAGGCTGCCATGCGTCCAGCATGCCGGGATCGGCGATCGCGGCGAGGACGGTGGGGATGTCACGGCGGATACGGCGGCTCAGTTCGATATTCACGGGGTTCTCGGGACACCGGACGCGCGAGGATAGCAGCCGCCGATGACGGCGGACACCGACGCGTCCCGTCCTCGCGCCTGGTCCTCTCGCCTCGACAGGCGCCGCTCGACGCTGTGGATGGCCCGGCTACGGTAACCGATGGCCGGGCCATGGGTTACAGTAGCCGCCCCCGCGCCCTGGCGATCGTCCGATGACGCAGCAGACAGCGAAGCTCACCGAAGGTCCGATCGGCCGCCATCTGGCGGCGATGACGCTGCCGATGATGATCGGCATCTCCGCCACCATGGGCGTCTATCTGGTGGACACCTGGTTTGTCGGCCAGCTGGGACCGGATCCGCTGGCCGCCATCGCCTTTACGTTCCCGGTAGTCTTCACGTTGTCCTCGGTGGCCATCGGACTCGGCGCCGGCACCTCTTCGGTGCTGGCGCGGGCCATCGGCGCCCGCGACGCGGAGCAGGCCCGGCGCATCGCCACCGACGCCCTCGTGCTCGCCTTCCTGATCACGCTGGTGCTGGCACTGATCGGTGCAGTCACCATCGAGCCACTGTTCCGCCTGCTGGGCGCACCGCCGGACATCATCCCGATGATCCGTGACTACATGCTGGTCTGGTACGCCGGTATGGTGTTCGTGGTGGTGCCGATGGTCGGCATGGCCTCGCTGCGGGCCACGGGCGATGCGCGTATACCGGGCATGCTGATGATCGCCTCGGCGCTGCTCACAGCGGCGCTGGACCCGCTGCTGATCTTCGGACTCGGCCCGTTCCCGCGGCTGGAGCTCACCGGTGCCGCCGTGGCCGGGCTGATCGGCCGCGCCGCGGCCTTCGTCGGTGCCATCTGGGTGCTGCATTTCCGTCTCGGCCTGCTGACCCTGGAATGGCCCGGCCTCGGCCCCATCCGGGCCTCCTGGCGGCGCATCCTCCACGTTGGGCTGCCTGCGGCCGGCACCAATGCCATTATTCCTGTCAGCATCGGCGTGGTGACGGCCATGCTGGCGGACTACGGGCCGGAGGTGGTGGCGGGCTTCGGCGTGGCCAGCCGGGTCGAGGGCATGACCCTGATCAGCTTCTTCGCCCTGTCGGCCGTCATCGGCCCGATCGTCGGCCAGAACCTCTCCGCGCAGAAGCCGGAGCGCATCATCGAGGCGCTGTCTCTGTGTACCCGCTTCTGCCTGGGACTCGGCCTGGTGCTGGCACTCGCGCTGGTCGTGTTCGGCCGGCCGTTGGCGGCGCTGTTCAGTGACGAGCCGCGGGTGGTCATGGTGGCGGCCACTTACTTCCTGATCGTGCCGGTCAGCTACGGCACGGCCGGCATGGTCATGGTGATGAATGCCTCGTTCAACGGCATCGGGCGGCCGCTGCCCGCGGTGGTGGTCTCCGTCATGCGCATGGTGGTCATCTACCTGCCGCTGGCGTGGGCGGGTTCGGTCGTGGCCGGCTACGCCGGTATCTTCGCCGCCTATGCCGCGGCAAATGTGATCTGCGGCATCGGCGCCTGGCGCTGGGCGGTGCGGGAGGTGGAGAGACAGCAGGCGGACATGCTGCGTGCGCCGGCCTGAGAGCTGCGGGCGGGTGCCGCTGCGGCGCCGGCGACGATTATGCTGACTGTCCGGCCCGACGCTCGCCGTCGTGTTTCGGCGTCGGCCAGGGGTCGGCCGCCACGCGGCGGTAATACCAGTGCATGCCGATCCCCCGCGCGCCCATGAAGGCGAGAAAGGCGAACCACAGGCCGTGGTTGCCCCAGGGCTGGGTGAGGAACCAGGTCGGGACGAAGACGCCGAAGGCGGAGAGCACCATGATGTTGCGCATCTCCCGTGCCCGGGTGGCGCCGACGAAGACGCCGTCGTAGAGGAAGCTCCACACCGAGACCACCGGTGATGCCACCATCCAGGGCAGGTAGGTCACGGCCGCGCGCAGCACCTCGGGCAGTTCGGTGAGCAGGCGGATGATGGCGGGCCCGGCGAGCGCGTAGAACAGGGACAACGCCACTGCGACGACCAGCGACCAGGCGAGGCTGAGGCGCACGGCCCGGCGCAGGTTCTCGCGGCTGCGCTCGCCCATGGCTTTGCCCACCAGAGCCTCCGCGGCATGGGCCAGGCCGTCCAGGGCATAAGAGAGCAGGTACTGCAGGTTCAGCAGGATGGCGTTGGCGGCCAGCAGCACGTCGCCCAGGCGGGCGCTGCGGGCCGTCAGGAAGCCCAGCGCGAACATCAGCGCCATGGTGCGCAGGAACAGGTTGCCGTTCACGGAGAAGAAGGGACCGTAATTGCCGATGCGGGTGAGCGCGGTCCGCTCGAAACGGCCGGGCCAGCGCTTCAGCTCCCGGGCGACGAAAGCGCAGCCCGCGGCAAGGCCGGTGAACTCCGCGACCACGGAGGCCAGGGCCACGCCCTCTGTCTTCATGCCGAGGCCGACCACGAACACCAGGTCGAGCAGGATGTTGGTGATATTGATCACCAGCACAATGACCAGCGGCACGCGGGCGTTCTGCAGGCCGATGAACCAGCCGACGATGGCGTAATTGGCGAGCGTGGCGGGCGCGCTCCAGATGCGCACGTCGAAATAGACGCGGGCGAACTGTGCCACTTCGGGCCCGGGCCCGAGCAGTGCCAGTGCGATGCTGCCGGCCGGCTGCTGCAGGGCGATCAGAACGAGCGCAATGGCGAGTGCGACGATGACGGCCTGGCCTATGCTGGTGCGAACCGCCGCACCGTCGCGGGCGCCGCAGGCCTGGGCCGCGAGTCCCGTGGTGCCCATGCGCAGGAAATTCACGCCGGTGTAGAGGAAACTGAAGATGGTGGCGCCGACCGCTACCGCGCCGAGATACCAGGGCTCGTCGAGGTGGCCCATGACGGCGGTATCGACCATGCCGAGCAGCGGCACGGAGACGTTCGACAGGATCAGCGGCGCGGCGATGCGCCACACGTCGCGGTGGGTCGCCGGCCGCGGTTCGCTGGCCGCCGCCGTCACGGCGCTGCGGCGCCGGCCGGACTCCCCGGGCGCGCGTCCGGCGGGCGCTGGTCAGAAGGCATTGATGCCGGTGAGCTCCTTGCCGATGATGAGCTGGTGGACGGTCTCGGTGCCCTCGTAAGTGATCACGCTCTCGAGGTTGAGCATGTGGCGGATGGGCACGTACTCGGCGCTGATGCCGCTGCCGCCGAGGATGTCGCGGGCATCCCGGGCGATGTCGAGAGCCATGCGCACGTTGTTCCACTTGGCCAGCGAGACCTGGCTCGGTTGCAGCCGTCCGGCGTCCTTCAGGCGGCCCAGGCGCAGCGAGAGCAGCTGCGCGGTGGTGATGCGCCGGGCCATGTCGGCCATGCGGATCTGGATGGTCTGGGTCTGGTTCAGCGGGCGGCCGAACATCTCGCGCTCGGCCGTGTAAGCGAGCACCTCGGCGAGGCACGCCTGGGCGGCGCCGATGGCGCCCCAGGTGATGCCGTAGCGGGCCTGGGTGAGGCAGGACAGCGGGCCTTTCAGTCCCTGCACGCCGGGCAGCAGGCTCGAGGCCGGCACGCGAACGTCGTCCAGGTAAAGCGCGCCGGTGGAAGAGGCGCGCAGGGAGAATTTATCGTGGATCTCGTGGGCCTCGAAGCCGGGCGTGTCGGTCTCGACGACGAAACCGCGCACACCGTCGGGCGTCATCGCCCACACCACGGCCACGTCGGCGATGGGGGCGTTGGTGATCCACATCTTCGCGCCGTTCAGCACCCAGTCGTCGCCGTCGCGCTTCGCGTGGGTCTTCATGTTGCCGGGATCCGAGCCGCCCTGAGGCTCGGTGAGCCCGAAGCAGCCGATGGCCTCGGCGCAGGCCAGCGCCGGCAGCCAGCGCTCCTTCTGCTCCTCGCTGCCGAAGGCATGGATGGGATACATCACCAGGCTGGACTGCACGGAGACGAAGCTCCTGAGGCCGCTGTCGCCCCGCTCGAGCTGCTGGCAGATCAGGCCGTAGGAGACGCCGTTCAGGCCGGCGCAGCCGTAGCCCTCGATGGAGCTGCCGAGCAGCCCCAGTTCCGCCACCTCCGGAATGAGGTCCCGCGGGAAGACATGCTTCTCGAAGCACTCCCGGATGACAGGCAGCACCCGGTCGTCGACGAAGCGGGCCACGGAGTCGCGCACCATGCGCTCCTCGTCGCCGAGTTCGGTGTCGACGTCGCAGAGATCGAGGGGGTCCAGCCTCTTGCGGCCGGCGGTTGAGCTGACGGGTTGTGTGCTGGCCACGGCGGGCACTCCTGGGTGTGGCGTTGGAACCGGCGAAGCGGCGGCGCTCCGGGGTAGCGTGCAAGTATAACAACGGCCACGGCAGGCCGCGCCGTGCGTCTCAGTAGGGTATACCCAGGCGCCGGAAGGCGGCAGCCATCATCCATACCGGGCCGATCATGAGGTAGTGCAGGTCTTCGAGTACCCGCAGCCGTCCGCCATCCCGCAGGTGCCCGATGGCCTGCAGGAGCACTGCGGCGAGGAGCAGGGTGAGTGAGGTCTGCCACAGGGCGGGCGCGAGCGCGTCCAGCCGTCCCAGGATACCGGTGGTCGCCAGCACGAACGGCAGCAGCCCGATCGCCAGCGGGATGGAGAGGATGAAATAGTAGACCACCGCCGCCAGCAGGAATGCCGTGCCCCAGTTCAGCGCCGGTGAGATCTCGGTGAAGGCCGCGGGGACGGGCAGCGCCCAGAGCAGGCCGGTCACGCCGATGACCGCCAGCGGGATGGCGACGGCATGCAGCACGCGGTTCAGCCAATAACGGTGATGACGGGAATACCGGTCCAGCCAGAAATCGGCCGTACGCATGGGCGTCTCCTCCTGCGGCGCATTCTACATGGCGGCCGGCGCCCGGCGCGGACCGCGGCGCATTAATCCGGCGTTCAGCTTGAACGCGTATACTGGATACGGGACGAAAATCTGCGTCCGCCGGGGAGAAGTCCGGGCCGCGGGGCCACATCCCCCAAGACAGTCAAAGAGGATAACCAAAGAGAGGACAATCATGGAATCCAGGAAACTGCTGGTGCTCGCCGCCGTCACGATGACGACCTTTACGCTGGGCGCCTGCACAACGCTCGACCCCTATACCCGCGAGCAAAAGACAGCCAGCGCCACCAAGGGTGCGGCCATCGGCGCGGCGGCCGGTGCGGTTATCGGACTCATCTCCGGCGACGACGCCGTGGAGCGGCGCCAGCGTGCGCTGATCGGCGCCGGCATCGGCGCGCTGGCGGGAGGCTCCGTCGGCTATTACATGGACCGCCAGGAGGCGGAGCTGCGGGCCGAACTCGAGGGCACCGGCGTGAGCGTCACCCGCATGGGCGAGAACATCACGCTCAATATGCCAGGCAATGTCACCTTCGCCACCGACAGCGCGGACCTGAAACCGGCGTTCTTCGACGTGCTGAACTCCGTCGCCAAGGTGCTCGACAAGTACGAGCAGACAGTGGTGGAAGTCGCCGGCCACACGGATAGCACGGGCACGGACGAGTACAACCAGCGCCTGTCCGAGCGGCGCGCCGCGTCGGTGGCTCGCTTCCTCCAGTCCCAGGGCGTGATGAATCAGCGAATCATCACGGTGGGCATGGGCGAGAGCCGCCCGGTTGCCGACAACTCGACGGCGGCAGGCCGCCAGACCAATCGCCGGGTGGAGCTGACGCTGGTACCCGTCACTGCCTGACGGCGTGACGGCGAAGCGACGGCGGCAGGGCCGCTCGGGCGCAGAGACCGACCGGCCCTTCGACAAGCGAACGCACGACGAATGGGTGGAGGGCACCGGCCAAGTGGTGCGCCTCCTCGGTGACGACGACGAATCCGGTCCCCACCAGCGCTTCGTGGTGAGGACGCCCGCCGGCCAGTCGCTGCTCATCGCGCATAACCTGGAGGTGGCCCCACGGGTGCCGCTGGGTATGGCGGACCGGATCGGCTTCCGCGGCGTCTACGAGTGGAATGACCTGGGCGGCACCGTGCACTGGACCCACCACGATCCCCGCGGTCTCGACGAGGGCGGCTGGGTAGAGTACCGGCGCCGGCGCTATTGCTGACACGCCACCGCTGACGCCAACGAAAAACGGCGCCCACAGGCGCCGTCCTCGCTGAACTCCCGAAGCGGCTGGGCCCCGCCCGGCGGGTTTCTCAGACGCCCATGTGGCTCTTCAGCTTCTTGATGGCCGCGCTCTCGATCTGGCGGATGCGCTCGGCGGAGACGCCATAGTGGTCTGCGAGATCCTGCAGGGTCATCTTGTCTTCGCTCAGCCAGCGGCTCTCGAGGATGTGGCGGCTGCGCTCGTCGAGGGCATTCAGTGCCGCCACGAGACGACTCGAGGTCTCCTCCTCCCAGTCTTCTCCTTCCGCCAACATCGCAGGATCGGCATCCGGGCTCGGCAGATAGTGAGCCGGCGTGTAGGCCTCCTCGTCGTCCACGGGCAGGTCGAAGGTGCTGTCACGGGCTGACAGCCGCTTCTCCATCTCGGTGACCTCGGTGGCGCTTACGCCCAGGTCTTGCGCCACTGCTTTCGTCTCCTCCGGCGACAGCCAGGCGAGATTCTTCTTGGAGCGGCGCAGATTGAAGAAAAGCTTGCGCTGCGCCTTGGTGGTGGCCACCTTGACCACGCGCCAGTTGCGCAGCACGAACTCGTGGATTTCAGCGCGGATCCAGTGCACGGCGAACGAAACGAGGCGCACGCCCACGTCGGGGTCGAAGCGTTTTACTGCTTTCATCAGGCCGACGTTGCCTTCCTGGATCAGGTCGTTCAGTGCCAGGCCGTAGCCCATGTAGCCCTTCGCGATGTGCACGACGAATCGCAGGTGCGCCAGCACCAGCGAGCGGGCGGCGCCCAGGTCTTCTTCGTCCCGGAAACGGCGCGCAAGGGCCTGCTCTTCGTCCTTGCTGAGCACGGGCACGGATCCCACTGCCTGGATGTAGGCGTCGAGACTGCCCACCGGTCCGGCGAGCATCAGTTCCTGTTCTCTGCGAGCCAAAGCTGTCGTCATTTCTTTTCCCTACCTTTCCTGGTCAGGACTTGCGTTCAAAATTTTAGCACTCATATTCAAACAGTGCTAAACGAGCGGCGTGCGATTCCGCGGCCTGCGATCCGGTCTTCGCGTTGCTCCGGCCGCCCGATGCGGCAGGAGCAAATCCGATGCCTGCCGCCAGCATTTCAAGGCACACTGTAGCATGTTATTGAATAAATATTCAAGAATAAGTAACATTCTGATTAACCCCGTTTTTTGAGGGCGGAAGACCATGCCACGACCAGCATCTTTCAATCGCGCGGAGGTCATCGAACGCGCCACGGAAGTGTTCTGGCAGCGCGGTTACCGGGGCACCTCCGTCAGCGACTTGGTAGAGGCCACCGGGCTGAAGCCCGGCAGCCTGTATGCCGCCTTCGGCAGCAAGAAAGGCGTGTTCCTGGAGGTCCTCAAGGCCTACCAGGCCGACTCCGCGGAGCGCCTCCAGGAGTCCCTGCGCGGGGCCGATTCTTCCCTCGAGGCGATCCGGCATTTCTTCCTGGCGCTGGTCGACGAGACCCTCGATGACCCGAGGCATCGTGGTTGTCTGATGGTGAATGCGATGCTGGAGTATTCCCATCACGATCCGGACGTGCAAGGGGAACTGGTGGGCGGGCTAAACCGTATCGAATCGATGTTCGGCCGGGCACTGCGACGCGCGAGCGAAAGCGGTGAACTGGACCCGAGGCTGGACCCCGATGCCACCGCGGCGTTCCTGGTCAACAACCTCTGGGGTATACGCGTGATGTGCCGGCGCCGTCCCTCCCGCGCGGCCGTCGAGGGCGTGGTGCGCACGGTGCTCACCGCGCTGGCGGCGTCCGCCGATCAGCGGGGCTCGATGCGCCGCATGTGACGGGCGGCGGCGAACCAGGAGCCGAACCAGCCCAGAAACGCTCCCGTGCCGAGTACGATCAGGCTCTCCCGCCAGTCCAGCCCGCTCAGACGGAAACCGCTGCCGTACAGGCCTGCCAGCCGGGCGACGCCCTCCGAGGTCAGCCATAGCGAGACGGCGACCAGCGCCAGCGCCAGCAGCCCGCCGCCGATGCCGTACCACAGACCGGAATACAGGAACGGGCGGCGGATGAAACCGGCGCTCGCGCCGATCAGCTTCGTCACCACGATCTCGTCGCGGCGGTTCTGGATATCCAGCCGGATGGTATTGCCGATCACGATGAGCACCGCCGCGGCCAGCAGCAGCGCGGTGATCAGGATCACCCGGCGGATCAGGTCCAGCGCCGCGTTAAAGCGCTGTACCCAGGCCGTGTCGAGCTGCACCAGGTTGGTCTCGGGCAGGTTCTCCAGTTCCTCGCGCAGCAATTCGATGAGTGCGTCGCTGCCGGCTACGGCGGGGCGGACCACCAGCGTGTGCGGCAGGGGGTTTCCGTCCAGTGCATCGAGGGCGTCGCCGAAGCCCGAGCCGGCCTTGAAATCGGCCAGTGCCTGCGCGGCGCTGATGAACTCCACCCCCTCCACGTCGGCGCGGCTCTCGATGATGCCCGCGAGCCGCCGGGCATCCTCCTCGGCGGTACCCATGTCGAGGTAGACCGAAAAGTCCACCGCGCTCGCCCAGCCGCCTGAGAGCCGCGCGGCGTTCTTGACGCCCAGGTGCAGGCCGGCGGGCAGCGCCAGCGTGATGGCGATGACCAGCACGGTCAGGAGCGTCGAAAGCGGCTGCCGTGCCAGCCGGCCGAGGGCGGCCACCGCCGTCTCCCCGTGGCGGGCCAGCCACGCGCCCGGTCCGCCGTAGCGCCGCTCAGCCATCATTCGGCGTCTCCCGGAGCCAGACCGGACCCCCGGGCTCCTCGTCACCGGTCTCGCCGGCCAGCATGCCGTTGTCCAGCACGATGCGGCGGTGGCCCATGCCGCCGATGAGGTGCAGGTCATGGGAGGCGACCATCAGCGTCACGCCGACGTCATTGAAGCGCTCGAACAGGCGCATGATCTCCAGCGAGAGTTCCGGATCCAGGTTGCCCGTAGGCTCGTCGGCGATCAGCAGCGTGGGGCGGCCGACGATGGCCCGGGCGATGCCTACCCGCTGCTGCTCGCCGCTGGACAGCGTCTCGGGCATCTGCTTCTCGCGGCGCAGGAGGCCCACCTGGTCCAGCGCGGCGCGCACGCGGCGGCCGATCTCGCGCTTGCCGGTGCCGGTGATGATCAGCGGCAGCGCCACGTTCTCGAATACGTTGCGGTCGAACAGCAGCTTGTGGTCCTGGAACACCATGCCGATGTCGCGCCGGTAGCGGGGGATGCGGCGGCGGCCGATCTTCGCGAGGTCGTGGTTGTTCACCACAATGCGGCCCCGGGTCGGTCGCTCGATGAGTGCGATCAGCTTCAGCAGCGTGCTCTTGCCCGCGCCGGAATGCCCCGTGACGAAAACCATCTCCCCGGCATCCACGTCCAGCGTGAGGCGCTGCAGCGCATCGTGGCCGGCGTAGCGCTTGGTGATGTTCTCCAGATGGATCACTGTGCCGCGCCGCCTCCCAGGTCCAGCAGGGCGTCCACGAACTCCCCGGCATCGAAGGGCTGCAGGTCGTCCACGCCCTCGCCGACGCCGATATAGCGGATGGGGATGCCCAGGCGATTCGCGATGCCGAGCACCACGCCGCCCTTGGCGCTGCCGTCGAGTTTGGTGACCGTGATGCCCGTGACCTTCACGGCCGCGCTGAATTTCTCCGCCTGGGACAGCGCGTTCTGGCCGAGTCCGGCGTCCAGCACCAGCATCACTTCGTGGGGCGCGGTGTCGTCCTGGCGGCCCAGCACCCGCGCGATCTTGCCGAGCTCGTCCATCAGGCCGCCCTGGCTCTGCAGCCGGCCGGCGGTGTCGGCAATCAGCACGTCCGTGCCCCTCGCCTTCGCCGCCGCCCAGGCGTCGTAGGCCACGGCCGCCGGGTCGGCGCCGGTCTGCTGCGCCACCACCGGCACCCCGTTGCGCTCGCCCCAGGCCTGCAGCTGCTCGACCGCCGCCGCGCGGAAGGTATCCCCTGCCGCCAGCATCACCGCGAGACCCTGGTCGCCGAGGCGCTTCGCGATCTTGCCGATGCTGGTCGTTTTGCCGGCGCCGTTCACGCCCACCATCAGCATTACCCACGGACGCGGTGCGTCCGGCACCTCCAGCGGCACCTCCACCGGGCGCAGTATCTCCAGCATGGCGTCGCGCAGGCCGCGCACCAGCGCCTCAAAGTCCTTCAGTTCCTTGCGGGCGAGCTTCTTCCGCAGGGACTCGATGATCTGCATGCTGGTCTCGACGCCCACGTCGGCCATGACCAGCCGGGTCTCGAGTTCCTCCAGCGTGTCCTCGTCGATCCTGCCGCCGGGGAACAGGTTCGCCAGGTCGTAGGTGAGCCAGGAGTCGCCCCGGTTCAGCCGCTCCCGCAGCCGCTTGAAGAAGCCCTTGCGACCGGCCTTGTCTGCAGCGTCTTTCATGTGCCTCGTTGTCAGTGGCTGCCGCCGCGGTATGCTGTCCGCGGACCCCGGCCCGGAGCGCGACATCTTAGCAGCACACCCCGATCTCCGGATGCCCCGGAGCGGACTCGGCCATGGCGCGGCGGCCTGAACGGGGCGAGCGCCGGCCGCCGGGCAGCGTCCGCATCATCGGCGGGCGCTGGCGCGGCCGCCGCCTGCCCGTCGCCGAGGCCGAAGGGCTCAGGCCCACCACCGACCGCATCCGCGAAACGCTGTTCAACTGGCTGCGACCGCACCTCGGCGGCAGCCGGGTGGCGGATCTGTTCGCCGGCACCGGCATCCTGGGCATCGAGGCCCTGTCCCGGGACGCGGCCTTCGCGCTGTTCGTCGAGCAGGACCGCCGCCTCGCCCGCGCCATCGAGCGAAGTCTCGAGACGCTGGACGCCGGCGGCTGCCGGGTGCTGGCCGCGGATGCCTACCGCCTGCTGGCGAGCGGCGAGCCAAAGCCCTTCGACGTCGTCTTCCTCGACCCGCCGTACGGTCACGGCCGGCTCGACGAATTGTGTACACTCCTCGCAGACCGCGGCTGGCTGGCCGATGACGCTCTGGTGTACCTGGAGCACGACCGCCGCTCGCCGCCCCGGCTGCCGCCGGGCCTCGAGACCCGGCGGGAGAAGACTGCCGGCAACGTGAGATTCGTGCTGCTCGGCAGGACCGAGCCGACTGGGGGAGCGCTATGAGCATCGCCGCCATGTACCCGGGGACCTTCGATCCCGTCACCCGCGGCCACGAGGACCTGGTGCGCCGGGCGTCGCGGATATTCGACCGCATCGTAGTGGCCATCGCCGCCAATCCGGGCAAGGCGCCCATGTTCGACCTGGAAGAGCGGGTGGCGCTGGCCGAGGCCGTGCTCGCCGACATCCCGGGCATCGAGGTGATGGGCTACGAAGGGCTGACCATTGACTTCGCACGCCAGCACGACCTGGGCGCCATCATCCGCGGTCTGCGCGCGGTCTCCGACTTCGAATACGAGTTCCAGCTCGCGAACATGAACCGCCATCTCACCGACGAGGTGGAGACGGTGTTCCTGACACCGACCGAGCGCTACACCTATATTTCCTCCAGCCTGGTTCGCGAGATCGCCATGCTGGGCGGCGACGTGGGCGAGTTTGTCTCGCCGATGGTGGAGAAGGCGTTGCTCGAGCGCCGCAGCTAAGTCGATTCGTCCGGCCCCGGCCCTGGCGCCGGAACGTTACCGCTGGCAGCGGGGGCAGTAGTAACTGGAGCGCTGGCCGATCACCCGCTGCCTGACCGGTTCGCCGCAGCCTGCGCAGGGCTCGCCGGCCCGCCCGTAGACCGACAGACGCTGGCGGAAGTAGCCCGGCTGGCCGTCGCCGCCGTAGAAGTCCCGCAGCGTGGTGCCGCCAGCGGCGATGGCCTCGGACAGTACGGACTGCACGGCATCGGCCAGACGGTCGAGCCGCTGACGCGAGATCCGGCCCGCCGGCCGGCTCGGGTGGATGCCCGCCCGGAACAGCGCCTCGCTGGCATAGATGTTGCCGACGCCCACGACTACGCGGGCGTCCATCAGGGCGAGCTTCACGGCGGCCTTCCTGCCGGCGAAAGCCCGCCGTAGCCAGGCGCCGTCGAACGCCTCGTCCAGCGGTTCCGGTCCCAGATGCGCGAGCAGAGGGTGCTGCGTGTCCCGCTTCACCCAGTGCAGCGAGCCGAAACGCCGCGGGTCGTGGAAGCGCAGCCGGTGGCCGTCGTCCAGGATCAGGTCCAGGTGATCGTGGGTGCGCAGCGGGGTGTCCGCCGGGACTATGCGCAGGCTGCCAGACATGCCGAGATGCAGCATCAGGCTGCCCGTCTCGAGCCGGATCAGCAGGTACTTGGCACGCCGGTCCACGGCCGTGATGCGCTGGCCCGCCACCGTGGCGGCGATATCCGGCGCCACGGGCCAGCGCAACCGGGGCTCGCGCACACTGAGGGCTGCGACCCGCCGGCCGGCGAGGTGGGGCTCCACGCCGCGGCGGGTGGTTTCGACTTCGGGCAACTCGGGCATGGCTGACGGAGGGGCCTGCCTCGGCGGGCGGGGCGTGGCCTGCGCACGACATGATACGGGATCGGGGAGCCATATTATTGAATTTCGCCCCCGGGGGCACCAAATCCCGGGTTTACGGTCGAAACCGGTTCCGCGGGTTTGCTCCGAGTGTGAACCGCTCCTTTTTCGCCGGCAGGGGGTCCGTTATAGTGGGCGCCCCGTCACGGCATTCCGACAGGTATACCGACGAATGGAATTACTACTGAATCACGCCTACGGCCTGCTGGGCCTCTCTTTCTGGGGCTACGTGCTCGCCGGTTTCGTCATGGTACAGATCACCATGATGGCGGTGACGCTGTATCTGCATCGCGACCAGGCCCACCGGTCGCTGGACCTGCATCCGGCCCTGCGCCATTTCTTCCGTTTCTGGATCTGGATGACCTCGGGCATGCTCACCCGCGAGTGGGTGGCCGTGCACCGCAAGCACCACGCCTTCTGCGAGACGGAGGGAGACCCCCACAGCCCGAAGGTCTTCGGCCTGAAGAAGGTGCTGCTGGAAGGTGCGGAGCTCTACCGGGAAGAGACCGGCAACGAGGAGACCATTCGCAAGTACGGGCGCGGCTGCCCCGACGACTGGATGGAGCGTAACGTCTACACGCGCTTCCCCTATGGCGGGATTATCCTGCTGATTGCGTTCGACCTGCTGCTGTTCGGCGTGCCGGGGATCATCCTGATCGCCACCTCGCTGGTCTCCATGCCGCTGTTCGCTGCCGGCGTCATCAACGGCGTCGGCCATCATTCCGGCTACCGCAATTTCGAATGCGATGACGCGGCCACCAACATCGTGCCCTGGGGCCTGCTGCTCGGCGGGGAGGAACTGCACAACAACCATCATGCGTTCCCGACCTCGGCCAAGTTCTCCGTGCGGCCCTGGGAGTTCGACATCGGCTGGATGTACATCACTGTCTTTCGGTCCCTCGGGCTGGCGAAGGTGAAGAAGGTGGCACCGAAGCCCCTGGTGGCCGAGCCTGCGGAGAACGTGGACATCGAGACGCTGCGTGCCGTGATTGTCAACCGCATGCACGTTCTGCGGGACTACACCCGCCAGGTGACCCTGCCCGAATTCCGCCGGCAGAAGGGCGACGACCCGCTGTGGCGCCGGGCGAAACGGCTGCTGGTGCGCCAGCCGGCGCTGCTGGACGAGGCGGCGCAGGACCGTCTTCAGTCGCTGCTCAAGCGCAATCCGCGGCTCGCGACGGTGTACCAGTTCCGTGAGCGTTTGCGCGAACTCTGGAGCGGTGCGACGAACGTCAGCAACGACAAGCTCGTGGCCCAGCTGCGCCAGTGGTGCAACGAGGCGGAGGCCAGCGGCATCAAGGCGCTGCAGGACTTCGCCCGAAGCCTGCGCGGCTACGCCATCGCGCCGCAACCCGCCTGATCGTCGGCAGGGCCACCTGAGAAACCCGCCTCTGCCGGATCACCGCTTGCAAACCGATCTCGGCTCGGGATCCTCGCGAGCAAAACCGCTTGCGCAGGCAGGCACGACAGATAACGACAGGGTCGTACCATTTTGGCGCCGCCGGAGGGGCCGTTGCCGGGCGCCGGCAGGCAGGGGATGTACCGATGGAACTGTTAGCCGCGCTGATCACGCTGGCTCTGGTCATCAACATCTGGGCGACATCCTTCGTGGCCCGGCGAGTGCGTACCGGGAGAGAGCGGACACTGATGTTCGCCCTGATATGGCTGGTTCCCGGTGGCGCCATTGTCGCGATGTTTCTGGCGATCGGCCGCCGCAGGAGTGAACCGACCGACTCGCGACGCCGGATGCTGGAGGCTATTGCCGAGAACTATCGGCAAACGCACACGAAAACGAGATCCGATCGTTCACTCGACGGCTGAGGAAGCCCTCCAACCCCCGGTGCCCGAGTCCCGCGGGAAACTTGCGCGACCTGTGGCCGCAGAAGTCGTTTTTCGGCTCGAACCCCAAATGCACGAGAGTTTTTCCACCCAAGGGAATTCAGGGACATAACGGACTTTATCGGAAAAAATTCCAGATATAGGATACTAATACCATTTGCGTCGATCCCGGATTTTGGTAGTTCTTACAGCCGGTCCAAATCCAACAGTAACCGGGGAGGCGAAATGAAGAAGATCACCCTCGGCGCGCTGTGTGCCGCGGCCCTCGTCCTGGGAGGAACCGGGGCCTTGCCGTACTTGTCGCCGGGACCGGGACCGGGCGATACCGGGAACGTGGGCGCCTTCGGCGATTCCGGGCCGGATGTTGCGGCCCGGTCGCAGGACGCCGGTACTGACCGGAAGGTTGCGACGCCCGGTGCAGTGACTCCCGACGAAGACACAGAGGTCGTCCTCGGCATCCGGGTGCGCAAGGATCGCAACTGCACCGTACAGCTCCACTATATCGAGTCGGAAGACGGCATCGTGAAGGAAGCCTATTCGTGCGAGCCGCATGCCGGTGCCGCCGGGCGTCCCTATCAGGACTACGACCTGCAGACCCTGGGTCAACTGGCTTATGGCGATGCGGCTGCTGCCGAAGAGCTGGGGCGCAGGATTGCCGAATCCGATCCGGCGCTGGCGCTGGAGATGATGATACGGGCATCCGCCCTGTCGGCAGATGCAAGCCCCGTTATCTGGCTCGCTCAGGTTAGCTACAGCGTGGTTTCCGTCAATGATGTTCCGCGCGTCGAGAGCATGAAGACGAGCTACGTGCTCAATGAGCTCGCGTACAGAATGGGTCACAGGTCTGCAGATCCTTCCGAATGGCGCACGCTGCTGCAGGAGGCTGATGTTTCCGGGACAGAGATAGAAAGGCTCGATCGGGCCGTCGATGGTCTCTTGTCGAGGATGCGGGAAATAAAGCTGAACGTGACCGGCGACTCCGGTTTGGGGGGCGACACCAATGGTTAACAAGGCATTATGCGTGATGCTGCTGGTCGTCGCGGTCCCGGCGCTTGCTGCAGATCCGCTCAGAATCGTCTGCCCGGAGTGTCGCAATCCCTCGAGCCATCCGGAAGACTATCGGAATTTCGCATGGAATCAGACGTTTGGTCCGAACGGGTGGCTCTCGCCGTCCCAGGCAGACCGTTTTCAGATCGTCAATATTTCCGGCATCGTCGTGGATATCGATATGGACTTCGTTCTGAAGACCGTGTCTTTCTTCTACTCATCCAGCATCCCCGATGATCAGGTCTCGATAACGGTGCAACTGTCCAATGGAGACCAGTTCGTCTACCAGGTGATGGCAGGCACCGGTGAGCTGCCTGTGGGAGGGAACTCCGGCTCGTCGGGCGGATCGGTCGCGAACGATCCGCCCCGATTCGAATCGGGGCAGCACTATTTCACCTACGAAAACACGATCTGCCGGGCGGATTTCATCGACCCTTACTCAACAGGCGTTGTTTGCCGAACAGAGACGGTTGTCGTCTGGCTCTAGGAATCGTGATCGCCTGGCCAGGCGATCACCGCCGGGTCTCGCAGCGGGCCCGGCGGGCCGGCCAGTCCGACTCGCCTATTTGATCTTGGCTTCCTTGTACGTCACGTGTTTGCGCACGACCGGATCGAATTTCTTCGTCTCCATCTTCTCCGGATGCAGGCGCTTGTTCTTCGTCGTGGTGTAGAAATGGCCCGTGCCGGCCGAAGAGACGAGGCGGATCTTCTCACGCATGGCTATAACCCTCCGGTCTGGCCCTAGATCTTCTGACCCTGGGTGCGCAGCTCGGCGACCACGTCGTCGATGCCCCGCTTGTCGATGATGCGCATGCCCTTGCTGGAGACGCGCAGCTTCACGAATCGCTTCTCGCTTTCCAGCCAGAAGCGGTGAGTATGCAGGTTCGGCAGAAAGCGCCGGCGGGTCTTGTTATGGGCGTGGGAGACGTTGTTGCCGCTCATCGGCCGCTTCCCAGTCACCTGGCAAACCTTGGACATGGCCTCAAGTTCCTGAAATCACGAAAAATACGCCGGCACAGGGCCGGCGGAAGGGCGGTATTTATACCAGCCGCCGCCGCTGTAGGCAAGAGAAACCGGGCCTTACAGCAGACCGCGGCTCGCCAGCGAGGTGGCCAGCCCGTCGCCCACCACCAGGTGGTCGAGCATGCGGATGTCCACCAGGTCCAGGGCGGCCTTCAGCCGCCGGGTGATGGACTCGTCGGCCTGACTCGGCTCGGCGACACCGGAGGGGTGGTTGTGCGCCAGTATTACGGCGGCGGCGTTCAGGGCCAGCGCCCGGCGCACGACTTCCCGCGGATAGACGCTGGTGCCGTCCACCGTGCCGCGGAACATCTCCTCGAAGCGGATGACCCGGTGGCGGTTGTCCAGGAACAGGCAGCAGAAGACCTCCTGGGGCTGGTCGCGCAGGCGGGCGATCAGGTACTCGCAGGTATCCGCCGGCCCGCTGATCGTGCGCCCCGGCTTCATCTTCTCGCCGAAATAGCGCCGCGCGAGTTCCGCGGCCGCCTTCAATCGGGCGGTGCGGGCCGCGCCGAGCCCGGGCATCGTGGTCAGTGCGCCGCACTCCGCGTGCAACAGTGCCCGCAGCCCGCCGTGCGCCCCGAGCAGCCGGCGGGCCAGTGCTACCGCGTCCACGCCGGGGCCGCCGCCGCCGAGTACCACGGCCAGCAGTTCCGCGTTGCTCAGCGTTTCCGCCCCGTCGGCCAGCAGTCTCTCCCTGGGCCGCTCTTCCTGCGGCCAGTCCCGGATTCCCACGGCAGCTCTCCTTCCTTCGTCGTCCCCGAGCGTCATCTTCGGCGCCGACGGCTGCCGCTGCGCGTGCCGTTTGTGGCTACCGGCGACAGTTAGGCTGGACGCCGCCGGTAGCCACACACCCGGACGGCAGGCTAAGCTCGCCCTGTTGACCGGAGGTTCGCGGCCATGAAGCAGATTCTGTTGGGCGTCACCGGCGGCATCGCCGCCTACAAGTCGCCGGAGATCGTGCGCCGTCTCGCCGCCCGTGGATTCGAGGTCCAGGTGGTGATGACGGCTGGCGCGCAGCAGTTCGTCACGCCGCTCACGTTCCAGGCGGTTTCGGGCAGGCCCGTGCGCACGGACCTGTGGGACCTCGAGGCCGAGGCCGCCATGGGGCACATCGAACTCGCGCGCTGGGCCGACTTGGTGCTGGTGGCGCCGGCCACGGCGGATTTCATGGCGCGTCTCGCCCACGGCCAGGCGCCCGACCTGCTCTCCACTCTGTGCCTGGCCACAGAGGCCCCCATCTTGCTCGCCCCGGCGATGAACCGGCTGATGTGGGCCAACGACGCCACCCAGGAGAACCGCCAGACGCTGCTCGGCCGCGGCATCCGCCTGCTGGGCCCGGCCGAGGGCGACCAGGCCTGCGGCGAGACGGGGCCGGGGCGCATGCTCGAGCCGGCCGACATCGTGGCCGCGCTGCCATTCGAACAGCCGGCCGGACCACTGAGCGACGTGAGCATACTGATCAGCGCCGGTCCCACCCGCGAGCCGCTGGACCCGGTGCGATTCCTGTCCAACCGCAGTTCCGGGAAGATGGGTTTCGCGCTGGCGGAGGCGGCGGCCGCGGCCGGCGCGCGGGTCCGGCTGGTGGCGGGGCCGGTGGCGCTGGATACCCCGCCCTGGGTGGAGCGCCATGACGTCGAGACGGCGCAGGAGATGCTCGGCAAGGTCCGGGAGCTGCTGCCGCAGACCGATATCTACGTGGGCGCGGCGGCCATCGCCGACTACCAGGCGGCCGAACGCAGTGAGCAGAAGATCAAGAAAACCGGTGAGCGCATGCAGCTGAATCTCGTGCGCGCGCCCGATACGCTGGCCGCGGTGGCGCAGGCGGAGGGCCGGCCATTCACCGTCGGCTTCGCCGCGGAGACGGAGAATCTGGAGGAGAACGCCCGCGGCAAACTCACCGGCAAGGGACTGGACATGATCGTGGCTAACCGGGTGGGCGGCGAGCTTGGCTTCGACACGGACGAGAATGCGGTAACGGTGTTCTGGAACGGCGGTGAGCGGAAATTTGCGCGTACCGATAAAAAGCGGCTCGCACGGGGGCTGATGGCCCTGATCATGAACCGCTATCAGACCATGTTCGGCGAGACCCAGCCGGGACGTATCACACCGGTGCGCAAGGCCGGCCCGTGAGACCCGTTTTGTGAGACGAGTAGAGCTGAAAATCCTCGACGAGCGCCTCGGCGGGGAGTTCCCGCTGCCCCACTACGCCACCGGCGGCTCTGCCGGGCTCGACATGCGGGCCTGTCTCGACCAGCCGCTGACGCTGGGGCCGGGCGAGACGGAGCTGCTGCCCACCGGCCTCGCCATCCATATCGGCGATCCCGGCCTGGCTGCCGTATTGCTGCCGCGCTCCGGCCTCGGCCACAAATACGGCATCGTGCTCGGCAACCTGACCGGGCTGATCGATTCCGACTACCAGGGCCAGGTCTATGTCTCCTGCTGGAACCGCGGCAGCGAGCCCTACGTCATCGAGCCCGGCGACCGCATTGCGCAGATGGTGTTCGTGCCCGTCGAGCAGGTGGCCTTCGACGTCGTGGACGAATTCCGCGAGAGCCAGAGGGGCGAGGGAGGATTCGGCCACTCGGGCCGCAACTGAGCGGGGGTCAGAGTCCCTTCAGGTTGCGGAAGCGTGAGATGTCCCGGGCGAACTTCCGCTCCAGCTGATCAGTCTCCCGGCGGTGCTCGGCCAGCTGCGCCTCCTGGCGGTTGATGCGGTCCTTGGTGTCCGAGAGATCCTCGGCCAGGCCCGGCGGGATCATCTCCGCGTCCGGCTCCATCGTGTACGGCTTGTAGTTACCGGCCTCTTCCTGCAGGGAGACCATGCGCCGGCGCAGGTTCCTGAGATAGAGCTCCGCCACCTTCTGCTGGGCCCGCAGCAATTCCAGCCGCCGGTCCCGGTGCATCTCGACTTCTTCCACCGAGAGATAGGTGGAGAGGAGCACCTTGTCCGCCCGCCGGCGCTTCTCCTTCTCGGCTTCCATCTCACGGCGACGGGCCTCGGCGGCGAGTTCTTCCGGCGTCTTCTTGCCCTCGATCACTTCGACGGTCACGCCCTGCTCGTTGAGGATGCGCTTCTTCCGGTCGCGGTACTCGGGCGGCACCTTGTCGCCGTAGTGGGTGACGCCCTCGTCGTCGGTCCAGCTGTAAGTGCGCCTGTCCTCGCCGGCGCCGGTCAGCAGAACGGCCGCGAGAATTGCGAATGCAATGGGAGCTGCCTTGGTCATTTCCGTATTACATATTACCGTGCCGATAGCGGACCGGAACTGGTTCGCGGTTTTGGCAAATCCCCCCGCCGGCCGCAGCGACCGGTTCCCTGTCAGCCCTGATCCGGTTCTACACCATACTGGCGCTGGTAGTCCATGACTGCGCGCAGTTGCTTGCGCTGACCCGCGGTCTCCTCGAGGTGGGTGATCAGGTCCGAGAGGGTGATCAGGCTGATCACCGGCACCTTGAGCACCCGTTCCACCTCCTGCACGGCGGAACGCTCGCCACTACCGCGCTCCTGCCGGTCCAGCGAGATCACCACGCCGGCGAGCGTGGCCCCGCTGTCGCGGATGATCTCGACCGCCTCGCGAATGGCGGTGCCCGCCGTGATGACGTCGTCCACGATCAGCACCCGGCCCTCCAGCGGTGCGCCGATGATGTTGCCGCCCTCGCCGTGGGTCTTCGCTTCCTTGCGGTTGAAGCAATAGGGCACGTCGATGTCGTGGTGCTCGGCCAGTGCCGCGGCCGCCAGCGTGGTCAGCGGAATGCCCTTGTAGGCCGGCCCGAACAGGATGTCGAATTCCACCTTCGAGGCGGCGATGGCCGAGGCGTAGCAGCGCCCGAGCTTGGCGGCGGCGTAACCGGTGTTGAACAGCCCGGCATTGAAGAAATAAGGGCTCATCCTGCCGGACTTCAGCTTGAAAGAGCCGAACTTCAGCACTTCCAGCTCGAGCGCCAGATCGAGGAATTCTCTCTGCCAGGACCGCATACTGCCTTCCCCGGATGGGGTATTGATATCATTCGCGCCGTGCGGGCGGGGTCGCCACGACCCTGACTCCAAGTATGACACAGCCGGGGCGGGCGCTGCGTTGCGCCGGCCCGCCGACGGGAGTGACGCCTTGTTCCGGGTTATGAGTCTGAACGCCAACGGTATCCGCGCCGCCGCCAGGAAGGGTTTCTTCGACTGGCTGCCGCGGCGCAATCCGGACGTCGTCTGCATTCAGGAAACCAAGGCCCAGCTGCATCAGCTGGAGGACGAGGTATTCCACCCGGCCGGCTACCACTGTTATTACGAGGACGCCGAGAAGAAGGGCTACAGCGGCGTGGCGATCTACTCCCGCCATGAGCCGAGGCGCATCGTCCGCGGCCTCGGCATCCAGGAGTTCGACCGCGAGGGCCGCTACCTCGAGGTGCAGCTCGAGGGCGTGGCCGTGGCCTCGGTGTACCTGCCGTCCGGTTCCTCGGGCGACCAACGCCAGGCGGCCAAGTACCGCTTCCTCGACCATTTTCTGCCCCATCTGCGGCGCCTGCGACGCCGTCGCAGCGAGTACATCCTGTGCGGCGACTGGAATATCGCCCACCGGGAGATCGACCTCAGGAACTGGCGCTCCAACCGGAACAACTCCGGTTTCCTGCCCGAGGAGCGGGCCTGGCTCGACCAGGTGTTCGAGCGGGTGAAGCTGGTGGACGCATTCCGGGTGGTGAACCCCAACGAGGGCGAGTACACCTGGTGGTCGAACCGGGGACGGGCCTGGGAGAAGAACGTGGGGTGGCGTATCGACTATCAAATAGTCACCCCCGGACTCGCACCGCTGATCCGCCAGGCCGACGTGTACCGGGACGAGCGCTTCTCCGATCACGCCCCGCTGACTGTCGACTACGAGCTGGATCTTGCCGGCTGAGCGCGACCCGGCCGCCGAAGTACCCGGCCGTCATCCGCCGGGCACAGGCTGGCGTGACGCCGCGGCCGCCTACCTCCGGCCGCGGGTCGTGGCCATGCTGTTCCTCGGTTTCTCGGCGGGGCTGCCGTTCCTGCTCGTGTTTTCCACGCTGGGGGCCTGGCTGACCCAGGCGGGTACCAGCCGCACCGCCATCGGCTATTTCGCCTGGATCGGTATCACCTATTCGGTGAAGTTCCTGTGGTCGCCGCTGATCGACCGGCTGTCCATCCCCGTCGCGACCCGCCTGCTCGGCAAGCGCCGCAGCTGGATGCTGGCCGGCCAGATCGGGATCGCCGCCGGCCTGGTTGGCATGGCGCTGACCGACCCGGCGGTGGATTTGACCCGCATGGCCTGGCTTGCCCTGCTGGTGGCCTTCTCGTCGGCCACCCAGGACGTCTCCATTGATGCCTGGCGCATCGAGGCCGTGGACAAGCGGATGCAGGGCCCGATGGCCGGCGCCTACCAGACCGGCTACAGGCTCGCCCTGCTGGCATCCGGCGCAGGCGCGCTGTTTATCGCGAGCGACGCTTCCTGGCCGGCCGCCTATCTGACCATGGCCGCACTCGTTGGCGTCGGCATCGTCACGGTGCTCGCGATCGGCGAGCCGGAGGTGGACCCGGAAGTGGTACGAGCCCGCGAGCGCGACTACCTCGAGACCATCGCCAGGATGGTGCCGGAAACCCGGCGCATGGGCGCGGCCGGGCGCTGGTTCTTCGGTGCCGTGGTATGCCCGTTCCTCGACTTCTTCCGCAAGGCGGGACTGTTCAGCCTGGTGATCCTCGCCTTCATCTCCGTCTATCGCATCAGCGACCTGGTGATGGGTAGCATGGCCAACCCCTTCTACCTCGATCTGGGCTTCACGCTGGAGCAGATCGCCGCCATCGCCAAAGTCTTCGGCATCGGCATGACCATCCTCGGCGCCGCCATCGGCGGCGCGCTGGTGGTGCGCTACGGCGCCGTGAAGATGCTGCTACCCGGCGCGGTGCTGGTATCCGTGACCAACCTGCTGTTCGCCTGGCTGGCCACGCTGGGCCCGGAGCCGGGCATGCTGGTGGTCACCATCTCGGCAGACAATCTGTCCGCGGGTTTCGCGGGCTCCGTGTTTATCGCCTACCTGTCAAATCTCACCAGCCCGGGCTACACCGCCACCCAGTACGCGCTGTTCTCTTCGCTGATGACCCTGCTTGGGAAGTTCCTGAGCGGTTTCTCGGGTATCGTCGTGGACGCCTGGGACTACCCGGCGTTTTTCCTGTATGCGGCAGTGATGGGTGTGCCGGCCATCGTGCTGGCATTGGTGATAGCCCGCCGCGAGCGGACGACCTCTTCCTGACCGTGCTGTGGGAGCGGCTTCAGCCCCGGTCCTCGCTGCCGTGACATTGCGCTAATCGGGGCTGAAGCCCCTCCCACAGTCAGCAGTTTCCCGAGACCAGAGTGCCAGATCGTTCAGTGCGTGCGGCGGCTGGCGGTGGGCGGGGTACCGTTCGACGGACGCTGGGACGGCGAGCCGTGGTGCAGGACCATCCGCCAGCCGTCGGCCGTGAGGCGGTACGCGTTGGTCGCGATCACCGGCGTCGTGCCGCCGCCCTGCACCTCGAAGTGTTCCTTCACCACGTGCAGTACCGCCTCCTGCCAGTTGCTGCGGTGCAGCTGCTCGCTCAGGATGCGGGTCGGGCCCATGTTGCGGAATATCTGTTCCCAGCTGCGGATTATGGCGTCGTAGCCGGTCAGCGGTGCGCTCAGCGGGTGGATGCAGGTCACATCCGAGTCCCTGCACCAGATCTCGCGCATGGCCTCCAGGTCGCAGAATGAAAACGCGCGATAGAATGCGGCTTCGGCATCGTCAGCGGTAGGGAATCCCATGCAGACAGTCCGATGGATGGTTCGACAGCTCAGCATAACGGGCCGATGAGCCCAAGAGAAGTCAGACGGGAGGTTTGCCGGCTCGACGAGCTGGCCGATCCCGGCAGCCGTGGTTTCTCCGCGGGAGAGGGCGACTGGCCGTTCAGGGGGTTCGTGGTGCGCTGCGGCGATGAGGTCTGGGCCTACCGCAATTACTGTGTGCATGCCGGCCATCCGCTGGACTGGCAGCCGCACCGGTTCCTGAGCCGCGACGGCGGTCACATCATCTGTGCGTCACACGGTGCGATGTTCGAGCTGGACAGCGGTGTGTGCGTGGCGGGCCCGTGCCCGGGCAAGTCGCTGTATCGCCTGCCGGTGGAGGTGGAGCAGGGGCGCGTCATGGTCACGGTGCCGGACCCGGCCGTTCATTCCACCTAATCCAGGTTCTCCAGCCAGTCCCGTCGCCCGGCGCCCTCGCCTTCTGGCTCGTCGTCGTCGAAGTCCATGTCCAGGGAGCCGGAGGTGTCTTCCGGCGGGTCGACCGGCTCCAGGATGAGATCCGGCCAGGTTTCCAGGTCGATCTCCCCCAGCGTACCGTCGAAAAACTGGATCTCGAGCGTGCCGTCAGCGTCGTCGATGGCGACGATCTCGAACAGTCTGCCGTTCGGCCGGCGATACCAGTGGCCGATGGCAGGGAATTCGCTGGTCATATCGTGCAACCTCCACCGCTGCCTTGTATTATCGCTGCTCTTGCGCCTCTCCAGGGAAGGCGCCCTCTCACTCACTACCTGAATCATACTCAGACCATTCCGGCGGCGCTGCAATCAGGATGGTCCACAAGGCGTGCAGGCGTGATCGAGCAGCTGCTCAAGAATTTCGTGGTGATGTTTGTGGTCATCGAGCCGGTGACGCTGATACCCGTTTTCGGCGCGCTGACGCGAGGTGGCGCGCCCGGATTCCGGCGGCGCATGGCGGTGAAGGCGGTAAGTATCTCCGCACTCATCTTCCTCGGTTTTGCGCTGGCCGGCGAACAGCTGCTGAAGATACTCGGCATCAGCGTCGATGCCTTCCGCATCGGCGGCGGCCTGCTGCTGTTCATGGTCTCGGTGGACATGGTGTTCGCGCGGGAATCCGGCCTGCGTTCGGCCACCATCCGCGAGCAGGAGGAGGCCCGCTACCGGGACGACATCTCCGTGTTCCCGCTGGCTTTCCCGCTGATCGCCGGCCCCGGCGCGCTGGCCACCCTCCTGCTGCTCCTGGGTGACGTCGAAGACGACTTCCTGAGCGTTGCCCTGCTGCTGGCGGTGGTGTTCGTCGTTCTGGCCATCACTCTGGTGATGATGCTGCTGACCAATCCCATCATGCGCGTCCTCGGCGTGACCGGTGCCAACGTGGTCAGCCGCTTGCTCGGCGTGGTGCTCGTAGCGCTGGCAGTGCAATACGTCGTGGACGGCATACTGGCCTTCGTCTAACGTCGGCTGCCGACAGGCAGCGCGGACTCGCGCAGGCGATAGATCCAGTCGAATATCCTGTGGCCCAGCCGCAGGCCGCGGCGCTCGAACTTCGTGCGCGGCCGGGCGAGCGGCCGGTCGCCGTCGTGCTGGCGCCGTTCCGCCAGCTCGAAACGCTCGTCGGCGTCCATTACCTCGTCGATGTGCTCGGCGTAGCTGGCCCAGTCCGTAGCGATGTGTAGCGCGCCGCCGGGCCCGAGTACCCGGGCCGCGATATCCAGCAAGCGGGGCGCGACGATGCGTCGTTTGTGGTGGCGCTTCTTCGGCCAGGGATCCGGGAAGTAGATGTTCAGCCGCGCAATGCTGTCGTCCGGTACCGCTTCCATGATCTCCAGCGCATCGCCGCACAGGAGCCGCAGATTGCGGATGCCGCGGCGCTCGATGCCAAGCAGGCAGTGACCGATGCCCGGCTCATGCACCTCGATGCCGAAGTAGCGCGTCTCCGGGTCGTCCTCCGCCTGCTCGAGCAGACTTTCGCCGTCACCGAAGCCCACCTCCAGTACCCGACGTCCGCCGTTGCCGAAGGCCGCGGACAGGGCATCGGCCAGAGCGGCCGGATCGTCCGCCTCGATGCCGAAGCGGGGCCAGAGCTCTCGCCAGGCCCGCGCCTGCGCCCGGGTCATGCGCCCGGCCCGGCGCACGAAGCTGCGTACCTTTCGCTCCGGCTGCTGCTCTGCTTTCGCCGTCATCTTTTCCTCTCCCAAGCCTGTTTGTCGATGTTTTGTCAAATAAATTTGAGCATCGGCTTGTCGCGGTCGCGTCGAATGTATTTGCGCAACTTATCGCACTCATCTCAGGGAGAGAAACTAATGAGAAAGACTTCTGCAACGGCCTCCTTGCTGGCGGCGGCATTCCTGCTGGCCGGCTGTGAGGGAGACGACGGCATCGATGGTACCGACGGCGCCGATGGCCAGGACGGATTCAATTCACTGGTGGCAACCCGTGAGATCGCCAAAGGCGATGCCGATTGCCCTGGCGGCGGTCTCGCGCTCGACAGCGGTCTCGATACCAACCGCAATGACGTGCTGGATGCCTCCGAGGTCACGGCGACGGACTTCCTGGAATGCGAGACTGCGCCGCAGCTACGTGCGCTGCATGCCTCGCCCGACGCACCGGCGGTGAACATTCTGGTGAACGGTCAGGCCGCGCTCAGCGAGGTGGACTACACCGAGGGCTCGGGCTTCCTGCCGGTGACGGAGACGACCTCGGTTCAGGTCGAGGCCATCATTCCCGGCGGTAATGCGATCGTGATCGACGAGACGCTGGATCTCGACTTCAGCACCGACTATACGGTGATCGCCGTCGGCGACGTAGCCGCGCCGATCGGTCCGCTGGTGATCGCGAATCCGACCGACCAGGCACTGACGCCGGGCAGCTTCTTCGCGCAGGTTGTGCATGCCGCGCCGGATGCACCGCCCGTCGACGTCTACGTGACCACGCCCGGCGCCGACCTCGCCGCCAGCGCGCCGATCTCCACCACGGCGCTGGCCTATCAGGACGTGAGCGAGCGCCTGGAGGTACCCGCAGGCACCTATCAGATCCGCGTGACGCTGGAGAGCGACCCCGCAGCGGTGGTGTTCGATTCCGGTGAGCTGGACCTGGCCGCAGATGCGCAACTCCTGATCGCCGCGGTGGAGAATACCGGTCCGGGCGCCACGCCGATCCAGCTCGTGGTGCTGGACGGCACCGGTGCTGCCGACCTGCTGGATACCAGCACGCCCGCAGCAGTGACGGCGGTGCACGCGTCGCCGGACGCCCCGGCCGTTGACATCCTGGCCGATGTCACCTCGACGGCCAACGACGAGGCGCTGCCTCTCGCCGTGGACTATTCGTTCACCGAGTTCTGCGAGATCGGTGCCGTCCCGGCCCCGGGCGAGTACACGGTGAGCGTGGTCGCAAACGCGGACAACTCCGTCGTGGCCACGGATTTCCCGTTCACCGCCGAGCAGGGCGCAGAGGCCACCGCGATCGTCACCGGCTTCCTGTCCTCTGGCACGCCGGCCATCCAGCCGCTGGCGCTGGCGACCGATACGCGCAGCGTCGTCACCGAGGCGAAACTGCGGGTCATCCACGGCTCGCCGAGCACCGGTGACGTGGACCTGTATCTGCTGGCGGATGGCACCGACCTCAGCGATGCTTCCGTTACGCCGAACTTCGGTGACGTGCCATTCGGTGCGGACACGGGCATCCTGTCTATCGCCCCCGGCATCTACGACGTCTACGTGACACCGGCCGGCGACAAGAGCGTCGTGGCCATCGAGCTGCAGGATGTGGCGCTCAGCGGCGGCGTGGTGCTCGACGTGATCGCCCGTGATCCCGCCACCGACGGCAGCGAGGGCGCCTTGCCCCTGCCGCTGATCGTCGACTACGCGGTCCTGCCTGCCTGCGCCACCTGAGGCTGGTCGCTACGCGAGCAGACGGGTCACGGACGACCCCGCGGCCCCCGGAGCTCTGCTCCGGGGGCCGTTTTTTTTGGGTGCGCCAGGCATGGCGCATAGCGCCGTGACTGGCGCTGTTCCGGAACGAACGTGATATTCACGGGAAGCGCCGTGGTACGGAACCATTTGCCCGGTGGTGTGGGAGGACGGCGGGGGTGACCCCGCCTCCTACCCGATGTG
>CAYRUH010000011.1:0-91760 GCA_964427415.1 uncultured Woeseiaceae bacterium | reverse complement strand
CGATTGACACGATCCCGGCTGCCCGGCTATGGGTGTGGACGACAGTCACCGGAGAGAACCCATGTCCCGATTCCTGCCAGTCCTCGTTACCGCCTGCTGCCTGCTCGCCGGGGCCGGGGCCGCGGCCCAACCGTCACCGGCGACGGAGGCGCCCGGAGACCGGACCACGGCCAGTACCGAAGACATCGAGGAGCTGGTCCGGACGCTGGAGGATCCGCGGGCGCGGGAAGAGCTGGTCGGACAGCTGAAAGTGCTACTGGAAGCACAGAAGGAGCAACCGGCCGGACCGCCCCCCCAGCCAGCCAGCATCATCGACGTCGCGGAGGAGATCTTCGCCGACGTCCGGGACCGGGTTCTCGCCATCGATCCCCGGCATGCGCTGATCGCCGGCACCATGACCGCCGCGATCCTGATCGGCGCACTCCTGCTGCGCTGGCTGCTCCTGCTGCTCTTGCGCAAACTGTACGGCAGGCTCATCGGCTCCGGCCGGCGGCCCGACCCGGAAACCGGGTCGTCGGCGGCCACCGGCGAGGAAGCAGACACGGAGCGGGCCGCCGGGCAGAGCGACGCCGCAGCCGGCGAAGAGCAGGTAGAGCTTCCCCGGACCATCCGCCGGCTGCTCACGCTGATCATCGGAGTGGCCGCGGTGATGCTCATTGCCGAGACCTGGGGCGCCGGCATCGGCGCGCTGCTGGCTACCGATATCGGCTCGCGGCTCGCCGAGACGGTGATCGCCGTCGGACTGATCCTGATCGTCACCCTCGTACTCTGGAATGCCGCCGACCTGGTGACCCAGCGCCTGCTGCGCGTTGCCACCCGCAGTCTCGACCGCGAGCGCACTGCACGGCGGCTCGATACACTGGTACCGCTGCTGCGCAGCGCCCTCCAGGCGACCATCGGCGTACTGGCCGCACTGCTGCTGCTCTCAGAGGTGGGCGTGAACATCGGCCCGTTGCTGGCCGGGGCGGGCATCCTCGGCCTCGCCATCGGTTTCGGGGCGCAGACGCTGGTCAAGGACCTGATCACCGGCGTGACCATCCTGCTGGAGGACGGGGCCACCGTGGGCGACGTGATCGAAGTCGCGGGGCATGCGGGCGTGGTCGAGGAGATGCGCATCCGCATCATCCAGCTGCGGGACCTCGCCGGCAACGTCCATCTGGTGCCCTACAGTGACGTCACCACCATCAAGAACTTCACCAAGGAATTCTCGTTCTATCTGTTCGAGATCGGGGTGGCCTACCGGGAGGACACCGACCAGGTTTGCGAGGTGCTGAGGCAACTGAGCGACGAGATGCAGCGGGATGAGGAGTACGGCCCGGACATCATGGAGCCGCTGGAGATTCTCGGGGTCGACAAGTTCGCCGACAGCGCCGTGATCATCAAGGCGCGCATGAAAACGAAACCCATCCGGCAGTGGGCCATCGGCCGGGAGTTCAACCGACGTATGAAGAAGCGCTTCGACGAGCGCAATATCGAGATCCCGTTCCCGCACACGACGCTCTACTTCGGCGAGCCAAAGGAGGGCGCGCCGCCGCCGCTGCACCTGGCCCGTGACGAGCCGGCGGACGACGGCGCCAGGCGTTGACGGAAACGCCGATCACGCAAGCATCACGTCGGAGCAGATACGGCTGGTATCGTGAGGTTGGCCGCCCTGCTCGAGCGTGAGATAGAGCGTGATGAGATAGAAGCCGACGAAGACGAAGTCACTGTGCAGCTTGTAGTCGTTGGCGATGAAGAACGCGAACAGCTCGTCGAAGGACGCCTTGAACTCGTCGATGCGGAAGACCTGGGCACTCTGGTCCACGCCGAAATGCGCATGCAGCAGCTCCTTCAGCTCCGATTCGGCCGAATCGGAAAGGCCCGGCTTCAGCATGCCCATCTGTCGCAATGCGTCATCGAAGGCGGAATCGTCGGCGCTGTAGAAGGAGCGGTACAGCGCCACCATACCCTCGCGGAATTCGGGCCGCAGCCGTATCCACAGACCGTTTGGCTCATACAGCAGCTCGTCGTCCCGTACACCGAAGCGTGACGAGCGCAGATCCAGGAACAGCCCCTCGTCCACCAGCCATTGCCCGAAATAGAGATGGAGGATATCGTCGCCCAGCGCCTGCAGACGATCCGCGTCCTCGACGTCCCCGAGGGGCTCGGCGTCGTAGAGATCGTCCGTCAGGGTGACCGCGGAGACCGTCTCCCGGGTGGCGCGACGGAGTTTGCGCACGCCCCGGCCGGTCATGAATTGCCAGCTCACGGACCGCATGGCGGCCAGCATGGGGCGCCACTCGATGGCGTCCCATCCGCTCGTGGGCACGAAGCGTGCCAGCTGTCGGAGTTCTTCGGGTATGAAGCCGGGCAAACGCATCGATTCGCTCCTGGAGTCAATGTACAGGGGATTGCCAGACTGCGCCTGCCACCGCTCGCAGGTCAGGGCGCAACGCCGGTTGCTGCCCCGCATGTTAGGGTCTCATCCTGGAAATCGAAAGGCACAAACACAGTTTGGCTAAATCCTCGCCACAGACTGCGGCAGACCCGTCGGTTTACGCGCCGGCGGCGGAGGAATTCGAGCGGACGCTGGAGAAACTCGAGCAGGCCCGCCCCTTGGCAAGGCGCTGCATCAACAGCGTCTGCTGTCCATCGCGCGAAAGCTCCTGAACACTACCGAGGGCACCGACGCGCTTTACGGCTTCGCCCGCCACGACTGCCTGATGAGCGAGCGCCTGCAGCGTTTCTGCGGTTTCCTGCTCGAGCGGCGGCGGTGCTGGACGGCACCGCCTGGAGCTGGGCCGGGGAGCGGGACTGGGTCAGCCGCGGCCACGGCTGAGGCCGAAGAAGTGTTGTTCGTCCACGACGAGGGGATGCTGGCGCACGACCCGACCGGCAATGTCGCCGTCGCCGCCGCACGCTGACCGGACCGCTCAGACGTAGCAGTCCAGACCCTCCTGGTGTTTCAGGAGATCCCGCAGCTTGTGCGGGTCGTCGCCGAGGTACATGGTGCCGTCGCTGGTCACGAAGTACTCGGGATGGATCTGGCCGAACTTGATGTCGAAGGTCTTGATGAGCTTCTCGATCTGCTCGGTGATCAGATTGCGCCAGCTCTCCAGCTCGGGCGTCGCCGGCACGAACACGGAATACCCCAGCGTCACGTACTCGGAGATGTTCAGGAAGCGGATCTTGCCATCGTGTACCCACGCCTCCACTGCGAACTCCCAGCCGTTGAGGTGGCTCTCCATCAGCACGGGAAACTCGGTAGCCGTGATGGCGTCGACCTCCTCGGGAGTCCGGATCATCCGATGGCCGAGACAGCCGGCCTTGTCGAAAGCCTTCACGTGGATGGGGTCGTCGGGGTCGCCATCCAGTTTCAGCAGGGTCTGGTTCACGCGGCGCAGGAAACGCACCACATCCTCCCGGTCGTGGGCCTCCTCGAAGATGCCCACCCGGATGCCCCCCAGCTGGGCGCGGCGCTTCAGCAGCGCCTTGTCGCGGAACAGCACCGCCTGACCATGCAGCCGGGGGTTGCCCATCAGTACGGAGTTGATGGCGCCGGCCCACTCCACGGTCTCCTCGAAGAGCGGAATGGCGACGTCCACGCCTTCCTTCTTGAGAATCTCGGCGATCTCGAGGGAGCGGTCGTTCAGGCGCTCGAAGTTCCAGGGGATGCAGGGGATGTCGTTTTTCTTGCACAGTAGTCCAATGCCTGATTTTACCGACCAGATTGCAACCGATCCCGGCAAGCTTTTGAAGATTGCGCCCCCGTGTGACAGCATAGAAAGTCGTTCCGCGCCACCATGACAGCGACCTGCCGGCGCGAAAATCGCTCAGGGAAAAGAAAGGAGACAACATGAAAATCGTGCGTCTGAAGGACCTCGAAGGTACTGATCAGGAGGTGAAAAGCCCGGCCGGATGGACCAGCGTGCGTTTCCTCCTGGCGAAGGACGGCATGGGATTCTCCTTCCACGAGACCACCTTCCCTCCGGGGCTCGAATTCGACATGTGGTACAAGCACCACCTGGAGGCCGTATACTGCTACCAGGGCAAGGGAGAGCTGACGAACCGGGATACCGGCGAGAAGTTCACGATCGAGCCCGGCACGCTCTACGCGCTGGACAAGCATGACAAGCACACGCTGAAAGCCATCGAGGAGCTAAAGCTGGTGTGCGCCTTCAACCCGCCGGTAACCGGCCGCGAGATCCACGATCAAGAGGGCGCCTACATTCTCAATCCGGAGGATGCGATCGAACCGAAGGGCTGACCAGGGCTCAACGGAAGCTCGACACGCGGGCGGCACTCGCCGGGCAGCCGGCTGTGCGCAGAACGTACGGGCAATCGTACGGAAAATCTAACGGAAAATCGGGAGATCGCCGTGATACGGAACGTCGTTATCGCCTTGCTCGCCCTCGGCGCCTGCAGCCGACGAACTCGCGGCCGGGCAGGAGCTGCCGGCCACATTCGTCGGAACGCTGCCCTGCGCCGACTGCCCGGGAATGCGCCACCGCCTCAACCTCTGGCCGGTCTGGCTGATACGCGCGGCTGGCAGATAGACGGCCCCGTGATGAAATTCTCCGACGAATCCGGATCGGGCCTGGCGATTCTCAAGGCCGTCTACCTCCCCTGGTCGTGCCCGGGTACGGGTGAATCAGTCGGTCCCTTCCGTGGGGGAAACGGCCTCTGGTCCGGCCATGTCTCCAGGCATCATGGTCATTCTCCTGTTGCCTTCTGCCATGATAGCGCGACGGCAGGCCACTACCGCTGCAGTGCAGCGCAGGGATAGTATCGGCCGGCTGAAAGAGGAGACGAACGATGACCCCTATTGCCCGATTACTGCTCTGCGTGGCTCTCGCTCCGCTCGCCCTGTCGGCAGGCGAGGAAGGCCAGGTCGTACGCCTTTCGGAACCGGTGACGGTGACCGAGGAATACGAGGAGTTCGGTGCGCCGGTCACTTCCGCCGATTCGGCACTATCTTTGAGCGAACTCGTCCGCGAGGCGGAAGCGTATCTCGGTGACGAAGTCACGGTGAGTACCCGCATCGCCAAAGTCTGCCGCAAGAAAGGCTGTTTCTTTATCGCCCGGGAGGACGATGCGATCGCACGCATCACCTTCCAGGACTACGGCTTTTTCATCCCGACCGACTCCGCGGGCAAGGAGGTATTGCTGAACGGAACTTTCGAGCGCCGGCAGCTCACCGGATCCCAGGCGAAGCACTACCGCGAGGACCTCGGCGAATCAGGGCGTTCCCGGACGAAGGCGGGCCCCGAATACCACATCGTCGCAACCGCGGTACGTATTCCGAAGAAGTGAAACAGCGAGTGCCGGCAGCGCTAAACCGGCTGACGCCTGCTCAGGTTCCGCAGAATGTCCGGGTGACGCGTTCCTCCGGCTGGGGCGGCTCGGCGTAATCGGCGAACTGCGGCTGTTCCTCGAACGGGCGGCGCAGCACCTCATTGAGATCCCGGAAAACCGAGAGATCGCCGGCGATGGCCAGGGCGATCGCCCTCTCCACCTGGTGGTTCCTTGGGATATACACGGGATTCACGGCATTCATCGCCGCCCTGACCGCCTCCGCATCCCGGCCCTCCCGCGCGATCCGCGACCGCCACCGGTCCTCGAATTCACCAAACGCCGACGCCCCGGCGCCGCCGTCGGCATTGGCTCCCGCCTGCAGGCGGTCGGCCAGACGCCGGAACGACAGCGTGTAGTCCAGCCCCTGGCGCTGCAGGCACGCGAGCCAGTCGCCGATCAGATCGGCGTCGTCCTCCTCGTCGGTCGCAAGACCCAGCTTGCGCGCCATGCGGCCGAGCCACTCGGACTCGAACAGGGCGGGGAAACGCTCGAGTTCGGCCTGCCAGGCGTCCCGGTCGTCGTCGATCAGCAGCAGGCAATCGGCGAGACGGGCGAGATTCCAGTGGGCGATATTGCCCTGCTGGCCGTAGGCGTAACGGCCGTGGTGGTCGATGGAGCTGAAGACCTTGTCGAAGCTGAACTCGTCCATGAAGGCGCAGGGTCCGTAGTCCAGCGTCTCGCCGGAGACCGCGGTGTTGTCCGTATTCATCACGCCATGGATGAAGCCCACGCCCATCCATGCCGCCACCAGCCGGGCCTGGCGCTCGAGCGCCGCCCGATAGAACGCCCGGCAGGGGGCTTGCGCCTCCCGGGCCTCCGGGTAATGACGGTCGATCGCGTAATCGGCCAGCGTCTTCACGGCCTCGGCGTCGCCCCGCGCCGCGAAGTACTCGAAGGTACCCACCCGGATGTGGCTCGCAGCCACCCGGGTAAACACACCGCCGGGAAAAGCGGCGTCACGGAACACCCGTTCGCCCGTCGCCACGGCGGCCAGCGCCCGCGTCGTCGGCACGCCCAGCGCGTGCATCGCCTCGCTCACGACGTACTCGCGAATCACCGGACCGAGAGAGGACTTGCCATCTCCCATGCGGGAGAAAGGCGTCCGTCCGGACCCCTTCAGCTGGATATCCCGGCGCCGGCCTGAGGCATCCAGCCGCTCGCCCAGCAGCACCGCACGACCGTCGCCGAGCTGCGGCACGAACTGGCCGAACTGGTGGCCGGCGTACGCCAGCGCGATCGGCTCGGCTCCGGGTGGCAGTTCGTTGCCGCCGAACCATCGCGCCAGGCGCTCCTCGTCCCCGCCGAGACCCTCGAGCCCGAGTTCGGCGGCCAGCGACGCGTTCCAGGCCAGCAGCGTCGGCGCGGGTACGGCGGCCGGCTCCACCCGGGCGTAGAAATGGCCGGGCAGGCGGGCGTAGGAGTTCTTGAGCCGGCAGTCGGCAGCATCGGGGTTCATCCGCGAAGGGTACCTGATGGGGCACGATTTTCCAGTTCGCCGGACCGTCCCACTGGGGATTACCACAATTGCTGCTGCAGTAAACCGACAGTAGATTTTGCGAGTCTCACCCGCCGGAGGTTGCATGTCACCAGTCCGCCTCGCGCGCGCCGTCGCGCTGCTCGCAGCGCTGCTCTGCGCGCCCGCGACCGCCTCGACGGAGGTGCAGTGGCTGACCGACGGCCCGGACGGTCGGCCGGGCCTCGTGCTGTATTACTTCTATTCGGACAGCTGCCCCCATTGCCAGGAAGCCAGACCCTTCGTCGCCGGCCTGGGCGAGATGGAGTGGATAGACCTGCGGCGGTACGAGATATCGAAAAGCCGTGAGAACGGTCTGCTCTACCGGGACATCGCCGCCAGCATCGGCGAAAAGGCTCGCAGCGTGCCCGGTTTCCTGTTCTGCGGGACTCTGGAGACGGGTTATGACAAGGCCGAGACCACCGGCGCCCGATTGCTGGAGGAGTTGCGCGCCTGCCGGGCCGACCCGGACAGCTACCTCGCCCCCGCCGCGGAGACGGCGACGCCGGAGCGCGCGGAGGTGGCCGGTCTGCAGCTGCCGCTGCTCGGCACGGTCGATCCCTCGAACTGGGGACTGCCCATCCTGACGGCCGTCATCGCCGGCCTGGATGCCTTCAACCCCTGCGCCTTTTTCGTGCTGCTGTTCCTGCTGAGCCTGATGGTGCACGCGCGCAGCCGGGCGCGAATGCTGCTGGTAGGTGGCACGTTCGTGCTGTTCTCCGGCGCCATCTACTTCGTGTTCATGGCGGCCTGGCTGAACGTGTTCCTGTGGATCGGCGAGCTCCGGATCGTGACGATGATCGCCGGCCTCATCGCCGTAACGCTGGCAGCCGTAAATATCAAGGATTACTTCTGGTTCAAGTCGGGCCCGTCGCTGTCCATCCCGGACTCGAAGAAGCCGGGCATGTATCAGCGCATGCGCAACCTGGTCGCCGCCCCCAGCGTGCTGGCGATGCTGGCGGGCACGGCCGTGCTGGCCATCGTCGTGAACAGCTACGAGCTGCTCTGCACCGCCGGGCTGCCCATGGTCTACACCCGCATCCTCACCCTGCGGGAAGCGGACAGCTTCGTCTTCTACCTGTATCTGCTGTTCTACAACGTGGTGTACGTGATCCCGCTGCTCGCGATAGTGGGGCTGTTCGTGCTCAGATTCGGCTCCCGCAAGCTGGGTGAGAGCGAAGGACGCCTGCTGAAGCTCATGTCGGGGATGATGATGCTCGGGCTCGGCGCAGTGATGCTGCTCGCGCCGATGTCGCTGAACAACGCCGGCATCGCCATCGGCCTGCTGGCCGCGGCGGTGCTGGCCACCTCC
Source organism: uncultured Woeseiaceae bacterium (assembly GCA_964427415.1). GTDB lineage: Bacteria > Pseudomonadota > Gammaproteobacteria > Steroidobacterales > Woeseiaceae > Lentisalinibacter. The sequence goes on along the minus strand of CAYRUH010000011.1, from coordinate 83,601 downwards.
CTGATCCACGCCGTCATGAAGAGACGCGGCCTCATCTGAATCCCGGCCTGCCTGCTCGCCGCGCTGGCGCCGGCGCGCAGCTTGTGTCAACGTGCTTGTCCGCATGAAACGAATGCCTGACATGGATGCGCCGCCGCACCCATACACCCTGACCGAAGAGATCGCCCACGCGGTTACTCACGGCGTCGGGGCCCTGCTCAGCATTGCCGGACTGACGTGGATGCTCCACGTCTCCTCCGCAATCGCCGACCCATGGCGGATCGTCGCCAGCGCCGTCTACGGCACCAGCCTGGTGACCCTTTTCCTGGCCTCCACCCTGTATCACGCGCTGTATGCGACCCGGGCACGCGAGCTGTTCCGCACGCTGGACCACTGCGCAATCTACCTCCTGATCGCCGGCACCTACACGCCGTTCCTGCTGGTATCGATGCGCGGCGGTGTCGGCTGGTGGCTGTTCGGTGCCATCTGGACGCTGGCGACCGCGGGGATCATCACCAAGCTGTGGTTTCGTGACCGCTACCCGCGCCTGTCACTGGCGGGCTATCTGGCGATGGGCTGGCTGGTGCTCCCGGCGATGCCCCAGGTCGTGGACGCGGTCGCGGGCGGCGGCATTGCCTGGCTGGTCGCCGGCGGCCTCAGCTATACCATCGGCGCCGCCTTCTATGCCGCCAGACGCATCCCTTACCATCACGCGGTCTGGCACCTGTTCGTGCTCGCCGGAGGCGTCTGCCACTTCCTGGCGGTGGCCCTGTACGTGCTGCCGGCAGTCAACACCGCCTGATCCGGACTGCGGCCGGGAACGTCATTCGCCCGCGCCCCGGCAGCCTCACTGCTCCTCGCCTCCGCCCAGCCGGTCCATCAACCCTTCCTTGAGCTGATCCAGCTTCTCCCTGGCCCGGTCCTTGACGGATTCGGTCGCAGCCGACTGCAGCACCCGCTCGATTACCGGCTCCAGCACCTGGCGCGCGACCTCCGTGCCGGTGGCACCGCCCGCGGCACGGCCGATATCGGTGAGCTGGATGCGCGGTATGTCGACGGAGCGTTGTTCGTCGAGATCCGGCAGAGACACGGAGGCGCTGGCATCCTCCAGCACGAATCGCTCGATGACCAGCTTGCGTCCCGGACCCTCGTCGGCGGCCGGCTGCTGCAGCCCGCCGGCGGATTCCAGGTTCTGCATCAGCTCGCGCAGGTTGCTGCCGGTTGCCCGCTGGATCAGGTTCACCGTGGCACCGGAGACGGTGACCTCCTTCAGCACGATGACGTCCTCGGTGACGGTGGCCGGATCGATCCTGACCAAGAAACGGCCCAGCGACAACGCATTGCCGCTGTAACCCGCCGGATTGCCGACGCTGAGACCGGCAATCTCCGCACGGGCCTCGCCGAGATCGATGGACACACCGCTGACCCGCACGGGCGTTCCCGTCGCGGCCGAGCCCTGGTCCTCGATCAGGCCGGCGACAATGGTGTCCAGCTGCGTGTACACATAAACGAGCCCCGCCGCGATCACAACCAAGATGGCGGCGATGGCGATCAGGGTCTTCCTTGCTCCACTGCTCATATCGGTCCCCCTTGTCGGACTTCTTGCGGCTGAAACCGTGACCGCAGGCTACGCGCCGGCGGCGTGGCGCTCAAGTTGCAGGCGCCGCGGTCTGCGCCGGCGGTCCCCCGCCCGCGGCCGGCCTTGTTGCGCGAGACAGCAAGCGCACGGGCACAATAAGGCGATGCAGGGCATTGCACCAGCGCTGCAAGTGCGCAGTAAACAAACCATAGTGGCAACTACGGATCGGGCCCGCCAACCGCAGCTGCCATCATCACACGGAAACGGGGAACGACCGCCATGACACAGCGCGAACAGACTCCGATCCGCGGCCGCCTCGGCCGGGAGCAAAAAACCATGCACCACATGGTGGCCCTGTACTGCCGTGACCACCATGGTGACCATCATCGATCAGGCCGTCATAGCGGCAGCCCCGAGAGCGGCGCACCCTGCGCCGGGTGCACGGACTTCCTGGCCTATGCGGCAAGGCGCCTGCAGAAATGCCCCTATGGCGAGAACAAGCCGACCTGCGCCAATTGCCCGATCCACTGCTACAAACGCGAGCCCCGGGAGTTCGCCCGCACGGTGATGCGCTATTCCGGGCCGCGCATGATCTGGCGTCACCCCTGGCTGGCGCTGATGCACCTCGTGGACGGCCGCCGCCGCGTCCTCCATCCCCTCGAACTTCGCCGCAAGCGCTCCGCCGGCCGCTGAGAGGTCCGCCGGTTATACTCCTGTCTGTCCGACCGGCGGTCCCGCTACGGCCGTCGTACAGCGCATTCGCGAAGGAGTAGAACCCTGATGCATCCCCGAATCTCCCGCTCCCGCCGTTCTGTCATCGCATTCGTCCTGACCCTCGCCGCCGCGCTCGTACTGCCACCTGGCACGCAGGCAGCCGACGAGGAGCAGTCGCATCCGCTCGCCTCCATAGCGCTGCGCACTATTGGCCCGGCCATCAGCTCCGGGCGCATCTCCGACCTGTCCTTCCACCCCGGGAAGCCTCAGGAATTCCTGGCCGCAGTGGCATCCGGCAATCTCTGGAAGACCACCGACGACACCATCACCTGGACACCGGTATTCGACGACTACGGCGCCTACGCCGTCGGCGTGATCGCCCGCGACCCGCAGGACCCGGATACCGTCTGGATCGGCACCGGCGAAAACAAGGCCCAGCGCAGCGTCGGCTACGGCGACGGCGTCTACAAGTCCCTCGACGGCGGCAACACCTGGACCCACATGGGCCTGCAGGAGTCCGGCCACATCGGCCACATCTGGATCCACCCGAAGGACGGCGACATCGTGCTCGTCGCCGCCCACGGGCCGCTGTGGAGTGACGGCGGCGACCGTGGCCTGTACCGCAGCACGAACGGCGGCGAGACCTGGACCCGCATCCTGGAAATAGACGAGCACACCGGCGTTAACGAGTTCGTCGTGGACCCTGCGGACCCTGACACCATCGTAGCGGCGAGCTACCAGCGCCGCCGCCACGTCTGGACCCTGATCAACGGCGGGCCTGGCAGCGGCATCCACAAGACCACCGACGGCGGCGCGACCTGGACGGAGATCACCGCCGGCCTGCCCGAGGACAACATGGGCAAGATCGGCATCTCCCTGGCGCCGTCCGCACCGGACACCCTCTATGCCATCATCGAGGCGAACGACGAGGAGAAGGGCGTCTACCGCTCCACCGACTTCGGCAACAGCTGGGAGAAGCGCTCCGACCACATGACCACCAGTCCGCAGTATTACAACGAGCTGGTGATCGACCCGCTGGACGCCGACAAGGTGTACGCGCTGGATACCGTGACCCACGTCTCCGAGGACGGTGGCAGCACCTGGCGGCAGCTGGGCATGGAGTTCCGCCACGTGGACGACCACGCGCTGTGGATCGACGCGGACAACACGGATCACCTCTACATCGGCGGCGACGGCGGCATCTACGAGTCCTGGGACGGCGGCACCACCTGGCGCCACGTGCGCAACCTGCCGGTGACCCAGTTCTACCGCATCCAGCCGGACAACGCGGAACCGTTCTACAACGTCTGCGGCGGCACCCAGGACAACAACTCGCTGTGTGCGCCGTCGCGCACGACGGTACTGCACGGCATCACCAATTCCGACTGGACCTTCGTGCTCGGCGGCGACGGCTACAAACCCCAGTTCGACCCGAACGACCCGAACATCATCTACGCCCAGTACCAGTACGGCGGCCTGGTGCGCTACGACCGGCGCACCCGGGAGCGCATCGCCATCACCCCGCTGCCGGGCAGCGGCGAGAAGAACTACAAGTGGAACTGGAACACGCCCCTGCTGGTCAGCCCACACGATCCCGAGCGGCTGTACTACGCAGCCGAGTACCTGTTCCGCTCCGACAACCGGGGCGACAACTGGGAGAAGGTGAGCCCGGATCTCACCCGTCAGCTCGACCGCAACAAGCTTGAGGTGATGGGCCGCGTCTGGAGCGTGGACACCATCGCCAAGAACGACTCCACCTCCCTGTACGGTGCCGCCATCGGCCTCAGCGAGAGTCCGCTGCTGGAAGGCGTCATCTACGTGGGCACGGATGACGGCGTCATGAACGTCACCAGCGACGGCGGCGAGACCTGGAGACGCACCACCAGCTTCCCCGGGGTACCGGACATGTCCCTGATCGAGGACGTGGTCGCCTCGGTGCACGACCCGGACGTGGCCTACGCGGTGTTCGACAACCACAAGCGTGGCGACTACAAGCCCTACGTGCTGAAGACCGCGGATCGCGGCCGCAGCTGGCGGCCGATCACCGGCGATCTGCCGGCACGTGGCTCCGCCCATACCATCGCCGAGGACCACGTGAACCCGGATCTGCTGTTCGTCGGCACCGAGTTCGGCCTGTACTTCACCCAGGACGGCGGCGAGAGCTGGCACGAGCTCGTTGGCGGCGGCTTCCCCACCATCGCCGTGCGCGATCTGGAGATCCAGCGCCGGGAGAACGACCTGGTGGTGGGCTCTTTCGGCCGCGGCATCTGGATCCTTGACGACTACACGCCACTCAGAACGAAGCCGGACGCGCTCGGCGCGGCGGAATTGTTCCCGGTGCGCGACCCCTGGCTCTACATCGAGGGCTACATCTGGGACGATCGCGAGAAGGGCTCGATGGGCAGCGGCTTCTATGCCGCGCCGAATCCGCCCTACGGCGCAATGTTCAGCTACTACCTGGAGAAGCCGCTCCTGCCCTCGCGCAAGGAGCGTCGGCGCCGGGAGATCGAGGTGGAGACCGAGGGCGGCGACACGCCCTACCCGGATTGGGAGGTGCTGCGCGCCGAGGACCGGGAGGAGGAGCCGCAGCTGCTCCTGCTGGTGCGCGACGCCGAAGGCCGCCTGGTCCGCCAGGTCACGGGCGAAACCGAAGCGGGCCTGCATCGCAGCGCCTGGGACCTGCGCCTGCCGCCGCCGGATCCGATCGTGCTCGGCGAAACCGAACAGCGCATGTACTGGGAATCCGAGCCGGTCGGGCCGCTGGTATTACCGGGTCAGTACAGCGTACAGCTCGCGCGTCTCGAGAACGGCGATCTGGCCACCATCGGACTGCCCGAGGCATTCACCGTGCAGCCGCTGGACAACAGCCCCGAGATCACCGACGACCGCCGCGCCCTGCAGGCCTTCCAGCTGAAGGCCGCCGGGCTGCAGCGGGCGGTCAGGGGCGCGGTGCACGCGGTGGAGGAGTACCGTTTGCGGATCAATCACCTGCAGGCCGCATTGCTCCAGACACCGGCCCGTTCGCCGGCCGACTTCGAGGCGCTGGTGCGGCTATCCAACCGGCTGGCGGACGTATCAACCGCCCTCACCGGCGACACCACCGTGGCCTCGCGCAACGAGCCCGTGGCCATGCCGGTGGCGAACCGGGTGAACACGATCTACACCTCCCAGGTGTGGACCCAGTTCCCGGTGCCGGCGCAGTACGAGAAATCCTACGACATCGCAGCGCGGGAGTTCTCCGACGCGCTGGCCGAACTGCGGGCCGTGCGGGACGAGCTGAGAGCCATCGAGGGCCGGCTGGAAGGCCTGGGCGCACCCTGGACGCCGGGACGGCTGCCGGAGCGGCAGGCGGACTGACGGGACACTAGCCCAGGCGCTCGGCGAGCCCGTCGGGGCTGAGGTCGCCGATGCCCAGCGTCGCCGGGGTGCGCCTGCCCTCGGCCGCGTAGTCGTGCGCCATCAACACGGAGGCCAGCCGGATCATGGCATCCATCACCGGGGTCTCGACACCGGCCTGCTCACCCAGTCGTGACATGAAGACGAGCCCGTAGCCCACGTCCTCGTTCAGGTAGCGATGGTCGAGCGCCGGCTGCGCCCCGATACCCCGGAAGCCCGGCGCCAGCCGGTAGCCGGAACCGTAGTTCGCCTCACGCATGTAGCCCTGGCGCACGCCCATCTCCGGATCGGGCAGTATCTCGAGGCCGAGCGCCCGGCCGATGGCGATGCGCTCGGCATCCAGGGCCTCGATCAGCCGACCGACCGAGTCCGTGACGCCCTCCTCGTAGAACAGGAAATCGCCGCCGGTGCCCTCGATGCGCGCCGCGTTTGCGAGCGTCACGGCAGGATGGATGACGGGGTTGGCGTTCTGCAGGCTGGTCTGCAATACGTTACGGGCGGGTTCGATGCCCGGATAGACGTCACCGATACACTCCAGCACGGTCGCCGTATCGGAACCCGGCAGCGCGGCCAGCAGGTTCCCCGCCCGCAGCTTCAGGAACACGCGGATGCTGCCGGGGGAGACGAGGCGCACGGCATAGGGCAGGGTCGAGGTCTCTGCAATACGGACCCCGTCGCCGCCGCGCCCGAGGCGCGCCGCTCGGCGGAAGGCCAGTGCCCCGCCGCAGGAGCTCGGCGAGACGATCACCGTCTGCCCGGCGGTGAGCCGGCCGCGCACGGCCTCGCCGAAGGGCTCCGTCGAATAGGCGGGGCCGACGACGTAGACGAGATCGGCGCCGTCCAGCGCCTCGTCGATGTCGTGACCTGCATATGTCACGGCGGCGGTGCCCGCGATATCACCCTCCGCGCTGATCGTGCCCGCGCGCGCGATGGCGGCGATATTCTCGCCGAAGCGGGGGAAGTCGAACAGTCGCACCTCGTGGCCATGGGAAGCGCAATCGAAGGCGACCGTCGTGCCGCCGGCGCCCGCGCCGAGTACCGCTATTCTCATGCTGGACTCCTGATTCGCATCGGCGTCATTCTGCCGGCTCTGCCCGCCGACCGGTATCCGCATATCACGCGGCCCGGCTCTGCTGTTCCGGCCCGATGCTAACAGCCCGTCGGACTTAGGATCATCTGCTGCGGCTGGTGGGAATCGGTCCGGAATACCGCTCGTTTTCGTTAAATAGTCACCACTATTCGCCTCAAACGATCGAAATTCTGTCCTCGATTCCCACACGCCTCGCGACGACGCCCTAAGTCCGAGAGGCTGCTAGGATACCGGATTACCTCTGCACGACCCGTGCCCCGGTAGCGATGAGGAAGCCGAAACACAGCCTGTTGCCGACCCTGGCGACGATAATCGCAGCGATAATCGCAGCGATAATCGCAGCGATGGCCGCGGCGCTGCCGTCGGCGATGACGTGGGCGGAGCCGGCGCGCGCCGAACACGACCCGCTGCCGCCCGAGCGCCCCCGTATCGGCCTGGTGCTCGGCGGCGGCGGCGCGAAGGGCGCCGCCCACATCGGCGTGCTGCGCGTGCTCGACGAGCTGCGCATCCCGGTAGACTGCGTCGTCGGCACCAGCATGGGTGCGCTGGTCGGGGCGCCGCTCGCTGCCGGCATGGCGCCGGAGCGCATCGAGCGCATCGTGCGGGGCACCGACTGGTCGCGCACCGTGGGCGGCAAGGGGCTGCGTCGGCGCACGCCCATCCAGGAGAAGCTGGCGACGCGCAGCTACACCCGGCTGGTGGAGCTGGGCGTCAGCCGCCGCGGTCTGACGACGCCGGGCGGCCTGCTGCCGACGCAGAATATCGAGGACATGATCCGCGCCCTGGTCTCCTCGGGGCGGCTCACGACCGATTTCGACGACCTGTCCATCCCGTTCCGCGCCATCGCCACCGACATGGCGGCGGGCGAGATGGTGGTGCTCGGCAGCGGCGATCTGTCGCTGGCACTGCGCGCCAGCATGGCGGTGCCGGGGGTCTTCGCCCCGGTCAGCCGCGACGGCCAGGTGCTGGCCGACGGTGGCATGATGCGCAATCTGCCGGTGGACATCGCCCGGGACTTCTGCGCCGACGTGGTGATCGCGGTCTGGCTGTCGACGCCGCAGCCGGAGCCGGACGAGCTCGGCTCGGCGGTGTCGCTGCTGGCACGCGCCGTGGACGTGGCCGTGATCGCCAACCAGAATCAGCAGATCGCCAGCCTCGCGCCGCACGACGTCGGCATCGAGGTGGCGATGGACGACATCGCGGCCACGGATTTCCACCGCGTCCCCGAGGCCATCGATCTCGGCCGGGCCGCCGCCGAGCGCATGCGGGAGTCGCTGCGGCGTTACGCCGTATCCGACGCGCGCTACGCGCGCTGGCGGGAGACGATCAGTCGCGGCGGCAGCCGGACACTTCGGCTGGCGGAAGTCCGGATCGAGGGTCTCGAGCGCGTGAATCCGAGCTACGTCCGCGCGCAGCTGCGTCACGTCGCTGCCGGTGCGAAGCTGACGATGCACCAGATCGCCGAGGACACCGACAGGATCTTCGCGCTCGACGACTTCGAGCGGGTGAGCTACGAGGTAACCGGACCGCCCGGCGCCCAGGTGCTCACCATAACGCCGGTCGAGAAATCCTGGGGCCCGGATTATCTGCGCCTCGATCTGGGGCTGAGCGCCAACGAGCCGGACGACCTCAAGGGCCTGGTGCGGGCCGACTACACCCGCACGTGGCTGAACCGGCGAGGCGGAGAGTGGCACAGCGCGCTGCAGGTGGGTCAGCAGAGTCTCCTGCAGACGGACTTCTATCAGCCGCTGGACCTCCGGCAGCGCTACTTCGTCCAGCCCATCGCCCGCATCGAGAGCGACCTGCAGGACGTCTTCCTGGGCGAGGACCGCGTCGCCACCTACCAGCTGACGGAGACCTGGGGCCAGCTCGACTTCGGTATGAATCTGGGCACCCGGGCGCAGCTGCGCGCCGGGCTGCGCCGCGGCCAGCTGGACGTCGACATCGACACGGGCTTCTCGTTCCTGCCGGAGATCGACGACCTCGGCGAGTCGGCCATCGTGCTCGGCGGCATCTATGACACCCGGGATGCCGTCGCGCTGCCCACGCAGGGCACCTACGTCAACCTGCGCTACCTCCATTCCGGCGACTGGCTCGGCGGCGAGCAGGACTACGAGTTGGTGGAAGGAGTCTACAGCCGGGCTTTCGACTGGCGCGGCGATTCCCTCAGCCTGACCCTCGGAGGCGGGGCCGGCCTGTCCGGCGAACTACCGCCGAACCGCCAGTTCCGCCTCGGCGGCATCCGCACCTTCCCGGGCCTGCGGCCGGGCGAGCTGCGGGGCAACGGCTACTGGTTCGCCGGCGCCAGCTACTACTGGCGGCTCGCGGAGATCTCGCCCGTCTTCGGTCAGGCGCTGTACGCCGGGCTGCGGGTGCACGCCGGACGGCCGGAGGGCCGCGTGGACGGCATCGACGAAGAGACCCTGTACGGCCTGGCCGGCTCACTGGCCGGGCGCACGCCTGTCGGCCCGGTGCTGCTGTCGCTCGGTTATGCGGACGACGGCCGCTGGCAGCTGCAGTTCAGCCTCGGCCGACCCGTCTCGGAGGGCTCGCTGCTTGACGAGACGCACTGAACCCCACTCCGCCGGCGAATCCTTTGCGGTAAACCGCCCTATCCGGCGCGATGAGCCAGCGATAGAATTTTGAGAGGATCCGAGGAAGTCACGATGGGCGACTATGCGAATGCCGCAGGCGCCGCACCCGGGAGGGGACGCTGGCTGCGCGGAATCCGGCGCGCTGCTCTGTTCAGCCTGCTGTGGCTCCTTCTGAGCGGCGGCCGTGCCGACAGCTGGGGGGTCGGCGCGCCCGTCATCGCCGTCGCCACCGCGCTCAGCCTGCGCCTCTGGCCGGGGCCGTTACTCTCTCTCCGCGGGATACTGCTGTTCCTGCCCTGGTTCGCCCGCCAGTCACTGGCCGGCGCCGTCGACGTGGCGATACGGGCGCTGCGGCCCGACATGCCGCTGTTCCCGGGCGTGATCCGCCATGATCTGCGGCTGCCGGCCGGCGCCTCCCGTGTGGCGCTGGCGAACGTCGTCAGCATGCTTGCCGGCACACTCAGCGCAGACCTCGAAGGTGACCGCCTGGTCATCCACGCGCTGGATGCGCGGCAGGACCTGCATGCGATGGTACGGGATCTGGAACCGCGTATCGCCGCCGTCTTCAAGGTATCGCTGGGCGGCCCGGCGGGGGCTGATTCGTGAATCTGCCGCTCGCGATCACAGGCTTCCTGCTGCTGAACCTGGCGGCCGGTCTGTGGCGGGTCATGCGCGGGCCGACCGCAGCCGACCGCATGCTCGCCGCGCAGTTATTCGGCACCACCGCGGTAGCCGCACTGCTGCTACTGGCCGAAGGCATGGCACGCCCGGCGCTGCGGGACGTCGCACTGGTATTCGCACTGCTCGCCGCCGTGGCGGCCGTGGCCTTCGTGCAGCGGGTCTGGAGCAGGAGGGGCGACGATGTCTCCGACTGACGTGGTCAGCGCCCTGTTGCTGCTGGGGGGTGCCGCTTTCTTCTTCGCGGGCACGGTCGGCATGCTGCGCTTTCCGGATTTCTACAGCCGCCTGCATGCGCTGACGAAGGCGGACAACGTCGGGCTGGGCCTGACGGTCCTCGGTCTCGCGCTGCGCGCCGAGTCGCCCGCAGCGGTCGGCAAGCTCATCCTGATCTGGGGGCTCGTGCTGCTCGCGGGGGCCACCGCCTCGCATCTGATCGCCCGCTCGGGTCTGCGCCGGGGTATCAAGCCGTGGACTGGCAGCTGAGCACCGGCCTCGCGCTGGACGGCGTGCTCGTCGCCGTGCTCGTCTGGGTGGCGTGGGCTGCGCTGTGGGGCCGGGGGCTGTTCCGCAGCATCGTCCTGTTCATCGCCTTCGGGATGATCCTCTCCATCGCCTGGATACGTCTCGGCGCACCGGACGTCGGGCTGGCCGAGGCGGCCATCGGCGCCGGGCTGACCGGGGCACTGCTGCTCGCGACCTGGGGGGCCCTGCCGGAGCCGGCCGGCACGGAAGAAGCGGCGGACGAAGAAGCGGAGGATGCGGCGGATGACCGGGCCTAGCGCTTACCGACAGGTGTTGCGGGCCGTACTCGCAGTGGCGCTGCTCGCCGTGGCGGCGGGCCTGGCGAGCGCCCTGATGATGCCCGCCGACTATCCCAACCTGACCGCCGCCGTCGACGGCTCGCTGGACGCCAGCGGCGTCAGCAATCCCGTTACGGCCGTCCTGCTGAACTTCCGCGGCTACGACACCCTGCTCGAGATGGCCGTGCTCGCCGCCGCGCTGGCCGGTGTGTGGTCCCTCGGCCGGGCCACGCCGACCCTGGCGTTGCGGCCGAGTCCGGTCCTGGTCGGTCTGCTGCGCGTACTCGGCCCGCTGTTCCCGCTGATCTGCGGCTACCTGCTGTGGGCGGGAGCGTCGCAACCGGGAGGCGCCTTCCAGGCCGGTGCCGTCCTGGCGACCTCCGCCGTGCTCTACGTCCTGCTTGCGCGCGAGGCCGGGCCCCGCCTGCCCGAGAGGCCCATGCGCGTGGCCGCGGCCGCCGGCGTCGGCGTCTTCCTGGCCGTCGGCCTCGGCGTCATGGCCGCCGGCGGCGCTTTCCTCGAATATCCCCGCGAACTGAGCAAGACACTGATCCTGGCGATAGAGACCGCCGCCGCGATTTCCATCGCGGTCATCCTCGCCGGACTCTTCCTCGGCGGCCGGCCCCCGAGCGAGCCGTGACCAGCGGCCTGCTCTTCGCCACCGGCGGCATCGCACTGTTCGCCATCGGCATCTCCGCGCTCGTGCTGCGGCCCCACCTGCTGCGCAAGATCCTCGCTCTGAACGTCATGGCGAGCGGGGTATTCCTGATACTGGTCGGCGGCGGCGCCGGCGCGCAGGGCATCGATCCGGTACCCCAGGCCATGGTCATCACCGGTATCGTGGTCAGCATATCCGCCACGGCACTCGGACTCGCCCTGGTGCTGCGTATCGCCAGGATGACCGGGCACGCGGCATTGCCCGAAGACCGGGAGCGGGCCGCCGCGGAAGCGAAGGCGGAATAGTCGGTGACCGCGCTCGTCAGCGAGACCCCGTGGATCGTCTGGACGATCGCCCTGCCCCTGGCCGGCGCCCTGATTGCGTTCATGCTGCCTCGCCGCAGCGTGGCGATTGGCCTTGCCGCCGCCGTCGCTACCGCCGCCGCTGCCGCGGCACTGGTCGCGCAGGTGGTATTACACGGCCCCGTAGCGCACCGCATCGGCGGCTGGGACGCGCCACTCGGCATCGCCCTCGGCGCCGACGGCCTGAGCGCGCTGATGCTGGCGATGACTGCCGTCGTCGGGCTGGGCGTCAGTATCTATGCCCGAAGCTATCTGGCGGGGACGCCCGAGAAGGCGCACGCCTTCTGGCCGCTGCTGCTGCTGCTCTGGACGGCGCTCAATGGTCTGTTCCAGAGCCAGGACATCTTCAATCTCTACGTCACCCTGGAACTGCTCGGACTCTCGGCGGTGGCGCTGGTGGCGCTGGCCGGTACCGGACCGGCGCTGATCGGCGCCATGCGCTACCTGCTGGTCAGCCTGTTCGGATCACTCTCTTTCCTGGTGGGCGTCGCGCTCCTGTACCACGCCTGCGGAACCCTGGATCTTTCCCTGCTCGCCGAACGCAGCACCGACGGGCTGGCGGTCGCGGTGCCACTGGCGGCCATGATCGCCGGGATGCTGCTGAAGACCGGCCTGTTCCCCTTCCACGTCTGGCTGCCGCCCGCCCACGGCAGCGCGCGGGCGCCCGTGAGCGCCCTGCTCTCGGCGCTGGTGGTGAAGGCGTCGTTCTATGTGCTGCTGCGCCTCTGGTTCACTTTTCAGCCTGAGATGCAGGGCCCTGCCATACTGCTGGGGATTCTGGGAACGATCGCCATCCTCTGGGGTTCGCTGCAGGCGCTCCGGCAAAGCAGGCTCAAGCTGCTGGTGGCCTATTCCACGGTGGCCCAGCTCGGCTACCTGTTTCTCGCCTTCCCGCTGGCCGGCGGCGACCCGGCACTGAGCTGGGGCGGCTCGGTCTATCTGGCACTCTCCCACGCTCTCGCCAAGGGCGCCATGTTCCTGGCGGCCGGCAGCATCATGATGGAAGAGGGCCATGACGATATCGACGGCCTCGACCGGGTGGTCGACCGGATGCCGCTGACACTGGCGGCCTTCGCACTGGCCGGCATCAGCCTCGCCGGCCTGCCGCCCAGCGGGGGCTTCGTCGGCAAGTGGATGCTGCTGCAGTCGGCCATGGAGCAGGGCCTGTGGTACTGGGCGCTGGTGCTCATCGTGGGCGGCGTGCTGACCGCCGCCTACGTATTCCGGGTGCTGGGCTCCGCCTTCACCGAGTCCTCACAGGAACATGAGGAGAATGCCGTGCCCAAGGTCATGGAGCTGACGGCACTGATGCTCGCGCTCGCCGCCGTGGGCCTGGGCTTTCTGGCCCCCTGGGCGCTGCCCCTCCTCGACGGGGTGCTGCCATGAACGCCTGGCTGCCCGTGGCCATCGTCGCGAGTTCGCTCATACCCGGGCTCATCATCTTCGCGCTGCCGGAGCGCGCCGTGGCCCTGCGCACGGCGCTCAACCTGGGCGGCGCCATCGTCAAGATCCTCCTGCTCGTCCTGATGATGGTCGGCGTCGCCCACGGGGTGGAGTTCGAGTTCCGCCTGCCGCTGGTGCCGGGCCTCGACTTCGTGCTGCAGGCCGATGCCCTTTCGCTGCTGTTCGTGAACCTCTCCGCCGTGCTGTGGCTCGCCACCACGATCTACGCCATCGGCTACCTCGAAGGATCGCCGCACCGCAGCCGATTCTTCGGCTACTTCAGCCTCTGCGTCACGGCCACCGTCGGCCTGGCGATGGCCGGCAACCTGCTCACCTTCCTGGTCTTCTATGAAGCGCTGACCCTCACCACCTATCCGCTGGTGGTACACCGGGGGACCGAGGCCGCCCGCCGGGCGGGCCGGCTGTATCTTTCCTACACCCTGTTCGGCGGCGTACTCCTGCTGGCCGGGACGGTATGGCTGTACTCGCTGACCGGCACTCTGGAATTCGTCGACCGCGGTTTCGTGGCGGGTCTGGGGCTCGACCCGAACGTGCTCAGGGCCGTCTTCGCGCTGCTGGTACTCGGCGTCGGGGTGAAGGCGGCACTGGTTCCGCTGCATGCCTGGCTACCCAGGGCCATGGTGGCGCCTGCGCCCGTCAGCGCGCTGCTGCATGCGGTGGCCGTGGTCAAGGCCGGGGCATTCGGCGTGGTGCGCATCGTCTACGACGTGTTCGGCATCGAGTTCGCCGCCGCGCTGGGGGTGACGTCGCCTCTCGCCATACTCGCGGCCATAACCATTCTGTACGGCTCGCTGCGCGCCCTGTTCCAGGACAACCTGAAGCGGCTGCTGGCCTTCTCCACCGTGAGCCAGGTCTCCTACATCACGCTCGGCGTGGCCATCGCGGGGCCCCTCGCCACCATCGGCGGGCTGGTCCACCTCGTACACCAGGGCTTCATGAAGATCACGCTGTTTTTCTGCGCCGGTAACTATGCGGAGACACTGGGCGTGCACGACGTGAGCGAGATGCGGGGTATCGGCCGGCGCATGCCCTGGACCACCGGTGCGTTCACCGTGGCTGCCTTCGGCATGATCGGCATGCCGCCGGTGGCCGGCTTCATCAGCAAGTGGTTCCTCGGCCTGGGCGGCATCGAGGCGGGTCAGGACTGGGTGCTCGTGGTGCTCGCGTTCAGCAGCATACTGAACGCCGCCTATTTCCTGCCGGTGCTGCGGACCGCCTGGTTCGACGAGCCACCGGACGAGTGGCCCCAAGAGATCAGGGAGTCGCGCTTCGAGACGCCGCTGGCACTGCTGTTGCCGCCCATCGCTACGGCCGCCGCCGCGCTCGTCTGGGGCCTTTTCGCCTCACTGCCGGGCACCCCGCTCGACTGGGTACAACTCATAACGACGAGGAAATACCTGCAGTGAGCGTGCTCGTCGCACTGCCTATCATGCCGTTGCTGGCCGCTCTCTGGTTCGTGCTGACCGGCGCGCAGGGCCGGCAGCGCCGCGCCGAGGGCTGGGTCTGCGCACTCATCGCGCTGTTCCTGATAGCCGCCGCGATCTTTGTGGCGCCGGAACAGGTCGATGTCCCCTACCTCCTGACCACCGACCAGTCGAGCCTGCGGTTCGACGGAGCCGCCAGGGCGTCGCTGCTGCTGTTCGGCAGCCTGTGGCTGGTCGCCGGCCTGCTCGGCCGCAGCCGCGGCACCGGGGCCTCGCCGGTCCCGCTGCTCGCAGCCCTTGCGGGCGCGACGACGGTCGCGGTTGCCGAATCGGGTCCGGCGGTATTCACCGGCATGCTGGTGACGGGATACGGGCTCTACGCCGTGATGGCCAGCGAGAGCGGAGATTCCCCGCATCTGGCCACGCGGACGCTGGCCATACTGCTGGTGGCGAGCGACCTGGTGATCTTCGAGATTCTGCTGCACGAAGCCGCCCATCCGCTGCACGGCGTTGGCGCGGGCTCTGCGATGCTCATCATCTGTGCGATCGTGCTGCGCGGCGGCATCGCGCCGGCCCATGTCTGGCTGCCGCCGGCACTGCCAGGCGTA
Source organism: uncultured Woeseiaceae bacterium (assembly GCA_964427415.1). GTDB lineage: Bacteria > Pseudomonadota > Gammaproteobacteria > Steroidobacterales > Woeseiaceae > Lentisalinibacter. The sequence goes on along the minus strand of CAYRUH010000011.1, from coordinate 68,252 downwards.
AGCGTGCCGACCGCGTTGCTGCTGGCCGGCGTACCTGCCGGCGCCGCACTGATCGGCGGCCAGAAGCTACTGGCCGGGTCGAATACCGAGACCGGCGGCTTCGCCCTGATCATCGGTCTCGCCGCTGCCGTCTGGTCGGTGATCGGCGGTTGCGCACAGCGCGACGCGCTGCCGACCCTCGCTTATGCCACGGCTGCCAGCGCCGCGCTGCTGCTGGTAGCGCTGCCCCTCGGTACCACGGCGGGCTCGTCGTCCTGGCTGGTGCTCTCGCTGCTGACATGCTGTGCGGCGACGGTCATCATCGGCGTCCTCCACGCAGGCCCGGCACGCAGCGCCGCCATCGTGGCGATCCTGGCGATGCACGGGCTCGCCACCGGACAGGCGGCCCTGCTCGCGGCACAGCATCTGACCACCGCCGGCGCGTTCATTGCCTCGCTGATCGCGCTCTTCGCGACCCTGCTTCTGACCCTGGCGGTGCGCAGAACACCGGGACACCAGAGACAGGGCGACTCTGCCGAGGCGGCGATCCATGCGCTGACACTCGCCTCGCTCGCCGCGTTCGGACTCGGCTTTGCCTGGGCGACGGACGGGATCGGATTCGCCTCCCTGTGGCCCGCGCCGGTCGGCATCAGCCTCGGTCTGGTCCTTTTCCGGCTGTTGCCGCAGCGCGAGACGCCCCGGATCCCCCCCGGCGACCTCCTGGTGCCCGCGGCCGCGGCCGGCAGCCGGGCTGCGCGGGCCCTTGCGCGCCTCTGCACCCGGCAGCTGCCACGGTATCGGGACCGGGCACAGCGGGCTCTGGTTTCGCTCTGGCGCGGCGAGCGCTGGGCCGAGCGCATAGCCCGGCTCGAAGCCCGGCTGGGCGCCTGGCCGGCTACCAGCATACTGATGCTGCTCATCGCGATCGCCGCCGCCCTGCTGCTGGCCTCCTGATGAGCGCGGTACTGATCCTCTCGCTGTGCTGGCCCGTGATAACGGCTCTGGCGCTGCTGCCGCCCGCGCTGCGCCCGCTCGCCCGGCGGCTCGCGCCCTGGGGGGCCCTGCCGGCATTGCTGGTGTCGACCCTCACGGTGTCAGACGCCGGTGCAGGCTGGCTCATGTTCGGCGGCAGCCTCGGCATCGACGAGACGGCGGCCGTGCTGCTGCCGGTAACGGCGGGTCTGTGGCTGGCAGCCGGACTCTTCGCCCGTCACCACCTGCCGGCCGGGCTGCGCCGCGACGTCTTCTTCGGCTGGTTCCTCCCGGCCATGGCCGGGAACCTGCTGCTCCTGACTGCCCTCGATGCGGTCATCTTCTACCTGTGCTTTACGCTGATGAGCGTGACGGCCTACGGCCTGATCGTGCATTCGGGCGAGACCGAGGCCCGTCACGCGGGCCGCTACTATTTCGCGATGGCGGTGATCGGCGAGGTCTGCATCGTCAATGCGCTGATGCTCCTCGCAGCCCAGGGATCGACGGACTTCGCCGCACTGCGCTCCGGTCTCGCGGCCGGCGGCGGCAGCAGCGGCATCGCCATGTCCCTGCTCATCATCGGCTTCGGCATCAAGGCCGGCGTCTTCGGCCTGCATTTCTGGCTGCCCCTCGCCCACCCGGTCGCCCCGGCGCCTGCCAGCGCCGTGCTCTCGGGCGCCATGATCAAGGCCGGGCTGGTGGGCTGGCTGCGGCTGTTCCCGCTGGGCGAGAGTGTGCTGCCGGGATGGGGCGCGCTGCTGGCGGTACTGGGCATCCTGACCACCGTCTACGGCGTGCTGGCGGGGCTGCCCCAGACCCGGCCGAAGACGATCCTGGCCTATTCGAGCATCAGTCAGATCGGCCTCATGACGGTGACCATCGCGCTGGGCCTGATCGCGCCCTCGGTCTGGCCGCTGCTGCACGCCGCCGTGCTCCTGTTCATCGTCCATCACGGCTTCACCAAGGGCGCCCTGTTCCTCGGCGCCGGACTGCTCGGGCAACCGATGCGCCCGGCCCTTGCGAGACTCGTCACCGTGGTGTTCGCGGCGGCCTCCCTGGCGCTGGCGGCCGGCGTGTATACCGGCGGCCTGCTCGCGAAGCTCGCACTCAAGCAGGCGGCCGCCGGCATCCCGGCGGACTGGTACCCGCTGCTGGCGCCGGCGCTGGGCGCGAGTTCGGTCCTGACCGCGCTGCTCATGCTGCGCTTTCTCGCCCTCGCCCGGCCCGCAGCCGACCGGCAGGCCCGGCCCCTGGCCCCCGGCATGCTGATACCGTGGCTGGCGCTCTTCGGCGCCTCCGTGGCGGCGCCCTGGTGGCTCGCCGCACCGGTGCTGCGGGCCACGGCGCTGGCCCCGGCTGCATTGTGGGACGCCTCGTGGCCGGTCATGCTGGCCGCGGGCATCGCGGCTTCCGTCGTCCGGGCACGACGCGCCGGACTCGGGCCGCGCCTCCCGGCGATCCCTCCGGCGGACCTGGGGGTGGCCCTCGAAATCGGGCTGATACGCCTCGGTCGGCGGAGTTCGCGGCTGGCCGTGGACCGGGCGCTGGCCCTGCGCGAGCAGGGTCTCGCCATCTCCGGCGCCATCGCCGCAAGTATTCCGCGCTGGTCGGCACGCGTCGCGGCAGCCGAGGAACACACCGCAGTCTGGCCGGTGACCGGCGCCCTGGCCGTGTTGCTGGCGGTCGCAGCCGCGCTGCTGATGATCTAATCTGATAACGGGTATCCGAGGGGGAAGAACTCATGGCCATCCTGCCGCGCCGAGCCAGGCATCGATTGATTCTGACACTGATGAAGACCGTCGCGACCTTCATGCCGGGCGCCAGCTACATGGCATTCGCCGGCGGCGGCAGCGCCGGACAGCTCTGCCGCTACATCGGCCAGACGGGTGTCGGCCGGCTGCTGGTGGTCACGGACAGGCCGCTGCGCGAGCTCGGCCTGGTCGACCAGGCGACCGCCGAACTCGCCCCGGCCGGCGTGGAGGCCGCCGTATTCGACGGGGTGGAACCGGATCCCACCTTCGCCCAGGTCCGGGCGGGGGTCGCCGCCTGGCGGGAACACGGCGCGGAGGCGGTGCTGGCCGTGGGCGGCGGCTCGTCCATCGACGCGGCCAAGATCATCGCGGCCGCGGCGACCAGCGACCGGGATTCCCGCGACTGGGTGGGCTTCGCCAGGATCAAGCACGACGTGCCACCCATCTACGCCATCCCCACCACCTCGGGCACGGGTTCCGAGGCCACCATCGGCTCCGTGCTCTCCGACGACGAGACCCACGAGAAAGCCGTCATCAGCGCCCGCCAGCTGCTGCCGTCCGCGGTGGCGCTGGACCCGGACCTGCTGCTCGGACTGCCGCAACCCATCACCGCGGCCACGGGTCTCGACGCCCTCACTCATGCCGTCGAGGCCTATATCTGCGAATGGGACCGGGGCACGGCCCGTCAGCACGCCGCGGCTGCAGTGAAACTGATCTTCCGCCACCTGGAGACGGCGTACCGGGACGGCAGCGACCGGGAGGCCCGGGAGGGCATGGCGCTGGCCGCCTACTACGCCGGCATCGCCATCAACCAGGTGAACGTGGGCAATGTGCACGCCATCGCCCATCAGCTGGGCGGCAGGTACGGCATCCCCCACGGGCTGGCCAATTCGCTGGTGCTGCCCCACGTGCTGGAGTTCACCTTCGACGAGACGCGGGCGCAGCTCGCGGAACTCGCCGAGATCGCTGGTGTGGCGGATAAAGGGGCCGACGAGGAAGCGAATGCGCGCGCCTTCATCCAGGCGGTGCGGGATCTGAAGAAAGCGGTCGGCCTGCCGGAACGCTCGGGCAAGATTCAGGCCGAGGACTACGCCTACCTCAGCGCGCTGGCGCTGAAGGAGTGCGAGGCCTATCCGGTGCCGCGGATGCTGGACCGGGAGAGTACGATCGGCATACTGAGAGAGATCAGCGGGAGGACGGCGTAGCGGCCTGATCCACGCGGCCCCCAGCCTCCGTCCCCCACACCTCTTCCAGCCGCTGATCGCGGCCGCAGTTCCAGCGGTAGAACCTGTAGCGGACGGGATTCTTCTCGTAGTAGTCCTGGTGGTAGTCCTCCGCCGCCCAGAAGTCGCCGGCCTCGGTGATGTCCACCACGATGTCTTTATCGAAGCGCTCGTCCAGGGCGGCCCGGGACTCCAGCGCCGCCTCGCGCTGCGCGGCGGTGTGCCAGAAGATCTGCGCCCGGTAGGACGCACCCCGGTCGCAGAACTGTCCGCCGGCATCAAAGGGGTCGACGTTGCGCCAGTACACCTCCAGCAGACGCTCGTAACTGACGACTTCGGGGTCGTAGGTCACCTGCACGACTTCGGCGTGGCCGGTGCCACCGCGCACCACCTGCTCGTAGCTGGGATCCTTCACGTCGCCGCCCGTGAAACCGGAGACGGTCGACTTCACGCCGTCCAGCGCGTCGTAAGGCGGCTCCATGCACCAGAAGCAGCCGCCGGCGAAGGTGGCTACGGCCTCGGCAGCCGCCAGGGGTGCGGCCAGCAGAAATCCGGCGAGGAGGGGCGACAGAAAAGCGATTACCCGATGCCTCATGCCGAGGTCCTCAGGGCGGGTAGCTCCTCGCCTTCCGGCAAGAACCGCAACGCCAGGCCGTTGTTGCACCAGCGCTGGCCGGTGGGCGGCGGGCCGTCATCAAAGACGTGCCCCTGATGGCCGGTGCAGCGGATGCAGTGATACTCGGTGCGCGGCAGGATCAGCTTCCAGTCCGTCCTGGTGCCCACGCGGCCCTCGATGGGGCGGGTGAAGCTCGGCCAGCCGGTACCGCTGTCGAACTTGTCCTGGCTCGCGAACAGCGGCAGGTAGCAGGCCGCGCAAATGTAAGTGCCGGGGTCGTAGATCTTGTCCAGCGGGCTGGAGCCGGCCGGCTCCGTGCCCTCGCGGAACAGAATGCGGTAGCGGTCCGCCGGCAGTATCTCCTTCCATTGCTCGCGGGTGACGTTCACTGGGGGGAACTCCTTCGCATCGCCGGCGGCGCCGGCCCGCGCGTCAGTCTGACGTTCGCCGAGTGCCGGTCCGACAGCCACCGCGCCGGCAGCGAAGAGGAGCCGGTTGAGCAGGGTACGTCTGTTCATGTGTCTTTCCATGGTGGCGGCGGGCCGCAGAGGACCTGTACAGTGTTTGAGACCAGTTGGGCCGGGCGTTTGTTTCCCGACGATCAACCCAGAAGGGTAGTTCGGCGGCAGGCCGCCGATCGATGCAGCACACGGCAGAGGCGGTGCGAGCCGCGCAGCAAGCCCCGACATGGGACGGACGATCGAGGGAGTGTTCCGGGTTGCCGCTTATCTGGCAGCCATCCTGGCCCCGCTGGTGCAGGATAAGCAGGCGACCCGCCGGGAGTGGAAGACATGACATCCGTACTGGTGCTCTACCGGAGCCGCAGCGGCCACACGGCGCGCATCGCGCGGCGCCTGTGCGAGGCGATCGGCGAGGCGCGCGGCGAGAGCGAGATGATGGACGTGGTGGAGGCCATCCACGAAGGCGTCGACCTCGATGCGCCCGACGTCATCGCGCTGGGGGCGCCGGTCTACTACGGCACCTACGACGACGAGGTGCTCGAGTTCATCGCCACTCACCGGCAGAAGCTCGAGGCGAAGCCGCACAGCTTCTTCAATGTGTCGGTCACCGCACGCACGCCGGAGAAGGCAACGGTGGAAGGTAACCGCTACATGCAGAAGTTCCTCGAACGCTCGCCCTGGCAACCGAGAGACCTGAAGGTGCTGGCCGGCAAGGTGGATTACCCCTCGTGGGGTCCGCTCGACACTATCGCGATCCAGCTGATCATGAAGTTCACCGGCGGCCCGACCGATCGGAACGCCGTGGTCGACTACACCGACTGGGACGACGTGGCTGCCTATGGCCGCTACCTGTTGACGCTGGCGTGACCGGCATGCACGGAATCATGCGTTGGGTCTGGCTCCTCACCGTTGTGCTACTGCCGGCGATGGCCGCCGCCGACGCGCTCCTGGTGGGCAACAAGAGCGCCGATACGGTCTGGGCCCTGGATGCCGCCTCCGGTGAGAGGCTCGCCTGGTTCGATACTGGAGCCGGCCCCCACGAGATCGAGGTTTCCCCGGACGGGCGTCATGCCGTGGTCAGCAATTACGGGCGACGCGATGCCCCGGGCGACAGCCTGACCGTGATCGACTGGCCCATCCGCGAAGTCGTGGGTGTCATCGATCTCGGCGAGGACAGCCGGCCCCACGGCATGGCCTTCCTGCCGGACGGGCGGCTGGCCGTCACCGCCGAGGGCGTCGACAGCCTGCTGGTCGTGCACATCGGCGCTGGAGAGATCGCCGCACGGATCCCCCTTGAGCCGGGGACGGCGCACATGGTGGCCGTCTCGCCGGACGGGGCCCACGCCTGGGTCACGAACATTGCCGCCGGCACGCTGGAGAAGGTGGACATCGCCGCCGGCGAAGTGGCGGGCTGCCTCGCGACCGGCGACGGTGCCGAAGGAGTGGCCGTAACGAGAGACGGCGGCGAGGTCTGGGTGACGAACCGGGCCGCGGATACCGTCAGCGTGATCGACACCGACACGCTGGAGGTCCTGGCGACGCTGGACTCCGCGGGCATGCCCATCCGCATCGCCTTCACACCGGACGGCAGGCACGCGTTGGTGACCAATGCCCGCGCGGCCACCGTGTCCGTATTCGATGTCGCAGAGCGTGAGCTGATCCGCAGCATCCCGGTCGCCGAACCGGATGCCGAGTACGAGGAGACGCGGCTCGGGCGGGCGGCGCTGCCGATCGGCGTGGAAATCCACCCGGACGGCGATCGTGCCTGGGTCGCCGTGAGCGGCGGCGACGAGGTCGCGGTCATCGATACGGCGTCGTGGGAGATTCGGGGGCGCTGGCCCACGGACCGCCAACCGGACGCCCTCGGCGTGATCCTCTCGCCCTGACGCCTGCCCGGTCGGCAGTGTGACCAAGCCCTCGCCACCCGATGCCGGAGAGATCACCCGCCTGCTGCGAGACTGGGCCGACGGAGACGCGGCCGCCCTGGAATCGCTCACTCCGCTGGTCTACGGGGAACTGCGGCGCATAGCCGGGCGCCTGTTCGGCAGCGAGTCGCCGGGCCACACGCTGCAGCCGACGGCCCTCGTGCACGAGGCTTACGCAAAGCTGATCGGCCTGGATACCGACTGGCAGAACAGAGCGCACTTCTACGCGCTGGCGGCGCGCATGATGCGCCGCCTGCTGGTTAACCACGCCAATGCCCGCAATGCCGCCAAGCGCGGCGGCGACGCCCTGCGGGTCACGCTGGACGAGTCGGCGGTCGGCCGCAGCGCGGACGAGGATCTGCTCGACCTCGATGAAGCCCTGTCCAAGCTCGCCGGTTTCGACGAACGCATGGCACGGATTCTCGAGCTGCACTACTTCGGCGGTCTGACCCACGAGCAGGCCGCCCGAGTAGTCGGGGTCTCCGAGCCCACCAGCCGGCGGGACCTGCGGCTGGCCAGGGCCTGGCTGCGCAAGTACATGAGCGAAAAGAAAAACCCTGACTGACGGCGGCTCTACTGATCGTTTTCGGCGCGAGATCCTGCTTTATGGGCCTGACTGTGTCGGCGAGCGAAGGTATCGGCATCGACCCCGTAAACTACAACCAGGCGGTGACTAACGCCTTCTGAACCGGAATCCAGGGGCGGTCCTTGATAGCCTGCAGCGCTTGCGGCATTTTGGTCTCTGTCACGGCCTGCCCTCCGTCTCGCTTTTCACGGACGGTAACCTGGGGCAATGCGCGCCCTAATACGGACGTTTGCGGACAAAACGGCGATTCTGCCCGTCTAATCCAGTGCGTTCCGGATATGACAGCGTAAACGCGACGCAGGCCAGCGGCCGGTGGTCATGCACAGCCGTCTCGGAGTAGGATTCGGGCATGAGAGTTTTGCGGATATCCACACTGGCCTTGGCGGCGGCGCTGGCAACGATGCTGGCCGCGCTGCCGGCCAACGCGCAGTCCACCGACACGGCGGCCGAGAGAGCCCGTTTGGCGAACGAGCGGATCCAGCTGGAGGCGCAACGTCGGGCGGAGGAGGAGCGCCGGCGCCAGGAGCGCGAGTCCCGACAGTCCGAAATGCCGGCGCAGGCGGGCGATTCTGCGGCAAGCCGGACGGGCCAGGAGCGCCGTCCGAGCGCCACGCCAGCCGCCACCGGGACCGCAACGGCCCCGTCCGCGGCCCGTCCCTCTGTGCCGCCGGCCGACGACGACCGGATATCGCGCGCCCTCGAGCAGCTGAGAGAACTCGGCGAGCTCCGCGACGCCGGCTATGTGACCGACGAGGAATTCGAGCGGATCAAGACCCGGATCCTCGACAGCCGGTTCTAACGCCTCTCCCCCTCGACTGACCCCGTATCCGCGCCCGCCCGGGCATGGCCGAGACAGCGTGCAGCGGCACTGACAGCGTTGTCAAAATCACCTATACTGACCGCCAGCGGGGTGACCCCGGGCGACGCCCGGAGCTCCGGGGGAGTGCCTGGCCGACCAGCCCGGCAGAATGAGCAGCACCGGGAAGAACGACAGAACAACGTCCCGACGCCGGATCGCTCGCCAGCGTGCGGAGATCGAGATGATCAACACGCCAATCATGCGCGGCATCACTGTTGCCGTCGCATGCCTTGCGGCCACGACGGCGGCCGCCGAGGCCTCCCATTATGCGGACAGGACCGAGTACCGGGCGCCCCGTGCCGCGGTGGCTCCCGCCGTGGACGGCGTCGGCGACGAGGCGATCTGGGATCACGCGCAGTGGCAGGCACTGAAATACCGATGGTTGGGAGACGAGTACACGGCCGCGGACTTCCGCGGCCGATACAAGGTGGTGTGGACGGCGGACCGCTTGTACATCCTCGCGGAGATCGTCGACGACGTGCTGTTCGATGCGCACCGTGACCCGCTCGAGCAGTACTGGGACGACGACTGCCTGGAGATCTTCGTCGACGAGGACTACTCCGGAGGCGAGCATCAGTACAACCACAATGCCTTCGCCTATCACCTCTCGCTGGATAACCGGGCCATCGACATTGGCACGGACCGCAAGGCGCGCGACTATTCCCACCACGTCGAGAGCCGGTGGAGACAGACGGCCGACGGCGTCGTCTGGGAGGTCGCCATCCGTATCTACGGCGATGACTACGTGGACGGTGCCGACGACAACCGCCCCGTCGAGCTGGAGACGGGCAAGCAGATGGGTCTGATGCTGGCTTATTGCGACAACGACGGCAGCGAGCTGCGGGAGAACTTCATCGGCTCCGAGTCGGTGCCCACCGGCCCGAAAGACCGCGGCTGGATCGACGCCGGTCTGTTCGGATCGCTGCTGCTCGTGGAATGACGGGAGAGACACTGTTGAGTACTGCCTGGCACATGGAGCCGACGGATTGCCTCGAAGCCGAGGGCGAATTCGTCGACTTCGACAATGAACGCCATTACGCCATCCGCAACGTCGACCGGATGCCGCCGTTCTTCATCACTGTCGTCTCGAATGTGGATCACTGGCTGTTCGCCTCCTCCACGGGCGGCGTCACCGCCGGCCGGGCATCCCCGGATACGGCTCTGTTCCCCTATGTGACCGTGGACAAGATCCACGAGAGCAATCTGCATACCGGGCCGCGGACCTTCCTGCGTGTGGAGGCCGGCGGTCGCCTGCATCACTGGGAGCCCTTCAACCGAGAGCAGGACGAGAAGTTCACCGTCAGCCGTAATCTCTACAAGAACGTACTCGGCAACAGGCTGTGCTTCGAGGAGATCAATGGGGATCTGGAGCTGGCCTTCCGCTACACCTGGGAGACGAGCGACACCCACGGCTTTCTCCGCCGCTGCGAGCTGACGAATCGCAGCGGCGACGACCGTTCCGTCGAGCTGCTGGACGGTCTGCAGAACATCCTGCCGGCGGGCACACCCCGCTTCGCGCAGACCAACTCCAGCAACCTCGTCGACGCCTACAAGTGGACTGAACTCGACACAGAGACCGGTCTCGGGCTGTTCACCCTCTACTCCGGCATCACCGACCGGGCGGAACCCTGCGAGTCGCTGAAGGCCAACGTCGCCTTCTGCCTCGGCCTCGACGACCCGACCATCCTGGTCTCCTCGGAACAGGTGGAGACGTTTCGGCACGGGGGTGCGGTACGCCCCGAGAACCACAGTCGCGGCATACGCGGAGCATTCCTCGTCAATGAGACACTGGAGCTGCCGGCCGGAGCAGCGCAAACCTGGCAGATCGTTGCCGACGTCGAGAAGAGCCAGGCGGAAGTGGTTGAACTCTCGCGGCAACTGGGTCACCGGCGCGGACTCGCCGCCTCCATCGACGCCTCGGTGCGGCGAGGTTCCGACGAGCTGGCCCGCATCATGTCCAGCTGCGACGGCTTTCAGGCGACCGCAGAAGAGACCGTCACGCAATATCACTACGCCAACGTCCTGTTCAACGTGCTGCGCGGCGGCTACTTTCCCCATCAGTACCAGGTGATCGGCCGCGACTTCCGGCAGACGGTGCGCGGTTTCAATACGCGCGTGTACGAGCGCAATGCCACGCTGCTCGACGGGCTGCCCGACAAGCTGGCGTTCCGCGACCTTCTGGATACCGTGCGCGAGCGGGACGACCGTCAACTTGAGCGCCTGTGCCACGAGTATCTCCCGATCACTTTCGGCCGGCGCCACGGCGATCCCAGCCGGCCGTGGAACCACTTCTCCATCCGCCTGAGGGACCGGCACGGTTATCCGGTGCTGTGGTACGAGGGCAACTGGCGGGACATTTTCCAGAACTGGGAGGCGCTCGCGGTCAGTTATCCCGAGTTCGTGGAGAACATGATCGCGAAGTTCGTGAACGCCTCCACGATGGACGGCTACAACCCCTACCGCATCACGAAGGGCGGCATCGACTGGGAGGTGGAAGACCCCGACGACCCCTGGAGCTACATCGGCTACTGGGGCGACCACCAGATCATCTACCTGCTCAAACTGCTGGAGATCTCCAGCCGCTTCCATCCGGCGCGCCTCGCCCGGCTGCTGCACGAGCCGGTCTTCGCCTACGCCAACGTGCCCTACCGCATCCGGCCGTTCGAGGCGCTGCTGCAAGACCCGAAGAACACGATCGACTACGACGAGGGACTCGCCGCTCGGATCGAGCGGCTCGAGGCGCAGATCGGCGCAGATGCGCGACTCGTGATGGACGAGGACGGCGAGGTCCGCCTGGTCACGCTGCTCGAGAAGCTCATCGTGCCGCTGCTTGCCAAGCTCGGCAACCTGGTCGTGGACGGCGGCATCTGGATGAACACCCAGCGGCCGGAATGGAACGACGCCAACAACGCGCTGGTCGGCCAGGGACTTTCCATGGTGACGCTGTATTACCTGCGCCGCTATGTCCGCTTCCTGCAGGAATTCCTCGGCGACGAGGACGGCCGCTGCGAGCTGTCCGCAGAGGTCTGCATCTGGCTGGACGAGACCGCGGCGGCGCTCGGCCGGCTGCGCACGGCACTACCCGAGGGTGACATCGGCGCCGCACGGCGCCTCGAGGCCCTCACGGAGCTCGGCCAGGCGGCGGCCCGTTACCGTGAGGCCGTCTACGCAAACGACCGCCTGTCCGGCAGCGAGACGCGGCCCATGAGCCAGGTCGAGGAATTACTGGCGGACGTGCTCGCCGTGGCCGATCACAGCATCGGCAACAACCGCCGCGAGGACGGCCTCTACCACGCCTACAACCTCCTCGAGCAGAATGCCGACGGCATCCGTATCGAGACCCTCTATCCGATGCTCGAAGGCCAGGTCGCCGCACTGAGCTCGGGGGCGATCGGGCCGGACGAGGCCTGCCGCATACTGGAATCGCTGTTCGCCAGCGACGTCTATCGGGCGGACCAGGACAGCTTCCTGCTGTATCCGGACCGCCGGCTGCCCGACTTCCTGGAGAAGAACCGCATATCGGAACAGGAGATCGAACACATCCCGCTGCTCGGCCGGCTGCTGGACGAGGGCGACCGGCGCATCGTCCTGAAGGACGCCGACGGCTGCTATCGCTTCAGCGCCGAGTTCGCGAACGTGGGCGACCTGCTCTCGGAGCTGGACGAGCTGGCCCGCACCCGCGGCGGCGAGGTGGAGGCTGCCCGCGAGCCACTGCGTGTGCTGTTCGAGAAGACCTTCGGCCATCAGTTCTTCACCGGGCGCTCCGGCACGATGTTCGGCTTCGAGGGCCTCGGTTGCATATACTGGCACATGGTCTCGAAGCTGCTCCTGGCCGTGCAGGAGAGTTTCTTCTCCGCCGTGGACGGCGGCGCGGACAGGCAGGCTTTGCAGCGCCTGGGCGGCGAGTACTACCGCGTACGAGCAGGACTAGGCTTCAACAAGACGCCGGCAGCCTTCGGGGCATTCCCCGCCGACCCTTACTCGCACACGCCTCGCTATGGCGGAGCCCGCCAGCCCGGCATGACCGGCCAGGTGAAAGAAGGGATGCTGGCTCGCTTCGGCGAACTGGGCGTGCGTGTCGCTGAGGGCTGCGCCCGATTCGAGACGCGACTGCTGCGCCGGCGCGAATTCGCCGACTCAATGCCTGCGCTCCGATACCTGGACGTCGACGGTACGTGGGCGAGCGTGCCGATACCCGACGCCGGCCTGGCTTTCACCTGGTGCCAGGTCCCGGTGGTCTATCGCCTGGCGGAAGGGCCGGCTGCCTCCCTGACCATTACCTACCGTGACGGCACCGAGCAGTCGCGGGAGACGACCGGCCTGTCGGCCGGGGACAGCGCCTCGCTGTTCCGCCGCGACGGCCGGATTCGCCGGCTGACGGTGACCGTCAAGCCGGACACCCTGCTGGCTCTGTAGCTTCAAGAGGTCAACCGATGTCGAACCTGTATCAGAGAAAACTGTCTCTGGCCGGAATCAACGTGGCGAACTGGTCGGAGGCCGAACTGAAGGAACTCGTGCGGGGGATCCTCGCGCAGAAGATCCACGGCCTGTCGTTCAGCCCCTACGTCGAGGGGCAGGGCCCCGGCACGACGGTCGGCGAAGACCAGATCCGCGAGCGGCTGGCGGTCATCGCGCCATACACGAGGTGGATCCGCACCTTCTCCTGCACCGATGGTAACGAGCGGATCCCCGCGATCGCCCGGGAGTTCGGCCTGCGCACGATGGTGGGCGCGTGGCTCGAAGGTGACCTCGAGAAGAACGAGGTCGAGATCGCCAACGCGATCGCCATCGCGAGCGCGGGCCATGCCGACATCCTCGGCGTGGGCAACGAGGTGCTACTGCGGGGCGAACTGACGGAGGATCAGCTGATCGAATATATCGAACGTGTCAGGGCTGCGGTCCCCGGCATCGACGTGGGCTACGTCGATGCCTATTTCGAGTTCGAGGATCATCCCCGCCTTGCGGCCGCCTGCGACGTGATACTGGCCAACTGCTATCCGTTCTGGGAGGGCTGCCCGGCGGAGTACGCGCTCCTCTACATGCGGGAAATGTACCGGCGTGCGGCTCGCGCCGGCGGCGGCAAGCGGGTGATCGTGAGCGAGACCGGCTGGCCGAATATCGGTACAGCGACGGGCGGCGCCGTGCCCTCCCGGGAGAACGCCATCAAGTATTTCATCGATACCTGCCGCTGGGCGGAGGAAGACGGCATCGAAGTCTTCTGGTTTTCGAGTTTCGACGAGGCGTGGAAGGTGGACTCGGAAGGCGACGTCGGCGCCTACTGGGGCCTGTGGGACAAGGATGGGAATCCCAAGTATGTTTGACAGGCTGAAGACCCTCATGGCCGACACCTCGGGACACCGGCTGGCCCACGGCAACGCGATCTGCTATTCCGGCTACCGCGAAGGGCAGAGCCCGATCGAACGGGTCTTTCCCTCTTACGAGCAGATCCGCGAAGACCTGCTGATACTGCGGCGCAACTGGAGCTTCCTCCGCCTCTACGACTGCAGTCCCCATGCGGAGACCGTGCTGCAGGTCATCCGCGACGAGGACCTCGACCTCCACGTCATGCTCGGCCTCGACATGGCGGCAGAGATGAGCAATCCGCATTGCCCGTGGGGCGCGGAATTCGACGACGAGACGCTGGCCGCCAACCGCCGTGGCAACGAGCAGGGGCTGGAGCGGCTGGTCGCGCTGTCCAGGGAGTATCGCAACAGCGTCCTCGCCGTCTCGGTCGGCAATGAGGCCAGCGTCGAGTGGACCGATCACATGGTGCCGGTCGAGCGCCTGGTCGAGTACGCCACGACCATCGGCAGCCGCATCGCGCAGCCGGTGACGTTCTGCGAGAACTACGTGCCATGGACCTACAAGCTGGAGCCGCTGGCGGAGGTCCTGGACTTCATCGCCGTGCACACCTACCCCGCGTGGGAGTACCGGTCCATCCACGACGCGCTGGAATACACGAAGCAGAACTATCACTCGGTGGCCGATCATTATCCCGGCATGCCGGTGGTGATCACCGAGGCCGGCTGGCCGACGGCGGCCAACGGACGGGGCATCGAGCCGCATAACGCCTCCGAGGAGCTGCAGGCAAGCTACTACGAGCAACTGATCGATTGGACCACCGAGGAGGAGATCCTGGCCTTCGTCTTCGAGGCCTTCGACGAGCCGTGGAAAGGCTCGCCGGACCCCCTCGAGCCGGAGAAGCACTGGGGCCTGTTCACCGTCGAGCGGACGCCGAAACTCGTCATGCAAGAGCCGTTCGCCGATCTGATCCCCGACGCCGGCAGAGATGTCGAAAGGGCCGTCAGCCGCTGAGCAGGACGCCTGCCGCACCGCCAATTACGAACTGCTGATCCATCCTTGCGATTACCATCGCGAGGACATGGGGAAAGAGCTCGCATCGCTCATCGAGCAGACCCGGCCCGACGGTGTCGTGCTGGCGGCACCGTTATCGAACATGCCACGCATCGTCGCTGCGATCGCCGCCACAAGGCGGTGGCCAACAGACTGCCGGACCACCGGGACGGCCTCAACGGAAGCGGTCTGGTGTACGACCGGGAACTGGTCATGCAGGGAGACGATTCGATCGAGCCGGGAGAGGTTGCGGCAAGCCGGGCCCGGAGCCTGCAACGGTGACCATCCCGTCAACGCTGCAGATCCGCGAATCGACGGGCCCTGCAACATCCGAGGGGCATCCTCAGGGCTACCTTGCGTACCCTCCGGGGCGAGGTCAGCGCACGTAGCGGATGCCGTCG
Organism: uncultured Woeseiaceae bacterium; assembly: GCA_964427415.1. GTDB lineage: Bacteria > Pseudomonadota > Gammaproteobacteria > Steroidobacterales > Woeseiaceae > Lentisalinibacter. The sequence goes on along the minus strand of CAYRUH010000011.1, from coordinate 53,125 downwards.
AGGTAGACCGTCACGGACGTGGCACGCCCGCTCAGCATGATCACGAACCCGGTCTTGATGTTCGAGAGGTCCGCCCCCCTCAGCGGCACCGTGTAGCGCCGCCATTCCCGGGTCAGCACGATGCCATCCACCTTGCGGATGGCAGAGTCGGGATGCGCCTTGTCCTCGCCGAGCAGACCGACCCCGAAGCTCACCTTCTCGCCGCCGTACTCGCCCCGCGCCCAGAGTTCCAGCTCCCGTGCGCCGCGCAGATCGTAGCCGCCTTCCTGGTCGCCCCAGTTGTTGGGCGGGTGCTGCCAGGCGATGCCGGCCCAGCCATAGCGCTTGCCAAAGCGCAGCCGGATACTGTGCCTGCCGTCACGGACCTCGTCGGCGTGCCCGCCGTCCAGTGTCAGGTCGTCGATGTCGCCCATCCAGCCCGAAGGCGCCCAGGGCATCCCGTCGAGACCGTCGTCGTACACGGGAAACGGCAGGGGCGTACGCGACTCGCCCTCCACCAGCAGAGGAACGTTCGCGGTGGCGGCATGGCCCGCCTCGTCGTAAGCATACAGAAACAGGCGATAGGGTCCCGGCTCCCCGGGCATACGCACCCTCGCACCGTCGACGCCCCCTTGCTCGACGGCACCCTCGACAGCAGGCATGTCAGGCCGGAAATCGCCGCCGGTCAGGTACTCCGCCGAGTCGGACCGCAACTCCCAGCGGACGCGGACCTCTCCGCCTTCCGGGTCCTCGGCGGACGTGCGAACCTCGATGGTAGTACCCGGTTCGACCCGCGTGGAACCGATGACCTCCAGCGCCGCCGCCCGCGGTGCCCGGTCGTCCGGTGGCTTACCCGACCAGATCTCGGTCATGGCATCGACGGCGGCCGTCTTCGCACCATCCTCCAGGAACATGCCGAACCAGGTCCCGGTGGCCTCCATCTTGTGGCCCCACAGGAAGGCATAGCCGCCCAGCGCCCGGCCCGGGGCCGCCGCGATGCCCTTCTCCCAGCCCTCGCGGTAGGACCCGGCTTTCTCGGCGCTGGTCTGCTCCAGGGGCGCTCCCCATTCGGTCGCAGGCATCTCCCACGGCCCAGCGGGACCGAACTCGGTCAGTATGAAAGGCTTCGTCGCGCCGCCAGCATCCAGCAGCCCGGGTACCACGCCGGCGCCGCCATAGGCGTTGATCCCATGAATGTCGATAGCAGGGCTCCGGCGGTGGACGTATTCGATGCGCTCGCCGTGGACAAATGTCGTGACCGTCATCGTCGGATGGTGAGGGTCCAGCCGCTTGACCAAGGCGGCAACGTCGTTCACGGCCTTCCAGACGGCAGGATCGTCGCCTTCTTCAAAGCCTTCCATCTCGTTGCCGATCCCCCACAGCAGGATGGCCGGATGCTCCTTGTAGCGCAGAACGGCGCCACGTACACGCTCCTGTTGCCCGGCCACCTGCTCTGGGTCGTCGTAATCGAAACCGTGGCGCTCGTGGCCGAGCCAGATGCCTACGGTGACCGTGAGACCGAGCGCATGCGCTTCGTCGAGCATGGGTTCGAGATCATCCGCGCCCCAGGTGCGCACCGAGTTGGCGCCGGCCGCGGCCAGCAGCTCCAGCGAGTGGTTGCCGCCGGCACCGCGGATGAAATACGGTTCGCCGCCGCGCAGCAGCTCCCAGCCCTGCCCGGTCTGCCGCAATTCGACGGGAACGGGTTCCGCCATCACCACCGACTTCCACAACGCGAAAGGCCCCGCCAGCAACAGGGCCTTGATGAAAAGCGCTCGGCGCATGCGCCGGCCGTGGCCGATCAGTTTCCGATAACGGACACTACACCGTCGTTAAAATCGGGCGGAGTGGCAGGCTGATAGGCATAGCCCCAGTCGAGCAGTACCCCGAGTACAAGGATGGGATCGCCCGGAACCAGCCGCCGGAAGCCCGTGGCATCCGTCCGGTACAGGGCATCCGCCGTGAGTTCATTGAGCGGCACGGGGAAGGGTACGGGTTCGCCATCGGGGCTCGCGCCCGGGCAGCATGTGAATACCGTGACCGAACCGAAGAAATTATCCAGCAAGGCACGGTAGGCCTTGAGCGCCTGTTCGCGCACCAATTCGTCCTGGGATATCGCGTTGCTGTTCGCATCGAACAGCTCGTGCAGAGCGAGCGCAGTGAAATACTGATTCTCGCCGGAGGGCCGCTGCGCCAGCGCGGTCGCCCAGAAGTAGAAACGCGCCTTAGCGCCCGATGGTCCCGGCGGCAGCGAATTGAACAGATCGAACTTGTTCGACGCGTCGGCGTCATTGACGTCGAACTCGATGATCGTCGTGGTCGCGAACGGATTCTCCGGGTCCTCCAGAACGCAGGTCTCCGGGTGAACACCGACATCCTCGCAATGCAGATCGAGGACCACGTCCGTCGGCAGGACGATGGTGTTGATCAGCTCGCCATCGCCCGCATCGGGCTCACCGCTGCAGCCGGCAGAGACCAGCGCTGCCGTACCCAGCAGCGCAAGGAACAGGTGCTTGCCGCGCGCCGGCCTGGCATTTTGTCGATTCAGCTCACTCATTCCAATAATACCTCGGCTGTGCATGCGCTTCTCTAGAACTGATAGATGAAGTAGACGTTGACGCTGAAGATGTAATCGCTGCCCGGAAACTCTTCCTCGGCCTCCGAGTCTTCGCCGAAGGAACGGTACAGCGCACGGACGCCGATCTTGGTCGCACGGTCTTCTGCCAGCCGATCCGCGATCGCACCGAATCCCGATCCGAGCAGGTAAGAGTAATCGAGCTCGACCTGCTCCGGGAAAACGATGTTGAACTGGCGGTAGAAGTCGTACGGACCCCAGCGGTCCTTCATGAAGTAGCCGGACAGGATATGGCGGCCGCCCCAGACCGCCTTGCCGTGCAGCTCCCAGAAGTCGCGGGTGCCGCCGGTCGGGTCGCCCGTCGATTGCTGGAAGCCCCGGATCCCCTTGAAGATCAGCTTGGTCCGATTCTTCGTATTGAACGTCGCGCGGCTGGAGAGCGTCCATACATCCTCGGCGGGCAGGCCCTGACCGAACGCAGCGTTCGACTCGGTGGGCCCGAAGAAGAACCGGAACGAGTCCGTCCGGGTCGGGAACTCTGTGTACGTGCCACCGAAGTCGATCGCGAACGGCGCGTCCTCCCGCCACTCGTTGTCCCAGTCGTAGTAGGGCGTTGCACCGGTCGGGTCCCAGGTGAAGTAGATCTCGCCCGAGCGGGCCTCACGGTTGCCGAGGACCGCGAACGGATCGGCATCACGGTTACGCGGGTTGGTGCCCGGCTGTAGGATACCGTCGACGATCTCCGGCTCGATGAGCGGGTTCGCGTGGACGAGATTGTCCCGATACATCAAACGCGGGAAGACCATGAAGTTGCCGAAAAACAGTTGCATCCCGGCCTCATACTCCTGCTTGTTGCCGAGGCCGGAATACGGCAGCTGGCTCGGATCTGTAACGCCGTACACCTTGTGATGCTGGCCGCCGTCCGCGACGAGTCCGGCACGCTGCGCCGACAGATAGGTCCGCGTGCCCATTAGCGGGAAGGTGAGCTTTGCCTTGAAGCCAAGCGTGTCTTCCCAGTCGATCTCGTCCAGAAAAACGTTGCCGGCATTGTCGACGCGATCGTATGTCTCGCCCACCTTCTCCGTGGCCGACATGATACCGCCGAGCTCCAGCTCCCAGCCGTTCGCGAAGGTCTTATTCGTGTAGATCGTCGTCTGCCGGGACTGGCGTTCGGTCTGCCCGGCTCCGCCCACGGACTCGCCGCGGCGCGCAATGTCTTCGGAATGGATAAAGGTCCAGTCCATGTCCGCGAGGTTCCAGTCGTACTTGACAATCGCCTTCGGGTTCGCGCCCCAGTAGACCTCGGGGCCGGCGAGGAGCGTGAGACCCTCCCATGTGCCCTTGCCTTTGATTTCCACGCCCGAGGGTGCGCTGGCATCCCAGACGTCGATACCTGCGATGTCGGTGGCCTCTGCAACGAGACCGAAGAAATCGCCTTCGAAGCCCCAGTGGAAACGTGGCGTGTGATAGAAGGCCTCCAGATCGAATTCTTCACCACGATACTGCGCGTTGAAGTCGTAGATCTCGATGCGCCGACCATCATCGATGCGAACAGGAGTCACAGGGATACCGTCTATCTCCTCCGTGGCTACCTCGATCTCGCGGTCCAGGCCGCGGTCGCCGTAGCTGAACTCCAACGGCCGCTTATCGGCAACATCTCCCAGCACGTTCAGCGTGAGCTGGCCATCCAGCCTGGAGTTAGGGTTGAAAGCGAAATCGAGGAACACCATTTGCCCGTCGCTGAACTCCAGCGCATTCTCGCCGTCTTCCTCGATGGGCTGATCTTCGCCACGGGTGACGAACTCCGCCTGAAAGCGCCCGCCCGTAAACCTGAGCCGGCGTTCGGACTCGACGACTGCGGCCTTCACCCGGCGCACGTCACCCCGCAACTCGTAGTAGTCCACGTCCATGGTAGCGAACATGCTGTTGATCCCGCTCATGGACGCCTCGTAGGGATCCATCGAGAACACTTCCTTCATGACGTCGTAGGCCATGCGCGGCACCGCCTTGTAGACACCTTCCGCATTCGGCGTACCTAGCGCGGTGATGCCGAACCACTCCTCGTTCATGTTGTTGCCGTCGGGTGTCCAGTCGAACAAATAGGCCTGGTTAGACCACGAGGCATTGGTGTCCTGGATGTCGAGGTTCTCCGTTTGCAGGTATTTCCACCATTCATCGCGCCACTCGAAGATGTAGCCGCCGATGGCGTTGCCCTCTTCGCCATTGCCGTAGGACTTGCGGTAGATCTCCTGCCACTGCTCCTTCAGGATCAGGGCCTGAGCGGCCTGATCTTCCTGGAAGGTGCGGGCGTTGAACGCATCGCTGCCAAACTCGAAGAAGACCACGGGCAGGTCGAGCTTCTCGTCCACCTGCTCCCACAGGTCCGTGAAACTCGTGCCTCGGTAGACGTTGCTGCCAAGGATGTCGAGAGACGGAACGAGTTCCGCGATGAGGTCGATGTACTGGATGTCGCCGTTCACGATGCTGAACGGATGATTGGGTGCGATGGACTTGCCCGCGGATATCACCTCCTCGAACAGACTGTAGAGATATCGCGCCTTCGCCGTATTTTGCTCACCCTCGGGCAGATTCTCGATCTCGAAGCTGGACCAGGACAGGCCGTAATTACTCTCATTGCCGAACGCGAACATCAGGACGCCAGGGGTATCCTTGTAGGTGCGCACGAACTCCTGCATGTCCCGCTTCAGGGTCTCCCGTGTCAGCGGGTCGGAATAGTCGGTGAACGGTACCCAATTGCCGCCGACGGTATAGCCGTAGCGGCCCATGAGCGGATTGACGACGCTCATGATGCCGTGTTCGCGGTAGATGTACTCGACCCACTCCGGCGGGATCGTCGTGAAGCTGCGGATCGTGTTCACGCCCATCTTTTTCATCAGGCCGAACTCATAGTCGAGCACCTTGCGGATGAAGTCGTCGGATTCGTTGAACAGGCCGTAGCTGTAGTTCTGGCCCCGCGGCGAGTAACCCCAGACGACACCCTTGACGTAGAAGTCCTCGCCGTCAACCTTGAGTTTCCAGCCCTTCTCGTCCTTGTAGGTCTCGACCTTGTTCGCCTGGGCGTGCGTCACGTCGGGCACGGCGAAAATCAGCACGGCGGCCAGCAGGCTGCCAATGACGGCCATACTATTGGAGAAGCTGGATTTGGCCATAGCGACTACTCTTTCTTGATGTTTGACTTCTTGATGAACGTCGATTCGGTGCATTTTCTCTGCCTGCCTCGCCATCAGTTGGCCACGATGGAGACGTTGTCGATGAAGATGTCGGAGACGCATCCGGCAACGGCTCCGCAGATCGCCGTAAACTGCAGCGACACCCCGCCACTGACGTCGGGCCCGAGGTTAATCGTCAACGGACCGACAGTGGTCCAGTCCGCCGGAAATCCGGCGCCCTCGCGAATGATTTCCGTCGCAGAGACGCCGCCACCGCTCAGCTCCGAGAAGAGTCTGACATCAACGACACCTCCATTGGCATCGCTGCCCTTCCAGTCGAAGGAAACCGTGACCTGCTGACCGGGGGTCAGGGAACCCGCGCCCAGATTGGCCGCTTTCAATGTCGGATTACCTGCGGCGGTGATACTGAGATTTGCGGCAAAACTGCCGGCCGAGCTATCGGACGTCGTCGTGATTGTCCCGCCATTCACGGATATCTCCCAGCCGGTGAAATCCCCGGTCTCAAAGCCGCCATTGATAGCCAGCTCGCCGATAGCACCGCCGCCACCGCCGCCACCGCCGCCTCCGATCGCTTCGGTCAGGCTGACGTCGTCGATATTCACGGTGCTGGTCACACCGCCCATATCGAACAGCACGCGACTCTCGGCAGTGCCGATATCGGCCACCGCCGTCAGGTTGAAGCTGTAGCTCTGCCACTCGGTCGTCAGCGGTGCCGTCGCCGTATCTGCCGTAAACGCCCCTCCGTTCAGACCGATACCGGCAATGATGTCACGAGCGACAGACGCTCTGGCCCTGAAGGTCAGGACGTACTCTGCCCCCTGGGTGATCGGCACAACCTGGCTTAGATTGGTCTGGAAAACGGGCTCACCATCCAGGGCATCGGCTGTGTAGAAGTTGTTCGTCGCGATTCCGCCTGCATTGATCCACGGTGCCTTGTCCGCATCGCTCGCCTCAAAATCACCGTTGGTCAGAAGCTCGGCCCCGCCACCCGCGGGAGTCAGGCTGACGTCGTCGATATTCACGGTGCTGGTCACACCGCCCATATCGAACAGCACGCGACTCTCGGCAGTGCCGATATCGGCCACCGCCGTCAGGTTGAAGCTGTAGCTCTGCCACTCGGTCGTCAGCGGTGCCGTCGCCGTATCTGCCGTAAACGCCCCTCCGTTCAGACCGATACCGGCAATGATGTCACGAGCGACAGACGCTCTGGCCCTGAAGGTCAGGACGTACTCTGCCCCCTGGGTGATCGGCACAACCTGGCTTAGATTGGTCTGGAAAACGGGCTCACCATCCAGGGCATCGGCTGTGTAGAAGTTGTTCGTCGCGATTCCGCCTGCATTGATCCACGGTGCCTTGTCCGCATCACTCGCCTCAAAATCACCGTTGGTCAACAACTCGCCACCGCCCGGAGCTCCGCCACCAGCCCCGACATCGATATCGTCGAAGTAGTAGGACTTCTCACCCGCTGTCGCCCCGTCGGTGCCGAAGTTGAAGAAGATCGAGATCTTGTTGTAGGTCGCCGCAGGGTTGAAGACGGGGGTGCCTGCGGCTTCGTTGGCAAAATCGAAGGTCAGCGTCTCCCAGGCATTGACGGTCGTCGTCAGCGCCTCGGTCTCCACCGCAATGGCGCCATCTGACGCATCCTCGATCTTCAGCCGCACCGGGATGCCCGCATCCGGCGAGAACACCCGCACTGACATCTGCGTGTTGTCAGCATCCAGCGGGATCGTCTGGACCGCCTGGTCCAGCAGCGTGGACACCGTCGTGCCCGCCCATACCTGGGCCGCATCCGACTTCACCGTCAGCACGACCTGGTTCATTCCGCCCGCCGGGTCGTTGGTCACCGTCGAAGCCGTGCCACCGAAATCGGTCAGCGTGTACGTGGTCTCCGGATCATCGAACGTGATCGTCGTGAACTCCGGCGCCGGCGGCGGCGGCACAGGACAAGGCTCGCTCGTCTGCTGGATATCGTCGTAGAAGAACGTCCAGTCGTCCGGATTGTTCGCCACGTCACCGACCGCGCCCAGGTCAAAGAAGATCGAGATGCCCGTGACCGGCGGGCCCGCGTTGTCGCCGGTAAAGTCGAAGCAGAGCTCCTGCCAGGCGCTGCCACCGTCGTGGGTGTCGTCCCGCTCCACGGCCGGATTACCCTCCACCTTGAACAGCACCGGCACTTCCCGCTGCGACCACACCTTCATCGTGAAGATCTCGCCCTGGCTCCAGTCGACCCCGTCCGGCAACGCCAGCGTGCTGCCGCCGAAGTCGGATTCCGAAGTCCGGGTCATCTGTACGACCTGGCCGCTGGTGTTGATACCGCTCTGGTCCGGGTTGGCGATCACCGTCGATTCGCCACCACCGAAGTTGTCAAAGCTCAGGCTCGCGGTATCCCCCTCGAAGTCCACTGAGGTCGTCGTGTCGACAGGAGCGTCACCGCTGATGATGGAGACGTTGTCGATAAAGATGTCGGAGACGCATCCGGCAACGGCTCCGCAGATCGCCGTAAACTGCAGCGACACCCCGCCACTGACGTCGGGCCCGAGGTTAATCGTCAACGGACCGACAGTGGTCCAGTCCGCCGGAAATCCGGCGCCCTCGCGAATGATTTCCGTCGCAGAGACGCCGCCACCGCTCAGCTCCGAGAAGAGTCTGACATCAACGACACCTCCATTGGCATCGCTGCCCTTCCAGTCGAAGGAAACCGTGACCTGCTGACCGGGGGTCAGGGAACCCGCGCCCAGATTGGCCGCTTTCAATGTCGGATTACCTGCGGCGGTGATATTGAGATTTGCGGCAAAACTACCGGCCGAACTATCCGTGGTCGTCGTGATCGTCCCGCCGTTCGGTAAGACTTCCCAGCCGGTCAGGTCCCCGGTCTCGAAGCCGCCGTTGATAACCAGCTCGCCGGTAGCACCGCCGCCTCCACCGCCGCCGCCTCCGCTGCCGCCCTCGGTGGAGAAATAGACGTCGTCCACGTACAGCGTGCCGAAAGCGAGACCGTCGCTTCCGTCCTTCGGATTCCAGAACCCCAAGTTGGCAGCTGCAGAGAAGTCCGTCGCGGTGAAATCGGTCAGCGGGATGGCATAGGTCGCCCAGTTGCCCGACGTGGCCACCGGCGTATAGCTCGAGAGCAGCACGTTCGTGCCCGCCGCTCCGGCACCCGGCGGCTCGATCTGGATCGTCAGATCAGCGAAGCCTGCAATTCCCGAGGTATCGACGGTGAAATTCAGCGTGTCGAACGGCGTCAGATCGACACCGCCGAAGTTCAGTACCGCACCGCCGAAGGTGGAACCGCTGTCCTGATAATCGATCGACAGGACGACGCCGCCCTCGAACGCCGGGATCGCCGTGCTGGCGGGATCGGCCACCGTGTTGTTACCGCCGAACTCGATGCTGTTGGTAATGCTGGTGATCGCAATGGTCGATTCGGTGGTCGTCTCCGTGAACACACCGGCGGTGCCCGGACCGTGATCGCCGGGTTCGGGCGGAGGTACGGGGCACGGCTCGCTCGTCTGCTGGATATCGTCGTAGAAGAACGTCCAGTTGTCCGGGTCGTTTGCCACATCACCGACCGCGCCCAAATCGAAGAAGATCGAGATACCCGTGACCGGCGGGCCCGCGTTGTCGCCGGTAAAGTCGAAGCAGAGCTCCTGCCAGGCGCTGCCACCGTCGTGGGTGTCGTCCCGCTCCACGGCCGGATTACCCTCCACCTTGAACAGCACCGGCACTTCCCGCTGCGACCACACCTTCATCGTGAAGATCTCGCCCTGGCTCCAGTCGACCCCGTCCGGCAACGCCAGCGTGCTGCCGCCGAAGTCGGATTCCGAAGTCCGGGTCATCTGTACGACCTGGCCGCTGGTGTTGATACCGCTCTGGTCCGGGTTGGCGATCACCGTCGATTCACCGCCACCGAAGTTGTCAAAGCTGAGGCTCGCAGCATCCCCCTCGAAGTCCACTGAAGTCGTCGTGTCGACAGGGGCTGCACCGCTGAAGCCGACATCGGTCAGCAGATAGGTGAAGGACTCGTCAGGCGGCGGAGCTATCGTCTCGAACAGAAGATCCGTCGCCGTGGCAACGCCTTCGAACTCCGTGACCGGCACGGAGACCTGATGCCAGCCGTTACCCAGGGCCGTCGCGAATGCCGATTCGGTCACATTGATATCGAGGTAAGGCGGATCGGGATCATTCAGGAACTTGACGCGGATCACATCGCCGCTCAGGCCCTTCACCTTGAAGTCGAGCGTCTCGTAGGCCGCGGCGAAGCCGGGCTCGAAACCCAGGTAGGCGAGCTGGGCATTCCAGATGCCGTAACCGAAACCGGTGGTGACGGCCAGCGCGGGGCTGAAGTCCAGATCGCCCCTGAAGTCGTCGTCGATGACGGCGTCGGAACCGAACACGGATATCTCCGCGAAGTCGTCCGGGATCACGAGGTCCGGCGTGCCGTCGCGGTCGAAAAGCGAGACCTCCGGGATAATGCCCGGATCGGCCGGCACGAAGGTGCCCGTGCCGCTGAAGCCGATATCGTTCAGCAGCATCCGGAACTCGGTCTCCGAAGAGTCATCGCTCTCGAAGACGATGCCGGTGGTCTGGTCCGCGTCGGCGAAGTCGGCCACCGGGATCGAGACCTGGAACCACCCGTCGCTGAGTTCAGAGGAATAAGAACTGCTGGTGAGGTTCAGGCGGAGCGCGTCGACCCCGTCGTACAGCTTCACGAAGACAACGAAGCCGGGCGCGCCCTTGAGCTTGAAGTCGACGGTCTCGTAACGGGTCAGGAAGCCTTCCACAAAACCGATGAAACCGACCTGAGCGATATTGGCACCGGAATCGGCCCCGCTGAAGACCGAGAGCACCGGACTGAAAGTCTCGTCGTCCGCGTAGTCCGGATCGATGACCGAACCCGAGTCGAAGGGCGTGCGCTCGGCGTAATCGTCGGGGATAACCAGATCGGCTGCGCCGCTGCTCGTGAAAAGCGCTACATCCGGCTGGATGTCGCCGGGGCCGCCGGAGTCTGCACAGCTCTCGACCTGCGTGATGTCGTCGTAGTAGAAGGTCCAGTTATCCGGATCGGTATCCGCCTGGCCGAGGGTGCCGTTATCGAAGATGATTGTCAGCGCGACGACGGGCGGAGGGACCGCCTGGCCCGTGAAGTCGAAGCAAAGCTCTTCCCAGCTGCCGCTGCCGCTGTGATCCTCGTCGACGGTCAGGCCGCCGGCAGGGTTGCCCTGTTCCTCGAGCTTGAAGGAAACGGTCACCGGTCGCGGCGACCAGACTTTCACCGTATAGGACTCGCCCTCGGCGAAGTCGATGGGCTCATCCAGGTTGAGGAGAGTGCCGCCGAAGACCTCGTCTGGGAACTTCTGCATCTGCGCGACCCGTGCGCTGGTATTGATGCCGCTCGGGTCGGGATTGTCGACGATGATCGTCGCGCCGCCGTTGAAGTTCACGATTTCCGGACTGGAACACTCGGGTTCGAAATTGATCGGATCGCAAGAGCCGGGTGCAACCGGCGGCAGCGGTGTCGCCGGCTCATTGGCAATGGACTCGGGCCCGTCGCCCTGGCCGCAGGCCGCCAACAGGAGAGCCGAGGCGATTAGCGCCAATTTGCGGACGGATCGTGTGCTTGCAAGTGCGTGCATGAGGAAACTCTCTGCAAAGGTTCTGGTTTGAATTCGTGTCTCGGACTCAGTTGATCACGATGGAGATGTCGTCGTAGAAAACCTCTGCAAAGCTACCTGCGCCGCCCGTGGTAGCCGTTAATTGCAAGGTTATGCCGCCGGATACGTCCGTAGAAATCGGGATCACGAATTCGAAGTCAGCCCACACAGCAGGATCGGGATTCAGGGCCAGAGGTCCCCCGCCGAGAATCTGGGCGCTCGAAGTACCCTCGCCAGCCAGTTCGGTGAAGAACTCGGCGAAGGCAACCCCGCCGGGGCCGAAATTGCCACGTGCCGAGAACCTCACCGTGGCGGTCTGCCCGATTGCAACCGGTGCCAGGTTGGCCTGCTTGATGATGGAGGCGGTTTCCGGGGTCGTATTGTTCAGACGGCCCGCGAAAGTGCCTGTCCTGGGATTCGTCGTGATGACAGTCTGCTCGTCCGGATCCGCGCCGGCCGGGAACAGAGTCCAACCCGACAGGTCACCGGCTTCAAAGCCGCCGTTTACGGCAAGGTCGCCCGCACCAGGACCGCCGCCTCCGCCGCCTCCGTCGCCTCCGTCGCCTCCGTCGCCCGTCGTCGTCAAATGGATATCATCCAGATACAACGTACCGGCCAGCAATACGTCAGCGCCATCGCGTGCATTGAAGAAACCGAGCTTATTGACCAACGTCGGATCGACCGCCGTGAAATCGGCCAATGGAATCTCGTAGACGTCCCAGTTACCCGAAGTCGCTACCGGCGCATAGCTCGCCAGTGACACGTTGCCGCCGGGTGTACCGCCGCCAGGCGGCTCGAACTGAACGGTCAGATTCGCGAACCCCGGGAAGACCGACGTATCGATGCTGAACTTCAGTGTGTCGAACGCCGAGATGTCTTCATCCTCGAACTCGAAGACGGCGCCACCGAAACCGTTACCCTGGCTGTTGTCCGAATACGTCAGCGCCAGCGACACGGCTCCATCGAACGGCGTCACCGCCGTGCTTGCCGTATCGATGTCGACCGAGTTGCCCGCCGACACGATATTCGTGATGGTCACGGTCGTTGCGGTGTTCGTCTCGGAGAAGATGCCCAGATTTGTTCCGCCACCGGTGCCACCGTCAGTGCCGCCGTCGACATTGAAGCCGATATCCGCCAGGAAGAACCTGTGACCTTCCGGATAAACGCCCACCAGCGATTCGAACACGATTTGACTGAAGGTAGAGACGTCTTCGTAGGCGTCCACCGGGATTACCACCTGTGACCAGCCGTCGCCGAGCGCGGTCACCGTCACACCGGCGGGAGGCGCGATCAGGTCCACCTCAATGGGAACCGACGTCCCGGGGAAAGGCTCCTCCAGCTTCGCGACGATGGTGTTGTCCGTATCGAGACCCTTGACCTTGAACACGAACCCGGCGTAATCGGTCGCGAAACCGGGCGTCAGACCTGTCAGGCCAAGCTGGGCTAGCGTGCCGGCGCCATAGCCGGCTCCAACTGTTACCGCTACCACGTTTTGGTAGGAATTATCGCCAGCAAAGTTCTGAATGAAAGTGCTGCCCGAGCCGAAGGTCTCGAAGGTGGGCGTCAGGTCCGGCGCCGACCCGTCTGCAGCGCTGATTACGACTTCCGGAATAATCCCGGGATCCGCCGGCTCCACCTCGGGCTCTTCACCCGAATAGACCCGGACCCAGTCCACCTCCATGGTCGCAGGGAACGGTGTCGATCCGTTCGGCGGTCCGGGCAGATTGCCGCCCACCGCCAGATTCAGAAGCACATGGAACGGCTGGTCGAACGGTGCCGGAAATGGCGCCTCTGTGGAGAACCAGGAGTTCTGAACGGCATAGAGGACGCCATTGAAAAACCAGCGAATCTCGAACTCATCCCACTCCAGCGCATAGGTGTTGAAGCTGCCGGTTACGTCCTCGGATGGGGTATAGACAACCGTGGAAACCTCGTTCGCCGGGAATACCCCGCCGAAATGGATGGAACCGAAGATGTCGTTGCCGCCGCCGAGACCACCGGGACCGGGCTCGCCGTCCAGATTGACGGCTTCCATAATGTCGATCTCGCCGGTCGCCGCCCAGCTTCCGTATGGACTGCCCTGGGAGAGCATCCAGAATGCCGGCCACAGGCCCTGGCCGGATGGCAGCTTGATACTCGCTTCGATGCGGCCGTACCGGAAGGCGAATCGATCACGGGTCGTGATCCTCGCCGAGGTATAGCGGAAATCGCCCACGGTCTCACGCCGCGCTGTGATCTTCAGGACGCCGTTCTCGATCTGCGCGTTGTCCGGCAGATACCACTGCAGTTCATTGTTGCCCCATCCAGACGGCAGACCCATGACGCCACCGTCGCCGACGAAGTTCGCGCCATCTCCGGACTCGAAAAACCATGTCTCCGGGTCGAGTTGGGCGCCATCGAATTCGTCGCTCCACACCAGTGTCAGCAGATCGCCGTCGCTGACCGGAAAGGTCGTCGGTATCTCCAGCGTCGGGTTGTCGATGTTGAAGTTGGTCCGGGTGGTGGTATCCGCCACCGGGATGTCGATGGGCACGACCTGCTGCAGCGGTTGGTCACGGTCTTCCTGGGTACAGGCAGACAGCGCCACCAGGGCGGCCAGAGCAGCGACAAAGCGTGGCAATCCTCGCGGGCCGGGCATCATAGGTTCTCCCTCAAAGACGGAAAGCCCGAAGGCTTGAGGCTGATTCGTGGGTTGACACTGACCCGCGACGCGGGCTCCGGGGCCGGGATCGGGCAGACCCGCGGCTCGACCGGGGACAAGAGCGCGGCGCGCCCGTTGCCGATGGATGCGTTCAGGGATGAAAGCGCTGCCGGCGGCAGCGCAACGCGCGGCTGCGCGTCGTTACCAAGTCTCATAGCTCCCCCGAAAATTGTCCCCGCTGAGCGAGGATGTCTTCATATCGTCATTTTCGGGTATCAGGATTATCAGATATTGACAGCGTTGTCAATTTGCCGCGCGCAGATCTGTCTGCCGGGCTTGCCGACATGCATAAGATTCATCGCCCGCGGCCTGGCTGTCCGGCCTTGCGAGGCGGCTTCAGCCGGCGAGCGGGACCTTGCCGGCTGCGCCTTTGAGAGGAAATCCCCGCGCTAGCAGCCTGTCGGACTTAGGGCATCGTCGCGAGGCGTGTGGGAATCGAGGACAGAATTTCGATCGTTTGAGGCGAATAGTGGTGACTATTTAACGAAAACGAGCGGTATTCCGGACCGATTCCCACCAGCCGCAGCAGATGATCCTAAGTCCGACGGGCTGTTAGGCAGCCTGGCGCCCGGGAGCGAAGTAGCGGGCGAGGAGGTTCTCGAACCCGCGCATCGGGCGGGGTCGCTCTTCCCGGGCTTCCAGCGCTGCGGGACGCCGCAGTCTGGCATCCCAGGCCTCGTTAATCTTGTCGTCGGCCACGGTGGGCACGATGACGTACGGGTTGATCGCCGCCCTGCCTCTCAGGCTGAACCGGAACGGGTCACGGGTTCGGTTGGCTTCGAAATGCATGTTTGACTCTCCATAGCGAACGTGCTTTTTGCGATCTGCCGGCCTGCTCGGCCGACGCCATACAAGATAGGGCCATGGAGGTGCGTCCACAAACGAAGAAAACTCACGCCAGGGGTGAGAAAAAATCAACCGCCTTCGGTGAAATTAGCGAGAATCCAGTGCTTTAGGAGCTCGATAGCGGGGTCGTCGGCGTCCTCGAAGCGGCTGATGAGGTAATAGCTCACCTCCTCGACGAGTTCCTGCTCGAACAGCCGCACGATGCTGCCATACTTGAACCAGAGGTCGGCGATCGGCACCGGCACCAGCGCCGCACCGATGCCGCGCTCGCAGGCGCGCACGACGGCGATCATCGAATCCAGCCGCGTGACCTTGCTGCCCTTCGGCAGCGAGATGCCGCTGGTCCGGGACCAGCGCTCCCAGGCCGTGGGGTGAGTCTCGTGCACGATCCGGGCGAAGTCGCCGGTGACGCGCCTGCCGTTCACCACCAGCTTCCTGCGGAAGTCCGGCGAGCCGGCCGCGACCAGACGCAGCGGCATCAGCCGATCGGATCTGACACTCGCGGGTGGCGAGCGAAACAGTCGGATTGCCAGGTCGGCGTCGGCGGGATGGGTCTCGGCGGTCTCGTCGCTGGTGCCCACCTCGATGTCGATGTCCGGGTGCTGCTCTGTAAACTCGCTCAGCCGCGGCACGAAATACTCGCTGGCGAAGAATGGCTGCACCGACATGCGGATCGAGGGACGCCGCGTGTCTTTCTTGTAGGCTGCCACGACGGCGTCCAGCTGCTCGATCAGCGGCCAGGTCTCCTCATACAGCGAGCGACCGGTCTTGGTCAGCCGCAGTTCGCGGGCGTTGCGCTCAAAGAGCTGCTCACCGAGTTCCTGTTCCAGGCTCTTGATCTGGTGGCTGACGGCCGACGCCGTGATATACAGCTCGTCGGCGGCATTGCGGAAGCTCTCGTGCCTGGCCGCGACACAGAACGTGCGTAACCCGCGCAGCGAGATACTGGAGCGGCCGGCCATGGGTCGTCAGGCGCCGTCGACCAGGCGGAAAGCGGTCTGCAACTCCGTGGCCGAGCTGCCGCCGATCCAGGCGTGAAATTCGCCGGGCTCGCTCCTGAGCCGCATGTCCCGTCCGTAGAAGGCGAGGTCCTCCGCCCGGAGCACGAAAGAGACGGTCGTGCGCTCGCCCGGCTCGAGCCTCAGGCGCCGGAAGCCCTTCAGTTCCCGGACCGGGCGCGTGACGTTGCCGACGAGGTCGCGGACATAGAGCTGAGCCACCTCATCGGCCGCGCGGTCACCGGTGTTGGTGACGTCGGCGCTGACGGTCACCGCGCCGCCGGCCGCGAACTCTGCGGCGTCGGTGCGGATGTTCTCGTAGTCGAAGGTCGTGTAAGAAAGCCCGTGGCCGAACGGGAACAGCGGCGTATAGCCGGCATCCAGGTGGAAGGCGGTCATGCCGAGCGAGAGCTGCGGCGCGCTCGGGTCGATGTCGTCGATGTGGACCACAGTCTCCGGCGAGGGCGGCTTGCCGGTGTTCTTGTGGTTGTAGTAGATCGGCACCTGCCCGACCATGCGCGGGAAGGTGGCCGGCAGCTTGCCGCACGGCGATTCCGCGCCGAACAGGAGGTCCGCCAGGGCCGGCCCCGCCATCGTACCGGGATGCCACGCATAGAGGATCGCGTCGACCCGCTCCACGATATCGGAGAGGGTCAGCGGGCGGCCGGCGAGGATTACCGCGATCACCGGCTTGTCGGCCTCCCGGACCCGGGCGACAAGCTCCGTCTGCGCACCGGGCAGGCCGATGTCCGCGCGCGAATGCGCCTCGCCCGACAGGATGGCCTCCTCGCCCAGGAACAGCAGCACGGCATCGGCCTCCGCGGCCAGCGCCGCCGCCTCGTCGAAGGCAGCCGTATCGCGGCTGCGCGAGGTGTCCATCGCCCGCAGATAGCGGATGTCCAAGCGGTTGCCCGTGCGTTCGCGAATGGCTTGCAGCGGCGTGATGCTGAGGCCCGGATCGCCATCGAATATCCACGTCCCCATCTGGTCGTGGGGCGCCTCGGCGAGGGGACCGATCACGGCGAGGGTACGCGTCGTCGCCGTCGACAACGGCAGGGCCCGGTGATCGTTCTTCAGCAGGACGGCGCTCTGCAGGGCCGCGCGCTTGGCCGTAGCCAGGGCCTCCTCGTCCGCCACCGGGGGAAGTGCGCCGGGGTCGGTGTAGGGGTACTCGAACAGGCCGAGCCGGAACTTGAGGGTCAGGATCCGCGTGACCGCCGCATCGATGCTGCCGGGTGCTATCTCGCCATCCTCGACCAGCTGCGCCAGGTGGCAAAGATAGGCGTCGCCATGCATCTCCATGTCGACCCCCGCCCGGGCCGCCTCGAACGCGGAGGCGCGGTCGTCCGCGGTGAGGCCGTGGATGCTCAGCTGCCGGATGGAATCCCAGTCGCTCACGACCAGCCCCTCGAAACCCCACTCGCCGCGCAGCACCGTCTCCAGGAGGAACTCGCTAGCGGTGGCCGGCACGCCGTCCACTTCGCTGAACGAGGTCATCAGGGTGGCAACACCGGCGTCCACCGCAGCGTGGAAGGGGCGCAGGTGGACGTTGCGCAACTCGTTCTCGGGCACGTTGGCGGTGGCGTAGTCGCGGCCGCTCTCGGCGGCGCCGTAGCCCGCGAAGTGTTTGGCGCAGGCGGCGATCGTCCCCGCGTCCGATAACCCGGCTCCCGGCTCCATCCCCTCCTTGTCGCCCTGATAGCCCTGCACCATGGCGGCGCCGAGCACACTCGCAAGTTGCGGATCCTCACCGAGGCTCTCCGCGATGCGGCCCCAGCGCGGGTCGCGGGCAATGTCGATCATCGGCGCGAAGGTCCAGTTGACCCCGGCGGCGGCGGCCTCGCGGGCGGCGACGGCCGCACAGTCGGCCACCAGCTCCGGGTTCCAGCTCGCGGCCTGACCGAGCGGGATCGGGAAGATGGTGCGGAAGCCGTGGATCACGTCCCGGCCGATCAGCAGCGGGATACCGAGCCGACTCTCCTCGACGGCGATCCGCTGCAGCTCGTTCACGGTATCCACATCCACCTCGTTCAGCACGGAACCGACGCGCCCGGCGCGCAGGGCATCGGCGAGGTAGTCGTGGATGTGACTCTCGCCCCCGTTGATCTGGCTCATCTGGCCGATCTTCTCGTCCAGCGTCATCTTCGCCAGCAGGGTAGCGACGCGCTGATCGATCGGATCGGCAGCTTGGACGGGCCTGGTGTTCGAGCTCGTCATCGGAGACCTCGCAGGAGCGTTATGTCTGGACACGATTTGCGGGGCATAATCCCGGCGGGCGGCCCGCCGATCGCCGGCCACTTGCGCCACGCGCGGCCCGGACTACTGCCGCGGCCGGCCGTTTGTAACCGGGCGGATTATCGCGCGATTCTAATGCGCGTTTTTACAGCCCGATTATTGATCTTGTTTGACAGCGCTGTCAATTTGACGCACGATATTCATGATGGCTTTGTGCTGTCCGGGGGGGCAAGAAGAAGAATGACGGACGTCGCGCATCAGGAGACCGCGCCAGTCTCGCATTACGAGACCGCACCGCGGGATCGGATCCCGTTCCCGCTGAAGCTTATCTACGGCCTGGGCGCATTCGTCAATAATCTGCTGGCCGGGGCCATCGGCGGGATGATCATCGTTCTGAACCTCGGCCTGGGCATGAACCCGGCCCTCGTGGGGCTGCTGGGCGCCCTGCCCCGACTCACAGATGCGATCACCGACCCCCTCATGGGCTACATCTCGGACCACACGAAATCGAAGTGGGGGCGCCGCCGTCCGTACATCTTCGTGGGCGCGATCGCGGTTGCGATCATCTACGCGATCCTGTGGCAGCTGCCGGAGGGCAAGAGCGACGCATTTTATTTCTGGTACTTCCTCAGCGGTTCGCTGATCTTCTATCTCGCCTACACGGTATTCGCCACGCCATGGGTGGCGCTCGGCTACGAACTCACACCCGACTATCACGAGCGCACCCGGCTGATGGGCGTTCAGAACTTCATCGGCCAGCTCGCCTACGTGGTGGCGCCGTGGTTCCTCTGGATCATGCAGAACGAGGCCTGGTTCGACGACATGGCGCAGGGTGCCGCGGGTCTCGCGATCATCATTGCCGTTGTCGTGGCCTCCGTCGGAATCCTGCCCGCCATCTTCCTGCGGGAGCGCTTCAAGGAGGCTGCCCTGGGCGACGCCGATCCCGCGGTCGAACTCACCGCCACCGGCAGTGCGTTCGTGCGCAGCATGCTCGACTTCTTCCGCGGTTTCGCCATCTCATTGAAATTCAGGCCGTTCGTGAAGCTGTGCATCGCGACGTTCCTTGTCTTCAACGGTTTCATGCTGATCGCATCGTTCCAGTTCTACGTCATCATCTATTATGTCTTCGGCGGCGACACCAACCTTGGTTCGAAGTATGCCGGCTATTCGGGGACGCTCGGCGCCATATCGACATTCCTGGTCATCATCTTCATCACCTGGCTCGGAACGCGGATCGGCAAACGGCGCGCCTTCTTTGTCGCCATCGGGGTGTCCATGGTGGGCTACGCGCTGAAGTGGGTCTGCTACAACCCGGAGGTGCCGTGGCTGCTGCTCCTGCCGGCGCCGCTGATGGCGTTCGGCCTCGGCGGCTTGTTCACTCTGATGCCCGCCATGATCTGCGACGTCGTGGACGCCGACGAGGTCAACACCTACGAGCGGCGCGAAGGCATGTACGGCTCCATCTTCTGGTGGGTGGTCAAGCTGGGCATGGCCGCGGCGCTCGCGGCGAGCGGTTTCCTTCTGAATGCGACGGGCTTCGACGTCGAGCTGGGCGGCAACCAGACCGAGCGCGCCATCTATCTCATGCGGCTGTGCGATGCCTTTATCCCGGCGGCAGCCTCGGCCGTTGCGGTCTGGGTGATCTCCACCTACTCGATCACCGAGGAGAAGGCGCACGAAGTCCGGCTGCACCTCGAGGCGCGTCGCGGCGCCGTGTGAGCGCAGCGGACTCGCGTACCGCGGGTCTTAGCAACAGGGACGTTCAGCGGATCCCTCTGCCCGCTCGGGGTGGTCATGGCCGTAGATCGCGGACTCTCCCCGCGTCAGAAACGTCTCCCAGGCCACGCCCTGGGGGTCCGTGATCCACTGCTTGGTGGAGCGGGCGTAACAGCAGGTGGTCTCACCCTCGTTCAGGACGGGGCCACCCGCCTCCTGCAGGCGCTCGTATACCTCCGCCAGTTCGTCGTCGTCCTCGGCCTGGATGCCCAGATGGTTCACGCCATGGCCGGGCTGCCGGGTGCTGATGGCGAAGTTCACCCGCGGGTCTTCCAGCATCCAGCGGGCGTAGTCGGGCTTCAGCACGCCCGGCTTGGCCGCGAACAGCCGGGAGTAGAAGCGGACGGAGGCATCGAGATCATCGACACTGAGATTGACGTGCAGGCGTTTCATGGCTGATTTCTCCTTCGGGCAGGGGGCTGCAGCAATCCGCCAGCACGCTGTCCAGGACCGGGGTGCAAACCTCCGGCGGACCCTGGCAGCAGTCTTCGACCAGGAAGCCGAGCAGCG
Source organism: uncultured Woeseiaceae bacterium (assembly GCA_964427415.1). GTDB lineage: Bacteria > Pseudomonadota > Gammaproteobacteria > Steroidobacterales > Woeseiaceae > Lentisalinibacter. The sequence continues at coordinate 32,663 of CAYRUH010000011.1, read as the reverse complement.
CGCGGGTGCCGTTAAATTCGACACTGTAAATGATGCTGCGCCCCTCCCGCCTCGAGCGGATCAGCCCGGCATTCGCCAGGGTGGCGAGGTGGGTCGACAGCGTGTTGTGGGGAATGCCGAGTGTCTCGGCGATGGCCCCGGCCGGCATCCCTGCGCCGCCGGCCCGGGCCAGCAGCCGGAACGTCGACAGCCTGCTTTCCTGGGCGAGCGCAGCGAGCGAACGGGTTGCGGTCTTTATTTCCACATGTCGAGAATAATCGACATATTAGAAGTTTGTCAATACCTGCGGGGCCTGCCCGTCGCGCAAGCCGGTGTCCGGGCAGGATAGAATCCCGCCTTCACTCGCAGAATGCCGGAGCCCGGCGTGCAGCGGATCGTCGATGCGATCAACGGATTCGTCTGGAGCGCGCCCCTGGTCTACCTGTGCCTCGGCGCCGGCCTGTTGTTCTCGGTGCTGACCCGTTTCGTGCAGGTCCGGCTGTTCAGCGAGATGATCCGGCTGCTGTTCGCCTGCGGAGAGTCCAGGCGTGGCATCTCGTCCTTCCAGGCCCTTACCGTCTCGCTGTCCGGGCGGGTCGGCACCGGCAATATCGCCGGCGTGGCGGCCGCGATCGGCTTCGGCGGCCCCGGCGCCGTGCTGTGGATGTGGGTGGTCGCCTTCCTCGGTTCTGCAACCGCCTACATCGAGTCGGCCCTCGGCCAGATCTACAGGGAAGCCGACGAGGGCGAGTACCGCGGCGGCCCGGCCTTCTACATCGAGAAGGCGATGGGCCTGAAGGCCTATGCCTGGGTATTCGCCGTCACCACCATCATCGCCACCGGCCTGCTGCTGCCCGGCGTGCAGTCGAACGCCATCAGCAATGCCGTGGAACTGGCCTTCGGCAACGGCGCCGAACTCACCACCGGCCTCGGCAAGCCTTTCGTCGCCGTTGCGCTGTTCTTCTTCGCCTTCACGACGCTGCTGGCCTACTACTACATCGCGGAGACCAACGTCGCATACCTGCGCCGCTTCTTCCGCATCCCCTACGAGCCCATCATCCTGAAACTGGTCCTGATGGCCTCTGTGTTCTACGGCGCGGTGCGCACCGCGGGCCTCGCCTGGGGACTCGGCGAGATCGGCGTGGGGCTCATGGCATGGCTGAACATCGTCGCCATCCTGATCCTGTTCTTCCGCGCCCATCCGGCCATGACGGCCCTGTGGGATTACGAACGCCAGCGCCGGGTCGGGGTCGAGCGCTATACCTTCGACCCCGAGCAGCTCGGCATCCGTAACGCGGATTTCTGGCGGGAGCGTCTGCGCAGGACGCGCGACGCGGCCGGTTGAGGGGATCGATGGCGCGGGACCGCAACGCTGACTCGCCCTGGGTGCCGGGTCTAAGCGCCTCGCATAACGGCGCCGCCTGCCTGCTGGCGCTGGCCCGCCGGCGTCGACGCCTTACTCATCCGCCGGGCCGCCAATCTTGGCCTGGGTGCGGGTCTCGAAGTCCTCCGCGCTGTGCCGCTCGTGCAGCTGGCTGGCCGGGTCGCCCCAGGCACGGTTGACCATGCGGCCGCGCTGTACCGGCTCGCGGGCGTAGATCTCCCGCGTCCAGCGCTGAACGTGCTCATACGACTGCACGTCCAGGAACTCGCCCGCCTCGTACAACTTGCCGGCCGCCAGCGCGCCGTACCACGGCCAGACCGCCATGTCGGCGATGGTGTAGTCGTCGCCGCAGAGATAGCGGTTGTCCGCAAGCCGGCGGTCCAGCACGTCCAGCTGGCGCTTCACCTCCATCGTGTAACGGTTGATGGGGTATTCGTATTTCTCAGGCGCATAGGCATAGAAATGCCCGAAACCGCCGCCCAGGAAAGGCGCGCTACCCATCTGCCAGAACAGCCAGCTCAGGCATTCGGCCCGCTCTGGCGACTCCGTCGGCAGGAAGGCGCCGAACTTCTCGGCCAGGTAGAGCAGGATGGCGCCGGACTCGAAGATGCGCACGGGTGGCGAAGCGCTGCGATCCAGCAGCGCCGGAATCTTGGAGTTGGGATTCACCGCGACGAAGCCGCTGCCGAACTGCTGGCCCTCGTCGATACGGATCAGCCAGGCGTCGTACTCGGCGCCGGCATGACCGGCCGCCAGCAGTTCCTCCAGCATCACGGTGACCTTCACGCCGTTCGGCGTCGCCAGCGAGTAGAGCTGCAACGGGTGCTCCCCGACCGGCAGCTCCTGCTCGTGGGTGGGGCCGGCCACCGGCCGGTTGATCTTCGCGAAGCGGCCGCCGCTCTCCTGGTCCCAGGTCCAGATCCGAGGCGGCGTGTAGGTACCGTTTTCCGACATAGGCGTTTGCTCTCCGGCGGGACAGTCGTGCCAGATTAGCAATCCCGGGGGCCGGCGCAAAGACGAGAGACAGGCCCGGGGCCGGCGCGCCGGCTTACCGGTCGGCGGCGCCGTGCGGTAAAGTCGGTCCCTGACATGTCCGTCCCGCTGCGCAACACTGACAAGGCCTACGGCCTGGTCGCCCAGTTACTCCACTGGCTGGTGGTGGCGGCCATTCTGCTGCAGTTCGTGTGGGCCTGGCGCATCGACGAGGCCGACTCCATGCGCCTCGAGTTCGCCCTGGTGAATCAGCACAAGTCGATCGGTATGACCATACTGGCGCTCGCGGTCCTGCGGCTCGCCTGGCGGCTGGTGAGCCGGCAGCCGTCCACTCCGCCGGCCATGCCCGGCTGGGAACGGTTTGCGGCCGCGGTCTCGCACTGGACCCTGTACACGCTCATCTTCGCGATCCCGCTGAGCGGTTGGGCCTACACCTCTGCGGCCGGATACGGCGCGGAGTTCTTCGGCCTCGTCGACATCCCGGACCTGGTGCCCAGCGACGAGGGTCTGGAGGATGTATTCGAGGATGCGCACGAGTTCCTCGGCCAGGCGCTGCTGGTGGTGGTGGCGGTGCACGCCGCCGCCGCGCTGCGCCACCACTTCCTGCTGCGCGACGACGTACTGACGCGGATGCTGCCGTTCCGGAAGTAGCACGGCGATCGCCCGCCACCAAGTAGAGCAGGTGGTTGATTATCGGGTCATCCCAGTCGAGTCGATCTTCGTCCGCCAGCAGCGCCAGCCGGATTCGTGCGCCAGTCATTCGGGTAGCGACTGCCGGATGCTGCCGTCACGCGGCGGAAATCTTTGCGTCCGAACGCGGAAACGGGTGAGTATGTGGCCATGATGACGAGGATAAGGCTTACGGCATCCGGTCTCGCGGCTTCGCTCCTGCTGGCTGCGCCCGCTCCGGCCGAGCAACGTTGCTACCTCGGCGACGCGTCTTCCGGCGAGCTCACCTTCGCGGGCGCCGTTGAAGACACCGGCTTTACCGGCCGCTTCGGTGAGTTCGCGGTGAGCTACTGCCTGGCTGGCGAGGCACCGGAGGAGCACGAAATCCGCGTGACGGTCGGGCTCATGTCTGCCGACAGCGACAACCGGGACCGGGACGAGACCCTGAAGGGCACGGAGTTCTTCGCCGTGAAGCGGTACCCGACGGCGGTCTGGGAAAGCACCGGTGTGCGCCGTAACGGCGAAGGGTACGTCGCCGACGGCGAGCTCTCGCTGAAAGGTATCACCGCGCCCCAGGCGATACGCTACGAACTCACCCCCGAAGGTGAGGCGATCATCGCCCGGGGCCGCTTCACGATGACCGGCGGCACCCGCATCGACCGGCAGCGCTTCGACGTCGGCACCGGCGAGTTCGCGGATCCCGAATTCGTGCGCAACGAGGTGGTGGTGGAGTTCGAGGTCACGCTGAGCGCGCAGCAGGAGATGTCCGCAGGCTAGAATCCCGCCATTGCACTGTACGCAAGCGCATAGTTCACTGCCGATGAGCCAGTCAGTCCCCGTCCTCCGTAGCCCCGTCGCCGTGCGCCGGGCGGCGCAGGTACTTCGGGACGGCGGCCTGGTCGGCATGCCCACCGAGACTGTGTACGGACTGGCTGGCGACGCGACCAACCCTGCAGCCGTAGCCCGCATCTTCGCCGCCAAGGGCCGGCCCCGCTTCAACCCGCTGATCTCTCATGTCGCCTGCGCGGAGGTCGCCGTCCGGGAAGGCACACTGGACGAGCGCGCACTCACGCTGGCCGAAGCGTTCTGGCCCGGTCCGCTGACACTGGTGGTGCCGGCGGCGGCGACAGGGCGCACCTGCGATCTCGCGCGCGCCGGCCTCGGCACCATCGCCCTGCGGGTGCCCGCCCACCCCGTGGCCCAGGCGCTGCTCGAGGCTTTCGGGGGGCCGGTATCCGCTCCTTCGGCCAATCCGTCCGGCAGGCTGAGCCCCACCCGGGCCGGGGACGTCACCCGCGAACTCGGCCACGCGGTTGCGCTGGTGCTGGACGGCGGGCCCTGCAGGACCGGCATCGAGTCCACCATTGTCTCACTGCTGCCGGGCGAACCGCCGCGGCTGCTGCGACCGGGAGCGATTGACAGGAAACGCATCGCGGCGATCGTGGGCCCCCTCGCCGAGCCGGAACGGGAGATGGTCACCGCGCCCGGCCAGCTGGCCTCTCACTACGCGCCCGGGGCCGCCGTCCGCCTGCAGGCAACCGAAGCGCGTACCGGCGAGGTGCTGCTCGGCTTCGGCCCGGAGGCACCTCCGGCCACCCCCAATCTCTCTCCGACGGGGGATACCGTGGAGGCGGCGGCCAACCTCTACCACATGCTGCGGGAACTCGATGCCACGGGCGCGGACACCATCGCGGTGATGCCGATAACCGGAGAAGGTCTCGGCGAGGCGATCAACGACCGGCTGCGGAGAGCGGCGGCGCCGCGAGCCTGACGGCCGGACTCACCAGGCGTAGGCCACGGGCGCCTCGCCGCCCGGGCCGGGGAATATCCCGTCCAGCCGATCCAGCGTGTCCTGATCCAGCTCGATCGAAGCCGCACGCACCGCGCTCTCCAGCTGCTCCATGGTCCGCGGACCGATGATGGGCGCGGTCACGACCGGGTTGTGCAGCAGCCAGGCGATGGCCACCTCGCCCGGCGGATGGCCGATGTCGCGGCAGAGCCCCTCGTACTGCTCGAGCTGGCCGCGCTTCTTCTCGATGTACTTCGCAAACTCCTCGTCCGTGCGCCGGCCGGCGTCGTGCTTCTCCAGCGCGCCGCCGAGCAGCCCGCCGCCGAGGGGGCTCCACGGTATCAGCCCCAGGCCGTAGTGGCGGCAGGCCGGGACCACCTCCAGCTCCACCATGCGGTTGTCGAGGTGGTAGGTGCTCTGCTCGCTCACCAGCCCCATGAAACCGCGTCTCGACGCCTCCTGACAGGCGGTGGCGATATCCCAGCCCGCGAAATTACTGGAGCCGACGTAGACCACCTTCCCCTGACCAGCGAGCGCATCGAAACTCTTCCAGATCTCGTCCCACGGGCAGGCGCGATCGATATGGTGCATCTGATACAGGTCGATGTGCTCCGTCTGCAGGCGCGCGAGGCTGCCCTCGCAATGCTTGCGGATCTTGTAGGCGCTGAGGCTGGAGCCGTCGCTGTTCACTTCCGGCAGGTTGGACTTGCGGTCCACCGGGTTGTAGACCTTGGTAGCCAGCACGATCGCATCCCTGCGGCCGCCGCCCTGAGCGAGCCAGCGACCGATGATCTCCTCGGTGTGGCCGTGCTCTATGGCCCAGCCGTAGACATCCGCCGTATCGAAAAAGTTGATGCCGAGTTCCAGCGCCCGGTCCATGATGCGGCAGCTGTCCTCCTCGGAGGTATGCCAGCCGAAGTTCATCGTGCCCAGGCAGAGGTTGCTGACGAGCACGCCGTGCCTGCCGAGCCGTCTGTGAATTATCGACATTTTGCTTCCTTCGATTTGTCCGATACCGGCCGGCCGGTTCATGTAGGCTGGGACCTTACCAGAAGCTCACATCAGGGGCTCCGACATGAGCCAGCGTGACGAACCCACCTGCCGATCCGGATCGGCAGCCAGGCCCTGACCCGCGCCGGACACCGACCATGATGCAACGACAAGATGACTGGCGGGACGCGCTACCCGACGCGTTCACGGCCTACCGCAGCGGCAGAGACATCGACGAAGTGGAGTGCATCGTGCCGGACCTCGCCGGCATGTCGCGGGGCAAGGCCATGCCTGCCAAGAAATTCAGCCCCGACTACGTCACCTACCTGCCGGTCTCGATCTTCTACCAGACCATCTCGGGGCTGGACGTCCAGATGGACATCGACAACCAGTGGGCGGAAAGCGATCTGATGCTGCGGCCCGACATGTCGACGGCGCGGGCTGTGCCGTGGGCGAAGGAACCGACGCTGCAGATCATCCACGACCTGCACACCCGCGACGGCGTTCCGGTAGCCATCGCGCCGCGACAGGTACTGAAGAACGTGGTGCAGCGCTACGCCGACCGCGGCTGGGCGCCGGTGGTAGCGCCGGAACTCGAGTTCTACCTGATCAAACCCAACACGGATCCGAATGAGCCCATCGAGGCGCCGCTCGGGCGCACCGGCCGCCGCCGCACCAGCCGGCAGTCCTATTCCATGTCGGCGGTGGATGACTACGGCCCGGTCATCGACACCATCTACCGCTTCGCGGAGGACGCGGGGCTGGCGATCGACACCGTGATCCAGGAAGACGGCGCCGGCCAGGTGGAGATCAACCTGACCCATGGCGAGCCCCTGCTGCTCGCCGACCAGGTGTTCTACTTCAAGCGCATCATCCGCGAAGCCGCCCTCGATCACGACATGTTCGCCACGTTCATGGCCAAACCCATGCGCGACGAACCGGGCTCCGCGATGCACGTGCACCAGAGCATCGTGGACGCCGCGAAGGGTCATAACCTGTTCAGCCGGACCGACGGCAGCGAGAGCGACATGTTCAGGCACTTCATCGGCGGCAGCCAGCACTATCTGCCCCAGGCCATGCCGCTGATGGCGCCTTACGTGAACAGTTACCGGCGATTCCACGACGAGGAATCCAGCGCACCCACCAACTTTGCCTGGGGCTTCGACAACCGGGCCACAGGCCTGCGCGTGCCGAACTCGAGCCCCGCCAATCGCCGTCTGGAGAATCGCGTGGTCGGTGTCGACGCGAACCCGTACCTGGCCATCGCCGTCGGTCTCGCCTGCGGCTACCTGGGCATGAAGCACGCCACCGAGCCCGGCTCGCCCGAACCCGGCGAGCCCGAAGAGGACGCCTGGCCGATCCCAACCACCCTCGACGAGGCGCTGACCCGGTTCGAGGCGGCCACCGAGATCCACGAGGTGCTAGGCGAGCAGTTCTGCATGGTCTTCGACGCGGTCAAACGCGCCGAGATGCGGCAGTTCCACCGCGAGATCAGCCCGTGGGAGCGCGAGCACCTGCTGTTGAACGTGTGACCGGAGACAACCGACCGCATCAGGCGGTTCGGATCTACTCGGCGCTGAGCGCGAACCGAGCCTCGTTCCGCGTCAAAAACAGTCGAGCGCGGTGTTCAGTCAGAGCCGTATCGGCAGATCCCGCGTGCGCACCCCGCTGGCCCGGTACACCGCGTTGCCGATTGCGGGAGCGACCGCAATCAGCGGCGGTTCGCCCAGGCCGCTCGGAAACTCGGTGCTGGGAAGAAAACGGATATCGAGATCGGGCACGTCACCCATGCGTAACGGCGTGTAGGCGTCGAGATTATGGGCGGTTACCTGCCCGTCCGCGATAGTCGTGCCCTCGTGCAGTGCGAGACTGAGACCCCATAGTGTGGCGCCCTCCGCCTGAGCCATGGCGCCATCTGGATGCACCACCGTCCCGCAGTCAAGGGTCTGCCAGATTTTCCTGACCTTGATCTCGCGACTGTCCGGGTCGACCCCTACGTGGGCGACGCAGGCCGTCCAGGTCGGCATGTTACGTTCCTGACCGTGGGACACCGCGACTCCCAGCGCCTCGTTCCGGGGCAGTTTCCGCCCCCATCCGGATCGCTCACAAACATCGCGCAGCACTGCTGCCAGCCGTGCCGCGCCGCCCACCGAATTGGGTTCGGTACCGGCATTCTTGCCAGCGGCATCGAGCAGCCTGAGCCGGAAGTCCACCGGATCTTCACCCAGTTTCTCAGCCAGTTCATCCATGAAACATTCGACACCCCAGCCAATCCAGCCAGGCCCCACCGCTCGTAGCCAGCCGGGCAGGAAAGTCCGCTGCGCAAGCTCGTTGTTGACGGCCCGCACCCGATGCGCTGGCAGCGTGTACCAGTGGTCGGCGCCGCTGATCGAGAAGGTGTCGAACTTGCCCTGGCCGTCGACGCCGTCGGCCAGGAAGCCCGGCGCCATGGCCAGCGTCGGCCAGCCGGCAGCGGCCGCGTGTTCGACTCCGGTCAGTTCGCCGTCAGCTCCGAAAGAGGCATCGAAGCGGCTGACAGAGGCAGAACGCACGCAATCAAAGCGGCTGTCTTCTTCCCGGCGAAAAATCAATTTCACGGGTCGTCCCAGCTCCCGCGCGGCAAGCGCCGCCGGAATCATCTGGTCGCCGAACAGCCGGCGGCCGAAACCGCCGCCGAGGTAATACTGGTGGATGATGATATCCGTCTCCGGCATCCTCAGCGCCTCTGCCAACACTGGCAGGATCAGCGACTGCCACTGATTACCGGAATGGATATGACACTTGCCGTCAGCGAACTCGACCAGCGCATTGGCCGGCTCGAGCGTAAAGTGCAGTACGGTGCCAGTGCGATACGTGGAGGTCAGCACCTGTGCCGCGGCCTCCCGGGCCGCCGCGGTGTCACCATCGTCGACCACGAGGACGCCGGTATCCCTCGCCTCGGTGAGCTTCCCACCCTCAGCGAACAGGGCATCTTCGCTCACTCCGGCAGTCGACCCCGCCTCCCATTCCATGGCTACCGCGTCGGCGGCCTTTATTGCGGCGGGGAAAGTATCGGCAATGACCAGCGCCCAGCCCTGGATCGTGTCGCTCGGATCGCTGATCTCGAGCGTCTGCCGGTAGCCGTCGATCTGGCGGGCTGCGCTATCGTCGATAGCGGTGATGCGGCTGCCGTAGCGGGTGGGCGGGATCAGCGGCAGCGCGTACACCATGCCATCGAGCTCGACGTCGAGGCCATAGATTGCCTCACCGGTGGACTTCTCCGGGATATCGAGTGCCCGCACCGGCTCGCCTATCAGACGCCGCTCAGCGGCGGGCTTGATCGGCAGCGTCTCCAGTTCCTCGTCGCTGAAGCTGCGGCTGACATCGCCGCTGCGTATGATTTCGGCAAAACTCATGCTTTGCTCGCCGGCCGTCACCCGGCTCCCGGCCACGCTGCAGATCGACGGATCGACGTCCATGAGGGCCGCCGCGGCATCAGTCAGGACCGTGCGCCCTGCTGCACCGGCACGAGATAGCATCGCGAAACTCGTGTGCACCGACCAGGATCCGCCGGTCACCATATAGCCCCATTTAGGATCGCTATCGACGTGGTTGATCGACACGGCGTCCCAGTCGGCGCCGAGTTCGTCGGCCACCACCCGGGCGAGCGCCGTTCCCACGTGCTGACCCATCTCCGCTTTCGCGATGTTCACGCCAATACGGCCTTCGCCGTCCACACTGAACCATACCGTCGGCGCGAACGAGACCGAACCGCCTTTCGAGACCATCTCACTCACCGCTTGCTCGCGACTGCAACCCGGCAGTACCGTGCCCAGGGCCATGACCAGCCCGGAGCTGACGGAACCCGCAATAAAGGCCCGCCGAGTCAGACCGTCGTTCTGAATTTCCGCTTTCATGAGGTTACCCCCTTGCTGGCGGCTGTCCTGATAGCTCTTTTGATACGCGGGTAAGCCATGCAGCGGCAAAGGTTGCCGTTCATATGCTCGGCAATCTCCCCGTCGCCCGGCTGCGGGTTGTCGGCGAGCAGTGACGCGGCCTGCATGATCTGCCCGGACTGGCAGTAGCCGCACTGCGGAACCTGCTCCTCGATCCAGGCCTGGCGTAATGCCTGTCCCGCCACGGTATCGAGTCCCTCGATGGTCGTCACCACCTTGCCTTCTGCGGCGCTCAGCGGAGTGACGCAGGAGCGAACCGGCGACCCGTCCAGGTGAATGGTGCAGGCGCCGCAACGGGCGATACCACAGCCGTACTTCGTGCCCTTCAGTTTCATCTCGTCGCGGATGACCCAAAGAAGCGGTGTATCCGGCTGACTCTCGGCGTTGACGGCCTCGCCGTTAAGCTTGAACTCGGTCACGATCTGCTCCCCGCATGTCTGAATTTCCCGGTGCGCACCAATATACCGCAAATCCGCCACGGTATTGACCGGACTCCGGCGACCAACCGCCTGGCCGCGGCCGGCTGCAGGTATCAGCCGATGATCTCCCCATCGGTGCGCCGTAAGGCTAGACTGGTCGCCAGACCATCGGGAGAGACCTATGACCGCACTGCTCGAAGTCACCGAACACGAAACGCACTGCCTGCTGGCCATGGACGACGGCAAAGCCAACGCCCTGTCCTTCGAAATGCTCGAAAGCCTCAATGCCGGCCTCGACGAGGCCGCCGCCGCCGGCAAGGTGGTGATCATCACCGGCCGCCCCGGCAAGTTCTGTGCGGGCTTCGATCTCGCGGTGATGGGTCAGGGCGGTGAGGATGCGGCGAGGCTGCTGCGCCAGGGTGCCGAGGCCGCCAGCCGGCTGCTGAGCTTCGAGACACCGGTGATTCTTGCCGTCAGCGGACATGCGCTCGCGATGGGTGCGCTGCTCTGCCTGTCGGCCGACTACCGCATCGGCACGGAGGGCGATTACAAGCTCGGCCTGAACGAGGTGGCCATCGGCATGACGCTGCCCTGGTTCGGGGTGGAACTCGCCCGCGCGAGACTGGCGCAGGTACACCTCGACCAGGCAGTAGGGCTGGCGCGGATCTACGACCCCGCGGGAGCCGTGCAGGCCGGTTTCCTGGACGAGGCGGTGGCGGCGGGCGATCTCGGCAGCAGGGCCGCGGACACGGCCGCAGCCCTCGCCGCCCTCAACATGGAAGCGCATCGCAGTACCAAGCAGCGCGTACGCGAGCCGCTCGCCGAGCGCCTCGAGCTGGCATTGCAGCGGGATTTCGCGGCCGGCGGCGTACAGGTGGCCTCCTCATGAGACGATGCCGCCCACGGCGGCGCGATCGGCTTCAGTCAGCGGCGTTCGCTGCAGGCTTCTGCAGCCGAAAGGCGTCGATGACCTCGCCGCGGGTGTCGACGGCACGGTAATCGAGGATGCCCGCCGCCGGGTCCACTTCGATGTACTGGAAGGTCCGCGTATCGGTGGTGCCGAAAGCGGCGAATGACGGCAGTTCCTGCTCGTACATCTTGGTGCCCGAAACCGCGACCAGATAGATGGTGCCGTGCTCGCCCTCCGCCGCGGGCCGGTGGTCGCGCATGGGCACGGTGCGCATGTAGGCATGGTCGTGGCCCTGGAAGGCGATATCCACGTTGTGGCGGTCGAATACCGGGCCCCAGGTCTCGCGCAGGGGGTAGTTGTCCCGGTCCGGGCGTGACGCATAGAAAGGGTGGTGATAAATCACCACCTTCCAGCGCGCGTCGCTCTGGCCCAGCACCCGGTCCAGCCAGTCGGCCTGCAGTTCGGGCTGGATAATCTGGTAATTGGAATCCATGACCGCCACCAGCAGGTCCTGGTAGTCCACGTGGTAGGTGCGGCCGGGGTCGAGCCTCTCCGTGCCGTTGTCCGGCAGGGCGAATTGCTGCAGATACAGCGTCGGGTGACCGCCATGGCTGTCGTGATTGCCGATGGCGGGCACCACGGCGGATTCGGCGAACACGGGCGAGCCCTCGTGGAAGAACTCGTCCCAGTTGTCCCGTTCCGCACCCTTGTCCACCAGGTCGCCGGCGATCATGTAGAAGCGCGCATCGGGATAGCGGAAGTCAGCCTGGCGCAGCAGCTGCCCCCATTGCTCGAGGCCGTTCTGGGGATCGCCCAGGTAGACGAAGGAGTAGGGCTCGGACTCGGCCGCCGTGCGGAACTCCCGGACGTCGGTCCAGGTCTCGCCGCCGTCCGCGCTGGCAGCGTAGAGATAGTCCGTCCCGGGCTCCAGTCCGTCCACGCGCACGCGGTGCAGCCTGACGACCGGGTCGTTGACGATGCGGGAGCTCTCCAGCTCGCGGAATGAAGCGTCGATTCGGCGCCCCGCCGCAGGACCGGCCGTGAAGAACTCGTATTTCGGTGCTATCCACAACGCGCTCTCTGGCACGCTGGGGTCGGTGCGCCACTGGATGGTCGCCGAGCGGCGGGGGTCGCCCTGCCAGGTGAGCAGCAGCTGGTCCGGCGAAGCGGAGGACGGGTACTGCGTCCGGCGGAACCAGCCGACCAGGCGTGAGACCAGCTCCCAGCTTTCGCAGGTCCTGAGTACGGGCAGCCCGTCGAGTGCCTGCGGCAGCGCGTTGAGGTAATCGTCGTCGTCGAGAAACGGCCGCACACCGGTCCGGGCGGTGACGACGTCGGTGCCCGGCACCAGGGGCGTCAGGGTGAGCGCCGGGCCTTCAGCCGCGGGCGCCGCGAATACCAGGTAGGGCTTCATCTCACCAGAAAGGCTCGGTATGCCGAGCCGGACCTCGCCCGCTGCCACCGTCTTGTCCCAGACGTGGTAGGCATCTTCGACATCGACGATGAAATCCAGATCCGCGCGCCGGCCGAAGCCGAGTTCCGGCAGCCAGAACGGTGTCTCGCCCTGCTCGCCCTCGAATGCCACATAGATGCGAGCCGGCCGGTCCACGCGGAAGCGGACGAAGCCGGTCGCCAGCTCACGTCGCTCGGCGGGCTGCAGGAAGGCGGCTGCGGCCTCCGGAGTAATGTCCACCCGCTCGTCGGGGCCGAGCACCGCCGCCATGCGGTCGCGTATCGACGTGACCGTCGCCGCCAGAGCATGGTGTGGCGACTGAGGCGACGAGCTCGCGACGGAATGCGGCTCCGCTGCCGGGAGCGGGCTCTGACCGGCGAGGGCCGGGAACACCGGGACGCCCAGCAGGACGCCGGCGATCAGCCCGCAGACAATCCTCGGCATTGGCATCGGCGTCAGCCTATACATCAGAAGCGGTACTGCATGCCGGCGATCGCGTTCCAGCCGTAGATCTCGTTCTCGGCGAGACGGTCGGAGCGGCCGCCGCTCAGTAAGCGCAGCGGCTCATCGGTAACGTTCAGCAGCTCCAGGTACACCTTCAGGCCGTTGTCGAAGGCATAGCTGCCCTTGAGATCGACCTGGGTACGGTCGTCCAGGTACAGGTCGCTGTCGGCATCCTCGCCCACCTCGTCCAGGTATTCGCTGCGGTAGGCGACCGCGGCGCGCAGCTCGAGTCCGCCCTGCTGCCAAAAGACGGCCGCGTTGCCGATATTCTCGGACTGCAGGAAAAAGGGCACCTTGTCGTCCCGGCCGAATACCGTCGCCTCGCTGTCGGTATAGGTGTAGTTCAGCGATACACCGAAGCCGTCGAAGGGCGCGGGCAGGCGGGTGAACTGCTGCTGCAGGTTCAGCTCGATTCCGAGTATCTCGCCGCTGTCGGCGTTCTCCGCTCGACTGCGCTCGAGTTCGGTGAAGAACCGGCCTTCGAATTCCGCATCTTCCAGGGTCGTGACCCGGGTGAAGATCGGATTGTCGATGTCCTTGTAGAACAGGCCGAGTGCGAGCAGACCGCCGGAGTCCAGATACCATTCCAGCGAGGCGTCGAGGTTCATCGACTCCAGCGGCTCCAGGTTCGGATTGCCCTCTTCCACCTCGCCCTCGAAGGCATCCGGCCCGTCCGGGTCCGCCTCGAAGATGCGGAAGGGAGCCAGCTGCTCATAGGGCGGGCGGCCAATGGTGTTGGTCCACGCGGCGCGGAGCGCCACACTCTCGTTCAACGCCCAGCGCGCCTGCAGCCCCGGCAGCCAGTTGGTGTAGTCCTTGCTGCCGCTTCGCTGGGGCAGTTCCGATGCCAGATCGCCGTCTTCGAAGCGGATGTCGAAAGCACGGGACTCCGTTTCCGTGCGCTCGACGCGGACGCCGCCGGTCAGTGCAAGCCCGCCGATGTCCGCTGAGGCCATCACGTAGGCGGCGGAGATATCTTCCTCCACGGTGAAGTCGGCGTCGGCGCTGGCCTCGCGGCTGTCGTCGTCGCTGAGCTCGAACAGATCCCGGTTGGCGTTGAAGAAGGCGTTCGCGGCGCCGTGATCGATTACCGGGCCGAAGTCGTAGCAGCGCTCGTCGCAGTAGAAGCCGGACTTGCCGGGACGGAAGACATCGAACAGCAGGAAATCGCCGTCGAAACCGTCGTAGACCAGGGCATTTTCGTCACTGGTCTTCTCCCGCCCTGTGAACTTGGCGCCGAACTTGATGTAGCCCGGACTGCCCGCGAACTGCAGGTCGCGGGTCAGGTCCAGCCGGATGACGTTGAGGTCTTCCTCGACGATCTGGCGGGCGAACTCCACTTCGTCGAACTCGAAGTTGGCCGGGTCGTCGAATGCCGCACCCCCATCGACGTCGAAAAAGAAGCTGGAGGTGTCATAGGTCATCGGCACCGGATCCGCCAGCGCAAAGACATACTCTTCATCGTAGGGTGTGTTCTGCTCCGCCTTGCCGAACGTGTAGGAACCCTCCACCGTCCAGGCACCGAGGAAGAGTTCGCCGCCCAGGGTGCTGTTCAGGATGGACTGCTCCTCGCGGCGGTCCTTGGAAGCTCGCTCGCCCTCACCCTCGGTGAAAGTGCCGGAGGTTGGAGTCTGATCCACCAGGTCGCCGTCGCGGTAGTCGTACAGCGTCTCCAGGCGCTGCTCGGTGTCCTGGAACTCGTTCCAGATGTTGCGCAGGTAGAAGCGGGAGTCGCCGTTCGGCCGCCATTCAAGGTTCGCGACGACGCTGGTGCGCAGACGCTCGAGGGTATAGTCGCGCAGCGCCAGTTCCTCCGGCACGAAGAAATCCCCTTCTTCTTCCCAGATATTGCCGCCCTGGATGTTCTCGGACTCGTAGTCCCGCGACAGGTGGCTCGCGCTCAGCAGCAGGCCAAACTGGTCGTCATCGCCGAATACCGTGCCCCAGCTGGCGCTGGCACCATAAGGGTTCTCGCCACTCAAATCGTAGTAACCGTAATCCGCGGAGACGCTGATGCGCTTATCGGGAGCCAGGTCGAAGGCGCTGGGCGTTACCAGGTTGACCGAACCGCCCACGGCGTTGCCGTCCATGTCGGGGGTGACCGTCTTGATCACCTCCAGCTTCGACAGCACGTTGGAAGGGATCGTATCCAGAGCGATGCGCCGATCATCTTCCGGGGCGCCGATGGTAGCGCCGTCGATGGTGACCTGGTTGAGACCCGGGTCGATGCCGCGGAGCGTCACGTAACGCCCCTCGCCCTGATCGATGGTGATCGAGACGCCGGGGATACGCTGCAGCGCCTCCGCGGCATTGCGGTCGGGGAGCTTGCCGACGTCGTCCGAGGTCACCGAGTCCTTGATGACGTCGGCGAAGCGTTTGTCCTGGATCGCGTCGGTCAGGGCCGCACGGAAACCCGTGACCACGATGGTCTCCATGCTCGATGACATGGCGACATCACGGGTGACGGTACCCTCGGCAGGCACGCTGACCGTAACGGCGGCCGGGTCATAGCCGGTCTGTAGGATCTCCACCCGGTACTCGCCGGCGGGGAGATCGCGAATCCGGAAGCGGCCACTGCCGTCGGCCATGCTACGCTCATTGCCGGGTTTCATGGTGATGGCGGCGCCGGCCAGCCAGCGGCCGGTATTCTCGTCGGTGACTTGGCCGGATAGATCGCCGGCGGATGTCGCAAACGGTATAAGGAGCGCTGCGGCTGCAACGCTTCGGATGAGGCGATCGTTCATTGTTATGCGTCCCTGTTGGAGGCCCGGCCATGACCGGGAACCGAGAGCCGCATTCGAGCATCGGCAGATTGCATGCTCGTGACCGTTCTGTAAGCGGGAGGTTTCGAGACACTGCGAAATGTCCGTATCCTAATGCGATATGCTCGTATGCTAAGCAGAAATCCTGAACCAAGGGAGTGCCGACCAGGGGGCTTATGGCAGACGACGACGATATGGTATCGACGCGCACCAGCCGGAGGCGTGAGCTGGAAGATGAACGCGCCAGGCTGCGTGCCGAACTCCGTGCCCTGAGCGCAGCTACACCGGACGGCGAACCGGGTGCCAACGTTGAGACAAGGCTATCGGTACTCGAACAGCACATCGAGGCGATCGATGATGCGCTCGAACGCATCGCCCTGGCGGAGGAGATGGAGCGGCAGCAGGATGCGTGAGACCGGACCTCTACCTGCCGCCTGTACTCTCACCCGGCGTCTCGGTGTCGGCCAGTTTCCGATAGAGTGTCCGCCGGCCGATACCCAGGATCTCGGCTGCGCGGCGTTTGTTATTGCCTGACATATCGAGAATCCAGCGAATGTAACGCATCTCCACCCGATCGAGGTTCGGCTTCGGCTCGGCATGTATGCCGAGCGGGTCGTCCGGACCCGGCCGCCGGCGGGCCGCCCCCTCGCGGATGCGCTGGGGCAGATGCGGAACATCGATCTGACGCCCGTCGCAGAATACCGCAGCCCGGGCGAGAGCATTACGAAGTTCCCGCACATTGCCCGGAAAGCCGTACGCCTGCAGCGTATCGAGGGCGGCCTCCGTGAGGGTGAGGCGCGGCGTTTCGCGCTCCAGGGCGATTCTTGCAATGAAGTGAGCGACCAGCTCCGGAATGTCCTCCAGTCGTTCACGTAGCGGCGGCACCTCCAGCGAGAGCGCTTCCAACCGGTAGTAAAGGTCCTTGCGCCAGCGTCCGTCCTCCACAGCCGTCGCGAGATCCCGATTGGTCGCCGCGACGATACGCACATCGACTTCGATCTCTGTGTCCTGTCCGACGGGGCGCACCCGACGATCCTGAAGGACGCGTAGCAGCTTCGCCTGCATGGTCGCGGGCATCTCGCCGATCTCGTCCAGGAACAGCGTGCCGCCGTCGGCCTCACGCACCAGCCCGTCCCGCGCGCTGATGGCACCCGTATAGGCACCCGCTGTGTGCCCGAAGAATTCCGCCTCGAGTAGATTCTCCGGGATGCTGGCACAGTTCACCGAGACGAGGGGCCGCGGCGAGCGCTCGCTTTCGGCATGGATGGCCGCGGCGACGAGTTCCTTGCCCACCCCCGACTCGCCGGTGATCAGGACGGGCTCGTGGACCCGTGCGAACCGGCGCACGGCTGCAAAGACCTGCTGCATGGGCGGACTCGTGCCAATCATGCCGCGGAATCCGCCGTCCACGTTGGACGCGCGCAGGTTCTTCTGCAGCGATTCGAGTTTGTAGGTCGTGCGCCGGTGCGTGAGGGCGCGGTCGATGCGTACCGCGAGGTGGTCGAGGTCCAGCGGCTTCGTCAGGAAATCATCGGCACCCGCTCGCAATGCCTCGACCGCCTGGGGTATGGAGCCGAAAGCGGTGATCAGGATGACCGAGGGTGGAAACTCAATCTGCCGGGCTGCCGCGAGCACATCGAATCCGTCGCCGTCCGGCAGCCGGATATCGGAGATCACCAGGTCGCAGGCGCCGGCGGCGAGCTTTGCCCGAACGCCGCCCACGGTGCCGAAACCCGTAACCTCATATCCGCGGTCTTCCAACTCGTCCAACAGCAGTTGGCGCAGGGCGTCGTCATCCTCGACGACGAACATCCTCTCCGCCCCGGAGCGCCCGGTCATGAGGGCAGCACCGGGAAGTCCATGGCGAAGCCCGCACCGCCGGCAGGCGCGTCGTACACGTGGATGGCAGCGTCGTGATCGGTGACTATACTGCGTACCACTGCCAGCCCCAGCCCACTACCCTCTCCGGGGCGTTTCGTCGTGAAGAAAGGCTCGAAGACGCGATCGCGATCCGTGTTCATGATGCCCGCGCCGGAGTCCTCGACGAAGAGACGGACGCCGTCTTGCCGGCGCGAACAGCCGAGCCGCACCATGCCGCCGGGCGCCGCATGGCGGGCGTTGCGCAAGAGATGGACCAGGGCCTCGCGAAGGCGTTCCTTGTCCGCCGCTATTTCAACCCCGGACCCGCACGCTACAACCACCAGACGCGTCTCGCTCTCGTCGTACAGGGCCTGCACATCCGCCGCTGCCAATCTCAGTATCCGGTCCGGCGAACAGGGCGACTGGGACTTGGCCGTGCCCTGGCCGAACCCGAGCAAGTGGCGCACGACCCGCGACATCGTCCGCGCCGCATCACGAATGCCCGTGAGCGCGCGGTGTCGTCGGCTGCCTTCCTCTTCGTCGCGCAGCAGGCGCTGCACTTGCCCTTCGATGACACTTAGCGGCGTGCCCAGTTCGTGAGCGACGCCGGCCGCCAGCCGGCCGGCCAGTGCATATTTCTCGGACTCCCTGAGTTTCTCGGCAAGACGCTGCTGCTTTTCATATTCCGCCGTCAGGCGGCGGTCGCGCTCCTCGATTGCTCCCAGCATCCGGTTGAAGCGCTCACCGATCTGGCGGATCTCTCTCGGTCCCGACGGGATCACCCGGCGCGCCCGATCGCCCAAGGCCACCTTTTCCATCGCTCCGGTGACGCGGCCCAGAGGCCTGCCAACGGCCATGTGATGGCCGGCGAAGACGATTCCACCCAACAACAGAGCTGAAAACAACAGGAATCCCGCCGCTTGCGCCCGGATGCTGCCGAGATAATCACGCATCTCGCTCGCTTCGCGCGTGACCTGCAGCATGCCGATCACCTGCCCGCCCGGCCCGGTCAGAGGGGTGAAGTAAGAGAAGACCTCCAGACCTCCGAACGAACGATAGTCACTCAGGTCGCCGCGCTCTCTCGCTGTTCCCGCCAGCGCACGGGCATCGCGAGCCTGCTGATCCGTGCCGCGAGGTCTGCCCCCCGGATCCGCGCTCCCGAGCAGTTGCCCCTCCGCATCGTACACATAGGCGCCGTAGACCCGGCCGAAGTCGAAGGCGGAGCGTAACGCCTCGTCCATGGCATTCTCGCGGTCACGCTGCAGAGACCGGGCGATCGGACGTTTCAGCGACCGCGCGATGAGTGCGATGTCTTCCTCGAGGCGTGCCTCCAGTTGCGCCTCGAGAGTCTCGAGCACTGCGTAACCGGCGAGGCCGTAAAGCGCGAGGATGGGCAGTACGACGGCGCCAAGGGCCGCGATACGCAGGTCTGCCGGGCGCAGGAACCGAAGCATACAGACAGGTTACTCGGCCGGGGCACATGCGTCAAAATGACACAATCCAGCATCGAGAACGCTTGTCGCAACGACTCAGGTCCGTCTACACCGGTCTCATTGTGTCAAGCTGGCACTGAGAGATTTCCGCCGGCCAACCATTGGCGCCCGCCGATCAAGGAGTTGCAGGCCCGGCTCAGTTGGCATGGGCATTGCAATCGCTCCTGTGTCGTCCCCGCGAAGGGGCGACGGGTTACCCAATCCGAAGGAGGAAACATGAAGACTCGTTTCATTACCGCGATAGCCGCTCTCACGCTGGCCCCGCTGCTCGCGCTGGCCCAGGCGCCGCAACCGGGCCAGCCGCAGGCAACACCGTCCCCGCCTCCGCCGCCGGCTCCGTCGCCGCAGGCGGAGAAGGTCTCGGAAGCAGATCTCACGAAATTCGCCCAGATCTACGTTGAGGTGGAGAACACCCGCCGGGAGATGTCCGCAGATATGAGCCAGGCCCAGACCCAGGAAGAGGCGCGTGAAGTGCAGCTCAACATGCAGGAGGAAATAGAGCGCACGATCCAGGATCACGGCTGGACCGTAGACAAGTACAACGAGACCGCGACGCTGATCAACGCCAACCCCGATCAGCGGGACGAAGTGCTCAGCATGATCGATTCCCGGCGTCAGAGCTGACGCCAATCGGCCTTCACCTCTGAAGGCTCCAGGGACCGCGGACGGCTCCGGCTGCCCGCGGTCTTTTTTTGCCCGCCACAGCTGGTACGCCGGACGCGCATCTATCATGTACAGTTGAGGGTTCCTGTTGCCGGCGGACACCAGTGTACGAACTCATCCACCAATCTGCGTTCACCGAAATGGCCGCACTGCTGGTGCTGGCCGCTATCGTCGGTTCGGTCGGCCTGCTGATGCGTCAACCGCTCATCGTCAGCTTCATTGCCGTAGGCCTGCTGGCAGGCCCTTCGGCGCTGGATATTGTCCGCTCCGAGCCCCAGATCACGTTTCTCTCCCAGCTCGGTATCGCCGTGCTGCTGTTCCTGGTCGGCATCAAGCTCGACATCAAACTGATCAGGACCCTCGGCACGGTCTCGCTGATGACCGGCCTCGGCCAGGTTCTGTTCACGTCTCTGTTCGGCTTCCTCATCGGCCTGGCGCTGGGCCTGGACCCGATCACCAGCCTCTACGTCGCGGTCGCGCTCACGTTCTCGAGCACGATCATCATCGTCAAGCTGCTCTCGGACAAGCGGGAGATCGACTCGCTGCACGGCCAGATCGCACTCGGCTTCCTGATCGTCCAGGATCTGGTAGTGGTTTTCGCCATGATCGCGCTCTCCGCCATCGGCATCGGCGGCGGCGAACATGGGGGGGCATCCGTCTTGCGGGTGCTGCTTTCGGGTATTGCGCTCGTAGCACTGGTCGTTATTTTCGTGCGCTACATCGCCGACCCTCTTATCGAGAAGCTGGCGCAGGCACCGGAACTGCTGCTGGTCTTCGCCATCGCACAGGCGGCACTTTTTGCCGCGGTGGGCGACCTCACCGGGCTCGGCAAGGAGGTGGGTGGCCTGCTGGCGGGTATCTCGCTCGCCTCGACGCCCTATCGGGAGACCATCGCCGCCAGGCTGGCGCCGCTGCGCGACTTTCTGCTGCTCTTTTTCTTCATCGCCCTCGGCTCTGCGCTGGACCTGTCGGTGCTCGGCTCGAACATCTTCGCAGCCGTGGTCTTTTCGCTGTTCGTTCTGATCGGTAACCCCCTGATAGTTCTGGCCATCATGGGCGGCATGGGCTATCGCAAACGCACGGGTTTTCTCGCGGGTCTCACGGTGGCGCAGATCAGTGAGTTCTCGCTGATCTTCATCGCCATGGGGGTCTCCCTCGGCCACGTCTTGCCGGACGCTCTCGGTCTCGTCACCCTCGTGGGGCTGGTCACCATCGGCGTATCGACCTACATGATCACCTACTCACACCAGCTCTACGCCCTATTCGAACCCGTGCTCGGAGTCTTCGAGCGCTGGAACGTTCCCGCCGAACCCGCGGAGGGCGAAGGACATATCGCAGGCCGGTATGACGTGATCATTTTCGGTCTCGGCCGATTCGGCACCGCGATCGGCATGCGTCTGGACAACAAGGACATACCGGTGCTGGGTGTCGACTTCAATCCGGTCGCCGTGCGGCGATGGCGCTCGCTGGGCCTCGAGGCGGACTACGGCGATGCGAGCGATCCGGAGTTTCTGGCCACGCTGCCGCTCGACCGTGCCCGCTGGCTGGTATCGACCATGCCCGTGCAGCCGACCGGCCTCAGTTACGAGGATGTCCAGGAGACGCTGCTGCAGGTGAGCCGGGGCGCGGGCTTCACAGGCCGTATCGCCGTTACCTCACACAAGCAGATGGATACCGAGGAGCTCAGGGCGGCGGGTGCCGATCTGATACTGGAGCCGTTCCAGGATGCGGCCGATCGGGCCGTGGATCTGCTCACAGGGAGTGAGGAGAGAGAGCGAACCGCCATACCGGAGGGTGAGCTCGGGGACAAGAGCCTGCCCTGAGGCCGCAGGGAGAGATCAGTCGGACAGGCGCACCGGCGAGACGAATCCCGGTCCTTTCACGGCCAGTACGGCGCAGGGCAGTTGCTCCAGAATCGCCTCGGCGGTATTGCCGATGATGAGGCCGGAGATGCCGCTGCGCGCCACCGTCCCCATCACCACCAGATCTGCCTCCAGATCCGCGGCGAGCGCGGGGACGAGCGTAACCGCCGAGCCGCGCGCCAGGTGGTAGCGAGGCGCCACATACTCATAACTCTCGGCTCCGAGCCACTCTTTGAATCGGCTGCCGATTTGCTCCAGCCCTCTCGCGTGGGCAGACCTCTCCGCCTCCGTGTAATCCGTAGCCGCGCTGTCGGGCACGGCAGCCCAGCGCCGGATCACGCCCTCGGCCGGTGCATCCCAGGCGTGAACGACATGCAGCTCGGCGAAATCCGAGACCGACAGCGCAGCGGCAAGCTCCAGGATCGTGCGATTGAGTTCGTTGGCGGCTTCGTTCGGCTCCGAAGCGTCGAAATCCACCGCGGCGAGAATCCGGCTGTAGTTGGTCTTCTCGCCGGGCCTGGTAAGCCACAGCGGACACGGACACTTGCGCAGGAGATGCATGTCGTCGGTGCCGAACAGCCGCCTGAGGTAAGGTGGGTCCTCTGCCGGCTTGACGACCAGGTCGTAACCATCTGCCAGCACGGCGCGGATGATCTCCAGGAATTCGGTACCCTCCATCAGCCGCAGGGCGAGATCGACCCGGTCACCGTAGGGACGAGCCATCGCCTCCAGCGACTCCAGCTGCTCGGCTCTCGCCCACTTACGCAGCGCCTCGGACGTGGGTCCGTCCGCCGGCAGGCGCAGGTCCGTCGCGTGGCGAGGAATGACCCGGGCGACAGTCAGCGCAGACTGGTTATTTTCCGCCAGGGAAACAGCCCGCTCAAGCGCGGCCTCATCGGATGCCTTGTCCACCACGCAGAGGATATTCCGAAAGCGTTCCATCAGAGAGTTCCCGTCTTGCCATTCTGCCGTCGGAGGCGCGCCCAGGATTCATTATCCCGACAAAGCAGGGCAGTCACCAGCCCTGGCTCATGAGCAGCGCGGACAGTCGCCACGGTAGAAAAGCGGCGGCACCGCAAGGGCATCGCTGGCGCAGCTTACCCGTGCCGGCGCGGGATGCTATCGTTGCGGCGCACTCCGGCAGCGCTCGATACCGCGACTTATGGACATATCATCTTTCAGGGATTTCCGGGACCTGGTGGTCGACGTCTGGCAGGAGGGCGTGTTCGGCATCCAGATTGCAGACACGCTGATCGCCCTGGCGATCCTCGGCTTCTTCCTGCTGGCGCGAAGCCTGTTCACCCGTGTGGTCGTAAAGGCTTTGAAACGGGCGACGGCGCGGACCAGTACGGGCATCGACGACATGATACTCGATGCCGTCAGCGCGCCGATCCGTTTCGTACCGGTTGTGATGGGCATTTTCTTTGCCACGAGCGCACTCGACGTCGGCGAAGGTACAGCGGCATTCTTCTACAACGTCAACCGTTCGCTGGTCGCGTTCACGCTGTTCTGGTCCTTTTACCGGCTGACGGCGCCGGTCGGCCATCTGCTGCTGAAGGCAAAGCGGTTTTTTACCGACGCGATGGTCAGCTGGACCGTAAAGGCCGCGAAAGTGGTGTTCTTGGTGCTGGGCGCCGCTACGATTCTGGAACTATGGGGCATCGCCGTCGGCCCGATCATCGCGGGCCTCGGCCTGTTCGGCGTCGCCGTGGCACTCGGCGCCCAGGACCTTTTCAAGAATCTCATCGCCGGCCTGTTCGTCATCGGCGAACGACGCTTCAATGTCGGCGAATGGATCCTGGTGGATGGCGTCGTGGAGGGCACTGTTCTCGAAGTCGGCTTCCGAACCACGACGGTGCGGCGTTTCGACCGGGCACCGGTATACGTGCCGAACGCGAGTCTGGCCGACAACGCCGTTACGAACTTCACCCGCATGAGCCATCGCCGGATTCGATGGATCATCGGCGTCGAATACCGCACCAGCGTGGACCAGCTGCGCGAGATACGCGACCGGATCGAGCGCTACGTGCTGGGCAGCAGCGAATTCGCCAATCCGTCGGAGGTCGCGACTTTCGTCCGCATCGACGGCTTCTCCGACAGTTCCATCGATATCCTGCTGTACTGCTTCACCAACACGACCGTCTGGGGAGAATGGCTGGAGATCAAGGAACGGCTGGCCTACGAAATCAAGGAAATCGTCACCTCCACCGGCACCGGCTTCGCGTTTCCCAGCCGGTCGCTGTATCTCGAGTCGTTGCCGGACGCGCCAGAGGTCTTCCCATTATCGCCGCACCGGCACGCTGACTCATGACGGTGCGCAATATGAGAGACGAGCCGGGCTTCGCCGACCGTCTGTTCGATCGCGTGTGACTGTCCGGGAAGCTGCGAGTGAACCGGAGTCCCGTAAGACTTGCGCAAAGGCCGACAGTGAAGTGTCCGGAGATGGCGGGATCTCCACGACTCGGGGAGGCTGAGCGGCGGGTTGAAATAGTGGTCCGGGGCGCTGCGGCGATCTACTTCGGTAAGCCATGCAGCGACGCAATAGGCGTCGTGCTCGTCTGGAGTTCGGTCTTCTTTCGGATAGCGGCGGCGGAGGAGTGACGGGTAGACCTGCAGACCCTTCAGTCCGCTCTCTGCGGTTTGAGCGGCGGAATAGTCGATGCCGATGTGACGGGTGAATCTCATTCCTGATCCCCGCTCCGTCAGGGTCCGAGTAACGCGGCCGGAATAACGGCGATGCCGTCCTTGCGGCGGTAGGCCTCCGGGCCGGTGTTGATCACGAGGGCGTCGAGCAGGTCGTCGCCGATCCTCTCGCGCAGCCAGTGCAGATGCCTGACGTCATCGTCATCGACCGTGCGGCTGAGCTTCACCTCGACGGCGATGATGCGCCGGTCACTGCGCTCGACGATCAGATCCACCTCCTGGCCACCACCATGCAGGCGAAGATGCCGCAAGCGTGCTTCTGCGGCCTGGGCGTAGACACGCAGGCTCAAGGTCACGAGAGACTCGAACAACCGGCCCAGCAACACACCGCTGCGAGGAATCCGTGGGCCAGCCTCTGCACCGGCGAGTAATGCGTCGGCGTCCACGCCGAGAATCGCGGCGGCCAGGGCCGGGTCTGCGAGGTGGTGCTTGGGCAACTGGGCGAGCCTGGTCAGGTAATTCTGT
This sequence comes from uncultured Woeseiaceae bacterium, assembly GCA_964427415.1. GTDB lineage: Bacteria > Pseudomonadota > Gammaproteobacteria > Steroidobacterales > Woeseiaceae > Lentisalinibacter. Next base: position 7,830 of record CAYRUH010000011.1, on the reverse strand, counting down.
GTCGGCAGCCAGGCGGGCACCGGATCGAGGATCCACAGCCGCTCGAGCACCTCTCGCCAGGGTTGGGTCGCGCTGCGGGACGGCTTGTCCCGCTGCCCACCCGTTGCGGCGTCACGAATCGTCTCCAGCGAAGCCGTGGTTGCAGTGGCCGCGGCGTAGGCGGCGATCCAGCGCCTGAGCGTCTCAGGTCGGCGCACGGACAGGCCCTGCTCCTCGAAGTCGGTATCGATGATGCGGTCCAGGTAGCCTTCTAGCTGCGTGCGCAAGGCGCGGCCGCGGTAGGCGCGCATGCCGGGCAGCCCGGAACGGACGATCTCGTCGACGTAGGTCTCCAGCCCTACATTGGTGCGGCCGGTGACCTCCGCACGGCTCCCCGCCAGCAGATCGCGCAGGCTAACGGTCGCGACGTCGAGTTGCCGCTCCGCCAGCGACAACGGCCGCATGCGCAGGGTTACGATTCGGCCGGCGCCCGAATGGGTCGGCGCGGCAGCCGGGCTCGCCGACCCGGTCAACAGGAATTGCGACGGCGCAGTTCCCTGATCGACCGCCCGCCGCACGGCGTCCCAGACGGCGGGAACCCGTTGCCACTCGTCGATCAGGAGCGGCGGAGTGCCAGTCAACACGCGCGCCGGATCGGCCGCCGCAATCGTGCGCTGGGCCGGGTCGTCGAGCTGATGGATGGTCTTCGCACGACGGCGGGCCGTCTCGGTCTTGCCGACGGCCTTGGGACCTTCCAGCGCGATCGCGGGCAGTTCCGGCAGGAGCTCATCGAGTTCGCGGTCGACGATGCGCGGGATGTACTGGCCGTTCATGCGATGCGGGGGGCAGACAATTCCAGACGGGGCACAGCCCCGGACGGAGCTACCATACAGCTTCTCAAGCACTTACGCTACAGTTTCGCAGGCTCCTACGCTACAAATTCGCAGCACCCGCAACCCCTAACTCACTGATTTTAATAACTTACTGTATCTTGGATGATCCCGAGCATCCTCCAAAGAGCGAGGCACGCTTTCCGCATCGTGACGAATTACTCAGTACGCTGAGCAATTCTACGCAGGGTCTTGGCGAGGCACCTATTTGTCGCTGAGGGTATTTATATGTCGCTAAGAGTGCGGTTCTGTCGCGAAGATGATTCCTTGCACCTATAGGTGACCCCAAGGCTTTGCATTAGAAATTGACCCATCCTGTCCGACGCGCTGCCGCATGAGAGAGCAGGATCCAACGCATGGGCTGCAGTCATCGACATGCCTAAGAAACTCCTAGAGTGCGGCCGCTGTTCCCCGCCTACTTACAGTCCGTCGTTAGTTCACGTCCGCTATTGAGGAGAGAGCGGACCCGCTGACGAAGCCAACTTTCCTTCCGGGAACTTCCGGAATCGGCCAGAAGAAGACGTTCGCGGGCGGCCAGGTCGAATGTCTACCCTCGGACGCCAATATGTTGCGGACCTATGTCGGCAACGCTGCTTGCGCCCATTTGCCCCATCACCATCGATAGCTCGGCATTCAACATTTCAAGAACCTTCTCGACACCGGGTTGACCGAAGGCTGCCAACGCCCAAATGTAGGCACGGCCAATGCAAACCGAGTCTGCGCCGAGCGCCAGGGCCTTGAAGATATCGGTTCCACGTCGAAAGCCGCTGTCGACCATTACCGGAACACGACCGCCTACTGCAGCAACCACTTCAGGCAGACTTTCGATGGCACCCCAACCGCTTGCCTCGGCACGACCTCCATGATTGGAAACGTAGACGGCGTCCGCACCAGCCTCGACAGCGCTTGCAGCATCTTCGCGGGTGACGATTCCTTTGACGACGATTTTCATCGAAGTGACCCTCCGGATTTTCTCCAGGTAGTCCCAGGTCATGTCCGACGTGTCAAAATCGGCGAAGGTAACGCTGGATCCGCTGTACATTGGATTCATGCGCACGAAGTCTTCAGCGCCTCCCGTTCCGTGACACGACGAGCAGTCACGATCGTCTGTACGTATGAACTGACCAAGAAGTACGCGATTACTGGATGAGTTGAGATCAACGGTCAACACAACGACACGCGAACCAGCTTTTTCTGCGCGCTCCAACATCATCTTTGCCGTATCCCACTTATTGGTTGGATAGAGCTGAAACCAGACCGGCTGTCCGCGCGCTGCGATGACATCCTCGATAGGGTTCGACGTGACATTCGACAGAATTTGCAGATGTCCCTGTGCTTTGGCCGCTCGCGCGGTTGCGAGTTCTGCGTCAGGATGAAAGGCAGCCTGACTGCCAACCGGAGCGAGCACTATCGGAGAGCCCAGCTGCTCACCCAGCAATGTCGTCCCCAAGCTGACGTTGCTCGTATCGGCCATTCGCATCGACCGAAGGTACAGGTTCTTGAAGGCACGCCGATTGGCGGACAGTGTTTCATTAGCGTCGGTGCCAGTTGCCAGATAACCGTAATGTGCCGGGGGCAACTTGTGTTTTGCAACGGCATGGAAGTCAAATACGTCCAGCGCTTTCTCAGGCGACTTTATCAGGAAATTCGGCAGCTGAATCGCATCCAGCGACTCTTCAGCCAGCAAACTTCCTGCCGCGGTATATCCAAGCAAAGGACTTGCCGCGAGAAACTTCAGTACACGACGACGAGCTATAGATTCCATTCCTTTTCCTTTGCAGCAGCCAAACCCCAATCAATGCTCTGACGTCGCAACGTCCGCTTTGGGTCGAAAGCGCCCAGTATATCGAACTCGCGAACTCCGTCCGCTCTGCTCCTCAAAGCGGCCACGTCATCTGCACTTGCAGTCCGTCGTCTAACATCCACTACGCAGGTGACACTAATCGGATACCACCCATCAATCCGGAGAACCGATAATGAGAATCGCGATTTCCTTGGGAACGCTCCTGATCTTAGCCGCAGTTGCCAATGCAGCTGATCTGCCGGAAGGCTGGTACGAGATCGGCGACTCCGGCATGAAGAGCTACTCGGTCGAGGTCGTATCCGCAGCTGGCCTGGATGGGTGGGCGCTGAGGGTCCGCAAGCTCCAGGATGATTCCGGGACTTTCGGTGGAGTAGGCCAAATGATCGCGGCAGCCGAGTATGCCGGGAAGACGGTAAAGCTCTCCGGCTATCTAAAGACGGTCGATATCCAGGAGGGCTACGGAGGCCTTTGGTTCCGGGTCGACAAGGGCAAGGATGTGCTGGTTCTTGACAACATGAACGACCCCGGCGTGACCGGAACAACGGACTGGAAGCGGTACGAGACGATAGTCCGCGTCGATGAGAGCGCCACCCGGATCCTGTTCGGAGCCCTAATGTCCGGCACAGGCGAAATGTACGCCGACTCATTCAGCCTGGAGATCGTCCCGGACGAAACTCCCACCACCGCGGAGTCGCTGCCGAAAAAGCCCCGAAACCTCGACTTCTGAGTGCCGTCCACTAGCGGCAACGTGGAGAGAGATCTGCTAGCCGCCGCCAAAGCCGGAGACGAGGCGGCGCTGGAAGCACTGTTCGCACTGCACCAGGATGACGTCTATCGCTTCGCCAGGCGCCTCACATGGCCGGACGCTGACGCGGCTGAGGATGTATCGCAGGAGGCGATGCTCGTCGCGCTTGAGAAGTTGGGCACGTTCCGCGAACAGTCTTCCTTTCGAACGTGGCTTCTGGGGATTGTGGTCAACATCAGCCGAAATCGGCAGCGAAGCGAGCGGAGGCGGCACGCCCGAGAGGCTGCGAGCGCTCATGACGTGTACGGCATCGCGGGTCAGGCCGATGCATCGGCGGAAACAGAGGAATTGGGCCAGATCATCGAGGCGGCATTCAGCCAGCTGCCTAGGCTTCGTCGCCGCGCGGCTCATCTACCCAAACGCACGCGGCTCAGGCGGCCTGATAATCCGAAGGTATAGAGAAACGGTTTCGGCTCACTGATAGCCATGTTCGCGAACTTCGGAAGCAGGCGGACGATCACTTCCGCGGTGTCCGATGCTGTCGCCTCGCCTGCCGTGAGTGCGAATACCGCCGCCCCGGATTGCTGTATGGCCTCGCGTTCCAGAACGCGGCGCCTTATCCGCTGATCCCGGGTCAGGACGATCCAGCCGCGCTGACCGCAGGCGGTTAGCCAGACTTCATCCGGTGTACCAAAAGGAAACGCGCCGCCGGCACGCTCCACATTGGCGCCTGCCGCCTCTATCGCATCCAGCAGGACACGGGAGAAGATCGACTCGTCCAGATAGAAGCGGGCGCTCTCAAGCCGCTTCGCGGCGGCTGAGCTCGCAGCGGATCGCCTCCTCGATGACTTGCGGGGAGGTGTCATAGTCTTCCGCCAGGTTAGTCAGGGAGTCCCCTGCCTTGAAACGATCGGCGAGAACGGCCGTCGGCACGCCCCTGCCGGCCAAAACCGGCCGCCCGAAGGAGACCCGCGGGTCTATCTCCACGGGCTGCGGTTCGTCGGCCGAGACCGCCCTCCGCGTGAATGGGTAGAGCTTGATGGGCAGGCCGGACGAATCTCGCTCTATCCGCCGGAGATAGGTGCGGATAACGGGTTCGATCTCGAGCTGGCCCTCTTGGGGGACGTTGACGAGCCTCTCCAGCTCGCGGACGAGCAGGTTGACCCCGTCGGTCTCGAAACGGGCATTGATGAGCGGCCGGCTGACACCGAGCTCCCGCTCGACGTAGTCCAGGGCCCGGCGGACTTTCTGCAGGGGGATGCGATGCTCGCGGCGGAGAGCCGCGAGAACATGAGCTTCGACGAGATTCAGGAAGGAGAGGCCTTCACCCGGTCGTCCATCGAGGGTGATCACCGGCTGGAAACGCCGAACTTCGTCGTTCAGGGTATAGGTCTGGCCCTTGAACCAGGACGATAGCGTACTGACCGGCAGATTGAGGTAGTGGGCAGCCTCAACGTAAGTGTAGGCGGGCGTGCGTCTGAGTTGCTCGATGTTGCTCTTCGTCATGGCCCGCGACCTCTCGGCTTGGCTTTCGATTTTGCCACAAGCGCCCGTTCCGGCGTTAAGGCTCTTTCTCGTCGGAGGTGCGTGTTTGCCAGTCTCTCGCAGTGCAATTCCTCTCGGTAAGCGTTTCTGACACACACCCAGGCCGTAACTGAGGGCGCCCACTCTCGAGGAGCGGCTCGTGTCGGGGTGGCACTACACCCCTTGGCATATTGCCTCGCCGGGCAGTTCCTGTGGGAATTGCGATCGGCGACGGTTTAGGGCTCCGACAGCCATCGGTTCTTGAGAATTTCACCTCCTTTCGGTTGTTGGACACGGTTTGCCACTTTGCCGCAGTGGCCGCGGATAATTCGGTGTTCCGGGGTCATTATAGGGGTCCGTCCCTCACTCGTCCCTCAGAAATTCCGCCTGAAAGCCGCGCGGTTATTGGCTTTCCGTCCCGCGTCCCTACCCGGCGAAGCCGTCGGAGGGACGCGGGACGCGAGCCGCCGCGGATTTTGATGACAGTGTCATCAAAAATTCCTGCAGGCCCGGTCGACATTCTTCGCCTCGGCCAGTCGTCGCTTTACGATTGCGTCCAGATAGCCGAGGGGACTCGAGCGGATCGCCCCCCTGGCGATTGCCTGGCCCCATTCGTCGAGGGCGGCCTGCCGGGAATCGGGATCGAGCGAGGCCACGATGCAGCTGGCGGACGCCCGCTCCTGCGCGGTGACGGTCGGCGGGAAGACGTAGGCGCCCGTCGCGAGACTCTTCTTCTGGTCGATCTTTTGAGAGGTAAAACTGGGTAGTTGGATAAATATGGGTTCTTGCTCTGGGTAGGTAATAGATAAAGCGTCGGGGCTGGCCGGCTCGGGTGGAACCGGTTCCGGCCGCACCGTTTCCGGCGATTCCGGATGCGGTGCTGACTCGAGAGACGGGGGGCGCTCGAACACCAGGTAGTGCCCGCCACGCAACCGCCCCTCCGGATCCCGGTGTCGCTCGTAGCGAACGTAGCCGTGCTCTCTCAGCTCCTTCAGTAGTCCATAGACACCGTCCCGTCCCAGGTCACCACGCTTGACCAGGTCGTTCACGAGCACCTGCCAGGTCTCGGGATTGGCAAGGAGATAGACGAGAAGCCCCCTGGCAGCCCAGGAGAGGCGGCTGTCCTCGACCGCGGCCTGCTCGACGATGAGGTACTTCTTGCGGTCGCGGGCCCTGAAGATGCGGCGTGTCACCGCGCCTCGTCACCCGTGATGATGCGAGCGACCTCGGTAGCCGGGTAGTAGACGCGGCGGCCGATCTTTCGACCACAGGCCTTCAGCGCCCGCGTGGGCGCGTCGCTGGGGCAGCAGAGGCTATAGCGGAGTCCGCCGGGCGTGCGCCCGAGGAGTTCGGCGAGCTGGCTCTGGGTCAGGAGCGGGCCGAAGCGCTCCGTGAGCTGGGCGGCAAGGGGATCATCCTGCCGGGGTAAAACGTCGTCGTGCATGGGCTGTCCTCACAGGTTCCGGGAAACGTGAACCTATGAGTACCCGGCTTCGTCCTACGCGACCACGAAATATCCCGACACGAGCCGGGCGGGTTTTGCATCGACAGCGCCACCCAAACGGATCGAACAGCCGGTGCCGTCCTCAGCAGCACCCCCTGTCTTGCTGCACCGGCGGGCAGGGCACATCGCCCCAGGAGCAGAACACGCAGCAATCGCCCGGCTTCGGTTTCAGCACTTCGCGGCAGCCGGGGCACTCGTAGAAGAACTGGCACGCGTCGATCGGCATCGTCTCGGGCGTCCTGGCGCCACAGACCGGGCAGGTGATGGTCGAGCGGGTCTTCGTCTCTGCGTCAGTGTCCATTACTGTATCCCCAACTGATCGAGCCGCTTCACGAGATCCTCGGCTCGCAGATGAGTGTAACGCCTCAGCATCTGCATGGACTTATGCCCTGAGATGGCGGCCACTTCCTGGTCGCCGAGGCCCGCCTCGACGAGCCGGGAGACGGCATCGTGGCGGAGGTCATGGAAGGGAAGGCCCTGGATGCCCAGTCGCTTCAGCAGCCGGTGCCAGCCAGGCCGGAACTCGTAGGGCCGGCGGATGCCGTCCCGGCCCGGCTCGCCGTAGAAGACGAGATCGGTCTCTTTCGGACGGAGGGGGTTCTCGAGGGCGGCGCGGACGACGGCCGTGGCGGCGGTCGACAAAGGCACGGTCCGTGAGGACCCGTTCTTGGTCTCAGTCAAAGTAATCACTCGGCGTTCGAGATTGACCTGGCTGACACGAAGCGTCTGGATCTCGCCGGCCCGCATGCCGGTGTGGAGAGCCAGGCGGACGATCCAGCCGAACATGGGGTTCGAGTGGGCGCTGGCCGCCCGGAGGATCTTCGCTTCCTCCGCCGCGGTCAGGCGCCGGTTACGGCCGGGATGCGGCGGCGGCTTTCGGATATTGGTGACGGGGTTGTACAGGAGCCCGATGCCCCATTCCTTGATGGCCAAGTTGTAGAGGTGGGAGAGCAGCGAGAGCTCCAGCCGGATGGTGCTGGCCGAGAGCCCGGCCTCCTGCCGACGGTCGCGATAGCGGGCGATGATGTCGGGCGTGAGCGCCGCCAGGCTGTAGTTGCCGAGCGCTTCCTTCAGGTTGGCGATGATGGGTTTCTCCCGTCGTGCCGTGGAAGCCCGTTTGGTCGGGACGACCTCCGCAGCATAGCGGTCGAGGGCATCTTTCAGGAGCGTCTTCTCCGACAGCGCACGGTCGATGTAGACGCCGCGCACCATCTCGTCCTCGGTACGCCGCGACCAGTCGAGGGCGTCACGCTTGGTGCGGAACGTCTTGACCACGGTCGGCCAGCCGCGCTTGCGGATGATCGCTTTCCAGGTGGCGGAAGGGGTCCTTGTGATCGTCGCCACTGCACACTCCATGGCACAGGTGTACCGAAAGTGTACCGAG
>CAYRUH010000010.1:0-92327 GCA_964427415.1 uncultured Woeseiaceae bacterium | reverse complement strand
GCGCTTTCAGGCCGTCGAACGGGCGATCGCGGCCTGATTTATTGCTACATTGAGGCTAAGTCCAGCTCAGCTGACTTTGACTGCTCGTCGGGCGCTGGCATTACTCCCGAAAGGGCGTTTATGTCTCTGCCATGACGTTTGCCAACTTCCGCGTCACTGAGCGATTCTATTCGCTACTTTGTAACGGATTGCCAAAAACTATCCGGAGCCTTCAGCCCCGGATATCGCCGCCATTGTGTCTCCTGCGCTTCCTTCAGGAAAGATACCGTATCAGACGACAGCTTCGTCGGCGTCAGGGTGGTGACTTCATCTTCACATACCCCGGTGGCTTGTTGCACCCAAGGTATTGAATTCAGGAAAAGCGGGATACTCTCGCCTGGCTTCCCAAGCGTACCAAAGCCAATCAGGGAAGTCGTAGGAAAGGCAGCGGTTTCCCGGCAGGCCGACGCGTTCGCGGAGCCGCTGACGCGGGAGAAGTTTAATTGGACTTGATGGCGGCCCGCCAATCCGCTCTGGATGGTCAATACCACCGCACACTCCGTTCCTCGGACATTCCCGATACCGAGAACGCCAGGCAAGTCAGATCTGTTCCAGATCCCCATATCCAGATACTCACCCCCGAATTGCACCGTGTAACTTCCTGCATACTCCTCCAGCATGGAAGAAATGCTAGCGTGCCCGTTGGCCTCGGGTTGCTGCGTGCCATTCACCTCTTCGGGCTCCCACGAGCACCGTAGCGGACCTGCCGCCATTCGTTGCGCTAATGCTGCCTCTCTGGCTTCCTTGACGGCATTGGCCACTCTTTCAAGACGGGCTGGGTCTCGTACCGGCGCGGTGATCCGGCGCGGTGCTCCCTCAGGGCTGACAGCTGGATCACCTAGCTCGAAGCTCAGCACGTTGCGATACGCCCTGTCGATCCGCCCGCCAGGGGAGCAGTCCGTGCCCATCAGGCTGAACATTTCCTGCCGTTGTTGCGCCAAATCCATGGCGGTGGAGAAGCCGCCCATTGGCAGCTGTCCGGTGCGGCGGCTGCGCTCGATGTCCTGTGTCATCTGGTTTGAGGCCCGCAAGGAGCGCCGGTTCGCATAGGTCTTATAGCGCGTGTGAATGCGTTGATCCAGCCGCAAACGATCCGTGGTATTGGTCACTTTGCCGTCGGTCAGGGTCTCCACCCAGATCTCGATGGGGTTGCGCACCAGGGCCGGGCAGGTCTCTCCCACTACATTGATGATATCAACGAAAAAATTCTCATAGGCTGCGCCACGCTCGATCAGGTCGAACTGTGCATCTTCCATATGGATCATCATGATCTCCGTGGGCCCCACAAAGCTGGTTTCTTGGCCATCGGGCAGGCAATCGCGGTAGTTTTTCTCCTTACACGCGACACAATGCGAGTGAATAAGGCTGGCATAGCGTTGATAGGAATAGGGCTCACCGCTATTTTGTTCGAGGACGTGGAGATAGGAATAATCCGCTCGCGCTTTTGCGAGATCCGTAGTGTTCAACACCTCCGTTGCGCGATCATTGACGCACTGACAAAAGAGCGGTGACGCACCCCCGCTACCCGCCTGCGTACGGCCATAGCATTGGTAAAAAATCTCGTCAGCCTGCTGAGCAAAAGCCGCAGGACAACAAGCCAATAAGCCGATCACCACAAGCGCTGAACCGCTGAAAGAATTCCTTGTCGTTACCGCGCTCATATATCGCCAGCCTTCAGGCGCCAATAACGAGCTTTCCTCTGTTCTTGCCTTCATTGCGCAGATTCCCCCTCTTGTTGCATTTATGTATACCGGCACCGATTTGCGGCAAAAAAGTAGCTTCCCGTATCCTAAATGGAAACGCAGACCGTCCAGAGCCAACGAAGCCGCCGTTTTTCGTTTGCAGCAGGAACTGGATGCGCCGCGTCACGAAAAGCATTAGCTACCTTTAGAGCATAACTCTTGTGTCCAGCACTCTATTTGTTCGTCGGTGGCTTTCTCATCGTCAAAAATATCAGCGGTATGATATTGCCTAACTTGATCGATAATCGTCGATTGCAGCACTGCATCCATGCTTGGCACGTCGAAGCTGTCCATTTCACGAATGCAGCACAGGATCGTAGGAATGGCTCGTCGATGTATCAGCGCGATTGGCGGATCATCCTCAAACACCCAGCATGCTAATCACATCTTGAATGCATGTCCGGCACTCTTCCTCTTTACACATCAGCCTGTAACGCAGCTCGGTCTGGTTGTAAATACTCTTCGCATAACGAACCATAATCCCAATCGCCTTCCACTCGTCTGATGAGGCGTCCACGCGAGCAAAGGCGTAATTTGTTCGTTCAATGGTGATCATAAAATCAGTGTAGATGTTTTTGCTTTAAGCCCCAACAGAAATCACCCTGATAAGCTGTGCGTCTATTCTTTCCATTTTGTAGAATGAGAGTTTTGCCAATGCTTGGGAGCATCCTCAATGGCCACAACATGGGGCATGATCCGCGTCCTTGCGTTACCGTTGTAATTGCCGACTATAACAGTGAAGCTTGGCCCAAGACTTGGTCTGACAACGTAACTGAAAAGGTTCATGTGGAAGCACTGGATGCGGTTACGAAGATTCAGGAATTCGGTAACACTCTGATGTTTGGCTACGTCGGAACTGGACTAGTACGTGAATCCGCGCGACTGACCTGTTACGTAGTTGTGCGTGGATTGATGTTCCACCCGGACGAGGAATTGATCGCCTTTCACGATAGAATTTGACCGGCTGGTTCTGGCGGAGGCCGTGTGATAACTCGCTCCTGCGCATGCCCTCGGACTCGCCGCGGTAATGGTGCCGCTCATGGTCCCGGCACCGTCCGATCGAGTGCATATTTTCGGGAGCGCAGCGATCTTACGTCCGGATCGCCGGCACGATTCTCTCGGTTCCGAGCAGGTTGATCGCTCGCTTCATGTTGTAGGCCAGAACGTGCAGGCTCATCTCTGTTCGCACCCTGGGTAATGTCTTCGTCAGGAAGTGCGTCGAGCCCATCCAGGATTTGATCGTGCCGAAGGGGTGCTCCACGGTGGCCCGCCGTAGCCGCATGATTTCGGGGCGGCGATCGAGTCGGGCCTGGGCACGTTCGAGCACCTCTTCATCCTCCCAGTGGCTGACGCGCCGGTTCCTGCCGGTTGTGCACCGTGGCTTGATGGCGCAGTCACCGCAGGCGGAGCTCCAGTAGCGGTGGATGGTCTTGCCGGCTTCCTGGCGGGTGAAGCGGTAGGTGAGCCGCTCGCCGGCCGGACACCGGTACTCGTCATCCTCGGCGATGTAGGTGAACGCACTGCGATCAAAGAAGCCACGTGCCTTGTTCCACGAGGTCTTCGGCTTCGGGAGATAGGCCTCGATCCCGGCCTCCTCGCAGGCGCGGATCTCGTCGCCATTGTAGTAACCGCGGTCGGCGACAACCTCGAGCTTCCTGGCGCCCAGTGCCGCCTTTGCCTGGCGGGCCAACGGCGAGAGCTGCCGTCGATCACTGCCCACGTTGCGGACCTCGTGGGCGATGATCAGGTGGTGGCGGCTGTCCACCGCGCTCTGGACGTTGTAGCCGACGATCCCGCTGCTACGGGCGTTCATGGAGCGAGCATCGAGATCGGTCAGTGAGAGTTGGTGGTCCGGAGCCTGAAGCATCCGGACCTCGAGCTTTTTTAGCCGCTGCATCTCCTCCCTGAGTGCGGCCACCTTGTCATTCAGCGTCTTCGCATCATCGCCGGGGGACTCCGTCGCATCGGTCGTCGCCAGGCGCTCGAGATAGCGCTCGATGCTGGCCTCGAGTTCCTGCAGCCGGCGCTTCATCTTCGCCCGCGTGTAGTTCTTGTCCCGGCCGTTGACCGCTTTGAACATGCTGCCGTCGATCGCCACCAGCGTGTCGCTCAGCAGATTGAGCTTCCTGCACAGAACCACGAACTCGCGACAGACGAGGCGGATCGCCCCACCGTTATCCTTCCTGAAGTCGGCAATGGTCTTGAAGTCAGGCGCCAGCCGCCCCAGCAGCCACATGAGCTCGACGTTGCGCTGCGCCTCACGCTCCAACCGACGCGAGGACTGGATACGGTTCAGATAGCCGTAGACATAGAGCTTGAGCATCGTCTTCGGATGGTAACCCGGCCGGCCCGTTGCGGCCGGCTCCGACTTGAAGCCCAGGCCCGAGATATCGAGATCATCGATGAAGACGTCGATCACCCGGACGGGGTTATCCTCGGCGACATAGTCGTCGATGCGCTCCGGGAACAGTGTCGCCTGAGTCCGATCCTCGCCCTCGATAAATCCGCTCATCGTGCCGCTCCCCGCCGGAAAGCGCGATTATAATTGTCGGAGGGTTTTCACACAGCCTCGGCCGAATCCGGACCGTTTTTGCACCTGACGCTGTTGGTCCGGTGACGAGCTCACCACCCCTGTTCTTGCCTCGCGACACATCGTAGCTTCCCTCCGGAGCGCCTCGGGGCGAAGAGTCCTTTAGGGGGTAGGTATGCTTGCGCACAACGAACAAATGCAGAATTCGTCGCTCAACGCAGCTGAGGCGAAGACGATCATCTCCGAATGGAAACTCAGGGACGTAGTAAACGGACTTCTTGAGTACGCCCTGTATTTGGCGAGCGTCGGCGAGTCGATAACGGCATCTGCCGCAGGCTTTACTGACACATCAAATTTGATTTTGCGCGAGAGTTGGCGCGGGAAAACCTCTATTATTTACAATTACTTGCAACTGTTCTCAGCGACCTTTGGCGAAAATATCAACTTATGCGTCTTTTCTGCGTGGAAATCTCAACTTATGGGGGACTTTGATCGCAGCTTTTGGCGACCCCATGTGACGTAACTATCTGAAAGGGCTGATCGTGGAATCTCAGCTTATGGGCCAACCCACAGCTGAGGGCTGAGTGAAGGGGGCCTGCTCTCTGCTAATATCCCCGGCTTCCGAGGTTCCCCGGCGGTAGGCCCGTGACGCTGCAGATACCCGATTTCTCCGGTGCCCGTCTCCTGGTGGCCGGGGATCTCATGCTCGACCAGTACTGGTTCGGCGCGACCGGGCGCATCTCGCCCGAGGCGCCCGTGCCGGTCGTCCATGTGCGTGACGGCGAGGAGCGGCCCGGTGGCGCCGCCAACGTGGCAGTGAACCTGGCCATGCTGGGAGTGCCTGCCGCGCTGGTGGGCGTGGTCGGCGCCGACGAGGCTGCCGGGCGTCTTGAGACGCTGCTGGCGGAGCGGGGCGTCGATTGCCGTTTCGCCGTATCGCGGCAGACGCCGACCACCACCAAGCTGCGGGTACTTTCCCGGGGCCAGCAGTTGATCCGCCTGGACCGGGAGGAGGCCACCGACGGCGCGGCCATCTCGGTGCGTGAGCCGTTCCTGACCGCGCTGCAGGACGCCGGGCTCGTCATTCTGTCTGACTACGCCAAGGGCGCACTGCACGAGGTGGGTCAACTCATCGCCGCCGCCCGCGAGGCCGGTGTGCCGGTGCTGGTCGATCCCAAGGGTACCGAGTTCGGCCGTTACCGGGGTGCCAGGCTGCTCACGCCGAATCAGGCGGAGTTCGAGGCGGTGGCCGGCGCGGCACGGGACGATGACGATCTGCTGCGCCGCGCCCGGCAGATGATCGAAGAGTTCGATCTCGGCGGCCTGGTGATCACGCGGAGCGAACGCGGCATGCTGGCCGTGGAGGGAGACGGGGAGGCGCATTTCCTGTCCACGGAGGCCCGGGAAGTCTTCGATGTGACCGGTGCCGGCGACACGGTGATCGCTACCCTTGGCGCGGCGATGGCGGCGGGCTCGGCGCTGGGCGAGGCGGCGGCGCTGGCCAACCTGGCCGCCGGTCTGGTGGTGCGCAAGATCGGCGTGGCCGGCGTCACGCCGTCCGAACTCAGGGTGGCGCTGCACCGGCGCGGCAAGGGCGGCCGCGGCATGGTGGACGAGGCGGCGCTGCTCGAGTTCCTGGGCGAGGCGCGCAGCCGGGGCGAGCGCATCGTCATGACCAACGGCTGCTTCGACATCCTGCATGCGGGGCACGTCACCTATCTGGAGGAAGCCAAGTCGCTTGGCGACCGGCTCGTCGTTGCCGTGAACACGGATGATTCCGTACGGCAATTGAAGGGGGAGGGGCGGCCGGTGAATCCGGTGGAGGACCGTATGGCGGTCCTCGCCGGGCTGGCAGCCGTCGACTGGGTGGTGCCATTCGCCGAGGGCACCCCCGCCCGCCTGATCGAGGCCGTGCTGCCGGAGGTGCTGGTCAAGGGCGGCGATTATCGGCCGGAGGAGATCGCGGGCGGCCCGGCTGTGCTGGCAGTGGGTGGCGAGGTGCGCGTGCTCGCGTTCCGCGAAGGCCGATCGAGCTCCCGCATCATCGAGTCTCTGCGCGGCCTGGCCTGAGGCCGGAAGCGGGACGGTGAGATTCACCTACCAGCTGCTGGTCTACCTGGCTACGCCGTTTGTATTTCTTTTCTGGCTGTGGCGCGGTTTCACCCGCAAGGGCTATCACGACCGCCTCGGGCAGCGCTTCGGCATCGGTTTTCCGGACATCCGCTGCGGATCGGTCTGGATCCATGCCGTCTCCGTCGGCGAGGTGCAGGCTGCCGCCCCGCTGATCAAGGCGCTGAAGGACCGATTCCCGTCCCGGGCCGTGGTGGTCACCACCGTGACCCCCACCGGTGCCGAGCGGGTGCGCCGCCTGTTCGGCGACGAGGTGGTGCATTGCTTCGCGCCTTTCGAGACACCGGGCGCGGTGCGCCGCTTCTTCGACCGCATCCGTCCCGAGCTGGCCGTGATCATCGAGACCGAACTCTGGCCCAATCTCTACGCCGAGTGCGGCCGCCGGCGGGTCCCGCTGGTGCTGGCCAGCGCCCGGATCTCGCCCCGTTCGGTGGCTCGCTACCGGCACCTGACGCCGCTGTTCCGGGAGGCGCTGTCCCACGGCATCATCATCGCCGCCCAGAGCGAGCAGGACGCACAACGCTTCCGTGACCTGGGCGCGGCCCCGGCGCGCACTTTCGTGACGGGCAACATCAAGTTCGACGTTGAGATCGACGAGAGTCTGGCCGGTCGGGGCCGGGAATTCGCGGCCGCGCATTTCCCCGGGCGCAGCGTGTGGATCGCGGCCAGCACCCACGCGGGCGAGGAGGAGATCGTGCTCGCCGCCCATCGGCGCCTCCTCGCAGCCGTGCCGGACGCGCTGCTGGTGCTCGTCCCCCGACATCCCGAGCGTTTTCCCGCGGTCGCCGACATGATCCGGGAGCAGGGCCTCGATTACGTCAGCCGTACCGGCGGCGAGCGCTGCGGGGCCGGGACCCGCGTTTTCCTCGGCGACACCATGGGGGAGCTGCCCCTGTTCTACGCTGCTTCGGACATCGCTTTCGTCGCTGGCAGTCTGGTGCCCATCGGTGGACACAACCTGCTGGAGCCGGCGTCCCTGGGCCTGCCTGTCCTCACCGGACCGCACCTGTTCAATACCGAGGACATCGCGGCGATGTTTGCGGAGCGCGGCGCCTCGCGGGTGGTCAGCGACGAGGCGGAGCTCGGCGCAGCCCTGGAGCGGTTGTTTGCCGATGAGGCGGCGCGCAGGGAGATGGGCGAGCGTGCGCGTCTGTTGCTGCTGGATAACCGTGGCTCACTCAGGAGCCTGCTCGAACTGCTGGAGCCCCTCACGCGGCGGTTCAAAAACGGCTGAGTAAGGCCGAGCGTCAGTCGCTCGTCTCGCTCCGAGGCACGAGGATGACGTCGATGTCTTCCAGATCCTGGATGCGCAGGATACCGGCCGCCTGCTTCAGGCTGAGCACGTTCAGCAGGTAATCGTAGCGCGCACGGCGGTAGTTGGTGCGGGCCGAGAAGACCTGTTGCTGGGCGTTCAGAACGTCCACGGTGGTGCGGGTCCCCACCTCGAAGCCGGCCTCGGTCGCCTCCAGCGCCGTCTTCGCCGACGAGAGGGCCTGGCGCAGGGCTTTCACCCTGGAGATCTCCGCGAGCACGCCCAGGTAGGCGTCCCGAGCCTGGCGTTCGGTTTCCCGGGCCACCCGCTGCAGCTGTTCCCTGGCCGCACGATGCAGGTGGACTGCCTCGCGGACCTGGGCCGAGGTACGGCCTCCGGAGAACAGCGGGATGCGGAACTCAAGCGCGATGCTGTCGGAGGTCTGGTCGTTGAAGACATCGTTGAAGGGGCTGCCCTCGTTGGAGCGCTCGAACTCCCGGTCGAAATCGCTGCGCGTGGCGACGAGATCGAGGGTGGGGTAGTGGCCCGAGCGGCGGGAGTCGATCTCCTGGCGTGCGATCTCCGCGTTCAGACGCGCCGCGATCAGTGCCAGGTTCTGGTCGAAGGCGGTCTCCACCCAGTCGTCCTCCGCGGCCGGGTCGGGCGTCTCCAGCGCGAGCTGCTGCCCGGGGGTCTCCAGCTCCTTCAGATACTCGCCGGTGATCTCGCGCAGGAACTCGCGTGACGAAGCGAGCTGGCGCTTGGCTGCGATCTCCTCGGCGATGGCCTGGTCGTAGGCGGCCTGGGCCTCCTGCACGTCGGTGATGGCGATCAGGCCCACCTCGAAACGCTGCTGGGCCTGTTCGAGCTGGCGATCGATGGCGCGCTTGCTGGCCTGGGCGGCTTCCAGCGCGTCTTCCGCGGCGAGCACGTCGAAATAACGCCTAGCCACCCGGACGATCAGGTCCTGCTGGGCCGCTTCAAAGTCCGCCTCGGCGCGAGCCACCTGCTTCCCGGCCTGTTTCAGGCCGACGAACTGGTCCCAGCGGAACACGGTCTGGCGCAACTCGATCTGCCACTGGGTGGTCTCGATGCTCTCGTCCTCGAAGTCGCTGGTGACGGTGATCGTCTCGCCCGTGGGCGTGATCTGCTGGAACGCGGAAGCGCCCTCGGCAGTGCCGCGGCTCTCGCTGGCCGAAGCGGACAGCTGGGGCAGCAGCAGGCCGCGTGCCTGGGGCAACGCCTCTTCCGTCGCACGGCGATTCGCCTCGGCCTCGCGGATGAGCGGGTCGCTCTGCAGCGCGCGCTGGTAGACCTCCAGCAGGGATTCTGCCGCCGCCGGCAAAGTGGCGAACAGGGCGGCCAGCGGGACGAGCAGCCTGAATCTGCGGATATCCATTACTCTCTTCATATCCTTATTTTGCAGGGCAGGTGTTTTAGTCAGGTATATCACTATAGCACCGGTTTTCGGCTTCTCTCAATAGCGGGACATGGACTCCCGCTCAGTAGCGGGACATGGACTCCCGCTCAGTAGCGGGACATGGACGAGTCCACCTCCGCCGCCCAGGCATCGATGCCACCGGCTACGTTCACCACCTGCCGGAACCCGTTCTGCTGCAGCCAGGCCGCGACCCGGTAACTGCGCATGCCGCTGTGGCAGAGTACGGCCAGCGGCCGCTCCCGATCCAATTCGCCGTGGCGGTTCGGCACCTGATTCATCGGGATGACGAAGGCGTCCGCAAGCGACGCTATGCCGAGTTCCCAAGGCTCGCGCACGTCGAGCACCTGCCAATCCTCGCCCGCGCGGATGCGCGCCGCCAGTTCGGCCGGCCTCAGCTCTTCCACCACGGCATCCCTCCTTCGTCACCGACTGCGGCCGGCACGCCACCGGTCAGAAGCGGAACCCGCACGGCGGTGCCGCATTACGCAGCGGTTTCAGGACCGTCTCGAACAGGCTCTCGCGACTCCATTCGTTCTCGCCGGTGCGCGTGATCAGGAGGGCCTCCATCACCGGCGCCTCGCCGATCACCAGGAACAGGCGCCCGTCCATGGCCAGCGCATCGGCGAAGCGCTGTTCGAAGCGGGGCACCGAACCGGTCACAGCGATGGCGTCGAACTCACCCGCCGGCAGTTCGCCCATGGCATCCATGGTCAGGAGTTCGGTATTGACGATGTCGAACTCGCGCAGCCGGTCGCCCGCGGTGGCGACGAAGTCCGAATAGCAGTCGATGCTGACCACATGTTCGCCGAGGCGCGCCAGGCAGGCAGTAAGGAAACCGGTACCGGTGCCGATCTCCAGTATCCGGTCGCCGGGCTCTATCTCCAGTGCCTGCAGCAGCCTTCCCTCCACCTTCGGCGCCATCATGCTTTCACGGTGGGGGAGGGGGATCTCGGTGTCGGCGAACGCCAGGCTCGACCAGGTCTCTGGTACGAAGCGCTCGCGCCGGACCTCGCCCAGCACTTTGAGCACCCGGGGCTGCAGCACGTCCCAGGCGCGGATCTGCTGGTCGATCATCTGTTCCCGCGCGATCTCGATATCCATGGTCGGTATTGGTGGCAGCTGCTCGGTGAGGCCGCAAGCGGCAGGACGGCGAGTGAGGTTACGGAGTTTACAGAAGGCTGACAAGCATACTGCGCCCGATCCGGGCAGCGTTATGGTGAATTGCCGGATCGCGCCGGTACGGATTAGGCTATGCTTAGCGCGATGAGAGTCTAGGCTCTTGAAAGAACAAGAATTTTAACCCTGCACTGTGCCGGAGCCGGGGATCGATGAGCGAACCATGCCACAGACTGCACTGATTGTCGCCGTCACCATCCTGGTGCCGGCGGTAGTGCTGTTGGCCATATTGCTCATCGTATCGCGGCGGCGTTTCCACGAACGGCTGCGACGGCTGAACCAGGAGATCGTCGAGGTGTCCGCCGACGCTGCGGTGGGGCGCCGGCTGAAGCCCGCGGACGACCCCGTGCTGGGGCCTCTCGGCCGTTCCCTGAATCGCTTGTTCGACGCGCTCGCCGAGAAGGACGAGGCCGTGTTCGAACGCGACCGTGCTCTGCGCCGGTTCATGCGTACCATGCCCGAGGTGGCCCTGCTGCACGACGACCGCGTGCAGCTCGCGAACGAGGCCGCTGCACGGCTCGTCGGCCTGGAGGCCGAGCAGCTGGAGGGCCGGCCCGTCAGCGATCTGGTTCGCCCGGCCTTCCGGGCGCTGTTCCGGCGCACGGTCAGCCGGCTGCTGGCTGGCGAGATCGGGCCCCAGACCCTGGAGATGCAGCTCATCAACGGCGGCGAGCAGGGCATGTGGGTGGAGGCTGGCATGGCGGTGGTGGCGTGGGGTGATCGCCAACTCGTGCTGACGGTGGGACGCGATGTCAGCCACCGCCGGGAGATCGATTCGGGGTTGCGCGGCGACCGGCGGCAGGCACTTGCGGTCATCGAGTCCATCGGCGACGGCGTAATCACCACCGATACCCGCGGTCGCATCGAGTACATGAACGGGGAAGCCGAACTCCTCACCGGCTACAGCCGGGACGAGTCCGAAGGCCGGCCTTTCGGTGAGATCATGCAACTGATCGATGAACTCGACAAGCGATCCCTGGGCGACCCGGTGGAGCGGTGTCTGTCCATGCGCCAGCGGGTCAATATGGGGCGTCGGGCGCTGATGGTGGGGCGCGATGACGAGCACGAGCATTCGGTCGAGCTAAGCGCATCGCCGGTCCGCGCCGGCGACGGGGATATCCAGGGCGTAGTGGTGGTCTTCCACGACGTGAGCGAGATGCGGGGACTCACGCGGCAGATGAGCTACCAGGCGGCGCACGACGCGCTGACCGGTCTCATCAATCGGCGCGAGCTCGAGCGGCGGCTCGAGGAGGCTATCGACAATGCCCGTCGCGAGAAGGCGAATCATGTCCTGTGCTACATGGACCTGGATCGCTTCAAGGCGGTGAACGATAGCTGCGGGCACATGGCGGGAGATGCGCTGTTGCGCGAGGTGGCGTCGCTGGTCAAGGATCAGGTGCGCGATTCGGACTCGGTCGCCCGCATCGGCGGTGACGAATTCGGCATGCTGCTGATGGGCTGCCCGCTGGAGAAGGCCCGCCAGATCGCCGGCGACGTGGTGCAGGCAGTGGCCGATCATCGCTTCGTGTGGCAGGACCGCATCTTCACCATCGGTGTCAGTGTCGGCATCGTCGAGCTGGGCCCCGACAGCGGCTCGGTGCAGGACATGCTCGCCGCCGCGGACTCCGCCTGCTACATGGCCAAACAGCGGGGTCGGGGCCGGGTGCACGTGTACTCCTCTGCGGACGAGGCGGCGGCGCGGGAGCGCGGCGAGATCCAGTGGCTGCGGCGCCTGCAGGATGCCCTGTCCAACGGCGGTTTCGTGCTCGCGACGCAGCCCATCATCGCGCTCGACGCCGAGCGGGAATCGGGACCGGCGATGGAGGTGCTGCTGCGCTTCCAGGACGGCCAGGGCAGGACGGAGTCGCCCCGGGACTTCCTGCCGGCGGCAGAGCAATATCACCTGATGCCGCGGATCGATCGCTGGGTGGTGAGCGCGACGCTGACCGCCATCGCCGCCGGTGATATCCGGGTTCCGGCCGGGCGCAGCTGTATCATCAACCTGTCGGGCCAGACCCTGGGTGACGCGGACTTCCTCGAGTTCGTGGTCGAGTCGCTGGATCGCACGAGCGTCGCGCCGGCCCGGATCTGTTTCGAGATGACCGAGGCCGCGCTGATCATGGAGCCCCGCGAAGCACAGCGCTTCATCGAGGTGCTGCACGGCATGGGCTGCAAGTTTGCGCTGGACGACTTCGGCAGCGGCCTCGGCGCCTTTTCCAACCTGAAGCACCTGCCCATCGATTATCTCAAGATAGACGGCAGCTTCACCCGCCACCTCGGACGCGACCCGGTCAACCAGGAGATGGTGAGCGCGATGATCAAGCTCGCCCGCAAGATGAACTTCCGCACCGTGGCCGAGCAGGTGGAAGAGCAGCGCGACTTCGACATGCTGCGCGAGATGGGCGTGGACTTCGCCCAGGGCTACCTGATTGAGCGCCCCCGCCTCCTCGGTGCCGGACCGAACTAATCCAACTTTTGCAACTTTTCTAACTTATTGAAGTTTCGGTGTCCGGCACCGAGACGCGCGAAAGTCACAATAGTTCCATTCTGCAAATTGCGGGTGACCGGCACCAAAAACAACCGGCACCAAAAACACCAAAAACCAAAAAAAACCGCCGGGTCCCGGTGGAGCCCGACGGTTTTTCGGCCGTAAGGCCGGTCCGGATCAGAGCAGCGGCACGATCAGCAGCGCCACGATGTTGATGATCTTGATCAGCGGGTTGATGGCCGGGCCGGCGGTGTCTTTGTAGGGGTCGCCGACCGTGTCGCCGGTCACGGCGGCCTTGTGCGCCTCGGAGCCCTTGCCGCCGAAGTTGCCATCCTCGATGTACTTCTTGGCGTTGTCCCAGGCACCGCCGCCCGCAGTCATGGAGATGGCCACGAACAGGCCGGTGATGATCGTGCCCAGCAGCATGCCGCCCAGCGCGATCGGGCCGAGCACGAGGCCGACGACGATCGGCACCAGCACCGGCAGCAGCGAGGGCACCACCATCTCCTTGATGGCCGCCTTGGTCAGCATGTCCACGGCTCGGGAGTAGTCCGGCCGCTGGGTGCCCTCCATGATGCCCGGCATTTCCCTGAACTGCCGGCGTACCTCGTTCACGACCGAGCTGGCTGCACGGCCCACAGCCTCCATCGCCAGTGCAGCGAAGAGATACGGCACGAGGCCGCCGATCAGCAGGCCGATGATCACCATGGGGTCGGACAGGTCGAACTCGAACAGCTGGTCGAAGTTGGCCTCCAGCGCATGCGTGTAGTCGGCGAACAGCACCAGGGCAGCCAGACCGGCCGAGCCGATGGCGTAACCCTTGGTCACGGCCTTGGTCGTGTTACCCACCGCATCCAGCTGGTCGGTGATGTTGCGCACCTCCGACTCCAGCTCCGCCATCTCGGCGATACCGCCGGCGTTATCCGTGATCGGACCGAAGGCGTCCAGCGCCACTACGATACCGGTCATCGACAGCATGGTGGTGGCCGCGATGCCGATGCCGTACAGCCCAGCCAGCTCATGGGCGCCCCAGATGCTGGCGCACACCGCGAGCACCGGCCAGGCGGTGGCCTTCATGGACACACCCAGCCCGGCGATGATGTTGGTGGCGTGACCGGTCAGCGAGGACTCCGCGACCAGCTGCACCGGCTTGTGATCGGTGCCGGTGTAGTACTCCGTGATCCAGACCAGGAAGGCGGTGAGGGCGAGGCCGATGACTGCGGCGCCGAACAGCACGCCCGCCTGACCGGTATCGCCCATCATCACGGTGGTGATCGGGTAGAAAGCCGCGGCCGCCAGCACGCCGGCGGCAATCATGCCCTTGTAAAGCGCGCCCATGATGGAGCCGCTCGCACCGGCCTTGACGAAGAATGTGCCGATGATCGAGGCCACGATGGAGGCGGCGCCGAGGACCAGCGGGTACACCCACGCAGACCAGCCCCAGTCCGCATGGAAAAGCACGCCGAGGAGCATGGTGGCGATGATGGTGACCGCGTAGGTCTCGAACAGGTCGGCCGCCATGCCCGCGCAGTCGCCCACGTTGTCGCCCACGTTGTCGGCGATCACGCCCGGGTTACGCGGGTCGTCCTCGGGGATGCCGGCCTCGACCTTGCCCACCAGGTCGGCACCGACGTCGGCGCCCTTTGTGAAGATGCCGCCGCCGAGTCGCGCGAAGATGGAGATCAGCGAGCCGCCGAAGGCGAGGCCGACCAGCGCCTTGATGGCCTGCTCGCCCTCGATCCCGAAGGCACCCAGCAGGCCGTAGTAACCGGCGACGCCGAGCAGTCCCAGGCCGACGACCAGCAGGCCGGTGATGGCGCCGCCGCGAAAGGCGACGTCCAGTGCCGGGTTGAGCCCCTGGCGTGCGGCCTCGGCGGTACGCACGTTGGCCCGCACGGAGACGAACATGCCGATGTAGCCTGCGAGCGCCGAGAAGATCGCGCCGATGGCGAAACCGGCGGCAGTCCACCAGTCGAGGGCGAAACCGACGACGACGAACAGCACGATGCCGACCAGGCCGATCGTCGTGTACTGGCGGTTCATGTAGGCGCCGGCGCCTTCCTGGATCGCTGCCGCGATCTCCTGCATGCGGTCGTTGCCGGCCGACTGTTTCAATACCCACTGGACCGATACCAGCCCGTACAGGATGGCGAGTACGCCGGCGCCGATGCACAGCCACAGCGCGAGTTCATACGACATGAGTTGTTCCTCCCGATCATGCCCGCCGATCGGCCCGGTGGACCGTCGGTTGTTCGTAATTGTTCAGCTGGAGCGCCCTGCGCTCTTGCCCCGGACCCGTGCCCCGGACGATGGGCACTGGGCCGGTCAGGGCCCGGATACGCTGCGCAGACGGTGCCGACGAAAGTACCGCTACGGCTGATTTTCTGGTCCGGTACTCGTCCCGTAACTCACTGGTTTATCTGCGTTTATTGGCGCTCAAGAGGTCGCCGACGCACGTCCCCGGCAGCGACAGCGCGCGCATCATACCACAAATCGTTTCTCGAGCTTCTTCTTCACCGGCACGTTGCGCAGCTTCGCGTAGACGGGCATGCCGCGGGAATAGGGAGGGTAGTCCTCGCCGTTTATCAGTGGTTCGAGGTAGCGTCGGCAGGCCCCCGTGATGCCGTAGCCATCCTTCGTGATGTAGCGCTTCGGCAGCTTTTTCTCGCGGTTAGCAACCCGGCCGAGGGGCGCCTTCTCGATCTTCCAGCGATACGGGCTGTCCGAGGTGCGCTTGATCACCGGCAGCACCGCGTCCTCGCCGGCGAGCGCCATCTCCACGGCGGCGCGGCCCACCGCGTAAGCCTGTTCCACGTCGGTGGCGGAGGCGATGTGGCGGGCCGAGCGCTGCAGATAGTCGGCGATGGCATAGTGGAATTTGAAGCCGGTGCCGTCGCGCACCATCGTCGCGACCTCGGAGGCCACGCCGCCGAGCTGCACGTGGCCGAAGGCATCCTTCGTGCCCGCATCGGCCAGGAAGCGGCCGTCCTTGTAGCGGGCGCCCTCGGAGACGACGATCACGCAGTAGCCGTAGTCCTTCACGCAGCGCCTGACCCGGGCCAGGAATTGCTTTTTCTCGAAGGGGACTTCCGGGAACAGGATGACGTGCGGCGGCTCTTCGCGGCCGTTGCCGGCCAGCCCGGCGGCCGCGGCGATCCAGCCGGCATGACGGCCCATGACCTCGAGGATGAACACCTTGGTGGACGTCTCGGCCATGGAGGCGACGTCCAGCGCCGCCTCCCGGGTGGAGACGGCCACGTATTTCGCGACGGAGCCGAAGCCCGGGCAGTTGTCGGTGACGGGCAGGTCGTTGTCCACCGTCTTCGGCACACCGATGCAGGTGATGGGGAAGCCGAGCTTGTGGCCGATCTGGGACACCTTGTGGGCCGTGTCCATGGAGTCGTTGCCGCCGTTATAGAAGAAGTAGCCGATGTCGTGGGCCTCGAAGACCTCGATCAGCCGCTCGTATTCGCGCCTGTTCTCGTCCAGCCCCTTCAGCTTGTAGCGGGCGGTGCCGAAAGCCCCGCCCGGGGTGTGCTTGAGCTGGGCGACGGCCTTGGCGGACTCCCGGTTGGTGTCGATCAGATCTTCCGTCAGTGCGCCGATGATCCCGTTGCGGCCGGCATAGACCTTGCCGATGCGGCCCTTGTGCTGGCGGGCCGTCTCGATGAGCCCGCAGGCGCTCGCGTTGATGACGGCGGTGACACCGCCGGACTGGGCATAGAATGCGTTCTTGGCTGCCTTCTTCGCTGACATGGGATCCCTCGCTCGGCTCAATGGACGACTGGCCCGGGAGCATAGCCAATTTCCGGCCCGCCTTCATGGGGCGGGGTGAATTGACCTCGTCACGGGGAGCGGCTACGGTTGCGCGCCTCGCCGGCGTATTGCCGGCCTATAGTCGGCTGGTAGCCGATATCCGGCAGGGAGTTTAATCATGCGCATCGTTTTGCTCGGCGCCCCCGGCTCCGGAAAGGGGACTCAGGCCCAGCGGCTGATGGCCGCGAAGGGCATCCCGCAGATATCCACCGGCGATCTCCTGCGCGCAGCCGTCGCCTCGGGCAGCGAGCTGGGCCGCAAGGCGAAGGCGGCGATGGAGGCCGGCGAACTCGTCTCCGACGACCTCGTGCTCGGCATGATCCGGCAGCGGCTGAGCGAAGACGACGCCGCCGACGGATTCATCCTGGACGGCTTCCCCCGCAACGAATCCCAGGCCGAGTCACTCGACGAGCTGCTGGCCGATCTCGGTCAGCCGCTGGACGCCGCGGTGCTCATGGACGTGGATTTCGGAATCCTCGTCAAGCGTCTGACGGGGCGGCGCACCTGTTCCGTCACCGGCAAGCTCCTCAATATTCATTTCTCGCCGCAGGAAGAACTCGATGCCTGCCTCGAGGCAGGCGGCGAATTGCTGCACCGCGACGACGATAACGAGGAGACCATCGCCAACCGGTTGCAGGTCTATCGGGAGCAGACTGCGCCGCTGGTGGGTTACTACCGGGACAGGGGGCTGTTGCAGGCCGTAGATGCCGGGGGCACCGTCGAGGAAGTCTACGAGCGGCTCGTCTCCGCGGTCGAGGACTGAGTCCGCCCCTCGAGGAGCGCCTCGAGATCCTCTCCCACCAGCTCCCTGCGCCAGCCGGACAATGCCCGGAGCCCGTCTCCGCCGGCCGCCGCCCGTCGCAGATCCTTCTGCGAGGCGATCAGCTCGGGCTCGATGCCGAGTTCCGCGGCCTTGCCCCTGACGACCGAGGCCATCCCGGCCACCAGCGCCTTCTCCGCCGCCGACGGCGCGCCCCGTCTTACCACTGGTGACGGTCCCGCGCGGCCGATCACCTGCAGCAATTGATCCCCCGCCCGCCGCGCGAGTCCTGCCGGCACGCCTTCGGTGTCTGCCAGCGCCTGCCGGCTGGATGGCCGACCCTGCGCGAGTGCGATGATCGCTGCGTCCTTCAGGATCCACTGGCGGGGCCGGTCGGCCCTCAGGGCCTCTTCTTCGCGCCAGACGGCCAGCGCCGCGGCTGCGGCCGCGCTGCGCTCGTCCATGCGGGCGAGACCTTTCAGCCGCTGCCACGCCGTCTCCGGGGCGGGATCGTAGAGCGCCGGCTCCAGCAACTCATTGCTGTCGGCGACCGCCCAGTCGAGTCGGCCGAGTTCTGCCAGGCGGGCGCTCAGGATGTGGCGCATCTCCTCCAGGTAGCGCACGTCATCGGCAGCGTACTCGAGCTGTTCGGCGCTGAGCGGACGGCGGGACCAGTCCGTCCGCGTGTGATGCTTGCCGAGGTCGATGCCGAGCAGTTCGCGCACCAGAGACGCGTAGCCGATCTGCGCCGGGTAGCCACAGAGAGCGGCGGCGACCTGCGTGTCGAAAACGCGTCCCGGCAGACGGTCGGCCGCACCGAGCAGCACCTCGAGGTCCTGGCGGGCGGCGTGCAGGGTCAGCTCGGTGCAGTCGAAGCAACGCCACAGCGGCTCCAGATCCATCGCGGCCAGTGGGTCGATGCAGGCGATGCGCCCGCCCGCAGCGAGCTGCACCAGGCACAGCCGGGCGTGATAGGTGCGCTCCCGGAGGAATTCTGTATCCGCCGCCATGGTCTCGATGGCCGCGCCGGTTTCCAGGAATCGGAGCAGGGATGTCTGCGTATCGATGAAGAAAATGTCGCTCATAAGCGGGTCTTTGCCCTCCGGTATTATCATGAGACTATGCGCCGCATGGGAGGATACACTGCCGCAGCGTGCTGATACTGTTCCGGACACTGACGGGTATCGTGCTGTTGCGGCTGGGGCCGGATGCGCTGCCGCGCTCGCTCTTCCTGGTTATGCTCCTGTTCGCTGTCATGCTGGTCGCGAGTTTCACCGGACTGGCCCTGTCCGGCGGCTGGCAGGCATGGTCTCCCGTCTTCTTCGCGCTGAGCCTCGGCCTTTCGCTGGGCCCCTACACCGTCGCTCTGCGGCTGCGCGGCCACGAGGGCCGCATCCCCCAGACCTTCGCCGCGCTGTTCGGCGCCTCGGCGCTGATCAGCCTGGCCGAGCTGCCGCTGCTCGCCACCGGTGCGCTGGACGCGGAGGGGCAGGGCGGCATGATGGTGCTGCTGGTCCTCATCGCCTGGTCGATACTGGTGGATGGCCACATCATGGCGCGGGCGCTGGAGGTGCCGCTGGTCGGCGGCACGCTGTTGGCGCTGGCCGTATTCTCGGGTCAGCTCGTGCTGTATCAGCAATTCCCGTCGGCCTGATCCGCTGCCTGATTCTCTGCCTGATCCCGCCTGACCATGCACCTCCACATCATTGGCATCTGCGGCACCTTCATGGGCGGTATCGCCGGCCTGGCCAAGGCGGCGGGCCACTGGGTCACGGGCTGCGACCGGGAAGTCTATCCGCCGATGAGCGAGGAGCTCGCGCGACTGGATATCAAGGTGACCGAGGGCTGGGACCCGGGCCAGCTCGAACCGGCGCCGGACATGATCGTGATCGGCAACGTGATGAGCCGGGGCAATCCCCTGGTGGAGGCCGTGCTGGAGCGGGGACTGCCCTATACGTCGGGACCGGCCTGGCTGGCCGAGCATGTGCTGCGGGGGCGGCGTGTGCTGGCGGTGGCAGGCACCCACGGCAAGACCACCACCGCCAGCCTGCTGGCGTGGATACTGGAGGCGAACGGACTCGAGCCCGGCTTCCTGATCGGCGGCGTCCCGCTCGACTTCGGCGCCTCGGCCCGTCTCGGCGGCTCCGATCTGTTCGTGGTGGAGGCGGACGAGTACGACACCGCGTTCTTCGACAAGCGGGCCAAGTTCGTGCACTACCGGCCCCGGGTCGCGGTGCTGAATAACCTGGAGTACGACCATGCCGATATCTACGCGGACATGGCGGCCATCCGCTGGCAGTTTCATCAATTGATCCGCACCGTGCCCGGCGGCGGCCGCCTGGTGGTGCGGGCGCACGACCCGGAACTGGCCGAGACGCTGACGATGGGTTGCTGGACGCCGGTGGAGACCTTCGCGGTGCGCGGCGAGGCGGACTGGCGTGTGGATTTCGGGCCGGCCGGCGAGGGCATCAGTCTGGCCGGGCCGGGCGGGCAACGGCTGCAGGACGGCTGGCCGCTGGCGGGTGAGCACAATCTGGAGAATACCGCCGCCGCCGTCGCCGCCGCGGCGGCGGTTGGGGTGGCGCCGGCGGCGGCACTGGCCGCCGTTGCCCGGTTCCGCGGGGTGCGCCGGCGCCTTGAAGTGGTGGCCGAGGTCGGCGGCATCCGGGTGTACGATGATTTCGCCCACCATCCCACCGCGATCGCCAGAACGCTCGAAGGTCTGCGCCGTCAGGAGCCCGACGCGCGCATCGTGGTGGCCCTGGAGCCGCGTTCGAACACGATGCGCCTGGGTGTGCACCGGGAGACGCTGGCCGCCTCGCTCGCCGCTGCCGACCGGGTATTCGTGTATGCGTCCGACGCGCTCGAGTGGGACCTGGCCGCCGCGCTCGCCGCGCTGGGCGAGCGGGCCACGCTCGCCGGGGATTACGGCGAGATGGCCGAGCGGGTGCTGCGCGAGGCGGCCGCCGGAGATATCCTCGTGCTGATGAGCAACGGAGGCTTCGGCGGACTGCGCGAGCGGGTGGTTGCCGCGCTGACTGCACGGGGCTAAGGCGCGGCTGGCGCATCTGCCGGCCGCCCGGCAGCGAATGGCAGCTTACAATGAGCGAAACCGAGATCCCGCTGTTCCCCCTGCGTACGGTCCTCTATCCCGAGGGCCCGCTGCCGCTGCGTATCTTCGAGACCCGCTATCTGGACATGATCAGCCGCTGCCTGCGCGAGGACACCGGTTTCGGCGTCGTCCTTATCCGCGAGAGTACGGAGACGGGCACGGCGAGCACCTACGGCACCGGCACCCTGGCGAAGATTGTCGACTGGTACCAGGGCAGCGACGGGCTGCTGGGCATCACGGGCCAGGGCAGCGAGCGATTCCGGGTGGAGTCGGTGCGGCAGGCTCCAGACGCGCTGAATCTCGCGCGGGTCTCCTGGCTGCCGCCCGAGCCCCGGGTCGACCTGCCGGCCGCCTTCCGGCCCATGGTGGATATTCTGCGAGGCGTGCTGGATGATCTCGGCCGGCTGTACGAACCGCTGGAGCGCCGCTACGATGACGCCACCTGGGTGGGTTACCGGTTTGCAGAGATTCTGCCGATCACGTCAGAGCAGAAGCAGTTCTGCCTCGAGACCGAGGACGCGCTGCAGCGGCTCGAGATCATCCGCGTGATCCTCCGCTCCGCCCAGGAGGCGGACGAAGACGACGGCTGAGCGTCAGCCGGCGACTTCCGCGAAGGCTTCGGCCGCCTTCTCCAGCGTCGTCGCGATCTCCGTCTCGCCGTGGGCGGCCGACACGAAGCCCGCCTCGAACGCGGACGGCGCGAGGTAGATGCCTCGTCTCAGCATGGCATGGAAGAAGCGCCGGAAGCGGTCCACGTCGGCGCCGGCGACCTGGCGGTAGGTGCGCACGGGGCCGTCCTCCGTGAAGACGAAGCCGAACATGCCGCCCAGGGACCCGGTGGCGAGAGGGACACCCGCGTCGGCCGCGGCGTCGGTCAGGCCGTCCGCCAGCTCGCGCGTCCGCGCCGTCAGATCCTCGTAGAAACCTGCCTGGTCTATGCCCTCCAGCGTGGCCAGGCCGGCAGCCATCGCTACCGGATTGCCGGACAGCGTGCCGGCCTGGTACACCGGGCCGAGCGGGGCGATGTGTTCCATGATCTCGCGCTTGCCGCCGAAGGCCGCGGCCGGCATGCCGCCGCCGATTATCTTGCCGAAGGTGGTGAGATCCGGCTTAATGCCGAATACCGACTGGGCGCCGCCCTTCGCCACCCGGAAGCCGGTCATCACTTCGTCGAAGATGAGTACGGCACCGGCGTCCGTGCAGGTCTCGCGCAGCGTCTCCAGGAAGCCGGGCACAGGCGGCACAAAATTCATGTTGCCGGCCACCGGTTCGACGATCACGCAGGCGATCCGCTCGCCATACTCCTCGAAGGCTTCCCGCACCTGCTCGCTGTCGTTGAATTGCAGCGTCAGCGTGAGCTCGGCCAGCCCCGCCGGCACGCCGGGCGAACTCGGCACGCCGAAGGTGAGCGCGCCGGAGCCGGCGCTGATCAGCAGCGAGTCCGAATGGCCGTGATAGCAGCCCTCGAACTTGACGATCAGATCACGCCCCGTGTAACCCCGGGCGAGCCGGATGGCGCTCATGGTCGCCTCGGTGCCTGAGCTCACCATGCGCACCAGTTCCATGGAGGGTACGAGTTCGGTGATCTTGCGGGCGATCTCGGTCTCCAGCATGCAGGGCGCGCCGAAGGACAGGCCGTCTTGCGCTGTGCGCTGCACCGCCTCGATGACCGTCGGATGCGCGTGGCCCAGGATCATGGGACCCCAGGAGCCGACGTAGTCGATCAGCTCCCGCCCGTCCTCGGTCCAGACCCTCGCGCCACTGGCGCGCTTGAAGAACAGCGGCTCGCCGCCCACCGCCGCGAACGCCCGCACCGGGGAGTTGACGCCGCCGGGTATATACTTGCTGGCTTCGGAATACAGACTCATGCTTACCTCCTGCGCTGGGCGCATCCTAACCGAGGCCGAACCGCCTTCAAAACCCGCCGGCCGGTCCGTATCATTGCCGTCGATATCCGTAACTGCAACGCCGGGCGACCTCCCATGAAGAGCTATATGTGCCTTATCTGCGGCTACATCTACGACGAGGCCGAGGGCGATCCCGAATCCGGCATCCCGCCGAATACCCGCTGGGAGGACGTGCCGCTGTCCTGGCGCTGTCCCGACTGCGGCGCCGGCAAGGAAGATTTCGAGATGGTCGAGGTGTGAGCGCCCGCCGCTGAATCTTCACGGGCCGTGGGCACGGGGCGTCGCGCCGAGCTGTTCCGCCCGCACGCCTTCGGCGGCCAGCATGGCCAGTACGCTGTCGGGGCCGACGAGATGCAGCGCCCCCACCACGACCAGATAATCACCTTCACGATCCAGCAGCGCCGTCAGGCGTGGCGCCCACTGGCGATTGCGCTCCGTGACCAGGCGCTCGTACAAGTCGGGATAGCGGCGCAGTTCCTGCAGCAGTTCGTCGGCCAGGTAGGCGGTATCGCCCCGCCTCCAGGCGTCGACGGTGCGTCCCATGCCCGCCTCCAGATCCTCGATCCCGGCCAGTGATTCGAGCAGCATGTCGCTCTGCAGCGCCATGGGCAATGTATCGAAGAAGACGATCTGCTCCTCGAAAGTTTCCAGCCCCTCCACCGGCTTGCCGTCACGGCGGGCGAGGGCGGCCATGTGTACGTCGAGCCCCTGTCGGGGGTCGTAGCCATGGCGCATCAGCAGCATCTGGGTCAGCGTGAGCGCGGCATACCAGGGCTCGGCCCCCTGCAGCCGGTCCAGGTCGATCCCTGCCTCCGCGGCCGCCTCCCGGGCGCGGGCGTATTTCTCGCTGCCCATGAGCGAGGCCAGCGTCTCGCCCTCTGCCGGGGTTCCGCGGGCGAACATGACCGCCGACACCATGGCGGAGTCGAGATCGTCCATGTCCAGCTCCATCACGAGCGCATCGGCCTCCCGGTAGGCTTCCCGGATCGGCTCGGGCAGGGGGTAGTCGCTCTCGCGCAGCAGGTGGATGGACCCGAGCAGCCATATCCGGGTATCGGCGTCACGGATCTGCCAGAGCGGCAGCCCATCCGCTCCCGCCGGTGCGGCGAGGGCGGCGAACACGGCCAGCAGAAGGACGAGCCGACCGAGATCCGCCGCGCGATGCGAGCGTGCGCGCTGGCACCGATTCACGACCGGGCGCTCCGGTCGAGCCAGCGCAGCCGGGTGCCGAGGCGGCCGTCGCTACCCAGTTCCAGCCAACGCCACGCCGGCGGCCGGTCGTCCGCGGCGAATTCGTCCTGGCCGGGCATGAACTGCCGACAGGTGGAGGGCGTCGCCAGCAACCGGTAGTGATTGCGGCGCCGGTCGAGTTCCTGATGCACGTGACCCCAGACGATGCCGCGCACCTGAGTGTGGCGGTCGGCGAGCTGCAGCAGGCCGTCGGCCTCGGCCAGCCCGATGCCGTCCAGCCAGCGGCTGCCCACCGGCACCGGATGGTGATGCAGACAGATCAGCGCGGCGTGTCCGTGGGCGGTGAGATCCGCCTCAAGCGCCGCCAGTGCGTCAGCGCTCAGGCGTCCGCCCACCTCGCCCTCCGCCCAGGTCGAGAGGAGATGGATACGCCAGTCGCCGGCGGTGGTGACGCCGCCGAAGGTGAACGGAGCCTCGGCGAGTTGTTCGCCCATTAGGGCCGGGTCGTCGTGATTGCCGGCCAGGCACCAGACCGGGGCACCGCAGCCGGTGAGCAGGTCCCGGAAGCGCTCGTAGGCGCCGCGCGATTCGTCCTGGGCGATGTCGCCGGTGACCAGCACCGCGTCCGGCGCTGCCTCCGCGCGGGCGGCGCGCAGCACGGCCGCCAGCGATTGCGCGGTGCGCACGCCGCGCAGCTCGCCGCCCGCGTCGGCGTAGAGATGAGGGTCGGTGATGTGCAGGATCTGCATCTTCGTCGGATCGTCAGTCACCGGAGGCTCCTTCGAGCCGACGGCCGGGCACGAAAAAGGGCTTAGCCCGGCCGGGCTCAGCCCTGATCATATCGCGCATCCGCCGGGCCTGCCGCTCCGACCTGCGGGCCTCAGTAGCGGTAATGGTCCGGCTTGTAGGGCCCCTCGACGGGCACGCCGATATAGCGCGCCTGCTCCTCGGAGAGCGTGGTGATATTCGCGCCGATCTTCTGCAGGTGCAGCCGGGCCACCTTCTCGTCGAGGTGCTTCGGCAGCACGTAGACCCGCTTCTCGTAGTTCTCCGGATGTTGCCAGAGGTCGATCTGGGCCAGCACCTGGTTGGTGAACGAGTTGGACATCACGAAGCTCGGGTGTCCGGTGCCGCAGCCGAGGTTCACAAGCCGGCCCTCGGCCAGCAGAATGATGCGCTTGCCGTCCGGAAAAATTACATGGTCGACCTGGGGCTTGATGTTCTCCCACTCGAGCTTGCGCAGGTAGGCCACATCGATCTCGTTGTCGAAGTGGCCGATGTTGCAGACGATGGCCTGGTCCTTCATCCGCTCGAGGTGCTCGCCGCTGATGATGTGGTAGTTGCCCGTGGCGGTGACGAAGATGTCCGCCTTGTCTACGGCCTCGTCCAGCGTGACCACCCGGTAGCCTTCCATCGCCGCCTGCAGTGCGCAGATGGGGTCGATCTCGGTGATCCACACGGTGCAGCCCAGCGCGCGCAGGCTCTGCGCGCTGCCCTTGCCCACGTCGCCATAGCCGCACACCACGGCGATCTTGCCGGCGATCATCACGTCGGTGGCCCGCTTGATGGAGTCCACCAGCGACTCCCGGCAGCCGTACAGGTTGTCGAACTTGGACTTTGTGACCGAGTCGTTGACGTTGACGGCCGGGCAGCCCAGCGTGCCCTCACGCTGCATCTCGTAGAGCCGCTTCACGCCCGTGGTGGTCTCCTCGGAGAGCCCGCGGATCTCCTCCATCAGTTCGGGGTGCTGCTCGTGCACCACCTGGGTCAGGTCGCCGCCATCGTCCAGCAGCATGTTCGGCCTCCAGCCGTCGGGTCCGGTGATCGTCTGGTCGACGCACCACCAGTACTCCTCCTCCGTCTCGCCCTTCCAGGCGAACACCGGCACGCCCGTGGCCGCGATCGCCGCCGCCGCGTGGTCCTGGGTGGAGAAGATGTTGCAGGAGGACCAGCGCACCTCGGCGCCGAGCGCGGTCAGTGTCTCGATCAGTACGGCCGTCTGGATGGTCATGTGCAGGCAGCCGGCGATGCGCGCTCCCTTGAGCGGCTGCTGGTCCGCGAACTCCTCGCGCACCGCGATCAGGCCGGGCATCTCCGTCTCGGCGATAGCGATCTCCTTGCGGCCCCACTCGGCCAGGCTGATGTCGGCTACGCGATAGTCCTGTGCCGGCATTTCGGCGGCGTTGCTGCTCATTGGGTCTTCTCCGTCAGTGTTCGAGTGTGGGTGTTTCGTTGTCGGGCGCATTGCTGATGCATTGCCGATGCGTTGCCGATTCGCCGGCAATGGATGGATCGTGCATCAGGCGGCCACGGCGCCCCTGAGAGCCTCGGCCACGTCCGTGCGCTCCCAGGTGAAATCGGCGTCCAGGCGCCCGAAGTGACCGTAGGCGGCGGTCTTGCGATAGATGGGCCGGATCAGGTCCAGCATCTCCAGGATGCCGTAGGGCGTCAGGTCGAAGTGCTCGCGTACCAGCGCCGTGAGGCGCTCCTCTGATACCTTGCCGGTGCCGAAGGTGCGTACCGAGATGGAGGTGGGCTCGGCGATGCCGATGGCGTAGGAAACCTGAATTTCGCAGCGCTCGGCGAGGCCGGCCGCGACGATGTTCTTGGCCACGTAGCGGCAGGCATAGGTGGCGGAGCGGTCCACTTTGGACGGGTCCTTGCCGGAGAAGGCGCCGCCGCCGTGACGGGCGCTGCCGCCGTAGGTGTCGACGATGATCTTGCGGCCCGTCAGGCCGCAGTCGCCCATCGGGCCGCCGATCACGAAGCTGCCGGTGGGGTTTATGTGGTAGACCGTGTCTGCGGCCAGCCACTCGGCCGGCAGCACCGGCTTGATGATCTCCTCCATCACCGCTTCGCGCAGCTCGGCCTGGGAGATGTCCGGCGCATGCTGGGTGGACAGCACCACCGCGTCGATGGCGACCGGCTTGTGGTCCTCGTAGCGGAAGGTCACCTGGCTCTTGGCGTCCGGGCGGAGCCAGGTCAGGTCGCCGCACTTGCGTACCTCGGCCTGGCGCTTCACCAGCCGGTGGGAGAAGGTGATGGGCGCCGGCATGAGCACGTCCGTCTCGTTGCTGGCGTAACCGAACATCAGGCCCTGGTCGCCGGCGCCCTGGCTGCGCCGGTCCTGGCGGTCCACGCCCTGGGCGATGTCCGGCGACTGCTTGCCGATGGCATTCAGCACGGCGCAGGAGTCGCCGTCGAAACCCATTTCCGAGCTGGTGTAGCCGATGTCCGTGACCACTTCACGCACCAGGGCTTCGATGTCCACCCACGCGGTGGTTGTGATCTCGCCGGCGACGATGACCATGCCGGTCTTCACCAGCGTCTCGCAGGCCACGCGGGCGTTCTTGTCGTCGGCCAGGATGGCGTCCAGCACCGCGTCGGAGATCTGGTCCGCGATCTTGTCCGGGTGGCCTTCGGAGACCGACTCGGAGGTGAACAGGAAGGCGTTGCTCATGAGGTTGTTTCCGCAATTGAGACGTTTTTGTCAACGTAACCGTCAATGATACAAGAAATTATTTCGGACCCGCCCCGGTCGCCGGACAGTTTGCTGCGCACAAGCGAGACAGGACCGGCACGGGCCGGTCCGGACCGCGCTTGCCCGCACCCTACCAAAAAGCGAAAATGCGCGCCTCATCGTTTGGGGAATTCCGATGTCGAGCACCGCAGAAGACACGCGCGCCGGCCGGCCGTCGCGGCGGGAACGGGCCAATGCGCTGCGTGCGCTGTCCATGGACGCCGTGCAGGCGGCGAAGTCCGGCCACCCCGGCATGCCGATGGGCATGGCGGACATCGCCGAGGTGCTGTGGAACGACTTCCTGCGGCATAATCCTGCCAATCCGCGCTGGGACAACCGGGACCGCTTCGTGCTCTCGAACGGGCACGGTTCGATGCTGCTCTACTCGCTGCTGCATCTCACCGGTTACGGACTCGGTCTGGACGAGCTCAAGAATTTCCGCCAGCTCGGTTACCGCACCGCCGGTCATCCGGAGCGCGAGCCGGACGTGGGCATCGAGACCACCACCGGGCCGCTGGGCCAGGGGCTCGCCAACGCCGTGGGCATGGCACTGGCCGAGAAGATGCTGGCCGCCCGTTACAACCGGCCGGATTTCCCGATCGTGGATCACCATACCTATGTCTTTCTGGGCGACGGCTGCCTGATGGAGGGCATCTCCCACGAGGCCTGTTCGCTCGCGGGCACGCTCGGTCTCGGCAAGCTGGTGTGCCTGTACGACCAGAACGGTATCTCCATCGACGGCGAGGTGAGCTCCTGGTTCACCGACGACACGCCGGGCCGTTTCGCGGCCTACGGCTGGCACGTCATCCCCGACGTGGACGGCCACGACCCGGCTGCCGTTGCCGAAGCGCTGGATGCGGCCAGGGCAGAGACGGAACGCCCCACGCTGATCTGCTGCCGCACCGTCATCGGCTACGGCGCGCCCAATAAGCAGGGTAGTGCGGATACTCACGGCGCGCCGCTGGGCGAGGACGAGATCGCTGCCGCCCGCGAGGCGCTGGACTGGCATCATCCGCCGTTCGAGGTGCCCGAGCAGGTCCGGTCGGCATGGGATGCCCGCGAGCGCGGCGCCGCCGCCGAGGCGGACTGGGATCGTCTGCTGGAGAGCTGGGGCGAGTCTCATCCCGAGCTCGCCGCCGAATACCGCCGGGTTATGGCCGGCGAGCTGCCGTCAGGGTGGGGGGAGGCCGCCGACGCCGCGATCCGGGAGATCGCGGCCGCCGGCGCGGAGGTGGCGACCCGCAAGGCGTCGCAGATCGCGCTGAATGCCTTTGCGCCCCACCTGCCGGAGCTGGTGGGCGGTTCGGCCGACCTCACCGGCTCGAACAACACCTGGCACGACGGCTCGAAGGCCGTGAATGCCGGGGACGCCTCGGGAAATTACCTCTACTTCGGGGTCCGCGAGTTCGCGATGACCGCCATCTCCAACGGCATCGCCCTGCACGGCGGGCTGCGGCCCTACTGCGGCACCTTTCTGGTGTTCTCCGACTACGCCCGCAACGCGGTGCGCATGGCCGCACTGATGGAGGCGCCGAACATCCTCGTCTACACCCACGACTCCATCGGTCTCGGCGAGGACGGCCCCACCCACCAGCCTGTCGAGCACACCGCCAGTCTGCGGCTGATGCCGAACATGAGGGTCTGGCGGCCCTGCGACACGGTCGAGACCGCCGTGGCCTGGCGCGCGGCCCTGGAGCGAGGCGATGGACCGACGGCGCTGGTGCTGACCCGCCAGGGGCTGGCGCATCAGCAGCGCGACGACGAACGGATGGCGGCCGTCGCGCGGGGCGGCTACGTGCTGCGCGAGGCGCACGGCGAGCCGGACCTGATCCTGATCGCGACGGGCTCCGAGGTGCATCTCGCCATGGCGGCGGCCGACGACCTGGCCGGAGACGGTTTTGCGGTGCGGGTGGTTTCGATGCCCTGCTGCGAGGTCTTCGACCGCCAGGAGCGGGCGTATCGCGAGGCGGTGCTGCCGCCGTCGGTCACCCGCCGGGTGGCCATCGAGGCGGGCGCCACCGCCGGCTGGTGGCGCTACGTCGGCTCCGCCGGGGCGGTGATCGGTCTCGACCGGTTCGGCGAGTCCGCTCCGGCCGGCGAATTGTTCGAGAAGTTCGGCTTCTCGGTTGAGAATATAGTAACGGTGGCCCGCAGGCTCGGTGCCTGAGGGCCGTCTGACCGAACGGTCAGTAGAGCAGGGGCGCATTCGCGCGCCGCAGCAGGAGGAATCGATGACTATCAAGCTTGGCATCAACGGCTACGGACGGATCGGACGCATGGTCTTGCGCTCGCTCTACGAGAGTAATCGGCGTGCGGAACTCGAGATCGTGGGCATCAACGATCTTGGCGACGCCGAGACCAACGCCTATCTGACCCGTTACGACACGGCCCACGGTAAATTCCCGGGCACCGTCGAGGTGGAGGACGATGCGATCGTGGTCAATGGCGACCGCATCCGGGTCATGGCCGAGCGCGATCCGGCCAAGCTGCCCTGGGGTGAACTCGGCGCCGACATCGTGCTCGAGTGCACGGGCCTGTTCCGCACCAAGGAGAAAGCCTCCGCGCACATCTCTGCGGGCGCGCGCAAGGTGCTCATCTCCGCGCCCTCCGGCGGCGACGCCGACGCCACCATCGTCTACGGCGTGAATGACGATTCGCTGTCGGCGGACGACCAGGTGGTCTCGAATGCGTCCTGCACCACCAATTGCCTGGCGCCGCTGGTGAAGCCGCTGCACGATGCCATCGGCGTGGAACACGGCATCATGACCACGATCCACGCCTATACCAACGACCAGGTGTTGACCGACGTC
The DNA here is from genome assembly GCA_964427415.1 of uncultured Woeseiaceae bacterium. Taxonomy (GTDB): domain Bacteria; phylum Pseudomonadota; class Gammaproteobacteria; order Steroidobacterales; family Woeseiaceae; genus Lentisalinibacter. Next base: position 62,413 of record CAYRUH010000010.1, on the reverse strand, counting down.
TTCCACAAGGACCTGCGGCGGGCGCGCTCGGCGACCATGTCGATGATCCCCACCAAGACCGGCGCAGCGGCGGCCGTGGCTCTGGTATTGCCTGAACTGGAGGGCAAGCTGGATGGCTTCGCCGTGCGCGTGCCCACCATCAACGTCTCCATGGTCGATCTCACCTTCGTCGCCTCCCGGCAGACGAGCAAGGAGGAGATCGACAAGATCCTCAAGCAGGCCAGCGAGGGTCCGCTGAAGGGCGTCCTGGCTTATAGCGAGGGCCCGCTGGTATCCGTCGACTTCAATCATGACCCGGCCTCTTCCACTTACGATGCGACGCTGACCAAGGTCATGCAGGGCACGCTGGTGAAAGTATGCGCCTGGTACGACAACGAGTGGGGCTTCTCCAACCGCATGCTGGACGCGGCCCTGGCGATGGCGAAAGCCGGCTGAGCCCTCCAACCCCGGCACGGCCGCACGGCCTCCGATGGTCGCCGCGGCGGCCGTGCCGGCCCACTTCCGGGGAGCCCGTAATGACTATCCTCAAGATGACGGATCTGGATCTGCAGGGAAAGCGGGTCCTGATTCGCGAAGATCTGAATGTGCCGCTGGACGAGGGGCGCATTACCTCCGACACGCGAATCCGTGCTGCGCTCGAGGGTATCCGGCTCGCGCGCGACGCCGGTGCCGCCGTGATCGTGATGTCACATCTCGGCCGGCCGAAGGAGGGCGCCATGCAGCCGGAGTTTTCGCTGGCGCCGGTGGCCCGGCGTCTCGGCGAGCTGCTGGGCGGCGAGGTAACGCTGGTCGCCGATTGGCTGAACGGGATCGACGTCGCGCCCGGTGCGGTGGCGCTGGCGGAGAATGTCCGCTTCGAGCAGGGCGAGAAGGCCTGTGAGGAATCCCTGTCGCGGCGCATGGCGGCCCTGTGCGACGTGTTCGTGATGGATGCCTTCGGCACCGCCCACCGCGCCCAGGCCAGTACCTACGGCGTAGCGAAGTTCGCGCCGGTGGCCTGCGCCGGTCCGCTGCTGGCGCGGGAGCTCGAGGCGCTGACCCAGGCGATGGCGCATCCGGCGACGCCGGTGGTGGCCGTCGTCGGCGGCTCCAAGGTATCGACCAAACTGTCGGTGCTGGAGGCGCTGGCGGACAAGGTGGACCACCTCATCGTGGGCGGCGGTATAGCCAATACTTTCATCGCGGCCGCCGGCCACGAGGTGGGCAAGTCCCTGCATGAGGCCGATATGCTCTCCGTCGCGAAGCGTCTTGCCGCCGACGAGACCGACCGGGCGGACATCCCGGTGCCGAGTGACGTGGTCGTCGCGCGCGAGTTCGACGCCGCGGCCGAGGCAGACGTGAAGCCGGTGCAAGCGGTGACCGAGGACGAGATGATCATGGACATCGGCCCGGACACCGCGGAGCGCTTCGCCGCGATCATCGCGGAGGCGGGCACCGTGGTCTGGAACGGGCCGGTCGGCGTGTTCGAGTTCGATCAGTTCGGTGAGGGCACCCGCATACTCGCCCAGGCCATCGCCGACAGCGATGCATTCTCCGTCGCCGGCGGCGGCGACACGCTGGCGGCGATCCAGAAATATGACGTGGCCGAGGGTATCTCCTACATCTCGACCGGCGGCGGTGCTTTCCTGGAGTTTCTGGAGGGCAAGACCCTGCCTGCGGTGGCCATGCTCGAGGAACGCGCCGCGCAGCGGAGGGCAGGCAGTTGAGACGAACGAAGATCGTGGCGACCCTCGGGCCGGCCACCGGCAAGCCGGACGTCATGGCGGAGATCATCCGCGCCGGCCTGGACGTGGCCCGGTTGAATTTCTCCCATGGCAGCGCGGAGGAGATGCGCGAGCGCGTGGCCAACCTGCGGCGGGTGGCTGCGGCCGAGGGGCGCTATGTCGCCCTGCTAGGCGACCTGCAGGGGCCGAAGATCCGCATCCGACGGTTCCAGAATGGCAGCGAACAGCTGGAGCGCGGCGCGAGCTTCTTCCTCGATCCGGATCTGGACGCCGACGCCGGTACCGATGCCGGCGTCGGCGTCGCCTACGAGAGACTTGCCGCCGACGTCGAGCCCGGCGATCTGTTGCTGCTGAGCGACGGCCAGATCGAGCTGGAGGTGACCGGCATCGAGGGCAACCGGGTGCACACCCGGGTGGTCATCGGCGGCGTGCTGTCCGACCACAAGGGCATTAATTTGCGCGGCGGCGGGCTCTCCGCCCCGGCGCTTGCGGATAAGGACCGGGAGGATATCCGGCTGGCGGCGGAGCTGGACTTCGATTACCTGGCCGTGTCCTTCGTACGCACCGCCGCCGATATCGAGGAGGCCCGCCGGCTGTTCCGTGAAGCCGGCGGCGAGGGCCTGATGGTGGCCAAGATCGAGCGCGCGGAAGCGGTGGAGGCGATCGACTCCATCATCGAGGCGTCCGACGTCGTCATGGTGGCCCGCGGGGATCTCGGCGTGGAGATGGGCTTTGCCGAGCTCACTGGTCTGCAGAAGCGCATCATCGCGAGGACCCGCCAGCGCAACCGGATTGCCATCACCGCCACGCAGATGATGGAGTCGATGATCGCGAGCGCCATGCCCACCCGGGCCGAGGTCTCGGATGTGGCAAACGCCGTGATCGACGGCACCGACGCGGTCATGCTCTCTGCCGAGAGCGCGGTGGGTCAGTATCCGGTCGAAGCCGTCCGCGCCATGGCCGAGGTGTGCGTGGGCGCGGAGAAATTCGGCACCGCCGGATCCCGGCGGCGGGAGCGTATCGACGATAATTTCCGCTACGTGGACGAGGCCATCGCCATGGCGGTGATGTATACCGCCAACCACCTCGCGGTGAAAGCGATCATCGCCCTCACCGAGTCCGGGTCGACGGCCCGCTGGATGTCGCGGGTGCGCTCGGACATCCCCATCTACGCGTTCACCCGGCACGAGCGGACGCGGCGGCGGGTGGTCCTCTACCGGGGCGTCTACCCGGTGTCGTTCGATATCACCCACACCGATTCGCAGAGCGTCTATCGCGAAGTCTTCGATCTTATGCTCGGCCGCGACCTGGTGGAGGAGGGCGACCTCGTCATCTTCACCAAGGGCGACATGACCGGCGTGCAGGGCGGCACCAACGCGATGAAGATCCTGCGCGTCGTGCGCGGTGGCTGAGGGACAGAGACCATGACCGCGTGGCGGGGCCGGCGCTGGCTCGTGCGCGGCGCGGCGGCGCTGGGACTGACGGCGCTCGGCGCGCTCGCCGGCGCCTGGCTGGCCCTGCGCCTGAGCCTGCCACCCATCGACGGCCGCCTTGAGCAGGCCGGCCTGGCTGCACCCGTCGTCGTGGAGCGGGATGCCCTGGGCGTGCCGACGGTGACCGCCGGCAACCGCACGGATCTCGCTTTCGCGACCGGCTTCGTGCATGCCCAGGACCGCTACTTCCAGATGGATCTCGCACGCCGGGGTGCTGCCGGCGAGCTGGCGGCCCTGTTTGGCGCAGCGGCGCTGGAGATGGACCGCGGTCTGCGCCTGCACCGGTTCCGCAGCCGGGCCGAGGCCGTGGTGGCGGGAGCGAGCGCCGCGGAGCAGGCGCTCCTCCGCGCCTACGCAGCCGGCGTGAACGCCGGCCTTCGGGGTCTCGGCGCGCGCCCGTTCGAGTATCTCCTGCTCGGCGAGGAGCCCCTGCCGTGGCAGCCGGCGGACACGGTGCTGGTCCTCTACGCCATGTTCCTCCAGCTCAACGACGAGACCGGCCGCCGCGACATGGAGCGGGGTTTCGTGCATCGCCGTATGCCGCGCGCCCTGTACGACCTGCTCTATCCGCTGGGCACCGAATGGGATGCGCCGCTGGCGGGGGGGGCCGCGCCGGTGCCGCCGCTGCCGGCCGGGACGCACTACGACCTGCGCACGGTCACCGGCCGGGTCGTGCCGGCGCCTGCGGCCGAGCCGCAGCCGCCCGTGATCCCGGGCAGCAACAGCTGGGCGGTCGCCGGCCCCCTGACCGCGGACGGCCGCGGCCTGATCGCCAACGACATGCACCTGGGTCTGGCGGTGCCGAATACCTTCTACCGCGCCTGTCTCGTGCACGAGGCGGACGGCGTGCGCCTGTGCGGCGTCACCCTGCCGGGGACCCCGGCCCTGGTCGCGGGATCCAACGGGCGCATCGCCTGGGGCTTCACCAACAGCTACGGCGACTGGACGGATCTGGTGGCGCTGCGTCCCGGCTCTCGTCCGGGCACGTACAGGACCCCGGCCGGCGAGCGGGAATACCGGCAGGTTACGGAGACCATCGAGATCGCCGGCGGCGGAGCCGTGGAACTCGTCGTACGCGAGACCGTCTGGGGGCCGGTGGTACCCGGCATCACGCCGGAAGACGGAGACTTTGCCGTCGCCTGGACCGCTCACCGTCCCGGCGCGGTGAATCTCGACCTCATGCACCTGGAGGGGGCGCGCAGCGTGGCAGAGGCGTTGCCGCTGGCGGCCGCCGCCGGCATCCCGCCGCAGAACTTCACGGTGGCTGACGTGGACGGGCGCATCGCCTGGAGCATCGCGGGCCGCATCCCGCGGCGCACCGGCGGTTTCGATTCGCGCCGGCCGGCGGACTGGAGCCGGCCGGGTACGGGGTGGGACGGCTGGGTGGCACCGCAGCAGTATCCGCGCATCGTCGATCCGTCTTCCGGACGCCTCTGGACCGCCAACGCCCGCGTGATCGACGGCGAGGCCTTTCGCCTGATCGGGCCCGGCGACTACGACCTGGGCGCCCGGGCGGGGCAGATCCGGGACGGGCTCGCGCTGGTCGCTGACGCGCGGCCCGGGGACATGCTGGCCATCCAGCTGGACGACCGGGCCGTCTTCCTCGCCCGCTGGCGCCGCCTGATGCTCGACCTGCTCGACCGGCAGGCCATCGAGGCATATCCGGCCCGCGGCCGTTACCGGGCCCTTGCGGAGGACTGGATTCCCCGGGCCAGCGTGGACTCGGTGGGCTACCGGCTGGTGCGCAGCTTCCGCAGCCGGGTGCTGGAACGGGTCATGGCCGGCCTCACCGCGGAGCTGACCCCGGCGCTGCCGGAGGATCGCCGCCTGGCGCCCAGCCGCCAGTTCGAGGGCACCGCCTGGCGCCTGGTCACGGAGCGGCCTGCTCACCTGCTGAATCCGGACTACGGTAGCTGGCGCGAGTTGCTGCTGGATGCCGTCGACGCCTCGCTTGCCTGGTACGCCGGCAATTACGAGTCGCCGCTGGCGGAGCGCACCTGGGGTGAGCGCAATACAGTGCGCATCCAGCACCCCCTGTCCCGGGCGATACCGGCGCTGGCGCCCTGGCTGGACATGCCCCGCGAGCCGCTGCCGGGCGATGCCAACCTGCCCCGGGCCCAGTCGGCGCGGTTCGGCGCCTCCGAGCGTTTCGCCGTCTCCCCGGGCGCGGAAGAGCAGGGCTATTTCCACATGCCGACGGGACAGAGCGGCCATCCGCTCTCGCCCTGGTACGATGCCGGCCACGCTGACTGGGCCGACGGCCGTCTGACCCCGTTCCTGCCGGGTGAGGCCGCTCACCGCCTCGAACTGGTACCGCCTGCCGGCGGCTGAGCCGGGTTGTCAGGGCGGGGCTGTACCCGGATACTGCGTGGCTGAGTGCGCAATGCACGGGAACGGGACTGGACATGACGGAAAGCAGATTTACGGGTACCGACCGCTACGTCGCGACCGAGGACCTGATGATGGCGGTGAACGCAGGGGTGACCCTGCAGCGGCCCATCCTGGTGAAAGGCGAGCCGGGCACGGGCAAGACCATGCTGGCGCAGGAGGTGGCGCGGGCGCTCGGCAAGCCGCTCCTCGAGTGGCACATCAAGTCGACGACGAAAGCCCAGCAGGGGCTCTACGAGTACGACGCGGTGGCGCGGCTGCGCGACTCCCAGCTGGGCGACGCCAAGGTACACGACATCGCCAACTACATCGTGCGCGGCAAGCTCTGGGAGGCGTTCACCTCCGACGAGCAGCCGGTGTTGCTGATCGATGAGATCGACAAGGCGGACATCGAGTTCCCGAACGATCTGCTGCAGGAGCTCGACCGCATGGAGTTCTTCGTCTACGAGACCAAGGAACTCGTGCAGGCCACGCACCGACCGATCATGATCATCACCTCGAACAACGAGAAGGAGCTGCCGGATGCCTTCCTGCGCCGCTGCTTCTTCCATTACATCAAGTTCCCGGACAAGGAGACGATGACCGAGATCGTCGACGTCCATTTCCCGGGGCTCAAGAGGGAGTTGCTGCGCGAGGCGCTGGAGAGTTTCTACCAGGTGCGCGACGTGCCGGGGCTGAAGAAGAAGCCCTCCACCTCGGAGCTGCTCGACTGGATCAAGCTGCTGCTGGCCGAGGACATCCCGCCGGAGGCGCTGCGTAGCGACGACAACCGCAAGGCAATACCGCCGCTGCACGGTGCGCTGCTGAAGAACGAGCAGGACGTACACCTGTTCGAGCAGCTGGTGTTCATGTCGAGGAGGGCGCGCTGAGCCGTGCTGATTCAGTTTTTCTTCATGCTGCGTGAGGGGGGGCTGAAGACCTCCATCACCGAGCTGCTGATCCTGCTCGATGCGCTGAAGAACGGCCTGGCTGAGCGCAGCGTCGATAACTTCTATTACCTCTCCCGCGCCTGTCTGGTGAAGGACGAAACACAGTTCGACCGCTTCGACCGTATCTTCGGCGCCCACTTCAAGGGCATCGAGGACGCCTTCTCCGGCCTGGTCGCCGAGGTGCCCGACGACTGGCTGGAGCGCATGGCCGAGCTCCAGCTCTCGGAGGAGGACAAGGCGAAGATCGAGTCCATGGGCGGCTTCGAGGCGCTGATGCGCGCGCTGGAGGAGCGCCTGCGCGAGCAGACCGAGCGCCACGAGGGCGGCAACAAGTGGATCGGCACCGCCGGCACATCGCCCTTCGGCGCCTACGGCTACAACCCGGAAGGCGTGCGCATCGGCCAAAAGGGCGGCGGCAACCGCAAGGCGACGAAGGTCTGGGACCGCCGCGAGTACCGCAATCTGGACGACTCGGTGGAGCTCGGCACGCGCAACATCAAGCTCGCGCTCAGGAAGCTCCGCAAGTTTGCCCGCGAGGGCGCGGCCGACCAGCTCGATCTCGACGACACCATCGACAAGACCGCCCGCAACGCCGGGCTGCTGGACATCCGTATGGTGCCGGAGCGGCATAATGCGGTGAAGGTGCTGCTGTGCCTCGACGTGGGCGGCTCGATGGACGACCACGTGCGGGTCTGCGAGGAGATGTTCTCGGCTGCCCGCAGCGAATTCAAGCACCTGGAGTACTTCTACTTCCACAATTTCGTCTACGAGAGCCTGTGGAAGGACAACCGGCGCCGGCACGCCGAACGCATCCCGACCACGGAGATCATCCACAAGTACGGTCACGACTACAAACTGGTGTTCGTCGGCGACGCCACCATGAGCCCGTACGAGATCGTCTACGCCGGCGGCAGTGTCGAGCACTGGAACGAGGAGCCGGGTGCGGTGTGGATCGAGCGCCTGCTCAAGGCCTTCCCGAAGGCCATCTGGCTGAACCCGGAGCCGCGGCCGCGCTGGGACTACACGCCGTCGGTCAAACTGACCCGCGAGCTGATGGACGACCGCATGTATCCGCTGACCGTCGCCGGTCTCGACCAGGGCATCAAGCGTCTGCACTGAGCGCGCCAGACGCACTGAACGGTCCCGGTGGCGCGCCGGGCGAGGTGAGGGGTGAGCAGCAGTAAACTCGGTCTGGTACTCCCCGGCGGTGGCGCCCGCGGCGCGTTTCAGGTGGGCGTGCTAAAGGCCGTCGCCGAGATTCTGCCCACTGACGTCCCCAATCCGTTCCCGATTCTGAGCGGCACCTCCGCCGGTGCCATCAACGCGGCGGTGCTCGCAAGCCGAGCCCGCCGTTTCCGCGCGGCGGTGGGCGAGATGGAGGCCGTCTGGGCCGGCTTCCGCTCGGAGCAGGTATTCCGCACGGATGCGCTGACCATGCTGAAGTCGAGCCTGCACTGGCTGGCGACGATCGTGCTCGGCGGCCTGGGCGAGCACAATCCGCGCTCGCTGCTGGACAACGATCCGCTGCGCTCGCTGCTTTCACGCAATATCCGTTTTCCGCGCATCCAGACCGCCATCGACCGCGGGCATGTCGAGGCGCTGGCCATCACGGCTGCCGGTTACCAGTCGGCCCGTTCGGTGACTTTCTTCCAGGCGGCCCGCGGGACCCGCGCCTGGCAGCGTACCCGGCGCATCGGCGTGCGCTGCGCCATCAATCTGGACCATCTGATGGCCAGCATCGCCGTGCCGCTCGTCTTCCCGCCGACCTGCATCCGCGGCGAATACTACGGCGACGGCGCGATGCGCCATTCCACACCGCTGTCGCCGGCGGTCCATCTCGGCGCCGACCGCATCCTGGTGATCGGCATCCGCGACGAGACGCCGGAGCCGGCCGGCGATCCGCACACACCGCCGGTGTACCCGAGCTTCGGCCACATCGCCGGCTACATGCTGGACACGCTGTTCCTGGACGGCCTGTACTCGGACCTGGAGCGGCTGTCGCGCATCAACGACCTGATCGACTCCATACCGGAGGCCGAGCGCACCGGCCCTGCCGCGAAGATGCGCCCCATCGATACCATGATCGTGATTCCCAGCGAGGAGATACGGGAGATCGCGGCGAGCTGCCGCAAGGCAGCGCCCGTGCCGCTCAGGGCGCTGATGCGGGGGCTCGGCGGACCCGACAAGGGCGAGCGGCGGCTGCTGAGCTACCTGCTGTTCGAGTCCGAATTCACCCGCGCGCTGATCGACCTGGGTTACCGGGACGCGATGAAGGTCCGCGACGAACTCGAGGCGTTCGTGCGCGGCGCGGACGTGCCGCGGCTTTTCGCGCCCACCTGGATGCGCCGGGACCTGGCCGTCTGAGCGCGCTCAGAGGAGCAGCAGCGTGCCCAGCCCCAGGAACACCATGAGGCCGACCACGTCGGTCACCGTGGTCAGCACGACGCCGCCGGCGATGGCCGGGTCGACGCCGATGCGCTTCAGCGTCAGCGGGACGATGAAGCCGGCCACGGCTGCCACGATCATGTTCAGGGTCAGGGCGGCGGCGATCACCGCGGCCACCATCCAGGTGCCGAACCAGGCCACCGTAACGATCGCCACCACCACGGCCCAGCCGATGCCGTTGAGGATGCCGACAGAGACCTCCTTGGCGAGGATCTGACGCGCGTTCGACTTGTCGATCTGGCCCAGCGCCATCGCCCGGGTGATGATGGTCAGCGACTGGGTGCCGGCGACGCCGCCCATGCTGGGTACCACCGGCATCAGCACCGCCAGCAGGACGATGGCGTCCACGGTCCCCTGGAACAGATCAACCACCGAGGCGGCCAGGAAGGCGGTCGCAAGGTTGATGCCGAGCCATACCGCGCGGCGCCGGGCGCTGGTGACCACCGGCGCGAACATGTCGTCTTCCTCGTCCAGGCCGGCACGGCTCATGAGGGAGTGCTCGGCTTCCTCGCGGATCACGTCGAGGACGTCGTCCACCGTGATGCGCCCGAGCAGGCGGTTGTCCATGTCGACGACCGCCGCCGAGAAGAGATCCCGGTTCTCGAAGAAGCGCACCACCTCTGTATCGCTGGTCTCCGCCGGAATGGGTTTCGTCTCCGTGTCCATGACTTCGGCCACGGTCAGGTCCGGATCGTTGGTGAGCAGGCGGGCGAGGGTCAGCGTGCCGAGGAAGATGTCGTCCCGGTTCACGACGAATACGGACTCGGTCTGATCCGGCATGCCGCCGTGCACCCGCAGGTAGCGCACCACCACCTCCAGTGTCACGTCCGGACGCACCGTGATGGTGTCCTTGTTCATGAGCCCGCCGGCGCTGTCCTCGGGATAGGACAGCACTTCGCGCAGGCGGTCGCGGTCCTGCTTGTCCAGCGAGCGCAGTACCTGCCGGGTAACGGTCTCCGGCAGCCCGGCCACGAGGTCGGCCAGGTCGTCGAGCTCCATGCCCTCGGTGGCGGCGACGAGTTCCTTCGCATCCATGCGCTCGATGAGGCCGCTGCGGACCTCGTCGGCCACGTCGACCAGGATATCGCCCTCGTCGTCCGGGTCCACCAGCTCCCAGACGACGGCGCGTTCGGCCGGCGGCAGCGACTCCAGCAGCCGCGCCACCTCGGACGGATGCAGGCTGCTTATCATCCGCCGCACGGGACGCATGGCGCCGCCCTCAAGGGCCTCGCGCAGCGTCTCCAGCGGTGTCTGCTTCTGTTCCTGGTTATCCATGCTGCCGGCGCGTACGCTCTCTGCGGGCGATCGCCCGTGGCTTTACCGCGGCCCTGCGGCGGCCCCGGATCAGCCGGCAGTTTAGCCCGCGGCCCGTGACAAAGCTAAGGTTGGCGGGGCCTCAGCGGGCGTCGGTCGCCGTCTTGCCAGGCAGCTCGTTATGGCGGGTATGGATGGGCGTATGTTCCTTCGTCAGCGCCCGGGCGAGCTTCTCCGCCATGTACACGGAGCGGTGCTGGCCGCCGGTGCAGCCTACCGCCACGGTGAGATAGCTCCTGTGAAAGCTCAGATACTCCGGGATCCAGCGGCGCAGGAAGCCGAGGATGTCCCGGTACATCGACTGCACGAGGGGCTGTTCATCCAGGAAGCGGATGACGCCGGCATCGGTCCCGGTCAGCGGGCGCAGGCTCGCCTCCCAGTAGGGATTGGGCAGACAGCGCAGGTCGAAGACGAAATCCGCATCGGTGGGGATGCCGTGCTTGTAGCCGAAGGATTCGATCAGGATGGACAGCGCACGGGGCACGCGCGCCGCCACACGCTCGCGCAGCGCGTCGCGCAGCTCGTAGACGCTGGTGCGGGTGGTGTCGATGATCAGGTCGGCGGCGTTGATCACCGGGCCCAGCAGCTCGCGTTCCCGGTCGATGGCGTCGCGCAGCGCGAGGCCGCTGTCGCCCAGAGGATGACGCCGGCGGGTCTCGCTGTAGCGCTTCAGCAGGATGTCGTCCTCGGCCTGCAGGAAGATGACGTCGCATTCGATGCCATCGCGCTTCATCCCCTGCACGAGGGCGGGCAGCGCCTCCAGGTCGGTGGCCGGGTTGCGGGCGTCGATGCCAACGGCAATACGCTGGGTGGCCACCGCGCCGCCTTCCCGGGTGATCTCGGGCAGCAGCGCCGGCAGCAGTCCTGCCGGCAGGTTGTCGATGCAATAGAAGCCCAGGTCTTCGAGCACGTTCAGCGCGACGCTCTTGCCCGAGCCGGACAGCCCGCTGACGATGATCAGGCGTGTGGTGCGGCGTTCCCCGTTGCCGTGCGTCACGCGTTCTCCTCAGGCGCCGCCGCCCGCCGCCAGGCCGCCCTCGGCGCGGGGTCGGTCCTCGGCCATCAGCGCCTCATAGAGCTCACGGCTGCTGCGGGCCTTCCTGAGCCGCGCCTGGGTGCTCTTCTGCGACAGCATCTCTGTCAGGCCGCGGAAGTCGTCGATGGCCTGGTCTTCCACGTCTTCGGGGACGACCAGTCCGAAGATCAGGTCCACGGGCTCGTCGTCCGGGGTGTCGAAGTCCACCGGCGTTGACAGGCGCAGCAGCGCGCCGATGGGGTAGGGTGCGTCGGCGATGCGGGCGTGGGGTGCCGCCACCGCGCGGCCGAGGGCCGTGCAGCCGAGGCGCTCGCGTTCCGCCACGGCCGCGAAGATATCGGGCTGGCGCAGATCCTCCGAGCCGTGAGAGAGCAGCTCACTCAGGATCTCCAGGGCGTGTTTCCTGCTCCGCGCCTCGACGTTGCAGAGTACCGAATCGGGTCTGACAAGTTCGTGCAGTGTCATGGGGGAAAGACCGTGAAAGGGGCGGCCGCCGCCCGCTGCGGCGGACCGCCGAATGACTGTCAACTGAGTGCGCGCTTGTCCGCCTGGCGGGCATGGTGGTCGCAAAGCTTCTCCTTGTGTTTCCTGACCTGCCGGTCCAGCTTGTCGCTGAGCCCGTCGATGGCGGCGTACATGTTTTCGTCGGTCGCATCCGCGTACAGTCTGCCGCCGCTGACCTGCACAGTGGCTTCGGCCTTGTGCCGCAGTTTCTCGACAGTGAGGATACAGTGCACGTCGGTTACGTGGTCGAAGTGCCTCTCGATGCGCCCGAGCTTCGTCTGCACGTAGTCCTTAAGCGCGGGCGTCACATCCACGTGGTGACCGGTCACATCTAGCTGCATGGCCTTCTCCTGTGCTGGGTGGGGCCGGGGAGGCGGCGGTTCGTGCCACCGCGCCCGCGGCCGGAATCGTTGGGGACGGGGCCGGCACCGGGTCGCCGCAGCCCTCATGCGGAGCTGCGCTCGCGACGCTGGCTGGAAGACGGGATGTCCATGGCCTCACGATACTTCGCAACGGTCCGCCGCGCCACAACCACGCCGTCCTCCTTCAGCATCGCGACGATCCTGCTGTCGCTGAGCGGTTTGCGGCGGTCTTCGGCGCCGATCAGCTTGCGGATCTTCGCGCGCACGGCCACGGAGGACTGGTCCTCGCCGTCGACGCTGCCGACGTGGCTGGAGAAGAAATAGCGGAACTCGAGCACGCCGCGCGGCGTGTGCATGTACTTGTTGTTGGTGACCCGGGAGATCGTCGACTCGTGCATCTCCACGGCCTCCGCCACGTCCCGCAGCACCATCGGTTTCATGGCTTCTTCGCCGTGCTCGAAGAATTCGGTCTGGCGCTCGACAATGCAGGTGGCCACCTTCATCAGCGTCTCGTTGCGGATCTCCAGGCTGCGGACGAGCCAGCGGGCCTCCTGCAGTTGTGCCTTCAGCGCCGTATGCCCGCCGTCGCCGCGCAGCATCTCGGCGTAGCGCTGATTGACGGTCAGCCGGGGTATGCCGGAGGAGGCGATCTCGACCAGCCATTCGTCGTCGATCTTGCGCACGAAGACGTCCGGGATGACGTACTCGGTGCGGGCCGGGGCAATCGCCTGTCCGGGCCGCGGATGGCAGCTGCGGATCAGTGCCAGCGCGTCGGTGAGCTCGTTCCCTGACACCTGCAGTTCGCGCTGCAGGTGTGCCGGATCGTTCTCGGCGACCCGCTCCAGGTGTTCGGCCGCGAGTTCCCGGGCCAGTCCGAGCCCGGGCGTGTCGCCGGCCAGCTGGCGCAGCTGCAGGTCGATGCACTCGGACAGCGAGCGCGCCGCGATGCCGGCGGGGTCGAAGCGCTGGATCTTCCTGAGCGTGCGTTCCGCCTCTTCCTCGCTGACTTCCAGCTCGGGACCGGCGATGTCGCGGATCTCGTCCAGCGAGACGGTGACATAGCCGTCGTCGTTGATGGCGTCGATGATCGCCTCGCCGATCAGCATCTCCCGGGGCGTGAATTTCTCCAGCTCCAGCTGCCAGTGCAGATGCTCGTGCAGCGATTCGTGGCTCTCGTCGGCGAACTCGGACATGCCCCGATCGCCGCTCCAGCCGGAGTCCTGGCTGCTCGCAGGCAGGTCGCGCCAGCTGTCCTCGGCGGTGACCGCCCGCACGTCGCCCGGCGCCTCCTCGCTGGCGCCCTCGCCGTTCACCCGGGGCGGCTCCGGCAGTTCCTCCACCTCGAGCATGACGTTCTCTTCCAGCGCTTCCTGGATCTGCGCCGTCAGATCGATCACCGGCAGTTGCAGAAGGCGGATGGCCTGTTGCAGCTGCGGCGTCATCGTCAGCTGCTGGCTGAGTTTTAGCTGGAGTGACGGTTTCAACATCGTGCTGCCGGGCAGACGCCATCGCGCTGCCGGTGAGTCCGTGTGCGTCCGCGGATGGTCAGAGCCGGAACCCCTCGCCCAGATATACCTGTCGCACGTGGCGGTCTGCCAGAATCTCCTCCGGCGTGCCTTCTGCGATCAATGACCCCTCATTGAGTATATAGGCTCGGCTGCAGATTCCGAGGGTCTCTCTCACATTATGGTCGGTGATCAGGACCCCGATGCCGCGGTCGCTCAGGTGGCGGATGATGCGCTGGATGTCGATAACCGAGATCGGGTCGACGCCGGCGAAAGGCTCGTCCAGCAGCACGAATCGCGGGTCCGCCGCCAGCGCCCGGGCGATCTCCACGCGCCGGCGTTCGCCGCCGGACAGGCTCATGCCGAGACTGGTGCGCACGTGGCCGACGTGCAACTCGTCCAGCAGCTCGTCGAGGATGCGCTCGCGGTCGCTGCGCTCCAGCTCGTTCCGGGTCTCCAGGATGCCGAGCACGTTCTGCTCCACGGTGAGCTTGCGGAATATGGATGCCTCCTGGGGCAGGTAACCCAGGCCCAGCCGGGCGCGCCGGTGCATCGGCAGATGGGTGAGGTCCTGGCCGTCCAGCAGGATGCGGCCCTTGTCGCAGGGGATCAGGCCCACGATCATGTAGAAGGCGGTGGTTTTGCCGGCACCGTTCGGGCCCAGCAGGCCGACGACCTCGCCGCTGGAGATCTCCAGGGAGATCCCTTTGACGACTTCCCGGAACTTGTAGCTCTTGTGGACGTCGTGGACGCTGAGGATGCTCATGGCGCCTCGTCGTCGTCCACGCGCCTCTGCACCTCCTCCGGCACGATGGTGAGGCTGACCTTGCTGTCTTCACCGTCGCGTCCCCGGGCGGTCACCACCTGCTCGTTGACGTCGTAGACCAGCAGGTCGCCTGCGATGGTGTTCGAGCCCTCGCTGATGCGGGCGTCGCCGCTGAAGGTGACCCTGCCGGCCGTCAGGTCGTACTCGAAGCGGCCGGCCTGGCCCGTGGTCGTTGTGCCTTCCTCGGGCCGGTAGTCCCGGAAGCGGGCGGGATCGCCGGCGGCCACGGCGGTGGAGAGGCGGTGATCTCTGAAGGTGAGTTCGGCACTGTCGCAGAGGATATGGGTGGTGCCGACGTCAATGCGCACCGCGCCTTCGAAGCGCCATACGCTGTCGCGGAAGTCCGGGCTGCTGTCGCCGCCGAACAGCGTCTGTCCGCGGTCCGCCTCGATGCCGATGGTGCCCTGGGTGATGCGCAGGCCGCGGAAGAGCATCAGGTTGTTGCGGCGGTCGAATTCGCTGGAGTCGGCATCGAGGGAGATCGGCAGGCGGCTGTTGATACCGTCACGCAGGGTCTGGCCGCCGCAGTAGAGCGGCGCCGCCAGCAGCACGGCCGCCGCGGCCAGAACAGGCGCGGTCGCGAGCCCGGTTCTCGATCCTGGCCGGCGCAGGGGGCGCCTGGCATCAGGGCATGAATTTGCCGCTGACATTGGACTTCAGCTCCACTCGGTCTTCCTGCAGGAATGCTAGCATGCCGGTTGCCGACAGACGCTGCTCGCCGATACGGATCGTGACGCGTTCGCGGGTGCTCGCCGTCTTGGTGCGGGGGTCGAATTCCAGGTGAGGAGTGGCGAGTTCGGTGACCTCGCCGTTGTCGTCCGGCTCACTGACCGCGCGCACGTCGCCGCTCAGCACGATCTTCCGCGACGCCGGCTCCAGCACGCCGCTGGCGGCGGTCAGCGACCAGGGCACGGCAGCCTCGGGGCTGTAGCGCACGGACACGTCGGTGAGTTGCACGGGGCCGCCGTCCTCGGCCTGGGTCGCCTGCGCCGCGTGCAGCCGGTAAAGAATGTCGCCATCCTCTCCCGTACCGGTGACGGTAGCATCCCGCATGTAATAGCCGCTAACGATCGCGCTCGGATCCGCCGCCTCCGGCACCTCCTCGGTCCCCCGCAGGCTCAGCAACCAGGTGCCGACCGTGACCGTCGCCAGCAGCAGCAGTGTGAGGACGCCGCGGGGGTTCACGAGGATGTGCCGTCGCCGCGGGCGGCCAACACCAGATCGGCGACCTCCCTGACGGCGCCGTGGCCGCCGCTGCGGGCCGTCACGTAATCCGCCTCGGCGAGGATGTCGTCGACGGCGTTGGCCACCGCGATGGCGAGGCCGCAGGTCCGCATCGCCTCCAGGTCGGGGAGATCGTCGCCCACGTAGGCCGCCTCGGCCAGGTCGATGCCGAGTTCCTCGGCCAGCGCGTGGAGCTCGGGAGTTTTGTGCCGGCAGCCCTGCAAGACCCGGGTCACGCCCAGCTCCGTCATGCGCCGGTCCACGGCGCCGGAGCGCCGCCCGCTGATGATGGCGACCTGCACCCCGGCCTCCAGCAGACGGCGCACGCCATAACCGTCCTGGGTGTGGAAAGCCTTGTACTCCCGACCGTCCTCGTCCATCAGGAAGCGCCCATCGGTGAATACACCGTCCACGTCGAAGACGATCAGACGCAGCCGGGCCAGCCTGTCGCTCAGCGCCGCCACGTCTACATGACGCCGGCGCGGAAAAGGTCGTGGATGTTCAGCGCGCCGATCAGATGCTCGCGTTCGTCCACCACCAGCAGTGCCGTGATCTTGTGCTGCTCGATGATGTGCACGGCCTCCGCAGCGAGGGTGCCCGGGGTCACCGTCAGGCATCCGGGATGGGTGACCTCTGCCATGGTGGTGCAGCGTATGTCCACCCCGGTGTCGAGCGTGCGGCGCAGGTCGCCGTCGGTGAAGATGCTGACCACCCGGCCGGAGACGTCCACCACCGCGGTCATGCCCAGGCCCTTGCGGGTCATCTCGAGCAGGCCCTCGCCGAGCGTGACCTCGGGGCTCACCCGGGGCACGTCCTCGCCTGTGTGCATGATGTCGCCCACCGTCATCAGGAGGCGCCGGCCGAGGCTGCCGCCGGGGTGGGAGCGGGCGAAGTCCTCGGCCGTGAAGCCCCGGGATTCGAGCAGTGCCACCGCCAGGGCGTCGCCCATCGCCAGCGTCGCCGTGGTGCTCGCGGTGGGCGCCAGGTTGAGGGGGCAGGCCTCCTCCTTCACGCTGACGTCGAGGACCACGTCCGAGACCCTGGCCAGCGTCGAATCGCGCTTGCCGGTCAGCGTGATCAGCGGCGCGCCGAGCCGCTTGACCAGCGGCAGGATGGTGATGATCTCCCGGGTCTCGCCGGAATAGGAGACGGCCATGACCAGGTCGGTGGCGGTGATCATCCCCAGATCGCCGTGGCTCGCCTCGCCCGGGTGCACGAAGAAGGCCGGGCTGCCGGTGCTGGCCAAAGTGGCGGCGATCTTGCCGCCGATGTGACCGGACTTGCCCATGCCGGTGACGACGACACGCCCCGTGCAGGCGAGACAGAGGCTGCAGGCGCGGTCAAACTCCTCGCCGATGCGTTCGGCCAGGTCCTGCACCGCCCGCGCCTCGATGCCGAGTACGTTGCGGGCCAGTTCTCTGGTGGCTCTTGCGTCCAGCATTCGCTCCCGGCGGCGTTCCCGCCGCGGCTCAGGTGAGCGCCTGCCCCAGGTTCTGCGAGACCACGTAGGCGTGGTAAGCCAGGAACGCGATGAGCAGCGCCACGCCTTCCAGCCGGCCGATACGGCCGGCGTCAGCGTAATTGTACGTCATCGCGAACAGGACCAGCGTGACCGCCACCATGACGAAGAAGTGCAGCGTCAGCACCGCCGGCTCTACCGTCGCCGGGTGGATGACGACGGCCAGCCCGATGACGGCGAGCAGGTTGAACATATTGGAGCCGAGGATGTTGCCGATGGCGAGACCCTGTTCACCCTTCAGCGCGCTGACCAGTGACACCGCCAGTTCCGGCAGGCTGGTGCCGATGGCCACCAGGGTGACGCCGATCACGAGTTCGCTGACCCCGATCTCGCGCGCCACCTGAAGGGCCCCGTCGACCAGCAGCTCCGAGCCCACGAGCAGGACTGCAAGCCCCACCGCCAGCCAGAGGATAGCCGTGCGCATCGGCATGTCTAGGGGTATCTCGGCCTCGTATTCCGCCTCGAGGGGGTCGCTGGCGCGGGCCCCCGTGCCGAGCCGTACGATCCAGTAAAGCACCACTACCATCGTGCCCAGCAGCACGAAGCCGTCGATGCGGGTCAGGCGCAGATCCAGGAACAGGGCGAGCGTGAGCAGGGTCACTGCCAGCAGCAGGGGCATTTCCCGGCGCAGTACGGCGGAGGTGACCAGGATGGGCCGCACCGACGCGACGGCGCCGAGCACCAGTGCGATGTTGGCGATATTGGAGCCGATCGCGTTACCGAGCGCGAGGCTGGGGCGCCCTGCGAGGGCGGCGACCACGGACACGAGGATCTCCGGTGCGGAGGTGGCGAAGCCGACGATGGTGAGCCCGATCAGCAGCGTGGGGACGCCCAGATTGCGGGCCGTCCCGGCTGCGCCCACGACAAAACGGTCCGCACCCCAGATCAGGAGTGCCAGACCGATCGCGACGGAGATGAGATCGAACAACATGGACCGGATTTGAACCTCGACAGGGCGATGCGCCGCCCGCGACAGCCAGACCCCGCGGCGGTGAGGGGCAGAATCATACACAATAGGACCGGGCCATCGCGACGCCCGCCGCAGCCGTTGGGTCGGGAGCAGCCTTTCGGCTACACTGCGCACGGAATCATACAGAGCGGGTCATCAGTTTGGACATGATTACGCCTCAGGAAATCTCGCAGCTCATCGAGCAGGGCCTGCCCGACACGCGGGCGCGGGTGGCCAGCGACGACAACACCCATTTCGAGGCCGTCGTGGTCAGTCCGCAGTTCGAGGGCGAGCGGCCGCTCAGGCGCCATCAGATGGTCTACGCCTGCCTCGGCGAGCGTATGGGCCGCGAAATCCACGCGCTCTCGATCCGCGCGTTTACGCCGGACGAGTGGAGCCGCCAGGGCTGAGGCGCCGGGCGGCCCGGCCTCGATCATGGACAAGCTCAAGATCACCGGCGGCGCAGCGCTGGATGGCGAGATCCGCATCTCCGGCGCCAAGAACGCAACGCTGCCGATCCTCGCCGCCACCCTGCTGGCCTCGGACCGGGTCACCGTCGCCAACGTCCCCCATCTCCGGGACGTGACCACGACCATCTCGCTGCTGCAGCGCATGGGTGTGGAGGTTACCGTGGACGACCGGCTCAGCATCGAGGTGGACGCCTCGACGATCCGCGAGCTGCGTGCCCCCTATGATCTCGTGAAGACCATGCGGGCCTCCATCCTGGTGCTGGGCCCCCTGGTGGCGCGCCACGGCGCCGCCGACGTCTCGTTGCCAGGCGGCTGCGCCATCGGCGCCCGGCCGGTGGACCTGCACGTGGCCGGGCTGCGGGCGATGGGCGCCGAGGTCGAGATCGAGGATGGCTATATCCGCGCGCGGGCCGGCCGTCTGCAGGGCACCCACTTCGTGTTCGAGACGGTGACCGTCACCGGGACGGAGAACCTGATCATGGCGGCCACTCTGGCTCGCGGCGAGACGGTGCTGGAGAACGCCGCGCGGGAGCCGGAGGTCGCCGATCTCGCTGCTTTCCTGAACAGCATGGGGGCGCGGATCGAGGGCGCCGGTACCGGCACCATCCGCATCCAGGGCGTCGAGACCCTTTCCGGCACCCGCTACACCGTGCTGCCGGACCGCATCGAGACCGGCACCTATCTGGTGGCCGGTGCCCTGACCCGCGGCCGCGTCCGGGTGAAGCAGACCCGGCCGGAGATTCTGGAGGCGGTGCTCGCCAAGCTGACCGAGGCGGGCGCCGAGATCCGCACCGGCGAGGACTGGATCGAGCTGGATATGGGGGGCCGCCGGCCCCGCGCTGTGGATATCCGCACGGCACCCTATCCGGCCTTCCCGACGGACATGCAGGCGCAGTTCTGCGCGCTGAATGCAGTGGCCGAAGGGGTGGGCACCATCACCGAGACCATCTTCGAGAACCGCTTCATGCACGTGCTGGAGATGCAGCGCATGGGTGCGCACATCCGGCTGGAAGGGAATACCGCAATCTCGGAGGGGGTCGAGGCGCTGCAGGGCGCGCCGGTAATGGCCACCGATCTCAGGGCTTCCGCCGGTCTGGTGCTCGCCGGACTGGTTGCGAAGGGCGAGACCCTGGTGGACCGCATCTATCATGTCGACCGCGGCTACGAGTGCATCGAGGAGAAGCTGCACCAGCTCGGCGCCGTCATCCGGCGGGTGCCGGGCAGCGAAGCGGCTGGCGTCGAGGCCGGTGCCCGGCGCACGAGTCAGGGTCCGGCCTAGGGCGCGGGCCGGAACTGGGGCCGTTCGCCGACGACTGCCTCGGTCTGGAAGCGCTTCCCGTCGCGGATGCCCGTGATGGCAAGAAGGGTGCCCGGCTTCACGCCCGCCACCCTCAGCAGTGCCTGCTGGGTGTTGCCGATCGGTGCGCCGTCGATCGCCACCAGCACGTCGCCGCGCCGCAGACCGGCCCGGCTCGCCGGACTGCCCTCGTGGATCCTCTCCAGCAGGATACCGCCGCTGCCCTCCAGCCCGAGCTCCGCCAGCTCCACGGGGGTGAGATCGCCGGGCTCCATGCCCAGCCAGCCGCGGATGACGCGGCCGTGCTCCTTCAGCTCGCGCACCACGCCGCGCACGAGATTCACGGGGATGGCGAAGCTGATGCCCTCGGTGGCGATGTCCTGGGCCAGGACGGCGGTGTTGATGCCCACCAGTTCACCCCGCGTATTGACCAGCGCGCCGCCGGAGTTGCCGGTGTTGATCGCCGCGTCGGTCTGGATGAAGTTCTCGAAGGTGGTCAGGCCGAGCAGGCCGCGGCCGGTCGCGCTGACGATGCCCTGGGTCACCGTCTGGCTCAGTCCGTAGGGGTTGCCGATGGCCAGGACGACGTCGCCGATGCTCAGCCGGTCCGACCGTCCCAGCGGCACGGCCGGCAGGTCCGGCAGATCGATCCTGAGCAGCGCGAGATCGGTCTCCAGATCCTGGCCCACGGGCACGGGGTCGGCCACCCGCCCGTCGGCCAGCTGCACCCGGATCTGCACCGCCCCGGCGACCACATGATAGTTGGTGACCAGGTAGCCCTCGCTGTCGATGATGACGGCCGAACCGAGGCTCGAGTCCAGACGGAAGCGCTCCGGCCGACGCTCCTCGGGACGGGTGCCGCCGCGCACCAGCCGCGTCGTGTACACGTTGACCACGGCGGGAGCGCTGCGGGCTACGGCGTCGGCGTAACCCCCCGGGGCGGGCGCGCTGACGGCTTCGGGCCCGCCGGCGACGGGCAACAGCTCCGGTTTCACCAGCACGATCAGGAAGGCCGCGGCCAGCCCGATCACCACCGACTGGACCAGGAAGTAGACTGCCCGCTGGATGCCTGCCATAAGGTTCTCGCGACGCTCGTGGGTACCGCCTGGACCCGGGTTATCCGGCGGCCCCTTGGTAGGCAACTCAGTCTGGCGGTGTGTATAATCCCGGGCTCGACCCACGCGCAGCCTTCGGCCCAGGACCTCTCCGGGGCCCGTCTGGCTCCCGCTGGGAACCTCAGCCAATTTACCAGTTTCGAGCCAAACCTAGAACGAGCTTGTCATAGCCGGTTGTATGGGAGTGCCTGATGACGGACGACGTTGATCGCAGCAGACGTCATTTCCTTGCTGTAGCGACCGCGGTAACCGGCGGTGTGGGCGCAGTGCTCGCGGCGGCGCCTTTCGTTATTTCCCTGCGGCCCAGCGCACGTGCCGAGGCGCTCGGCGCGCCGGTAGAGATCGATGTCGGCCCCCTCGAGGTCGGCGAGATGGTACGCGTGGAGTGGCGCGGCAAGCCGGTCTGGGTGCTCCGTCGCAGCCAGGACATGCTGGGTCGGCTGGACAAAGTTGAACAATACCTGCGCGACCCGGACTCCGCGGAATCCGACCAGCCCGATTATGCGGAAAACCAGTCGAGGGCGCGTAAACCCGAGTATTTCGTTGTGGTCGGCCAGTGCACCCACCTCGGTTGCGCGCCCATCAAGCGGTTCGAGGTTCAGCCCGCAGACCTGGGCGACGACTGGTACGGCGGTTTCTACTGCCCCTGCCACGGCTCCAAGTTCGATCTGTCCGGCCGGGTTTACTCGGGAGTGCCGGCGCCTCTGAATCTGCCGGTGCCGCCTTACCGCTTCATCAATGACGACGTGATACTGGTCGGTGACGAGACGGGAGCAGTATAAGACCATGGCTAGAACGGAAGCTGAAGTGACCGAGTCGACCCGCGGCGGCGGCCTGGTGAAGTGGATCAACGACCGCTTCCCGCTGGAGAGCATGCTCAAGGAGCATATCACCGAGTATTACGCCGCGAAGAATTTCAACGTGTGGTACGTCTTCGGCGTGCTGTCGATCGTGGTGCTGGTGATTCAGCTGGTCACCGGCATCTTCCTGACCATGAATTACAAGCCCTCGGCGGACGAGGCGTTCGCCTCGGTCGAGTACATCATGCGCGACGTGGACTGGGGCTGGCTGATCCGCTACATGCACTCCACCGGGGCGTCTGCCTTCTTCGTGGTCGTGTATCTGCATATGTTCCGCGCCATGCTCTACGGCTCGTACAAGAAGCCGCGGGAACTGATCTGGATCATCGGCATGCTGATCTTCCTCTGCCTCATGGCCGAGGCGTTCTTCGGCTACCTGCTGCCCTGGGGTCAGATGTCCTACTGGGGTGCCCAGGTGATCGTCTCCCTGTTCGGCGCCATCCCGGCCATCGGCGACACTCTGGTGGAGTGGATTCGCGGCGATTACTCCATCTCGGATATCACGCTGAACCGGTTCTTCGCACTGCACGTGATCGCGCTGCCGCTGGTGCTGGTCATGCTGGTGGTCGTACACATACTGGCGCTGCACGAGGTGGGTTCGAACAACCCGGACGGCATCGAGATCAAGGAACGCAAGAACGCGGACGGCGTACCAGTGGACGGAGTGGCTTTTCACCCTTACCACACGTCCAAGGACCTGGTAGCCATCGTCGTCTTCCTGATGGCGTTTTCGGCGGTCGTCTTCTTCGCCCCGGAGATGGGTGGTTACTTCCTGGAACACGCCAACTTCGATCCGGCGGACCCGCTGGTGACGCCGGAGCACATCGCGCCGGTGTGGTACTTCACGCCCTTCTACGCGATTCTCCGTGCTGTGCCCGATAAACTGCTCGGCGTCATTCTGATGGGTGCGGCCGTGCTGCTGCCGCTGTTCCTGCCGTGGCTGGATCGTTGCAAGGTGAAGTCCATCCGCTACCGGGGCGTGATCTACAAGGGTGCGCTGGCCGCCTTCGTCGTCAGCTTCATCGTACTTGGTTATCTGGGGGTCCAGCCCGCTACCGGCCTGTATACGATGCTGGCGCGGATATTCACCGCGGTGTACTTCGCGTTCTTCCTGCTGATGCCGTTCTATACGCAGATCGAGAAAACCAAACCGGTGCCGGAGAGGGTCGTCTACCATGGCTAGGGCAAGGACCAGGGCAAGAATCAGGGCAAGAATCCTCGTCACGCTCGTCGCAGCCGCGGTCGCCTCGTTCTCCATCCAGGCGACGGCGGCCGGCGGCGGCTCGCAGTTCAATGACCCGGCCAACAACGACGTGGGCAACGAGGCTTCGCTGCAGCGAGGCGCGCGCAACTACATGAACTACTGCGCCGGCTGCCACTCCGCCAAGTACGTGCGCTACAACACGCTGGCCGAAGGTCTCGAGCTGGGTGAGGAACAGCTCATCGAAAACCTGATGTTCAACGCCGAGAAGACCCATGAGACCATCCAGGTCTCGATGCCGGCCGATCAGTCGGAGCGGTGGTTCGGTGCGATGCCGCCGGATCTCTCCCTTATCGCACGCAGCCGGGGCACGAAATATCTCTACAACTTCCTGCGCACCTTCTACGTGGACGACAATCGTCCCACGGGCACCAACAACATGGTGCTGGCCGGGGCGAGCATGCCCCACGTGCTCTGGCAGCTGCAGGGCCTGCAGCGTCCGGTCTACGAAGAGGTGACGGACGAGAAGGGCCACACGGTGCAGCAGTTCGTGGAGTTCGAGCAGGTCACCGAGGGTACGCTCTCGCCACAGGAATATGACCAGTTCGTGCGCGACACGGTCAACTTCCTCGATTATATCAGCGAGCCCGTTCAGCTGCAGCGTCGCGTGCTCGGCGTCTGGGTGTTGCTGTTCCTGGTGGTATTCCTCCTCTTCGCCTACTTGTTGAAGAAAGAGATCTGGAAGGGCGTACACTGAGTTACCAGCCTGCCGCCGGGCCATGCGCCCCGCCGCAACAGGACGTCAGAGGTAGACCATCATGGCGGTAATTGCCAACCGGCGCTCAGTGATGACGCTGTTCTCGCGGCCCACCGACATCCATAGCCATCGGGTGCGGCTGGTGCTTGCCGAAAAGAGCATCAACATCGAGATCGTCAGCGTCGAAGGGCCGGAACTGCCCGAAGACCTGCTCGACCTGAATCCGTACCACAGCGTGCCCACCCTGGTGGACCGGGACCTGGTGTTGTACGACTCCCGGGTGATCATCGAATACCTGGACGAGCGCTTCCCGCACCCGCCGCTGATGCCCGTGGACCCGGTCAGCCGCGCCCATTTCCGTCTGGCGCTCTTCCGTATCGAGACGGACTGGTACCGCCTGGCGGAGGAGATCGAGGAGGCCAGCGAGAAGAAGCAGGCCACCCGCTCCCGGAAGATGCTGAAGGAGTCCATCCTCCAGAGTGCGGACGTATTCGCCGCGCGGGAGTTCTTCCTCAGCGACGAGTTCTCCCTGGTGGACGCGAGCATCGCCCCCATCCTGTGGCGTTTGCCTGTCTACAACATCGACATCTCGACCAAGAGCGGCGCCATCGAGGCGTACATGGACCGGATATTCGCGCGCTCCTCGTTTCAGCAGAGCCTTACCGAACGCGAACAGGAGATGCGGCTGTGAGAGCGCGGGCGCCAGCCACGGCATGAGTTCCGAGGCTCCGGCAGCGGTATCGAAACGCCCTTACCTCGTGCGGGCAATGCACGAGTGGATGAGCGACAGCGGGCACACGCCGCACATCGTCGTCGACGCCACAATGTCCGGCGTCAACGTGCCCGAGCGGCACGCGAAGGACGGCCGCATCATCCTCAATATCAGCTATTCCGCCGCCCATGACCTGAGACTCGACAACGAGGCGGTCAGTTTCCGCGCCCGTTTCGGCGGCACACCCTACAACGTCTGGGTGCCGGTAACCGCTATCCTGGGCATCTATGCACGGGAAACCGGCCAGGGCATGATCTTCTCCCAGAACGACGACGGACCGGAACCCCCGGACGGCCGCGGTGACGACGGCGGCAACGACAACGACGACGCTAGCGATAGCGAGCGCGGCGACCGCCCCTCCCACCTCAAGGTGGTGAAGTAGGCAGCGCCCGCACGGGACACTAGCCGCTGCCCAGCAGCGAGCGGTCGATGAGATCGCACAGGCAGTGGATCACCACAAGGTGCACTTCCTGGATTCGTGCGGTGCGCTCCGCTGGTACCCGTATCTCTACGTCGTCGGCGCCCAGCATGCTGGCGATGCGGCCGCCTTCCCGCCCGGTGAGGGCGAGGACCGGCATGCTTCGCTCGTGGGCGGCCGTGATCGCACGGCAGACGTTCTCCGAATTCCCGGACGTGGATATCGCCAGCAGCACATCGCCCGGCCGGCCAAGCGCGCGGACCTGCTTGGCGAAGATCTCCTCATAAGCGTAGTCGTTCGAGATCGACGTCAGTGTGGAGGAGTCCGTGGTCAGCGCCAGCCCCGGCAGACCGGGACGCTCCCTCTCGAAGCGGTTCAGCAGCTCGGCGGAGAAATGCTGGGCGTCGCCCGCTGAGCCGCCGTTGCCGCAGGAGAGGATCTTGCCGTCCTCCAGCAGGCACCGGGTAAGCATCGACCCGCCGGCGGCGACGGGCAGGGCCAGGCTTTTCGTCGCGGCCTGCTTGACGGCGATGCTCTCGGCGAAGTGGTCTCTGACGATGCTCTCGGATTCCATGGCCGTTCTCAGCTCTCGTGCGTGCTCCTCACCATAGTCGGAAGGCGTCTTGCAGCCATTGTAGCCGTGGACGCCCGTCTGCGCTCACATCGATGCAGACGACGTCGAAGCGGAATTGCATCTCCGCATAGCGGGGATGCCGGCAGAGAAACTGCTCGGTGGCGCGAACGATCCGGTGCTGCTTGGACCGCGAGACGGAGTCGCGGGCGCTGTAGCGTGCGCCGGGTCCCCGGTAGCGGACCTCCACCACGACCAGCGTGTTCCCGGTCTGCATGATGAGGTCCAGCTCGCCCAGGCGGCAGCGGTAATTCGCCGCCACGCATTCGAGTCCGGCGCTCTCGAGGTGGCGGCGGGCCAATACCTCGGCGCCGTCTCCTAGTCGCTGTCGGCCGGTGCGTCCCACGATGCCGGCGGCTGCTCCCGGAGCGGATCCGGGAGCAGGCTGTCGATGCCCGGCGGCAGCTCCGCCTCGTCCCCGGTCTCGGGCAGCGGTTCCGCCACCGCGACGATCTCGCCCCGCTCGAACGTGGCGATGGGCAGGCGGCGGTGGATCACGCCGCGCAAGTCCATGCTGAGCGCCCCGGTCATGCCCTGCAGGGGTTCCTCCAGTCCGCTGCCGGCGCCGTCCTGCAGCGCGCCGACCAGCCGGTAGGCGTCGTAGCCCATGGCGTGCAGCCGGGACAGGGGCGCGGAACCCGGCCACAGCTCGGCGTAGGTGGCGCGCAGGCCTTCGATCTCCGCGCGCTCCGAGACGATCCACGGAACCTCCGGGAACAGCACGCCGTTCAGATCGGAGTTGCTGCGGCCGTCGCGGCCGTTGATGGTCGAGGTGGCGTAGACGGGCAGACCACCGGCGTAATGGAAACGCAATTGTGGCCGCAACAGCCGGGCAGTGGCGCCGTCGGCGGCGAGGAAGATGAAGTCGATGTCGCCCCGGCGCCGGGGCTCGAACTGCAGCGATCCGCCCACCAGACCGCGCAGCTGCCGGTAACGCTGAATGCTCTCGTCGAGCAGCAGGAGATCCTCGATGGTGTCGGAGAAATCGGCGGCGCCCGGCTGGTAGCGGCGGTAATCCAGCAGCCTGCCGCCGGACTGGTCCAGCGAGGCGGCGAAAGCGCCGAGCACGCGCTCGCCCCAGTCGGACGCCGGGACGAGCGCCACGCCCCGCGGATGTTCGTCGATCACCACCCGCCGGCCGACCTGGGCGGCCTCGTCTTCGGGTGCGAGGGCGAACTGGTACAGGCCGGCGGGCGCCTGCATCTCTTCGGGCAGCGAGTTCAGCGCCAGTGTCGGCACGGCGATCTCAACCCCGGTGGCGATATCCATCACCGAGGGTTTCAGCAGCGGGCCGATGACGAACTCGGCGCCGTCTTCCACCGCCTGCCGGTAACTGAACACGTTGCCGTCGGCAGCGACATCGTAGAAGCGGATGAGCGGCTTCATGCCCGCACGGAAGTCTTTGAACCAGGCGCCGAGGATGCCGTCCCGGATGGCCGCTCCGGCCCGGCCACTGCGCCCGGACAGGGGCAGCAGCACACCGATCTGGCGCGGATAGGCGCCTGCCGAGATGTCGACGTTCAGCAGGGCAGGCACCAGGTCGGCCAGGGCCGGGTGCCGCGGGTAAGACTGACGCCAGTCCATGACGCCGCGGCGGAAGGCGAGGGAATCCGCTGCGGCGGCGGTGCCGGTCAATCCGAGCTCCAGCCAGCCCCGTATGGTCGGCTCGGACGCCTCGGCCAGTGCCGCCTCCAGTTGCGCCGGCGGCGTGCCGATGAGTCCCGCCCAGATGATCTCGTGGTTCATGCGCACGGCCGTGGCATCATCCAGCCAGAGTTCCCGACGCACCAGCAGTTCCAGCGCCTCCCGGGTCCGGCCCGTGTCGAACAGCGCCGCGCCCCGCAGCGCATCCCGGCGCAGGCGCTGTTCCACCCGCAGGCTCAGGTTGTCCAGGGCCTGCAGTCGCTCCAGCGCTGTGGCAGCGTCGCCGGCCGCGAGATCCAGGCGTGCCGCGGTCAGCGCCCAATCGGTGGCGAGATCGGCATCCGCCGGCTCCTCCGTGCTGGCGAAGGCGGTCCGCGCCCGGGCGATGTCGCCGGCGCGCAGCCATTCCTCCACGGCCCGCAGGGTCAGGCGGGTGCGCTCGTCGCCGGCCGCGTCGCCGGCCAGCGCGATGTAGATGCGGGCGGCGTCCTGGTGGCGCCCGGCCGCTGCCAGCGATCCGGCCCGGGCCTCGGCCTGGGGTTCGCCGCTGCCGCCCGGCGTAGTCTGGCAGCCGACAGCGAACAGCGCGGCGAGCAGCAGCGCGAAGATGCGCAGGGCGGCTTGCCCTCGCGTGTAGTTGCCATGCACGATGCGACGATTCCTCTTGAAAGACCCCGAGATGGCCAGAGCCGCTGGAGAGAACTCACCGGCGCCGGATACCGCCGGAGTACTGTACGTCGTCGCCACGCCCATCGGCAATCTGGACGATCTGTCCGTGCGGGCGCGGGACACGCTCGGGGTGGTCGACCTGATCGCAGCGGAGGATACCCGCCACACCCGACGATTGCTAACCCATTTCGGCGTCAAAAAGCCGCTTTTCGCGCTGCACGAGCATAACGAGGAGCGGGCGATACCGGGCCTGGTCGAGCGTCTCGGGGCCGGCGAATCGATGGCGCTGGTCAGCGATGCGGGCACGCCGCTGGTGAGCGATCCCGGTTACCGCCTCGTGCGGGCAGCGGTTGCCGCCGGGCTCAGCGTCTCGCCCGTCCCGGGCTCCTGTGCGGCCATCGCCGCGCTGAGCGCTGCGGGACTGCCGACTGACAGTTTCGTATTCCTGGGCTTCCCGCCGGCCCGGCGGGAGGCTCGCCAGCGG
The DNA here is from genome assembly GCA_964427415.1 of uncultured Woeseiaceae bacterium. Taxonomy (GTDB): domain Bacteria; phylum Pseudomonadota; class Gammaproteobacteria; order Steroidobacterales; family Woeseiaceae; genus Lentisalinibacter. Next base: position 33,877 of record CAYRUH010000010.1, on the reverse strand, counting down.
TGGCTGCAGGCCGTGCGCACGGACCCGCGCACGCTGGTCCTCTACGAATCCGTGCATCGCTGCGGCGAGTTGCTGGAGGACCTGGCCGCCGTGCTCGGGCCGGCCCGGCCCGTGGTGATCGGCCGGGAAATCACCAAGGCCCACGAGACCTTCTACCGGGATACGGCCGGCGGGATGGCCGCGGCGTGGCGGGACGGCGCCATCACGGCGAGAGGCGAATTCGTCGTCTGCGTGGGCGGTGAACCGTCCGGCGAGGAAGGCGAGGAAGGCGAGGACGAGGCGGAAGCCGACCGCGTGCTCGGCCTCCTGCTGGAGGAATTGCCGGTGAAGACCGCCGCGAAGCTCGCCGCCCGGCTGACCGGCGCGCCCCGGAACCGGCTCTACCGACGGGCGCTGGCACTGAAAGGCGGCGCCTGAGACCTCGTCGGGATGCTTGATTCCGTCACCGGCTTACCCTAATTTGGATTCGGGAGCCGGCCAGGCAATCGCCCCGCCTCGTGCGGGGAGGAAAGTCCGGGCTCCATCGGACAGGACGCCAGGTAACGCCTGGGGGGCGCGAGCCTACGGAAAGTGCAACAGAAAGCACACCGCCGAAGTGCCGCAAGGCACTGGCAAGGGTGAAATGGTGCGGTAAGAGCGCACCGCGCGGGTGGTAACACGCCGCGGCAAGGTAAACCCCGTCCGGAGCAAGACCAAATAGGGGAGTGCGCGGCGCGAGCCGCACCGTCGGTCCCGAACGGACTCCCGGGTAGGTCGCTAGAGGCAGCTGGTGACGGCTGCCCCAGATGAATGATTGCCCTCGACAGAACCCGGCTTATCGGCCGGCTCCTTTTCCTTTTCCTTTTCCAGGCTCGTAGTGGGGTGGCTCCCGTTCCGCCGTTTTGCGCAAGGGACGGCCTCCGCGATCCCGGTGATGCCCCTGTCGCCGATCGGCGACAGTCAGCTTAGCCGCCGCTCAAAAGGCGCATTTAAGCTACTGATTTCCGGCTTTATATACCGCCAACCGGCCCTGCCCGGACCGGGCTTCTGCCTGCTAAGTCCCTGTCCCACAAGTGATAATCCGCGCACCGTTATTGACGCCTCCGGGGGCGGTCCCTATAGTGTCGAAAAGTGGTGAAAAGTGGGATTAATTGGGATTACAGGGGTTCCCGCCACACATGTTTCGAGGTGCCACCAAAGTCACGCTGGACGCCAAAGGGCGCATGGCGATACCGACGCGCTACCGCGAGCGGATCGCCGCGCGTTCTGACGGGCACCTTGTGGTCACGGTGGATCGGGATTACTGCCTCCTTATCTATCCGTTGCCCGACTGGGAAGAGATCGAGCGCAAGTTGAATCGCCTGCCGTCTTTCGACCGCAAGGCCCGTCGGCTGCAGCGCCTGATGGTGGGCCATGCGCACGAGGTCGAACTCGACGGTCATGGTCGCATTCTACTGCCCAGAGAGCTACGGGAGTTCGCCGGGCTGGAGAAGCACACGCTGCTGATCGGCCAGGGCAACAAGTTCGAGTTATGGGACGAGGAGCGCTGGAACGACCGGCGCGACTCCTGGTTGGCAGACGAGGAGGGCGACGAGCTGCCGCTGTCGGCAGAGCTCGAATCGCTGTCCTTATAAAAACAAGGTGGTTGGCGCCGAGTGACTGAGCATATCCCGGTCCTTCTGGCCGAGGTGCTGGAGGGTCTGGCGATACGGCCCGACGGTCGCTACATCGATGCGACCTTCGGGCGGGGCGGTCACAGCGCGGCGATCCTGGACAGACTGGGTCCCGTCGGGAGGCTGCTGGCGATCGACCGGGACGAAGAGGCGGTCGACGCCGGAAGGGAACGGTTTTCGGAAGACGGACGGTTTCGTATCGAACGGGGGAATTTCGCGGATCTCGGGGCTATCGCGGTCAGGCAAGGCTTCGGCGGCAGGACCGACGGGATTCTCTTCGATCTGGGGGTTTCCTCGCCACAGCTGGACGACGCGGAGCGCGGCTTCAGCTTCAGACAGGACGGCCCGCTGGACATGCGGATGGACCGGCAGGAAGGCCTGAGCGCAGCCGACTGGCTGAACCGGGTATCGGAGCGCGAGTTGCGAGAGGTGTTGAAAACCTACGGTGAGGAACGGCAGGCGGCGCGTATCGCCCGGGCCGTGGTCCGCGTGCGGGAAGAAGCTCCGCTCGCTACCACGGGCGAGTTCGCCCGCGTCGTCGAGTCGGTGCTGGGGCGGCGCAAGCCCGGCGAGCGCCACCCCGCCACGAAGACCTTCCAGGCGGTGCGTATCTATCTGAACCGGGAACTCGAGTCGATCGCAGGGGCGCTGCCACAGGTGCGCGAGGTGCTCGCACCCGGCGGGCGGCTCGCGGTGATCAGCTTCCATTCGCTGGAAGACCGCATTGTGAAGCGCTTCATGCGCGAAGGCTCGCTGGATGACCCCCGTTACCGGGGCCTGCCGCAAGTGCCGGCCGCGGCACGGGCCTGGCTCAGGCTGGTGGCCAAGCCGCTGACACCCTCGGCCAAAGAAGCGGAGACAAACCCCCGGGCCCGGAGCGCGCGGCTGCGCGTGGCGGAGAAAGTGGCATGAGCCGGCAGCCGAAGAAGCCGCTCCCGGGCACGGTGCCCCTGGGTCTGACGCTGGTCCTCGCGCTCGCATGCGTGGCCTCGGCGATGGCCATCATCCATACCCGGCAGGAATCCCGGGAGCTGTTCGTGCAACTGCAGGAGCTCAGCGGCGAGCGCGATGCGCTGAACATCGAATGGGGCAGGCTGCAGATCGAGCAGAGCGCCTATGCCACCCACGCCCGGGTGGAGCGCATCGCCCGCCGTGAACTGGAGCTGGAGCGGCCCCAGACCAGCGACATCTACATCGTGAAACCGCAATGAAGAAAGGAGCCCGCAAGAAAGAGCAGGCGGTGCGGCGGTTCCGCAACCGCAGCGCACTGGTGTTCGGCTTCTTCGCCCTGACGGCCGCGGCGCTGGTGGCCCGGGCCGTCGACCTGCAGGTGCTGAACAACGATTTCCTGGCGCGGGAGGCCGACGCGCGGCATCTGCGCACGGCGAAGATCTCGGCCCATCGCGGCGCCATCACTGACCGCAACGGCGAGCCGCTGGCAGTCTCCACGCCGGTAGACAGCATCTGGGCGAATCCGGGCCAGCTCGCGCCCGCCGCCGACGACGTGCCAGGGTTGGCCAGCCTGCTGGAGCTGGACCCCGAGCAGCTCATGCGCCGGCTCACCCGCAGCATGGATCGGGAGTTCGTCTACCTGCGCCGCCACCTGCCGCCGGACCTGGCTGACCGGGTGCAGGCGGAGGGGCTGCCCGGTGTGAACGTGCTGCGGGAGTACCGCCGCTTCTATCCCGCCGGCGAAGTCACGGGCCACCTGCTCGGCTTCACCGACATCGACGATTCGGGCCAGGAGGGACTGGAACTCGCGTTCAACCATTGGCTCGCCGGCGAGCCGGGCGCCAAGCGGGTGCTGAAGGACAACCGGGGACGCTCCATCGAGGACGTCGAGAGCATCCGTCCGCCCCAGCACGGGCGCGTCCTCGCGGCCAGTATCGATCTCACCATCCAGTATCTCGCCTACCGGGAGCTGAAGGCGGCCGTCCGGCGCCATGGCGCCACTGCCGGATCGATCGTGGTGCTGGACGTGGACACGGGCGAGGTGCTGGCCATGGTGAACCAGCCCGCCTACAACCCGAACGACCGCTCCCAGCTGGCGGTGGAGCGTTACCGCAACCGCGCCGTCACCGACATCCTTGAGCCCGGTTCCAGCGTGAAGCCGCTGGTGATGGCTGCGGCGCTGGAGAGCGGCCGGTTCCGGCCGGGCAGCGTCGTCGATACCGGGCCGGGCTGGGTCGAGGTCGGCGCCAAGCGGATCGAGGATACCGAGGACCTGGGCCCGATCGATCTCACGACGGTGCTGGCCCGTTCCAGCAACGTGGGCATCACCAAGATCGCGATGTCCCTGGAGCCGGAGCAACTGTGGCAGACCCTGTCGGGCTTCGGCATCGGCAGTCTCACTTCCTGCGGCTTCCCCGGCGAGTCGGCGGGACTGCTGAGCCATTACAACCACTGGCGGCGGATCAGCCAGGCAACGCTGGCCTACGGCTACGGCCTGTCGGTAACGCCGTTGCAGCTCGCGCGGGCCTATGCGGTGATTGGCAGCGGCGGCCTGATGCGGCCGGTATCGCTGCTGAAGCTGGACGAGCCGCCGCCGGCAAACCGGGTCATCGCCGAGTCCAACGCGCAGCAGGTGCTGGGGATGATGGAGCAGGTGGTGCTGCCGGGCGGCACCGGCACGCGGGCGGCCGTGCCCGGGTACCGCATCGCCGGCAAGACCGGCACGGCAAGGAAATTCGCGGCCGGAGGCTACGCCGAGGACCGTTATCTCGCCATCTTCGCCGGTCTCGCGCCGGCCAGCGACCCGCGGCTCGCCGTGGTGGTTGTGATCGACGAGCCGACCGGGGACGACTACTACGGCGGCGAGGTGTCGGCGCCGGTATTCGCCCGGGTCGCTTCCGAAGCGCTGCGCCTGCTGGCCGTGCCGCCGGACGACCTGCCGGTGCGCAAGCCCGGCGAGGTCGTGCAGGCCATGCAGGCGGCGGGACGATGAGTGCGGTGGCAGGCGACATGAGTCCGCCGGAGACGTTGACCAGGCCGACGACGCTGCAGGCGCTGCTGGCCGGCATCGCGCCGGCAACGGCGGTGCCCGCGGCGACCCCGGTGACTCCGGTGACCCTCTCGGACATCACGCTGGACAGCCGCCGCGTGGTTCCGGGCGGCGTGTTCTTTGCACTGCAGGGCACGGCGGGCCACGGCCTGGAGTACCTGCCGCAGGCGCTCGCGGCTGGTGCCGCCGCCGTGGTCTACGAGCCTGCCCGCGGGATCGCGGAACCCGACGGGATGGCCGTTCCCGCGGTTCCGGTGCCCGGCCTGCGCAGCCGTCTGGGTGCGATCGCCGACCGCTGGTTCGGCGCGCCCTCGGCGCGGATTGCGGTCTCGGCCGTGACCGGCACCAACGGCAAGACCACTGTCACCTGGCTGCTCGCCGATGCTCTGAACCGGCTGGGGCGCCCCTGTGCCTACCTGGGCACGCTGGGCGCCGGCATGGCTGACGCTATGGAGGCGGTGGCGCTGACGACGCCGGACGTGATCGAGGTGCACCGCCGTCTCGCCGCCTTCGCCGAGGCGGGCGCGCGCCATGCCAGCATCGAGGTCTCCTCCCATGCGCTGGATCAGGGGCGCATCGACGGGGTCCGTCTCGCCGCGGCCGCCTTCATCAACCTGAGCCGCGACCACCTCGACTACCACGGCAGCATGGCGGCCTACGGCGCGGCGAAGGCGAAGCTGCTGGCCGCACCTGGCCTCGCGCACCGGGTAATCAATGCCGATGACGCCTTCGGCGCCGAACTCTGCCGCCGCCACGCCGAGTCTGCGCTCGGCGTGACCCGCGGAGATGCCGCGGCCGCGCGACGGCGCCTCGCCGTCGGCGAGGTCAGGCTCGGCACCGACGGCATCGCATTCGCGTTCACCTCGCCCTTCGGTGATGGGACCGTGCGGTCTCGTCTGCGCGGTGATTTCAACGTCGAGAATCTCGCCGTCGTGCTCGGGCTGCTGCTGGAGACCGGCATCCCGCTCGACGAGGCAACGGCAGTTCTGGCCGAGGTAGAACCGCCGCCGGGCCGGCTGCAGGTGGTAGGTCGGGGCCGTCCCCTCGTGATCGTCGACTACGCTCACACGCCGGATGCTCTCGCTGCGGCCATCGCTGCGCTGCGGCCCCATTGCGGCGGCCAGCTGTGGTGCGTGTTCGGCTGCGGCGGCGAGCGGGACCCGGGCAAACGGCCGCTGATGGCCCGCGCGGCCGCGGCCGCCGACCGGGTCGTGGTGACCAGCGACAATCCCCGCGGCGAGAATCCTGCTGCGATCATCGACGAGATCATGAGCGGGGCGCCGGTGGATGGCGCAGAGGACGACAGATTCCGCGTCGTCGCCGATCGCCGGCGGGCGATCGCGCTCGCCGTGCGCGAGGCGGCGCCTGCGGACTGCGTCCTGATCGCCGGTCGCGGTCACGAACGCTTCCAGATCACGGCCGCAGGCCCGCAGCCGCTGAGCGACGCGGCGGAGGCGCTGGCGGCGCTTGCCGGGAGGTCTGCATGAGCGCCGGCACCCTGCGCGAGACGGCGCAGATCGTGGGCGGCGAGCTGGTCGGCGATAACCGTCCCTGGGCGGGTGTCAGCACCGATACCCGCAGCCTGGGTAAGGGCGAGCTGTTCTTCGCCCTGACCGGCCCGAACTTCGACGGCAACGACTATCTGCCGACGGCGGCGGCAGGCGGTGCCGCCGGCGCCGTGGTCTCCCGCCACGCCGACGCGGTGCTGCCCCAGGTGCGCGTGCCGGATACCCGGGTGGCACTCGGGCGTCTCGGCGCCGCGTGGCGCAGCCGCCACGGGGCCACCGTTATTGGCATTACGGGCAGCAATGGCAAGACCACGGTAAAGGAACTTGTCGCGGCCTGTCTCGGCGAGACCGCGCTCGCAACCCGCGGCAATCTGAACAACGAGATCGGGCTGCCCCTGATGCTGCTCGAACTGGAGCCGGACCACGACTACGGCGTGTTCGAGATGGGCTGCAGCCGTCCCGGCGACATCGCCTGGCTGGCCGGCCTCGCCCGTCCGGATATCGGTGTGGTGACCAATGCCGGGCCCGCCCACCTGGAGGGGCTGGGCAGCATCGAAGGCGTGGCCCGCACCAAGGGCGAGCTGTTCCAGGCGCTGGGCCCCGAGGCCACGGCCGTGATCAATGCCGACGATCCCTGGTGCGGCCTGTGGGAATCCATGGCCGGCCCGGCACAGGTGGTGACCTTCGGCATCCGCAACCCGGCCGATGTGCGGGCCCGGGATATCCGCCTGACGGCGCAAGGCAGCCGATTCTTCCTGGCCACCGGCGCGGAGGCTGTCGAAGTCGATTTGCCGCTGCCGGGCGAACACAACGTCATGAACGCGTGTTGCGCGGCGTCGGCGGCCATCGCCGCCGGCGTGCCGCTGCACCGGGCCGCCGAGCGCCTGGCCGCGGCGCGCCTCGTGAGCGGGCGGATGACCCGCAGGGCGGCGCCCGGCGGCGCGGTGATCTGGGACGACACCTACAACGCCAATCCCACCTCGCTCGCGGCCGGCGCGCGCGCCGTGGCCGCCGGCGGCGGCGCCGCCTGGGCAGTCGTCGGCGACATGCTGGAGCTGGGCGAGGAGACGGCCGCTCTCCACGCGGCGGCGGGCGCCGATCTGCGCAGTGCTGGCATCGAACGGATTTATTGCCTCGGTGAGCTGGCCCGCCACGTCGCCGGGGGCTTCGGCAACGGCGCGCGCTGGTTCGCCGGCACCGAGGAGCTGATCGGGGCGCTGCGCGGCGATCTCACGTCGGACGTCAGCCTGCTGGTGAAGGGCTCCCGGGGCATGCGCATGGAGCGCATCGTCGACGCCCTGCTCAACCGGGACCCGGAAGCGGGCGCGGACGGGGAGGGCTGACGTGCTGCTCTGGCTCACCGAATACCTGACCCGCTTCGAAACGGGCTTCAACGTCTTCAGCTACCTGACGATGCGGGCGATCCTGGGTGCGCTCACGGCGCTGGTGATCTGCTTTCTGGTCGGTCCCTACATGATCGCCCGGCTGTCGCTGCGCCAGATCGGCCAGACGGTGCGCGACGACGGTCCGGCCACCCATCTGTTGAAGGCGGGCACGCCCACCATGGGGGGTGCGCTGATCCTGATCGCCATCGCCGTCAGCACGCTGCTGTGGGCAGATCTCAGCAACCGCTTCGTGTGGGTAGTGCTGCTGGTCACACTCGCCTTCGGCGGCATCGGCTTCGTCGACGACTACAAGAAGCTGATTCTGAAAGATCCCGCCGGACTCGCGCCCCGCTTCAAGCTGCTGTGGCAGTCGTTGTTCGCGCTCGGCGCCGCCGCCTTCCTGTACGCGACGGCGGTGGATCCGGTGGAGACCTCGCTGCTGATTCCGTTCCTGAAGGACGTGGCGATCCCGCTCGGAGCGGCGCAGATGGTGGTCACCTATTTCTACATCGTCGGTTTCAGCAACGCGGTGAACCTGACCGACGGCCTCGACGGCCTCGCCATCATGCCTTCGGTATTGGTCGGCGGCGCACTGGGCGTATTCGCCTACGTGACCGGTAACGTGAATTTCTCCGACTACCTCGGCATCCCCTACGTCGCCGGCACCGGTGAGATCCTGGTGTTCTGCGCGGCGCTGGCCGGGGCGGGTCTCGGCTTCCTGTGGTTCAACACCTACCCGGCACAGGTGTTCATGGGCGACATCGGCGCGCTGGCGCTCGGCGCGGCGCTCGGCACCGTCGCCGTGGTCACCCGGCAGGAACTGATCCTGGCGGTAATGGGCGGCGTGTTCGTCGTCGAGACCGTCTCGGTCATCATGCAGGTCGCCTCCTACAAGCTCACCGGCCGCCGAATCTTTCGCATGGCGCCGCTGCACCACCACTTCGAGCTGAAGGGGTGGGCGGAGCCGAAAGTCATCGTCCGCTTCTGGATCATCACCGTGGTGCTGGTCCTGATCGGCCTGTCGAGTCTGAAAATCCGATGATGGGCTACGCCGACAGTAAACCGCTCTACGCGCGGGACGAGGCGCGCGGCAACGACAATGCGGTCGCCACGCTTGTGCTCGGCACGGGCGCCACCGGCCAGTCGGTGGCACGCTGGCTGGACCGCCGCGGCCTCACCGCGCGCTTCGCCGACAGCCGCCCGGCGCCGGCCGGGGCCGAGGTGCTGCGCTCGCTGCTGCCACGGGCCGAGATTCACACCGGGTCGTTCGACACCGCGCTGCTGCAGGGCGTGGACCGGCTGGTCGTTTCGCCCGGCATCCGGGACTCCGAGCCGCTGCTGCAGGCCGCCCGCGAGCGCGGCCTGCCGGTGCTCTCCGACATCGATCTGTTCGTGCGGGAGGCCGGCGCGCCCATCGCCGCGGTCACCGGTTCCAACGGCAAGAGCACGGTGGTCTCTCTTCTGGCGGCCCTGTGTGAGGGCGCCGGCGTGAAGGCGCTGGCCGGCGGCAACCTGGGCACGCCGGCGCTGGACCTGCTGGACGAGCCGCGGCCCGAGTACTACTTGCTGGAGCTCTCCAGCTTCCAGTTGCAGCGCACCGCCCGGCTGCCGGCGCGGGCGGCGACGGTGCTGAACCTGAGCGCCGATCACCTGGACTGGCACGGCTCCATGGACGCCTATGCCCGGGCGAAGTACCGCATCTACGGCGATACCGACATCGCCGTGACGAACCGCGCGGAGACACCGCCCGAGGGCATCGAGCTGCCCGAGCGGCGCATCAGCTTCGGCAACGACGCGCCGGCTGCGGGCCAGTACGGCCTGCGCGAGGCCGCCGGCGAATGGTGGCTGGTGCGGGGCGAGGAAGAGCTGCTGCCGGCCGGCGCGCTGCACCTCTGCGGCCGGCACAACTGGCTGAATACCCTCGCCGCGCTGGCCCTGGGCGAGGGCCTGGGGCTGGACATGGATGCCATGGTGGACGCGGCGATCGAGTTCCGCGGGTTGCCACACCGCAGCGAGTTCATCGCCGAGCGGCAGGGGGTGACCTGGATCAACGACTCGAAGGGCACCAATGTCGGCGCTGCGGTGGCAGCGGTGCAGGGCATCGAGACGCCCGTCGTGCTGATCGCCGGCGGCGATTCCAAGGGCGCGAGCTTCGAGAAACTGGCCGAGGTGCTGCGCGGACGGCTGCGCGCCGCGGTGCTGATCGGCCGCGACGCGCCGCGTCTTGCCGAGGCGCTAAGCCTGGTGGGACCGGTGGAGACCGCGGCCGACATGGAGCGCGCGGTGAGCCGGGCGGCGGCGCTCGCCGAGCGCGGCGATACGGTGGTGCTGGCGCCGGCCTGCGCCAGCCTGGACATGTACACGGATTACCGTGCGCGGGGCGATGCGTTCCGCGCCGCGGTGCAGGGGCTGGACGCATGAGCGCCGCCAGTTCCGTAGCCCTGCCGTTCCCGGTGCGCCTTATGCCGCAGCCGTCGCTGGATCCGGTGCTGGTGGCGCTGACGACCACGCTGCTGCTGGGCGGCCTGGTCGTGCTCGCCTCGGCCTCCATCGCCGTGGCGGACGGCGGCGAGGCGGGCAGTTTTGCGTTCGTCTGGCGTCAGCTGCTGGCCATCGGTGTGGGCCTGGGTGCGGCCGTGTTCATGCTGTGCGTGCCGACGACCTTCTGGCAGCGCAGCGGCTTCCTGCTGGTGCTGCTGGCTCTGTTCCTGCTCGCGGTGGTGCTTATCCCGGGAGTCGGTCACGCGGTGAACGGGTCCACGCGCTGGCTGCGGGTCGGCAGCATCACCATCCAGGTCTCCGAGCCTGCGCGGCTCGCGGTGATCCTGTATCTGGCCGGCTACATCGTGCGCCGCGGCCGGGATCTCAACAGCCGCTTCGTCGGCTTTCTGAAACCGATGTTGGTGATCAGTTTCGCCGCAGGGCTGCTGCTCGCGGAGCCGGATTTCGGCGCGGCTACGGTGCTGGTGGCTACGGCGCTCGCGATGTTGTTCATCGGCGGTGCGCGAATGCGGGACTTCCTGGGGTTCTTCGCCGCAGCCGTCGCCGCGCTGGCCGCCCTTGCCGTCACCTCGCCGTATCGCATGCGCCGCCTCACCGCATTCCTCAACCCCTGGGAGGATCCGTACGACAGCGGCTTCCAGCTCACCCAGTCGCTGATCGCCATCGGCCGGGGCGAATGGTTCGGCGTGGGTCTTGGCGCGAGCGTGCAGAAGATGTTCTACCTGCCGGAGGCGCACACCGATTTCGTCTTCGCCGTATTTGCCGAGGAGTTCGGCCTGCTGGGCGCGCTGATGTTGATCGGGCTGTTCCTGGCACTGGTCTGGCGCATCTTCGGCCTCGCCCGCAACCTGGCGGAGGCCGGCCAGTGGTTCCAGGCCTATGCGGTATTCGGTTTCGGCATCTGGCTGGGGATGCAGGCCTTTATCAACATCGGCGTGAACATGGGCCTGCTGCCGACCAAGGGGCTGCCGCTGCCATTGGTGAGCTATGGCCGCAGCAGCCTGATCGTCACGCTCGCCGGTATCGGCTTTGTGCTCAGGGCCTGTCACGAATTGACGGCGGCGCCGGTCAGCACCGGCCGCCGCCGGCGGCGCAAGAGAGCTGCGTCATGAGCGGTCGGCCCATCCTGATCATGGCCGGCGGCACCGGCGGCCACGTCTATCCGGCATTGGCGGTCGCGGATGCCCTGCGGGAGCGCGCGCACGAGGTCGTTTGGCTGGGCACCCGTCGGGGGCTCGAGGCGCGGGTGGTGCCGGCCGCCGGCATCGAGATCGAGTGGATCGGCATCTCCGGCCTGCGCGGCAAGGGCCTCGTGACCGGGCTGCTGGCGCCGTTCCGCCTCGCCGTCGCGCTGGTGCAGTCGCTCGTTGTGATGATACGGCGGCGGCCTGCCGCGGTGCTCGGCATGGGCGGCTTCGTCAGCGGCCCCGGCGGCGTCGCGGCATGGCTCGCACGCCGGCCGCTGATTATCCACGAACAGAACGCAGTCCCAGGACTGACGAACCGACTTCTGGCTGGCTTAGCCCGGGTTGTGCTGCAAGCCTTCCCGGGCAGCTTTTCCAGCCGTATTCCGGCGCAGACGGTAGGTAATCCGGTGCGCCGCGACATCGCCGCGCTGCCGCCGCCGGCCGAGCGGCTGCGCGGCCGCGCAGGTCCCTTGCGGCTGCTGGTGCTGGGCGGCAGCCAGGGCGCCCTGGCGCTGAACCGTCTGCTGCCTTTCGCCGTCGCCGCGCTGCCCCCCGCTATCCGGCCGGAGGTACGCCACCAGGCCGGGGAGCGGACTCTGGAGGCCGCGAGGGAGGCCTATGGGGTCGCCGGGGTCGATGCCGAGATTGCCCCCTTCATCGAGGATATGGCCGCCGCCTACGCCTGGGCCGACCTGGTGGTCTGCCGCGCCGGTGCGCTGACCGTCTCGGAAGTGGCGATGGCGGGACTGGCCGCTGTATTCATCCCCTTCCCGGCGGCGGTGGACGACCACCAGAGCGCCAATGCGGCTTTTCTGGTGCAGGCGGGAGCGGCGCTGGTCGTGCAGGAGCGGGACCTGACGCCGGAGCGCCTGGCCGCCGCCATCGAAGCGCTGGGCGGCGACCGGGAGGCGCTGCTGGTGCGGGCGGAGCGGGCCCGCGCGACCGCGGCGCCCCGGGCGCTCGCGACGATCACCGAACTCTGCCTCGCCGCGGCGGGAGGGGCCGGATGATCGATCGCATGCGCAGGGTCCATCTCATCCATTTCGTGGGCATCGGCGGCACGGGTATGAGCGGCATCGCCGAGGTGCTGCTGAATCAGGGCTATGAGGTGCGCGGCTCCGACCTGCGCGCCAATGCCGTCACCCGCCGCCTGGAGCGCCTGGGCGCGGACGTGCGCATCGGCCACGATCCGGCCAACGTCGCAGGGGCGGACGTGGTGGTGATCTCCAGCGCTGTGACCGTGGACAATCCGGAGGTGCTGGCGGCCCAGGAGCGGCGCTGCCCGGTGGTGCAGCGCGCCGAGATGCTGGGCGAGCTGATGCGTTTCAGCCGCCGTTCTGTCGCGGTGGCCGGCACCCATGGCAAGACCACGACCACCAGCCTGATCGCGAGCGTACTCGCCGAGGGCGGACTTGATCCCACCTTCGTCATCGGCGGGCGCCTGAAGAGCGCGGATGCGAACGCACGCCTCGGCGCCGGCGACTACCTGGTGGCGGAGGCCGACGAGAGCGACGCCTCGTTCCTCCACCTGCAGCCGATGATGGCCGTGGTCACGAACATCGATGCCGACCATATGGAGACCTACGAGGGCGACCTGCGGCGGCTGCATCAGAGTTTCGTCGCTTTCCTGCACAACCTGCCGTTCTACGGTGTGGCCTTCGTCTGCCTGGATGACGAAGGCGTGCGGGGCATCCTGCCCGACATCGGCCGCGCGGCGGTCACCTACGGCACGGCCGAGGACGCAGATGTGCGCGCAACGGCCATCCGCTTCGACGAATCCGGCAGCCGCTTCCGGGTCAGCAGGCCCGGCGGTGCGGCGGATCTGGACGTGCGCCTGTCGCTGCCCGGCACGCACAATGTGCGCAACGCCCTGGCCGCGATAGCCGTGGCCCAGGACCTGGAGGTCGCCGACGACGCCATGCTGGCGGCGCTGTCCGGTTTTGAGGGCATCGACCGACGCTTCCAGGTGCACGACGGCATCGAGAGCCGGGCGGGCCGCATCACGCTGGTGGACGACTACGGCCATCATCCCACTGAGGTGGCGGCAACGCTGGAGGCGGCGCGCCAGCGCTGGCCGTCGCGACGGCTCGTGCTGGTGTTCCAGCCCCATCGCTACTCCCGTACCCGGGATCTGCTGGACGATTTCGCCGACGTGCTGTCCCGCGTCGACGCGCTGCTGCTGCTCGAGGTCTACGCCGCGGGCGAGGCCCCGATCGCGGGCGCCGACGGCCGCGCCATCGCCCGTGCGGTGCGCAGCCGGGGCGCCGTCGAGCCGGTCTTCCTGGATGATCTCGCCCGGCTGGCCGAGGTGCTGCCGGGGATGCTCCGGGACGGCGACGTCGTGCTCACGATGGGCGCCGGCGACATCGGTGCCGAGGCCGCCGCCCTGCCGGAGAAGCTTGGCGAGGGCCGGCTGCGGAGGGTGAAACCATGAATACCGGGACGATGAGGCAACAGCCGGCCGGCGAGCTGCGCCGTGACGAGCCCATGTCCCGTCATACCTCCTGGCGGGTCGGCGGGCCGGCAGATCTGTTCTTCCGCCCGGCCAGCGTGGACGACCTGGCCGTCTTCCTGCGGGATCTCGAACCGGCGACGCCGGTGCACTGGGTCGGGCTCGGCAGCAACCTGCTGGTGCGCGACGGCGGCATCCGTGGCGTGGTCGTTGCCACGACCGGGCTGCTCGCCGCGCTCGAGCGTGACGGCGAGACCGGCGTGCGCGCGGAGTCCGGCGTGCCCTGCACCCGTCTCGCCCGGCGCTGCGCCCGCTGGGGGCTCGGTCCCAGCGCCTGGTTCTCCGGCATACCCGGTACCGTCGGCGGCGCGCTCACGATGAATGCCGGCGCCTTCGGTGGCGAGACCTGGGACCGGGTGGTGCACGTGGAAACGCTGTCCCGGCGCGGCGAGCTGCGCGAGCGCACGCCGGAGGACTACGGGATCGGCTACCGCAGCGTGTGCGGGCCCGCCGACGAGTGGTTCATCGCCGCCTGCTTCGACTTCGAGCGGGACAGCGAGGCGAGCATCGAGCGCCTGAACGAGCTGGTGGAACGGCGCAAGGCCACCCAGCCGATCGGCCTGCCGAGCTGCGGCTCCGTATTCCGCAATCCGCCCGGCGACCATGCCGCCCGGCTGATCGAGGCGGCCGGGCTGAAGGGCCGGCGCATCGGCGGCGCCGTGGTCTCCGAGAAGCATGCGAATTTCATCATCAACGCCGGCGGCGCCACGGCCGCCGACATCGAGGCACTGATCGAGCTCGTGCAGGCCACCGTCGAGCGCGAGCACGGCGTGGAGCTGCGCCACGAGGTCCGCATCGTGGGGGAGGCCGCATGAGCGCCGCCGACGTGGTCAGGACCCTGCACGATAGCGCTGCCTTCGGCCGGGTGGCCGTCATGTACGGCGGTTCCTCGAGCGAGCGTGAAATCTCGCTGCGCAGCGGCAGCGCCGTGCTCGCGGCGCTCCGCGAGGCGGGCGTGGAGGCGGCCGCATGGGATCCGGCGGAGCACCGTTTCGCCGACTTCCTGGCCGCGGGCTTCGACCGGGTCTGGATCGCCCTGCATGGCCCCGGCGGCGAAGACGGCACGCTGCAGGGGGCCCTGGAGTGGGCCGGCATCCCCTACACCGGCAGCGGCGTGATGGCCTCGGCGCTGGCCATGGACAAGGTGCGCAGCAAGATGCTGTTCTCGGCCGCCGGCCTGGCGACACCCGCGTGGCGCGCCGTGCGGAGCGAGGCCGGGCTGCAGGAGGCGCTCGCCGCGCTCCGCCTGCCACTGATCGTCAAGCCCGCCGCCCAGGGTTCCAGCGTCGGCATGCGCCGCGTGGAAAGCCCGGCCGAAGTCACGGCTGCGTGGGCCGCGGCGGCGTACTACGACGACGAGGTGATCGTCGAGGAATGGGTGGACGGCGAGGAGTTCACGGTGGCCGTTCTGCAGGCGGCGGCGCTGCCGTCCATCCGCATCGAGACGCCGCGGGTCTTCTACGATTACGCGGCGAAGTATGAGTCCGGCGATACCCGCTATCACTGCCCCGGCACCGGCGACCCCGCTCTTGAGCGCGATCTGCAGCGACAGGCGCTGGCCGCCTTCCGCGCACTGGGCTGCAGCGGCTGGGGCCGGGTGGACTTCATGGTGGGGGCCGATCGGGTTCCCCAGCTGCTCGAGATCAACACGGTGCCCGGGATGACCGGCCAGAGCCTGGTGCCCATGGCCGCCGCCGGGGCGGATATCGATTTCTCCACGCTGTGCTGGCGCATCCTCGAGACGAGTATGGCCGAGCTGCCGGTCGTGGCGACACGGAGATCGGTCAATGGCGCGTAAGCAGGCGAAGCGCAGAAAGGCGCCACGGCAGAAACCGGCCGTGAAGTTCACGCTGCCGCGGATCCCCGTGACCGGGATCCTGACGGCGCTGTGTGCGCTGGCGCTGATCGGTGCCACCTATCAGCTGAGCGCGCTCGCCCTCGACCGGCCGATCCGCGCCGTCACCATCGATGCGCCTTTCCAGCGGGTGACCGAAGCCCGCATCGAGGAGGCGATTGCCGGGGGTCTGCGCGACGGCTTCCTGAGCGCGGATCTCGGCGCCATGCGCCGCCGGCTCGAGACGCTGGCCTGGGTTGACGCGGCCACCGTGCGGCGCGAGTGGCCGGACGAACTCAGCATGGCAGTGAGCGAGCAGATTCCGGCGGCGCGCTGGGGCGAGAGCGGGCTGCTGAACGTGCGCGGCGAGCTGTTCCTTACCGATGCGCGCCACATCCCTGCGGAGCTGCCCCGGCTGTCAGGGCCCGAAGGCAGCGCGGCCGAGGTGGCTTCCCGTTATCTCGCGGTGCGCGGTCCGCTGATCGAAGCCGGACTGGACCTGGCCGCCGTCCGGCTCGACGCCCGCGGCGCCTGGCAGCTGACGCTCACCAACGGCATCCAGGTCCGGCTTGGCCGCAGGGCGGTGGACGAGCGCCTGGTGCTGTTTCTGGAGACGGTCGTCGACATGGTCGCGGCCAGGGAGCAAGACATCTCACATATCGACATGCGCTACTCGAACGGTTTCTCCATCGGCTGGAAGGAAGCAGCCTGGGCGAGCCGGGACACTGACGGCTCGTCCGTCACGGTGGCCAGGGGGGCAGGCTAGATGTCGAGGAAGCCGGACAAGAACCTCATCGTTGGCCTGGATATCGGCACCTCGAAGGTGGTGGCGATCGTCGGCGAGCTGTCCGAGGCCGGCGAGATCGAGGTGATCGGCATCGGCTCGCATCCCTCCCGCGGCCTGAAGAAGGGTGTCGTGGTGAACATCGAGTCGACGGTGCATTCGATCCAGCGCGCCATCGAGGAGGCGGAGCTGATGGCCGGCTGCGACATCCACTCGGTGTACACCGGCATCGCCGGCAGCCACGTGCGCAGCCTGAACTCCCACGGCATCGTCGCCATCCGGGACAAGGAAGTGAGCCCGAGCGACGTGGAGCGGGTCATCGATGCGGCGCGCGCCGTGGCCATCCCGGCCGACCAGAAGATCCTGCACATTCTGCCCCAGGAATTCATCATCGACAGCCAGGAGGGCATCCGCGAGCCGGTGGGCATGTCGGGTGTGCGCCTGGAGGCAAAGGTGCACATGGTGACGGGCGCGGAGAGCGCGGCCCAGAACATCGTCAAGTGCGTCCAGCGCTGCGGCCTGGAGGTGGACGACATCGTGCTCGAGCAGCTGGCCTCCAGCTATTCGGTGCTGACCGAGGACGAGAAGGAACTCGGTGCGGCCATCGTCGATATCGGCGGCGGCACGACGGATATCGCGGTCTTCCTGGGCGGCGCCATCCAGCACACGGCGGTGATTCCCATCGCCGGCGACCAGGTCACCAACGACATCGCGGTCTCGATGCGTACGCCCACCCAGTACGCCGAGGACATCAAGATCAAGTACGCCTGCGCGCTGTCGCAACTCGCTAACCCGGACGAGACCATCGAGGTACCGAGCGTGGGCGACCGGCCGCCGCGGCGCCTCGCGCGCCAGACGCTGGCCGAGGTGGTGGAGCCCCGTTACGAGGAGCTGTTCACCCTGGTGCGCGACGAACTCAGGCGCAGCGGTTTTGAGGAGCTGATCGCCGCCGGCATCGTCGTGACCGGCGGCAGCGCGAAGATGGAGGGCGCCGTCGAGCTGGCCGAGGAGGTATTCCACATGCCCGTACGGCTCGGCATCCCCCAGTACGTGAAAGGCCTTTCGGACGTGGTGCGCAACCCGATACACGCCACCGGTGTCGGGTTGCTGCTGTACGGCTACGAAAACCTGACCCGGCAGGAGAACGAAGTCCCGATGGGGGGCGGATTGAAAGAGGTGCTGGCGCGCATGCGTGCGTGGTTCCAGAGCCATTTCTAGAGAGCGGATGCCGGCGGCGTTGCCGCCGGCGGAAGGTACTGAGAGCAACGACACTGGAATGTTGAGAGCGGAGGAAGCGACATGTTCGAACTGATGGATGCATACAGCCAGAGCGCGGTCATCAAGGTGATCGGCGTGGGTGGCGGCGGCGGTAACGCCGTCGCGCATATGGTGGAAGCCGGCATCGAGGGGGTGGATTTCATCTGCGCCAATACCGATGCCCAGGCGCTGAAGAATGCCGAGGTGCGCACCGCGCTGCAGATCGGCTGCAATATCACGAAGGGGCTCGGCGCCGGCGCCAACCCGGACGTGGGCCGCCAGGCGGCCATGGAGGACCGGGACCGGATCCAGGAGGTGATCGAAGGCGCCGACATGCTCTTCATCACCGCCGGTATGGGCGGCGGCACGGGCACGGGCGCCGGCCCGGTGGTGGCCCAGGTGGCGAGGGAACTCGGCATCCTGACGGTGGCCGTGGTCACCAAGCCCTTCGGCATGGAAGGCTCGAAGCGCATGAAGATCGCCGACCAGGGTATCGCCGAACTGGGCAAGTACGTCGATTCCCTGATCACGATCCCTAACGAGAAGCTGCTGACCGTGCTGGGCGGCGAGACCACCCTGCTGGACGCGTTCCGCGCGGCCAACCAGGTGCTGCAGGGCGCCGTGCAGGGTATTGCCGAGCTGATCACCCGGCCCGGGCTCATCAACGTGGACTTTGCCGACGTGCGCACCGTGATGGCCGAGATGGGTATGGCGATGATGGGATCCGGTGCGGCGTCCGGCGAGGACCGTGCGCGGGAAGCGGCCGAGGCGGCCGTCTCGAGTCCGCTGCTGGAAGACATCAACCTGGCCGGCGCGAACGGCATCCTGGTGAATGTCACCGCGGGCATGGACCTGTCCATCGGCGAGTTCCAGGAAGTGGGCAACACCATCAAGGAATTTGCCTCCGACGACGCCACCGTGGTCGTCGGCACGGTGATCGATCCCGACATGAGCAACACGATACGGGTGACCGTCGTGGCCACCGGGCTCGGCCAGCCGGCCATGGCCGCCGGCGCGCCCATGCGGGTAGTGCGCCGCTCGGGTGCCGCCCGCACCGAGCCGAATTACGGCGAGCTCGAGAAGCCGACGGTGCAGCGCAAGCGTGCCGTCGGCGACGGCATCAGCGACCTGGGGCTGCAGGAGGACCTGCTGGACATCCCGGCGTTCCTGCGCCGCCAGGCCGACTGACCGCTGCCGCCTCCGCTCGGCCGGGGCGACCCACGGCAGGGGTCGCCCCGGCCTTTTTTCTTGCACTGCAAAAAAACGCTGTGGTATCGTTCTCCGTTAGCGCGTGAAGCAACGGACGTAACTGCCTGAAATCCCGCCTGTTTGCCGGCACATTTTTGGGCTTACCCTGTTGCTTTGGCGCAACATTTGCGTTGTGATGCGGTGGGTGACTGTGAGCAACGCAGACTGCAATCAGTGAATATTCGTGATCCGGCGGCGCTTTCCGCGGGATTATTATTACTACGGTCGTGCCTGGGAGAGAGCAGGGCCGCGTCGGGAAATGTAGCCATGCTGCAACAGAGAACGCTGAAGACGGCCATCCGTGCAACCGGAGTGGGCCTGCATTCCGGCCGCAAGGTCTACATGACGCTGCGCCCGGCGGCGCCGAACAGCGGAATCGTTTTCCGCCGGACCGACCTGGAACAGCCGGTCGAGATCCGTGCCGAAGCGCACCGGGTGGGGGAGACGATGCTCGGCACCACGCTGATCGAGGGCGACGTGCGCGTGGCGACGGTCGAGCACCTGATGTCGGCGCTGGCCGGTCTCGGCATCGACAACTGCTACGTCGATCTGAGCGCGCCCGAGGTGCCCATCATGGACGGCAGCGCGGCCCCGTTCGTCTTCCTGCTGCAGTCCGCGGGCATCGAGGAGCAGAATGCCCCCAAGAAACTCATCCGCATCCGCAAGCCGGTGCGCATCGAGCAGGACGGCAAGTGGGTGGAATTCCGGCCGTTCAACGGCTTCAAGGTCAGTCTGGAGATCGCTTTCGATCATCCGGTGTTCAATAAGCACGCCCAGCGGGCCTCCATCGACTTCTCCACGACGTCGTTCCTGCGTGAGGTGAGCCGGGCGCGGACGTTCGGCTTCATGCGCGACATCGAGACGCTGCGGGCAAACAATCTGACGCTGGGCGGCAGTATGGACAACGCGATCGTACTGGACGACTACCGCATCCTCAACGAGGACGGCCTGCGTTACGACGACGAGTTCGTGAAACACAAAATCCTCGACGCCATCGGCGACCTGTATCTGCTGGGCCATACGCTCATTGGCGAATTCAGCGGCTATCGCTCGGGCCACGAGCTGAACAACCTGTTGCTGCGCCGGCTGCTCGAGGACGAAACGGCCTGGCAGGCGGTCACCTTCGAGGATCGCCGCAAGGCGCCGATCTCCTACGCCGGCCCGGTATTCGCCTGAGCGGCTGCGACGACCACGCGCCGGCTGCCTTTCGCGATGAGGTGTCCGCCGCTGTGCGAGCGGGTCAGCGGTCCTCTTCGGAATTGTCGTCTTCGCGCCCGGGGCGCACCAGCACGCTCACCGACTCGACGGTAACGCCGTAACGGCGGGCCGCGGCCAGCGACTCGTCCGCGGCGAAGCGCAGGCGCGCCGCCCACGCGGACGACTCGGTGACCAGCACCAGTGTACCGTCGTCCCGCCGGGCAGCGGAGACCAGATGGGCGCGTGCCTCCTCGGTGAGGGCGGCCCGCACGGCCGCGGTGAGGGTCTCCATGGCCCGGGCGCGCTCGACGATGCCGGCGAGCGGGCTGTCGGGCCGGGAGAGCAGATTGCCGAGCTTCTTCTCGTTCATGGCTTGCGTGGATGTTAACAGGCTCACAGATTGACCCTGAGGGACCCCGCCGGAGCATGCAATTCCTTGAACTGCCGGCCTTCATTATGCATATTGATGGTCTTGATAAGGGCAAACCCGGTGTGAGCCGGGGACGCAAAGCTTCCGGTCCGCGGGTCCCGAGCCCCGGACAGCGGGGTTGCCGGGATGACCATCAGACTGAAGCCGACATTGCTGCACAAGTCAGGCAGGCTCTTCGGAGCGGGCGGTTTCGTCGGTCATACGTCGGAACAAGAGCGACCAACAATTCCCGGTCGGTGGTGTTATTGGAATGGATTTTCGGACCGGGATCCGACTCGTAATCGGGACTGCAATCGATGAATGTCGTCATATTCAGCCGCCGTCGCACCGGCGTGCGCCAGATCGACCTCGGCGCACCCCTCACACTCGCCATCGCAGGTACTGTCGTCGGCGTATTCGCGGCAGCGGTGTTCGGCGGCGGCTACTTCTTTGCGCACCAGCTCGGCACCCAGGCGGATACGGCCGGGCTCCGCGCCATGTCCGAGCAACTGGCAGAGCAGCGGCGCGAGATCGAGACGGCCAGGCGGGAAACGGAGGAGACGCTGGATGCGCTGGCGATCCGCCTCGGGCAGACGAACGCCCACGTCATCCGGCTGGACGCCCTCGGGCGGCGCCTCACCGAGATGGCAGAGCTGGAGGACGGCGAGTTCGACTTTGAATCGCCGCCCGCCATCGGCGGCCCGGAGGAACCCGAGGAACTCGGCGGCGGCGGCGTCACCGAAATCCTGACCTCGCTGGACGAGCTCTCCCAGCAGCTGAGCGATCGGGAAAAGCAGCTCGGCGTCCTTGAAAGTGTCCTCCTCACCCGCAATCTCAATAAGCAGATCAGGCCGGAAGGACGGCCGGTGAAGTCAGGCTGGCTGTCATCCTATTACGGACGGCGGACGGATCCCTTCACCGGCAAGCAGGCGTGGCACAAGGGCGTGGACTTCGCCGGCAAGGCCGGCGCTGAGATCGTCGCGGTCGGCGCCGGCGTGGTCACCTACTCGGGCAAGCGCTACGGCTACGGCCAGATGGTAGAGATCGACCACGGCGACGGCTACGTGACCCGTTACGCGCACAACGCCGAGAACTTCGTGAATGTGGGTGATGAAGTCAGGAAGGGGCAGATTATTGCGCACATGGGGGCGACCGGCCGGGCGACCGGGCCCAATCTGCATTTCGAAGTCCTCTACGAGGGCAAGTCGGTCAATCCGCTCAAATATATCCGCGCCAGCGGCAGCTGAGCCTCCGACGCCCGCCCTTTTTAGACGCAGCGCACCCGCTGCCCTTAGAATAATCGTTTTCAGAATAGCCCCTTTCGGGCGGACCTCAACCGAGCGCCGGCGCCGCAACGGCCGATGGTGCTCTTTCGCGTATCAGAGCGCGTTTCAGGACGGATAACCCAGTGGCATTTTTCACAAAGATCTTCGGCAGTCGCAACGAGCGTCTGGTCAAGTCGTATTCGAAGCTCGTCAAGGCCATCAACGCGCTGGAAGACGAGTACCGGCAGAAGAGCGACGAGGAACTCGCGGCCATGACGCCGGCATTGCGGGAGCGTCTTGCCGACGGCGCCAGCCTGGACAGTCTCATCCCCGATGCTTTCGCCGCCGTGCGCGAGGCGGCCGACCGCACCGTCGGCCTGCGCCACTTCGACGTGCAGCTGATCGGCGGTCTGGTGCTGCACGAGGGCAAGATCGCCGAGATGAAGACCGGCGAGGGCAAGACCCTGGTGGCGACCCTGCCGGCGTATCTCAACGCGCTCACCGGCGACGGCGTGCACATCATCACCGTTAACGAATACCTGGCCAGCCGGGACGCGGCCTGGATGGGGCCGGTGTACAACTTCCTCGGACTCGAGGTGGGCGTGATCCGCAGCGGCCAGTCACCGGCGGAGAAGCGCGAGGCCTACGGCGCCGACATCACCTACGCCACCAACAACGAACTCGGCTTCGACTACCTGCGCGACAACCTTGCGTTCTCCACCGAGGACCGCGCCCAGCGCAAGCTCGCCTACGGTATCGTCGACGAGGTGGACTCCATCCTCATTGACGAGGCGCGTACGCCGCTGATCATCTCCGGACCCTCGGAGGAGCGCACCGAGCTCTACGAGAAGATCAACAAGCTCGTGCCGAAGCTGGTGAGGCAGGAGGAGGAGGAGGGCCCCGGCGACTACATGCCGGACGAGAAGACCAAGCAGGTCTATCTGACCGAGGAGGGGCATCAGCACGTCGAGGAGCTGATGACGAAGGCGGGGCTGCTGCAGCCCGGCGAGAGCCTCTACGACGCGGCGAACATCAAGCTCATGCATCACCTGATGGCGGCGCTGCGGGCGCACGCCATGTACCAGCGCGACGTCGACTACATCGTCAAGGACGGCGAGATCGTCATCGTCGACGAGTTCACCGGCCGCACCATGCCGGGCCGGCGCTGGTCCGACGGCCTGCACCAGGCGGTGGAGGCCAAGGAGGGCGTGCGGGTGAAGGAAGAGAACCAGACCATCGCATCGATCACCTTCCAGAACTTCTTCCGCATGTATCAGAAGCTCGCCGGCATGACCGGCACAGCGGACACGGAGGCCTTCGAGTTCCAGTCCATCTACGGCCTCGAGGTGGTGGTGATCCCCACCCACCGGCCGATGGTCCGAGCGGACCATGCGGATCTGGTGTTCCTGAATCAGAACGACAAGTTCGAGGCCATCATCGAGGACATCGTCGACTGCCGGGAGCGCGGTCAGCCGGTGCTGGTGGGCACCACCTCCATCGAGAACTCCGAGCTCCTGTCCGGCCTGCTGAAGAAAAAGAAGATTCCGCACCAGGTGCTGAACGCCAAGCAGCACGAGCGCGAGGCAAAGGTGGTGGAGGACGCCGGCCGGCCCGGTACCATTACCATCGCCACCAACATGGCCGGCCGCGGCACGGACATCGTGCTGGGCGGCAACAAGGACGCCGAACTCGCCGAGCTGGGCGAGGACGTCTCGGAGCAGCAGCGCCGGGCGGTCCTGGAGGAGTGGCAGAAGCGTCATGACCAGGTGCTCGAGGCCGGCGGGCTGCACATCGTCGGCACCGAGCGTCACGAGTCCCGGCGCATCGACAATCAGCTGCGCGGCCGTTCCGGCCGCCAGGGCGATCCCGGCTCCAGCCGCTTCTACCTGTCCATGGAAGACAGCCTGATGCGCATCTTCGGTGACCCCAACCGCACGAAAAGTCTGCTGCAGCGGGTTGGCATGCGCGACGGCGAGGCCATCGAGAGCGGGCTGCTGTCGCGCCAGATCGAGAAGGCCCAGCGCAAGGTGGAGGCCCACAACTTCGATATCCGCAAATCCCTGCTCGAGTACGACGACGTCGCCAACGACCAGCGCAAGGTGGTCTACCACCAGCGCTCGGAGCTCATGGAGGCGGACGAGGTGGCCGAGTCCGTGCAGGCCATCCGCGACGAGGTCGTGGAGGTGGCCGTGCAGGAGTTCATCCCGCGGGGCAGCGTCGAGGAGCAGTGGGATCCGGAGGGCCTGCAGCAGGCGCTGCGCGCCGACTTCGGTCTGGACCTGCCCGTCGCCCAGTGGCTGGAGAAAGAGAAGACCCTGAACGCGGATCAGCTCTGCGACCGTATCGTCGAGTCCGCGAAGGACTACTACGAGCAGAAGGTCGCCGAGATCGGCGAATCCATCATGCGGGGCTTCGAAAAGCAGGTCATGCTCTCCCAGCTGGACCTGCACTGGAAGGAGCACCTGGCGGCCATGGACTATCTCCGCCAGGGCATCCACCTGCGCGGCTACGCCCAGAAGAATCCGAAGCAGGAATACAAGCGCGAGGCCTTCGAGATGTTCGGGCAGATGCTCGAGCAGGTGAAGCACGACACCATCAGCATCCTGATGCGGGTGCGGCTGCGCAGCCAGGAAGAGGTGGAGCGCATGGAGGCCGAGCAGCGGGCCAGAAAGGCCATGGAGTTCCAGCACGCCCAGGCCTCGGCGCTGGCCTCCGGCGCGACGGCGGCAACGGCATCCGCTGCGGCAGCAGAGGCGGTGGCGGGTGGCGGCGGAGGCGGCGCGGCCGCCGAGCCGGTGCAGCCGTTCGTGCGCGACGGCCGCAAGATCGGCCGTAACGAGCCCTGCCCCTGCGGCAGCGGCAAGAAATACAAGCAGTGTCACGGCCGGCTGTCGTGACGGATATGCCCCGTCCCCGCCTGCAGGTGGTGGCGGGCATCCTCCGCGACGCCGACGGGCGCATCCTGCTCAGCCGGCGTCAGCCCGGCAAGCATGGCGCCGGCCGCTGGGAGTTCCCCGGCGGCAAGATCGCATCCGGCGAGGAACCGCTGGCCGCCCTGCGGCGGGAACTGGCGGAGGAGATCGGCATCGAGGTGCTGGGGGCCAGCCCCTTCATGACGCTGGAGCATGACTACCCGGAAGGCAGCGTGGCGCTGGACTTCCGTCTGGTGACCGGCTGGCGGGGCAGCGTGCAGGCGCGCGAGCGGCAGGAAATCGCCTGGGCGAGCGCGGCGGAGCTCTTCGACTACGACATGCTGGAGGCCGATGCGCCGGTGCTGGAGGCGCTCAGCCAGGAGATGGAGAGGGCAACGGAGACCCGCCGGCGCTAGACCAGGCTAGACCAGGGACCGCGCCGGGTGTGCGACGCTCAGCAGATGCTCAGGCGGAACGCCACGTCTTCGCCCGTCTGCACCGCGCGGGAGTCGATCTGCGACCACTCCATGAAGCGCACGGTGAAGCGGTGCGGGCTGCCGCTGATCTCCGGAAACAGCGGGCTGCCCGGAGGCAGTGATACGCGCAGCAGGCGGCAGGCGTTGTCTTTTGCGATGGTGTCCTGATACATGCCGCCCGTGCCCGTGCACTGCCGGGGGATGGAGCTCTCGCGGATCAGCCACATCAGCTCCAGCACGGCATCGCAGACAGGCCGGATCACCTTCAGCCAGCTCTCCAGATTTTCCATGCGCCGTTCCCAGGGCTGGCGCAGCCAGTGGCTGTAGTCGGGCAGGTCGAACTCGCAGGTGCCGCCGGGGATGGCGCTGCGGTGCTTGATCGAACTCAGGAACTCGCATTCCTTCAGGGGCTGCAGGAAGTGCGGGCCGGTGTGGCTGACCTCGCCGCGGGCCTGCTCCAGGTTGCCTAGCAGTGTGCGCAGGCGCCCCATGTCCACACCGGGCTGGCTGCGGTAGCCCTCCAGTGTCGCCAGCTGGCGCTCCAGTTCCTTCATCACCTCGCTGCGAACGTCGCCGCGGGTGAGTATGGAGGTGATCTCCAGCAGGCTGGAGATAGCGGCGCGGGTGCCCCAGTCGGACTCGGTCTCGCAGTGGTAGAGCGTCTGCTGGTAGAGAAACTCCAGCCGCAGGAACGTCCGCATGCGCTCGCTCAGCGGCTGCTCATACTCGACGCGACTGCGGGCCGAGTCGGGTGCGCTGTCGTCGTTACGGTCTCTGGCGGCTTGCGGCATCCGGCTATTCTGCGCCAGCGGACGCGGCGAGGGCAAATCTCCTGTCAAGACAGGCTCTTGTGGCGCGCGGGCGTCGCCCGGACTGTCGCCAAGCGGCGACGGTCAGTCTTCATCTTCCCGGGCCACCCGGGCGAGCGCCAGGTAGCGGTTGTGCAGGTGCTCCACCTGGCGCCGGGCGTCATCCAGCGTACCGGCGTTGTCGACCACGTCGTCGGCCGCATCCAGCCGCGTCTCGCGGTCGGTCTGGGAGCGCATCATCGCCTCGGCGGCCTCCGCGGTTTCCCCATCCCGCTCCATCAGCCGCTGGCGCTGCACTTGCGGCGGGCAGTCCACGACCAGTACCCGGTCCACCAGCGCGCCGAAACCCGATTCCACCAGCAGCGGGACGACGATGACCTGGTAAGGGCCGCCGGCGTTGTGCATACGCCGCAGCGTCTCGTCCCGGATGCGCGGATGGGTGATCGCCTCGAGGCGCTGGCGGGCGCCGTCCTCGGCGAAGACGCGCTCGCGCAGCGCGCGGCGGTCCAGGCGGCCGTCGGCGTCAAGCACCTCCTCGCCGAACTCCTCGACGATCTCGGCCAGCGCCGGGCAGCCGGGTTCTACCACTTGCCGGGCGATGCGGTCGGTGTCGATGACCGGCACACCCAGTCTGGTGAACATATCGGAGACGGCCGTCTTGCCGCTGGCGATGCCGCCGGTGAGTCCTATGCGCAGGATGTCGTCGGCGGCCGGATGTCGGGTCATGGTGTATTCAGCCCTGGTTTACTCAGCCCTGCCACATACCCAGGTAAGTGTCGATGATCTCCTGCCCGTACAGTAGCGCGATCCACCCCGCCGCCGCCAGATAGGGGCCGAACGGGATCGGTACGTCCCGGCCGCGTCGGGTGAGGACCATGAGCGCGATGCCCACCACCGCGCCGACGGCGGCGGAGAGCAGGATGATCAGCGGCAGCATCTGCCAGCCCAGCCAGGCGCCGAGCGCGGCCAGCAACTTGAAGTCGCCGTAACCCATACCTTCCTTGCCGGTCACGAGGCGGAACAGGTGATACACGGACCACAGCGACAGGTACCCGGCGGCCGCGCCGATGATCGCCTCGCGCGGCGTCTGGAACAGCACCGTGCCGCCGGCCGTGTCGTGCCACAGCGACAGCAGCAGACCGAGCCAGAGCAGCGGCAGCGTCAGCGAGTCGGGCAGCAGCTGGTGGTCGATGTCGATCACCGCGAGCGCGATCAGCGTCCAGGTGAACACCAGCGCCGCGACGGCTTCCGGCGTGACGCCGAAGCGCCAGGCCACCAGCACCGAGGTCAGTGCGGTGAAGCCCTCGACGACGGGGTAGCGCAGGCCGATCGGCGTGGCGCACTGCGCGCAGCGGCCGCGCAGCAGGACGTAACTCAGGATGGGGATGTTCTGCCAGGCGCGGACCGCGGCACCGCACTGCGGACAGCGGGAGCGGGGCACCACCAGGTTGAACGGCTCGGCGGGTTCTTCCTCCCGGCCTTCCACCGCGGCGGCCTGGGCGCGCCACTCGCGTTCCATCATCACCGGCAGGCGAAGGATGACCACGTTCAGGAAGCTGCCGATCAGCAGGCTCAACAGGCCGACCGCGGTCAGCCACACCGCCGGCATGCTGCTCAGGAGTTCCACCAGGCTCATCGGGTTCCTCCGGCGGGCCCGGTCGGCGAGTCAGTGCGCGGCAGTGCGGCGACCCGGCGCGGTCAGACCACCGCACCCATCTTGAAGATCGGCAGGTACATGGCAACGACGAGACCGCCGACCAGCACGCCCAGGATGGCCATGATCAGCGGCTCGAGCAGGCTGCTCATGCTGTCCACGGCGGCATCCACATCTTCCTCGTAGAAGTCCGCGACCTTGGCCGACATGGTGTCGAGCTGGCCGGATTCCTCACCCACGGCGATCATCTGGATCACCATGTTCGGGAACAGATCCGTGTTCTCCATCGACTGCTGCAGGCGCTGGCCGGTGGCCACCTCGTCGCGCATGCGCATCACGCCTTCCTCGTAGACAATGTTGCCGCAGGCGCCTGATACGGATTCCAGTGCCTCCACCAGCGGCACGCCGGCACTGAACATCGTGGACAGCGTACGGGCGTAGCGGGCGATGGCGGACTTCTCCAGGATCGGCCCGACAATCGGGAGCTTCAGACTCAAACGGTCGAGGAAGTGGCGCATGGCGCGGGACCGCTTCTTGAAATAAAGGAAAGCGGCGACGGCGGCGATGATACCGATCAGCAGCAGCCAGCCCTGGGTACGCACGAAAATCGAGAGGTCGACCACCATACGGGTGAAGCCGGGCAGGTCCGCGCCGAAACCCTTGAACAGGTCCTCGAAGGCCGGGATGACGAAGATCAGCAGGATCACCGTCACGATGATCGCGACCGCGACCACGGCCGCCGGATAGAACAGGGCCTTCTTGATCTTCTTCTTGATTGCCTCCGTCTTCTCTTTGTAAGTGGCGATCTTGTCCAGCAGGGTCTCCAGCGCACCCGCCTGCTCGCCGGCCTCCACCAGGTTGACAAACAGGTCGTCAAAGTAGAGCGGGTGCTTGGCCAGCGCCTCGTGCAGGGAGGCGCCACCCTCCACGTCGGCCTTGACGGCCAGGATCAGCTTCTGCATGGCCTCGTTCTCGTGGCCGTTGCCCACGATCTCGAACGCCTGCACCAGCGGGATGCCGGCTGCCAGCATGGTGGCCAGCTGGCGGCTGAAGATCGCAATGTCCGCCGTCTCGATCTTCGAGCCGGTGCTGAACAGCTTCTGCTGCTTGCGGATGCGGCTCGGTACCACGCCCTGGCGTCGGAGTTCCGCCCGCACCGCTGCCTCGCTGGCGGCCAGGGTCTTGCCCTTGATCTTGTTGCCGCGGCGGTCCGTGCCTTCCCAGTTGAACGGGGTCGTCTTGAGTGCTGCTTCAGCCATGATTCCGTATCCAGACTGTTTTCGTGTTCACGTTGCGGCCGAGCTGGTCACTCGACCGTCACCCGGTTGATCTCTTCCAGGCCCGTCAGGCCGTTGATGACCTTCTGCAGGCCGGCGCGGCGCAGGTCCCAGACGCCTTCCTTTGCGGCCTGCTCGGCGATCATCATGGCGTTGCCTTCGTCCATGATAATGCGGCCGATGGTCTCGGTGACCTCCATGACCTGGAAGATACCGAGGCGGCCCTTGTAGCCGTCCGTACACAGATTGCAGCCCACCGGGCCGAAGATCGTGATGCCTTTTGCCACCTCTTCCTCGGTAAAGCCTTCTTTCAGTAGCGCGGCATCCGGGATGTCCTTCTGCTCCTTGCAGTTGTCGCACAGGCGGCGGGCAAGGCGCTGGGCGATGATCAGGCTGACCGAGGAGGCGATGGCATAGGGCTTTACGCCCATGTCCACCATCCGGGTCAGCGTCTTCGGCGCGTCGTTGGTGTGCAGGGTGGAGAGCACCAGGTGACCGGTCTGGGCTGCCTTGATGGCAATCTCCGCGGTCTCGAGATCGCGGATCTCGCCGACCATGATGACATCCGGATCCTGGCGGAGGAACGCCTTCAACGCGGAGGCAAAGGTCAGGCCCACCTTCGGGTTGACGTTGACCTGATTGATGCCGGGCAGATTGATCTCCGCCGGATCCTCTGCGGTGGAGATGTTCCGGTCCTCGGTGTTGAGGATGTTGAGGCCTGTGTACAGCGAGACCGTCTTACCGCTGCCGGTGGGGCCCGTCACCAGGATCATGCCGTAGGGCTTGTTCAGGTGCTTGAGGTAGAGCGCTTTCTGCTGCTGCTCGTAACCGAGTGCGTCGATACCCAGCTTGGCGCTGGCCGGGTCGAGGATACGCAGGACGATTTTCTCGCCGAACAGGGTCGGGCAGGTGTTCACGCGGAAGTCTATCGCCCGGTTCTTCGACAGCCTCATCTTCATGCGGCCGTCCTGGGGCACGCGGCGTTCCGCGATGTCCAGCCGGGACATGACCTTCAGCCGCGCGCAGACCTTGCCGGCCAGGCCCGCGGGCGGCTGCGCTATCTCCTTCAGCACGCCGTCCTGGCGGGTACGCACCCGGAAGTGCTTCTCATAGGGCTCGAAGTGGATGTCCGAGGCGCCGCGCTTGATCGCGTCCAGCAACACCTTGTTGACGAAGCGCACGACCGGCGCGTCTTCGATCTCGTCCCGGCTGACGGCATCCTGTTCGTCCTCGACACCGCTGGAGACCTCGAGATTGTCCAGGTCGTCGAAGTCTTCGTCGTCGAAGGCGGTCATGCTCGTATCGACGGCTTCCAGCGCCTTGGCCACCCGCTCCTCGAGCTTGTCCTGCTCGACGACAACGGGGTCGACCCGCAGCCCGGTCTGGAACTTGATCTCGTCGATGGCCTGCAGGTCGGTGGGATCTGCGACGCCGAGGAACAGGCGCTTGCCGCGCAGGATCAGCGGTATCACCCGGTGCTTGTTCAGGAGCTTCTGGTCGACGGAGCGGACCGTATCCAGGTCCACCTCGATGGCGTCCAGGTCCAGCAGGGGAACGCCGAATTCGTGGGCGGCGGCGATGGCGATGGCGCGGGAATCCGCCAGCTTGGAGGTGACCAGATGGGCGACCAGGGAGACCCTGGCGTTGCGGGCGTCCTCGGAGGCCTGGCTGACCACGTCCTCGGAGACAATACCATCCTGGACCAGCCTGCGCGGCAGGCCGGACAGAGTCGTCTGTGAGGCGGTTACGGCCATGGGCTGCGCGGATGCTCCCTGAATACGCTCGACCCGGAGCACCATAGTCTCACCCATCTGCCGGGGGTGATCAACTTGGTTTTGTGCGCGTCGTCACAAATAAGGAACAGGTTCTGTGAAATTCTGCAGTCGCATGCAATCTAGCCGATAAACAGAAGCTTGAGCGAAATAATCTAATATCGGGCCGCCCTAGCAGCCTGTCGGACTTAACGTCGTTGAATGAGCGATAATCATGTCGAACCTCCGCAGGATGACGAACAGCGATGAGTAACTTTCGACCGATTAATCGGGACACGGACTTTCTGCTGCCGCCGTCGGTGGACGAGTGGTTGCCGCAACGCCACCTGGCCCGCTTTGTGGTGGAAGTGGTCGATCAGCTGGATCTCTCGGCGATGGTGAACGCCTACCGCGGCTCGGGCTCGGCGTCCTATCACCCGGCGATGCTGCTGGGGCTTCTCATCTACAGCTACGCAACGAAGGTGTTGTCGAGCCGTGCCATCGAGCGGGCGACCTACGACTCGGTGGCATTCCGCTTCATTGCCGGTAATGAGCATCCGGACCACGATACGATTGCCACGTTCCGCAAGCGCTTTCTGCCCGAGATCGAGGCCTTGTTCGTGGAGGTACTGAAGCTTGCCCGCACGATGGGGATGCTCAAGCTCGGTACAGTGGCGCTGGACGGCACGAAGGTGCACGCCAATGCGAGCCGGCACAGCGCGCTGTCCTATGGTCAGGCGAAAAAGCTCGAGAAGCAGCTCAAGCGCGAAGTCAAAGAACTCCTGCGCCTGGCCGAGCAGGCGGATGCGGCGGATGTGGCCGACGGGATGTCGATCCCCGAGGAGCTGGAGCGGCGCGAGGCGCGGCTGGCGGCCATCGCCGAGGCGAAGGAGAAGATCGAGGCGCGGGCCAGAGAGCGCGAGCAGGCTGAGTATGAAGCCAAGCTCGAGGCGCGAGCCGAGCGCGAGCGGACAACGGGCAAGAAGTCCCGGGGCCGCCCGCCCCAGCCGCCCAGGGGCAAGGTTGAGGACAAGGAACAGATCAACCTGACCGATGAGGAGTCGCGGATCATGCCGGTGACAGGCGGCGGCTTCGATCAGTGCTACAACGCCCAGGCCGCGGTGGCTGCGGACAGTCTGCTCATCATTGCCCACGACCTGACCCAGGCGGCCAATGACAAGCGACAGCTGGTACCCCTGGTCGATCGGATAAAGGGGCTGCCTGAGGAACTGGGCAGTGTTGAGGACCTGCTCGCTGACAGTGGTTACCTGAGCGAGGCGAACGTCGAGCACTGCGCGGCGGTCGGGATCAAGCCGTTGATCGCGCTCGGACGCGAACGCCATCACAAGAGCTGGCGACAGCGCTTCAAGCCGTCGCCTCTGCAGAAGATGGCTCACCGGTTGCGAACCGCCGAAGGCAAAAGGCTGTACGCGCTGCGCAAGCATACTCCGGAGCCCGTCTTCGGCATCATCAAATCGGTGATGGGATTCCGGCAATTCTCGATGCGCGGGCTGGAAAAAGCCAAGGGCGAATGGAATCTGGTGGCCATGAGCTGGAACATCAAGCGGATGTTCGCGCTGCTGCCCCAATGAAACGCCGGGCAGTTCGTTCGGCCCGAATATTCTCGTCGAGATTGTCATGAGTACGATCGCCAAAACCATTCTTCGCCTTCGAAGCGGAGAGCTCAGTCCGACAGGCCGCTAGGGATGGCGGTAGTCCGTCAGCGGCAGCTGGAGGGCAGGTAACGTTCAGGGACAGTCGTGACACCCAGAAACGCGGTGCTGCCACCGCTTTGTGTTCCCATTGGCGCGGTTCCCGCTGGAGGTGCAGCATTGCCACATACCCAGACAACACCGAGATTATTCGTTTCGTAAGGAACTAGGAACAGCGAAGTACCGGCAATGGCCGCATTCGCACGGTTGCCGTATCGCACTTCGACGGTGCCGTCTTGGACTTCAACCGCGGTGACATAGTTGCTAGCGGTATCCGTAGCATTTGCTGACATGCCCGCGGCAAGTCGATTTGTCGGAGGGGTTCCGTCGTTAACGAATGCATCGACAATTGGGGCCTTAGCATTAGTCGCTATATTAAGCCCGTCTGATACTTGTGCCCGTATTGTGTATGTCTGATATGAGGACACGGCGATTGCTGCGAGAATGCCAATGATCGCCACTACGATCATTAGTTCAACGAGTGTGAATCCCGCTTGCTTTTCTTTGCTCATCGCTTAACCCTACAGGGCACTACTCATGTCAAGCAATTATGTTTGATTGCAGCGAGGAAAAATGAAAAGGGCCCCAATGCGGGGCCCTTTGCCAAAATTACCGCAATCCTTAAGGACGGCAAGAAGAGGGCAGATACTTCGAATCAACCGTGGTCGCCGCCGTTTCTGGGTTGCCAGGCATGGGGCCTACCGCACCAGCCGGTGCAGCTGCGAGACCGCAAACCCAAGTGATGCTATCGTCCGCACTAACGTGAGGCGTAATGGAAAGCGTCTGGTTGGCGATAGCGGCGTTCGCATCGTTTCCGTACCGAATAATGATCTCGCCATTAAGAACGTTCACCTGATCAACATACTTACCTTGGGTGTCCGGCGCATTCGCGGACATTCCCGCGACCGTTCGGGTTGCAGGAGCAACACCCGTGTTCAAGAACGACTCCGCAATCGCTGCTTTTGCCGCAGACGAAAGGTTCAGGCCTTCCGAGACCTGCGAGCGGATGGTGTAGTCCTGATAGGCCGGGATAGCGATCGCGGCCAGGATGCCGATGATCGCGACCACGATCATCAGTTCGATAAGGGTGAAACCCTGCTGCACTTTCTTCATTTCCAATGTCTCCCTTTGGGGGTTGCCAGAATGTTTCCGTAAATGGCGTCGCCGCCTGTGCGACAGGAAGCAAGTGTCGTGCCAACCGATGGCATCTCCCACTAAGCTATTGATTTTAAGGGAGTTAGTGTTTAGCAGGCCGCTTGTTCTATTAAATTGGAGCGGCCTTGATTGTCGCCAGCCTGCGACGGGTGTCAAAAGGTGACAATTCTCGTCACCTCGGATTGTCACTTTTCCCGCTTCCTGCCGAGGGGCCGAGTCTAGCGACACCGTGTGACGGCAGCGGGGTCGGAAAATGCCCCGATTACTCGATATTCAGCTTCTTGATCCGATACCTGAGCTGGCGGAATGTCAGCCCGAGCAGTTTCGCCGCCGCTGTCTTGTTGTAGCGGGTCTTCTCCAGCGCCTCCACGATGGCCTGGCGCTCCACGT
>CAYRUH010000009.1:84144-103479 GCA_964427415.1 uncultured Woeseiaceae bacterium | reverse complement strand
GCCGAGGCCCTGCAGCCGCTCTACGACCTGTATTCCTTCCGCGTGCTGCCGCTGCTCGGCCGCATGGTGGCGGGCGATGCGGACAGCTACCAGTACCTGGCCGAGTCCATCCGCGTGCACCCCGATCAGGAGGCGCTGCTCGGCATGATGGGCGACGCGGGCTTCGGGCGCTGCCGTTACGTCAATCTGACCGGGGGCATCGCCGCTCTGCACATCGGTTACCACCTCTGAGGGACGCACGCCGTGGATCCCCTGGAAACCCTGTTCCGGCCGGCGCTCGCCCTGGTGAACGCCCAGATCGCCGAGAGCACACCGGCGCGGGATCTGTGCCGGGAACTCGACGGCCGGGTCATTGCTGTGCGCGTGCGGGATTCGTTCCTGGCGCTGTACTTCCGGGTCACCACCGCCGGCCTGGAACTGCAAACCGATTACGTGGACGAGCCGGACACGATCATCACCGGCTCCCTGCTGACGCTGTCCCGGCTGCTGACCGGTGACGCCGCCGAGGCGATCCGCAGCGGTCGCATCGAGATTGACGGGGACACGGAGACGGCCACCCGCTTCCGCGAGCTGCTGCGCTTCGCGCGACCGGACGTGGAGGAACGGCTCTCGGGTCTGCTCGGCGATGCCGGCGCGCGCCAGGCGGGCGAGCTGGTACGCAGCATCGGGCTGTGGGGTCAGCGGGTGGCCGACACCCTGACCCGCAATGTCTCCGAGTACGTGACCGAAGAACGGGGCGACCTGCCTGCCCGGGGGGAGGTCGAGGCCTTCTACGCAGAGGTGGACCGGCTGCGGGACGACGCGGCGCGGCTCGAGGCCCGCGTACGGGCGCTGTCCGGCGGCCGGGACGACCGATGAGCGCGAATATCCGGCCATGATGCGCCCCCGCCTGCTGCTGCGCCTTGTCGCCATCCAGCGCGTGCTGGTGCGCTACGGGCTGGACGAGCTGATCGTCGCCACCCACCTGCTGAGACCCATGCGCTTCGTGTTCCGGCTGCTGCCCGGGCGAGCGGTCGTCGACGAGCCGCTGGGCGTGCGCATCCGACTGGCGCTGCAGGAGCTGGGGCCCATCTTCGTGAAATTCGGTCAGGCCATCTCAACCCGGCGGGACCTGCTGCCCGTGGAGGTCGCCGACGAACTGGCCAAGCTCCAGGACCAGGTGCCGCCGTTCGCCTCCGAGCTCGCACTGGAGATCATCGAGAAAGCCTACCGCAAACCGGCCGCGGAGGTGTTCGGCAGCTTCGAGGAGCAGCCGCTCGCCGCCGCCTCCATCGCCCAGGTTCACGCCGCCACGCTGAAGGACGGCACCGAGGTGGTGGTGAAGATGCTGCGCCCGGACATGCGCGAGGTGATCGAGCGGGACCTGGAGGTGATGTACTTCATGGCCGGCCTCGCGCACCGCTACTGGCGCGAAGCCCGGCGGCTGCGGCCGGTGGAGGTCGTGCGGGAGTACGAGAAGACCATCATCGACGAGCTGGACCTCATGCGTGAGGCGGCCAACGCGGCCCAGCTCGCGCGCAACTTCGCCGGCTCGGAGCTGCTGCACGTGCCCGAAATGTACTTCGACTACTGCCACGTCAACGTCATCGTCATGGAGCGCATCCACGGCATACCGATCAGCAACATGCGGGCGCTGCGCGACGCCGGAGCCGACATCAAGCGCCTGGCCGAGAAGGGCGTGGAGATCTTCTTCACCCAGGTATTCCGGCACAACTTCTTCCATGCCGACATGCACCCGGGCAACATCTTCATCCAGGTGCACGACCCGAAAGACCCGAAGTACGCGGCCGTCGACTTCGGCATCGTCGGCACCCTGAACCCGGTGGACCAGCGCTACCTCGCCGAGAACTTCCTCGCCTTCTTCGAGCAGGACTACCACAAGGTGGCGAGACTGCACATTGACTCGGGCTGGGTACCGCCGGACACCCGGGTGGACGAACTGGAGTCGGCGGTGCGCACCGTGTGCGAACCCATCTTCAGCAAGCCGCTGGACGAGATCTCTTTCGCCCAGGTGCTGATGCGGCTGTTCGAGACGGCGCGGCGCTTCGACATGCAGGTGCAGCCCCAGCTGATCCTGCTGCAGAAGACCCTGCTGAACATCGAGGGTCTGGGGCGCCAACTCTATCCCCAGCTCGACCTGTGGGAGACCGCTTACCCCATCATGCGCCAGTGGATGACCGACCGGCTGGGCGGCAAGGCCATGCTCGATGACATACGCGACCATCTGCCGGAATTGCGCGAGACACTGCGGGAGCTGCCCCACTGGCTCAGGACCATCGCCGAGCAGTCGGCGGCCGGTGACCTGCGGGTCAGATTCGACGCGCCCGAGCTGAGAGAGCTGCGCGACTCGATGGCGCGCCAGCAGCGCCAGCGTTTCGTACTCGCCGTGGCTGCAGCCGCGTTCATCGGCGGCATCGTGCTGCTGACGACGGGTCAGCCGCCCTGGCTCGGTTGGGGCGCGATCGGCGCGTCCGCACTGGTCGGCCTGGCGGGGCGGCCCGGCGCCGGCTAGCCAGGCCGCGGCACCGCGCTTAGTACGCGCTGGCGGCGCGAGCCTCGTAGTCCTCGAGCCGGGAGCGCGCCACCGCGGCGTCCCGATGCAGTGAGGCGATCTCGGACTCGAGCTCGCCCTCGCGCCGGGACATCTCCTTCGTCTCCATCAGCAGCCGCACGCGCTCCTCGGCCGTGGCCTCGCCGGCGATCAGCCGGGCGGAGTTCGCCGCCATGTCGGCGCGCAGCTCCGCGAGTTCGGCCGCCCGGGAGTCGATACGGCTGTCGATCCGCGAGACCTCGCTGCGCAGCTCATAGAGTTCTCGGCCTTCGACGTAGCCGGCCATGAATTCGGGCTCGAGATCGGGCGGGCACACGCCGCCGTAGCCGCCGCCGGAGGCGCCGACCCGATAGCCGACGCCGGCACGGCAGTACTCGAGCAGGCCGGCCTGTCGGCCCCGTTCGTAATCGTGGAAGTCCGGCGTGATGCCGGCGCTGGCACAGGCCTTGCGGTGACGGCCGATACTGTCGGCCGGCGCGCCGCGGGCACCGTCCTCGTAGCCGATGGCTTCCCAGTCGGCGACGAGGCATTCCTCAGCGCTCATGCTCGCGCAGCCGGCGAGCGCGAGAGCGGCCGCCGCCGTGATCAGCCGTTGCAGGTCCATGATCCGCCCCTTGCGCGGTGACAGGAAAGGGGACGGTACCGCCGCCGGCGGCGCCGGCGCCCGGACCCGGTTCACAGAATGGCGCGGCCCCGGCAGTCGCCGGTTTACATAAGGTCGCGCGTCAGAGCGGGTCGCGGTCCTGGGGACGGCCGCAGTTCCAGCAGACGGCAAACTGGTGCTCGTTCTCCTCACCGCAGCGCCGGCAGTGCCAGCGCGGGCCATCGTCCGCCTCGGCGTGGCGAGCCTCGCGGATGATCTCTTCGGCGCGCGCGGCCTCGAAGTCGTTACGCACCCAGAGTTCGGGCCAGATTTCGGCATAGGGGATCTCGCCCATCACCGAGCCCATGTTCTCGTTCTTCAGGAAGCAGTCGATGCCCTCGCCTTCGAGGAGGTTGCGGTAGTGGGCGACCGTCACCAGGGATTCGGCGGCGTAGACCTTCTTCACCGGCTCACCCGGTACCGGATCTCAGCGATTCGAGATAGGCCGCGGGATCCTCGCCGCGCTCCAGTACCTCGACCAGGGCGGAGCCGACGATGACGCCGTCGGCGTGGCGGCCGACCCCGGCGACCTGCTCCGCCGTGCGGATGCCGAAGCCGGCGCAGACGGGGAGCGCCGAGGCGTCGCGCACCCGGTCCAGATAGGCGCTGGTATCCGCCGGCAGCCCGGCGCCGCCGCCGGTGATCCCGCGCATGGTCACCGCGTAGACGAAACCCCGGCTGGCGGCGCACAGCCGCGACAGCCGGGCATCCGGCGTCGCCGGCGTGACCAGCTGCACCAGGGCGAGACCCGCCTCCTCCAGCGGCGCCCCGAACTCCCGGCTCTCTTCCCAGGGCAGGTCCGGCACAATGAAACCGGCCACGCCGGTTGCGAGCGCCCGGCTGGCGACCCGCTCATAGCCGTAGGCGAGCAGCGGATTCAGGTAGGACATGAGGATGACCGGCGCCTCGATCCGGTTGCGGGCTTCCTCCAGGCGGTCGAAAATCCAGGCAAGGCTGACGCCCTGCTCAAGCGCGCCCTGGCTGGAGCGCTGGATGGTCATGCCGTCGGCCATCGGGTCCGAGAAGGGCACGCCCACCTCCAAAACGTCGCCAATGGCCGAGATTGTGGCCAGATCGTCGGCGAATCTGTCGGCTTTCGGATACCCGGCGGTCAGGAACGGGACCAGGCCGACGCGCCCGCCCCGGGTCGCCGCGCGAAGCGCCTGCGTGATGGTCTCATGCGGCTGCATCGCGGCTTCCTCCGATCGGGTACTGGGTGAGTGTGGGCATGTCCTTGTCTCCCCGGCCCGAATTGCCGATCAGGATGCGTGCGCCGGGGTGGCCTGCCGCCCATTTGCGGGCCGCGGCGAAGGCGTGGGCGGTCTCCAGCGCCGTGAGGATGCCTTCCGCGGCGCACAGTTCGGCCAGCGCGTCCAGCGCCTCGTCGTCGCTCGCGTTCTCGTATTCCACCCGGCCGATCGCCTGCAGGAAGGCATGTTCCGGCCCCACGCCGGAGTAGTCGAGGCCCGCCGATACGGAGTGGGTCTCGTGCACCTGGCCGTTCTCGTCCTGCAGGATCATCGTGTAGCAGCCCTGCAGCACGCCGGGCCGGCCGGTGGACAGCGTGGCCGAATTCTCGCCCAGCCCCGTGCCCTTGCCGCCGGCCTCGACACCGATCAGGCGCACGGCCTCGTCGCCGATGAAGGGATGGAACAGGCCGATGGCGTTGGAGCCGCCGCCGACGCAGGCGAACACCGCATCGGGGAGCCCGCCCACGTCGATCATCTGCCGGCGCGCCTCCTCGCCGATGACCGCCTGCAGCTCGCGCACCAGATAGGGGTAGGGATGCGGCCCCACCGCGGAGCCGAGCAGGTAGTAGATACCCTCCGGGTCCGACACCCAGTGCCTGAGCGCCTCGTCGATGGCGGCGCGCAGTGTCTGGTCGCCGCTCTCCACGGGGCAGACCTCGGCGCCCAGCCGGCGCATGCGGTCCACGTTCGGCGCCTGGCGCACGATGTCCACGGCACCCATGTATACGCGGCAGGGTAGCCCCACGCGGGCGCAGGCGGCAGCGGAAGCCACCCCGTGCTGTCCGGCGCCGGTTTCGGCGATCACCCGTTTCGCGCCGAGGCGCTTCGCCAGCAGCGCCTGGCCGATGGCATTGTTGATCTTGTGTGCCCCCGTGTGGGCCAGGTCTTCCCGCTTCAGCCAGACCTCCGCGCCCCACGCCTGCCCGAGCCGGCGCGCGCCGGTCAGCGCCGTCGGCCGTCCGACCCATTCCCGGAGCTCCCGGGCGTAGTCGGCCTGGAAGTCCTGCCGGGGCAGGATCTCGCAGACGCCCTGCTGCAGCCGCTGCAGGGCCGGGACCAGGGTCTCGGGCACGTACCGGCCGCCAAATGGCCCGAAACGGCCGCGATCATCGGGCAACTCCCTGTCGAGGAGCTTTTGCAGCAGGCCCGGCGCCTCCGTCCTTGCGATTAACTCAGTCATGTAACCTTACCTTCCTCTGCTGTCATTCCGGCTGCCCCGGGCCCGCCGGTCCGCTCGTCCGACTGGCGCACCTGTTCCACGAAGGCCGCGATGCGCGCCGGGTCCTTGTCGCCCGGTGCGCGCTCGACGCCGCTGGAGACGTCCACGCCCCAGGGCGCGACGGCGGCCAGCGCCTGTTCGATGTTCTCCGGCGACAGCCCGCCGGCCAGCACCAGCTCGGTCCGGGCCGCCAGCGCCGCGGCTGCCGACCAATCGGCCCGCTGCCCGGTGCCGCTACGCGCACCCTCGAAGAGCAAACGTGCCGGCATCTTCGCCGAAACAGAGACCAATTCCGGATTGTCATCTCGATACACCGGCAGCCGGACGCAGGCACCGGGCACCGCCAGCGCCGCGAAATCCGCCGCATCGGTCTGCAGCCAGTCGGGACCGAAGCCGTCCCGGACCGCGCTCCACTCCTCGGGGCCCGGATGCCGCATCACGGCCACCCGGGTTACCCGCCGGTCCAGCCCATCGCAGAGCTGGCGGGCCTGCGACGGCGTCACCCGCCGCGAAGACTGCGCGAACACGAAGCCCACCGCGTCGGCGCCCGCCTCGGCCGACGCCTGCACGGCTTCGCGGCTGGTCAGTCCGCAGATCTTCACCCAGGTCCTCATGGGCGCTTGCTCATCCGCTCAGGGCTCATTCGCTCAGCGCCGCCCGCCCGGCATCGCGCATCGCGCGCACCAGCTGCCCGGCCCGCCGGTCCTGCATGAGCGCCGTGCCGACCAGCCCCAGGCGGTAGCCGGCCGCGGCCAGTCGCACCGCATCGGCCGGCACCTTCAGCCCGCTCTCGGCGACCGCCGGCGCCGCGTGGGGCAACAGCGGCGCCAGCGCCTCCAGCCGGCGGTCGTCCACCTCGAGGGTGCGAAGGTCACGGCTGTTGACGCCGATGAGCAGGCGCGCGTCATTGCCGCGCTCGTGGAAGCGGGGTTCGTCGAGCAGCCTGCGGCATCGCTCCAGTTCGGCGGCGTCGAAGCATTCCAGCAGCACGAACAGCTGCAGATCCTCCGCCAGATCGAGCATGTCGGCTAGCGCTTGGTCATCGAACAGCGTGGCGATCAGCAGCACGCCCCCCGCGCCGGCCGCCCGGGCCTCCAGCAACTGGTAGACGTCGACGAGGAAATCCTTGCGCATGGCAGGGATACCCCGCGGCGCCAGAGCCGCCGCCACCTGCTCCAGGTGGACCAGGTCGCCGCCGAAACGGGACGGCTCGGTCAGTACGGAGACCGCCGCGGCGCCACCCTCGGCGTAGATCTCCGCGCGGGCGGAGTCATCGACGACATCGCTGCCCAGGGCACCGTCCCGGGGCGAACGATGCTTGATCTCGGCGATGATATCGAAGCGATCGAGAACCAGGCTCGGCGGCGGGTCAGCGTCGGCGATGCGCCCACGGAGCTCATCGGCGGCGCGCTCCCGCCGCGCCGCCTCGCAGCGCAGGCGACTCCCCGCCGCCATCTCGGAGAGGAAGTCGCCCATGGCTCAGCTCCCGCAGCCCTGCAGGCCTTCCAGCACCCGCGCGGCCCGGCCCTCGTCGAGGGCGGCGGCAGCCATGGCCACGCCTTGCTGGGGACCGGCAGCCGCGCCCGTCAACTCCAGCACCAGCGAGGCACCGAGCAGCAGGGCGTCCCGGTGGGGCCCGCGGTCCTCGCCGCAGAACACCTTGCGGATGGCGGCAGCGTTCATCGCGGCATCGCCGCCGGCCAGGTCCTCCGGCGTGCAGCGCCCGAGGCCGTAATCCTCTGGCCGCCGGCGGGACTCGTCGATGCGCCCGGGCGTGACGTCCAGCAGCAGGAACTCGCCGCAGGGGGTGGCCTCGTCCCAGCCCGGCTCGCCGTGCACGACGAAAGCATGCTCGATCTGCATGCCGGCCAGTGTCGCGGCCATGAGCTGTGCCGCCTTCTCGCTGAACGCGCCGATGAGCTGGTAGGGCGGAGACGCCGGATTGGCCAGTGGTCCGAGCAGATTGAATACCGTGCGCACGCCCATCGCTCCACGGATGGGGGCGATGGCCTTCATGGCGGGATGGTAGTAGGGAGCGAACAGGAAGGTGAAGCCGGTCGCCTCGAGACAGTCCGCCGCCGCGGTTTCATCCAGCGGCAGCGTGAGGCCCAGGGTCTCCAGCACGTCGGCGCTGCCGCAGCGCGACGAGATCGAGCGATTGCCGTGCTTCACCACCCGGGCGCCGCAGGCAGCGGCGAGCAGGCCGGTGCCGGTGGACAGGTTCAGGCTGCCGGACCCGTCGCCGCCGGTGCCGACGGTATCGACCGTGGGCGCGCCGGGCGGGATACCAGGGTCCCGGGCCAGCTCGCGCATGGCGGCGGCGAAGCCCCGGATCTCCTCCGCCGTCTCGCCCTTGGCCCGCAGTCCCGCCAGCAGGGCGCCGGCCAGCGCCTGGGGGTAGGCATCCTCGGCCAGGGCGTGCATCAGCCCGTGGGCCTCCCGTTCCGAGAGGTGCTCGCCCTCGAGCACGCGACCCAGCAACCGGCTGCCCTCGCTCATCGCTCCGCTCCCGACCGCCGCTCGATGAAATTACGCATGAGATCGTTGCCCTCCGGTGTCAAAACGCTCTCGGGATGGAACTGCACGCCCTCCAGCGGCAGCTCCCGGTGGCGCACGCCCATGATTTCGTCCTGCTCGGTCCGCGCCGTCACGATCAGGGCCTCGGGAACCGTGTCTGCTTCGGCGCACAGGGAATGATACCGGCCGGCCTCGAAGGGCTGGGACAGGCCCCGATAGACACCGAGACCATCGTGGCTGACCGCCGAGGTCTTGCCATGCATCAGTCGGCCGGCACGCACGATGCGGCCGCCGAATTGCTGCACCAGACACTGATGGCCGAGACACACGCCGAGCACGGGCACCCGCCGCTCGAAAGCGGCGATCATGGCCATAGAGACGCCGGCATCCTCCGGCCGGCCCGGTCCCGGCGAGATCACCAGATGTGTCGGCTCGAGCGCCAGTCCTTCCGCCACGGTGATGCAGTCGTTGCGGTAGACGTGCACGTCGGCGCCGAGAGCCGCGAAGGCCTGCACCAGGTTATAGGTGAAAGAATCATAGTTGTCGATCAGCAGGATGCTCGCCACAGCCTGCCCGCCGCTGCCCTGGACCAGCATGATCAGAGCCCCTCCTTCGCCATCTCCAGCGCCCGGCGGAGGATGGCGCTCTTCGCCATCACCTCCTCGTATTCCCGGGCCGGCACGCTGTCGGCCACGAGGCCCGCGCCCGCCTGGAAACGGTATTCACCGTCGTGGAAAACCATGGTGCGGATCGTGATCGCCTGGTCCATGTCGCCGCCGTGGCCGAAATAGCCCACCGTGCCCGCGTACAGCCCGCGGCCCACCGGCTCCATGGTGTCGATGATCTCCATGGCCCGGACCTTCGGCGCGCCCACCAGCGTGCCCGCCGGAAATGCGGCAGCGAACAGGTCGAATGCATCCCGGCCCTCGGCCAGCGTGCCCTGCACGCCGCTCACGATGTGCATGACGTGGCTGTAACGCTCGATGGAGAGGTAGGGGTCCACGTGCACGCTGCCCGCCTCGGCCACCCGGCCCAGATCGTTGCGGGCGAGATCCACCAGCATCACATGCTCGGCGATCTCCTTGGGATCGGCAAGCAGCCGCTGCTCGTTGACCCGGTCCTCGGCCGTTGTGGCCCCCCGCGGCAGCGTGCCGGCGATGGGTCTGAGCGAGGCCTGCCGGCCGTTCAGCCGCACCAGCGCCTCCGGCGAGGAGCCGACCACCTGCAGGTCGCCGAGATCCACGAAGAAGAGATAGGGCGAAGGGTTCAGGAGCCTGAGCGCCCGGTAGGCCTCGAAGGGCGAGACGGTGGTGGCGCCGGAGAAGCACACCGAGAGCACGATCTGGTAGATGTCGCCCGCCGCGATGTGCTCCCTGGCCTGCTCCACCGCTGCCATGTAGTCCTCCGGCGAGACGCTGGCGGTGGCGTCCGCCAGCCGGCCGCCCTTGCCGCCGCCCCCGGCATGCCGGACACCGTGGCCGCCCTGGTTATTCCGGGGCACGGCACCCCGCAGGCGGCCGATCACCTCCGCCCGCAGTGCCCGGCGCTCGGCTTCCGAACCGGCGTGCAGCAGGGCCGCGCGGCGGGTCAGATGATCGAAGACCAGCAGGGACTCCGGCGCCAAGTAGGCGGCCAGCGGCATGCCCTCCTGGGCCGGCGGACCGTCCGGCAGCCGCTCGAACCAGCGCACCAGGTCGTAGCCGGAGACGCCGACCAGTCCGCCCGTGAAGGGCAGTTCCTCGACCTCCGGCGCGAGGCGTGGCACGCCGGCGAGCGCCTGGCGCAACCCGTCGAGGAGTTCGTCGCGGCCTCTCGGCAGCGGCCGCGACTCGCCGTCAACCCGGAAACCGTCAGGATCCAGCCGCACCTCGCGGCCCGGCCCGAAACCGAGGAAGGAATAGCGTGCCAGACGCTCCCCCCCCTCGACGCTCTCGAGCAGGAATCGCGGGCCGAGATCGGCCAGCTTCAGCCAGGCTGATACCGGCGTATCCAGGTCGGCAGTTATGTCGAAGGGGCCCTGCATGTGTGTCCCGGTCTCTCCCTTGTCAAAAA
Source organism: uncultured Woeseiaceae bacterium (assembly GCA_964427415.1). Lineage (GTDB taxonomy): Bacteria > Pseudomonadota > Gammaproteobacteria > Steroidobacterales > Woeseiaceae > Lentisalinibacter. Next base: position 93,247 of record CAYRUH010000009.1, on the reverse strand, counting down.
AAAACCCATCCCCACGGTGCTGCGGAGATGGGTTTTCGGTTGTCCTGTCTGGTGAACGCTAGCCGGCTACCCTCTCCCGGAGAGGCCGCCACCACCAGATGCCGAGTGCGTTCGGAGCGTTCATGACGGTCAGGAGTATCCACGGCCCCCGGCGGAGGGTCAAGCGCCACCGGCTCCACACGGGCCTCACAGGTCGTACAGCAGCGGCAGCACCAGCGAGAAGCCGAGCCACATGAGCAGCGTCAGCGGGATGCCCACCCGCAGGAAATCCGAGAACTTGTAGCCGCCGGCGCTCAGGATCAGCAGGTTGGTCTGGTAGCCGATCGGCGTCGCATAGCTCATGTTGGCGCCGAACAGTACCGCCAGCACGAAGGGCAGCGGGTCCGCGTTCAGCTGCTGGGCGATGCTGATGGCGATGGGGGTGCCGATCACCGCCGCAGCGTTGTTGCTGACCACATTCGTCAGCACGGTCATGATCAGCATGAATGCGCTCAGGATGATCGGTATCGGCAGGGCATCGGTGATGTCCACGAACTCGTGGGCCAGGTAATAGGCCATGCCGGTCTGCATCAGCGCGCCGCCGAGTCCGAGGCTGGCTACGATGATCAGGATCACCGGGCGGCTCAGCGCGTCGCTGGTATCGCGCCAGGTGAGGCAATTCGAGATCAGCATCAGGCCGACGCCGGCGAGCGCGCTCACCGAGATGGGCAGCAACCCGAACGCAGCGGTCAGCACCACGAAGGCCATGATGGCCAGCGCCCGCTTGGCGCGATGGGTATGCGGCAGCGAAGTGGTGCCATCCAGCACCAGCATGCTGCCGCTCGCCTTCAGCGTCTCGATGGCTTTGCGGGAGCCCTGCACCAGCAGCACGTCGCCGGCGCGCAGAGCCACGGAGCCGATATCTGAGGTCAGCCGGGAGGCCGGCATACGCGCCCGATGCAATGCCAGCGGCAGCAGACCGCTGGACTGGGCGAAGCGCGAATCCGCCAGCGTGCGATGATGCAGCGGCGAGCCGCGGGTGACCACGACCTCGGCCAGCTGCTGCCCCGTCGAGCCCTCCCCCGTCTGCTCCTTGCCGCCCATCCCGTGCAGGGTCGTGCCCAGCTCCCGTTCGTATTCCTTCAGATTGTCCGGCGTGTCCTTCACGAACAGGCGGTCGCCCGGCTGCAGTTTCACCGAGGGCAACTTGGCGACGAACAGGGATTCGCTGCGCCGGATACGGTCCACCCGCATGCGTCCGCCGGTGCGCGCCAGCACCTCCGACAGGGTCTTGCCGGCCGCAAAACTGTCCTCATCGACGTGCAGCTGGGCGCTGAAGACCCGCGGCGAGGTATCCTCCAGGGGCGGCACGCGCTCCGGCACCAGCCGCGGGCCCGCGAGCCACAGGAACAGGATGCCGACGGCGCCGACGATGGCCACAGGCAGGGCGAAGTCGAACATGTCCAGCCGGGCCTGGCCCAGATCCGCCGCGATACCGACCACCAGCAGATTGGTCGAGGTGCCGATGGTCGTGGACATGCCGCCGAGGATGGTGGCGAAACCCATCGGCATCAGCACCCCGGACACCGGCACCTTCGAGCGCAGCGAGGCCGCCACCAGGATGGGCAGCAGCAGCACGACGATGGGCGTGTTGTTCAGAAAGGCGCTCAGCACCGCGCCGGCGACGAGGGTCAGCAGCAGCGCGACCATCGGCCGGGCCTTCCAGGCGGCGGCGATCGCGCTCGCCAGCGGTTGCAGCGCGCCGGTGGTCTCCAGCCCCTTGCCCACGATCATGAGGGCGCACACTGCCACCAGCGCCTCGTTGCCGAAGGCACCGAAAAAATCCGCCGGGCCCAGCAGGCGTTCGCCGTCGGGCGTATAAGGGAAGATCTGGAACAGCAGGATGAGCGCGACCAGGATGCCCAGGCTCGAACTCTCGAGCGGGATATTGTCGCGCGTGAACAGGATCAGCGCGATCACGGTCAGTACGAGGACCGCTATGCCGTGGGCATCGGGCGTGAGTGTTTCCAAACCGTCCTCGCAACGTCAGCCAGCAATGCGGTCACCCCCGCCGGGGGATTGCCGAGTATACGGGACCGCTCCCGCGGCCGGACCGGGGAGTTTCTCACATCCGCCCGGCCGGAAGGATCACCCCCGCTGCGGCAGCTGCCGCAGCGCAGCATCTCCCCGCACGGGGGATTTGGGCCCCGATCGGGTTTCTGCTATCGTCCCGGCGAGTCCGCGGCGGCGCAGCGCCGCTGCCCGGCCGCCACCCGGCCAGCCTTGTCGGGCCACCCTGGTGGGGGCCCCTTCAGGAGTCCGCCCATGAGCTTCAAGCAGCTGCTGGAAACCTGGCAGAAGACGCCCCGTGTCACCAAGACCGAGCAGGAGTATGCGGTCCGTCTGCCGCTGGAGGACGCGGCCCGGCTGCATGCCCTGGAGGAGCTGTTCGGCGGTCCCACGCTGGAGCAGATCGTCACCGACCTGCTGGGCACCGCCCTCGACGAACTGGAGGCCGCCATGCCCTATGAGCCCGGCGAGCGTGTCATCCGCGAGGACGAACAGGGCGACCCCATCTACGAGGACGCGGGCCTGACACCGCGCTTCATCGATCTCGCCCGCAAGCACCTGCGCGCCCTGGAGAGCGCCGGCAGCGACTGAGCCGACCGGCTCGTCCGCACACGCATGTCCCGCAGCACCGACGACGCCTGGGGCGCTCCCGGCGTCGGCGTATTCCGCTACAGCCGCCGGGCGATCGAACTCGTCTGGAGCACCTCCCGACCGCTGACCCTCTGGCTGGGGCAGGCCACCGTGGCGGCGGGCCTGCTGCCGGCGGCGGTGGCGTGGGTAGGCCAGCAGATCGTCGACTCGGTGGTGGCCGCGATGCAGTCCGGCGGCGGCTACCGGGAGGCGCTCACCTGGGTGGCCGTGGAGGGCGGCCTGCTGGTGCTGACGGCCGCCAGCCAGCGCTCCATCTCGCTCTGCCAGTCTCTGCTGCGCGCGCGCCTGGCCCAGCGGGTGAACACTATGATCCTGGAAAAGGCGCTGACACTGTCGCTGGAGCAGTTCGAGGACGCGGAATTCTACGACAAGCTGACCCGGGCCCGGCGCGAGGCCTCCAGCCGGCCGCTGAGCCTGGTGAACCGCACCTTCTCGCTGGCCCAGAACGGCATCTCCCTGCTCAGCTACGCCGTGCTGCTGGTGCAGTTCTCGCCCTGGGCCGTGCTCCTGCTGGTGCTGGCGGGGCTGCCGGCCTTTGCCGCCGAGACCAAATTCTCCGGCGATGCCTTCCGCCTGTTCCGCTGGCGCTCGCCGGAGTCGCGTATGCAGATGTACCTCGAGACGGTGCTGGCCCGGGAGGACCACGCCAAGGAGGTGAAGCTGTTCCGCCTGGGGCCGCTGCTGCTCGATCGCTACCGGGATATCTTCCACCGGCTCTACCGTGAGGATCGCCGGCTCACCATCCGCCGCGAGACCTGGGGCTTCTTCCTCGGCCTCATCGGCACGGCGGCGTTTTACGGCGCCTATGCCTGGATCGCCATCAGCACGGTGGACGGCAGCATCACGCTGGGGCAGATGACCATGTACCTGCTGCTGTTCAAGCAGGGGCAGAGCGCGGTGGCCGCGAGCCTCACGGCCATGGGCGGCATGTACGAGGACAACCTCTACCTCTCCAACCTCTATGAGTACCTGGAGCAGCCGGGCACGATCGCCGCGGGCGAGCGCACGGCGGGTGAGTCGCCGGGTGACGGGATCCGCTTCGAGGGCGTGGGCTTCACCTATCCCGGCAACAAGACCCCGGCGCTCACGGGCATCGACCTGCACATCACTCCCGGGCAGAGCGTGGCCCTGGTCGGCGAGAACGGCGCCGGCAAGACCACCCTGATCAAACTCCTGACCGGGCTCTACCGGCCCACCGAGGGGCGCATCCTGCTGGACGGCACGCCGCTGGCCGACTGGGAGCCGGACGCGCTGACGCGCCGCTTCGGCGTGATCTTCCAGGACTTCGCCCGCTACCAGTTCACGGTGGGCGAGAACATCGGCGCCGGCGACGTGGATCATTTCGGGGACGAGGAGCGCTGGCGCGAGGCGGCGGGCCGCGGGCTGGCTGATGCCTTCATCGAGCAACTGCCGGCCGGCTACTCGAGTCAGCTCGGCAAATGGTTCCGTGACGGCCAGGAGCTGTCCACCGGCCAGTGGCAGAAGATTGCGCTGGCCCGGGCTTTCATGGACCGGGGCGCCGACATCCTCATCATGGACGAGCCCACCGCCGCCATGGACGCGGCCGCCGAGGCGGCCATGTTCGAGCATTTCCGGGAGCTGGCGGCCGGGCGCATCACCCTACTGATTTCCCACCGCTTCTCCACAGTGCGCCGCGCCGACCGCATCCTGGTGATCCAGCACGGCCGCGTCACCGAGGCCGGCAGCCACGAAGAGCTGATGGCGCTGGGCGGGCACTACGCTACACTGTTCTCCCTGCAGGCCGAGGGTTACCTGTGAGCCGTCGCCGGCCGGAGAGAACATCGTTGCACGGAGCCGAACACATGCCGGGGATCGGGAAAGCGCTGCTGGCGGCACTGGCCCTCGCACTGGTGGCGGGCTGCGGCGAGCAACGGGTGGACGCACCGTCCGAGCCGCCGCTTGGTGCCTGGCGTGCCTGGCTCGAGCTGCCCGGCGGCCGGGCGCCCTTCGGCCTGGAACTGGGCCGCGAGGGCAACGGCCACCGCGCCACACTGATCAACGGCCAGGAGCGGGTGCGGGTGCCCGAAGTCGTCGTCGCCGACGGCCGGGTCACTCTGACGTTCCCCGCGTACAACAATCGCATCGAGGCGGAGTGGTCGGACGGCGGGCTCACCGGCACGCTCACCCTGGTGAAACGCTACGGCAGGGAACAGCGCATCCCGTTCGCCGCCGTGCCGGGCACGGCGGCACCGGCGCAGCCCCATGCCACGGCGGAAGTGGACGTCTCCGGGCGCTGGGAGGTGAGCTTCACCGAACCGGACGGCAATCAGTACCCGGCCGTTGGCGAGTTCGCCCAGCGGGGCAACCGGCTGTTCGGCACCTTCCTCACCGAGACCGGCGACTACCGCTACCTGGAGGGCACGGTGCGCGGGCGCGAGGTGATGCTGTCCAAATTCGACGGCGCCCATGCCTTCCTGTTCAAGGCCGTGGAAGAAGGCGGCCGACTGACCGGCCGCTTCTGGTCCGGCACCGAATGGCAGGAAACCTGGACGGCCGTCCGCAACCCGCGGGTCTCGCTGGCGGACGCAAGGCGGCTCACCTTCCTGAGGCCGGGCTACGAGCGCTTCACATTCACTTTCCCCGATACCGACGGCGAGCCGGTCTCTCTGGACGACGAGCGCTTCCGCGGCAAGGTGGTGGTGGTGACGCTGGCGGGAAGCTGGTGCCCGAACTGCCACGACGAGGCCGCATTCATGGCGCCGCTCTACCAGCGGCTGCGCGGCCAGGGCCTGGAGGTGGTCGCGCTCATGTACGAGCACCTGGAGGACTTCGATGCGGCCGCCGCGCAGGTGGAGAAATTCCGGCACAAGTTCGGCATCGAGTACCCGACGCTGATCGCGGGCATCTCGGAAAAGACGGAGGCCGCGAGGACCCTGCCGTCGCTGAATCACGTGCTCGCCTTCCCCACTACCATCTTCATCGGCCGGGGCGGACGCGTGCGCCAGATCCATACCGGATTCCAGGGGCCGGGCACGGGCGAGCATTACGAGCAGCTGACCCGGGAGATGACCGGCTTCATCGAGGACCTGCTGGCCGAGCCCGTGCCGGCAGCCGAAGACGCAGCCTGAGGAGGAGCCCATGCCATCGTTCGACGTCGTCTCCGAAGTGGACCTGCACGAGGTCACCAACGCGGTGGACCAGGCCAACCGGGAGGTCACCAACCGCTTCGACTTCAAGGGCAGCGGTGCGAAGTTCGAGCAGGAGGACTCCGCGATCCATCTGCGCGCGCAGGTGGAATTCCAGCTGCAGCAGATGATGGACATACTGCGCCAGAAGCTCGCCAAGCGTGGCATCGACGTCGCCTGCCTGGAGACGGGCGAGGTCGAGGAGAGCGGCAGCGAGGCGCGCCAGACCGTGATCCTGCGCCAGGGCATCGACTCCACACTGGCGAAGAAGATCGTCCGGCTCGTCAAGGACTCGAAGATGAAAGTACAGGCCTCCATCCAGGGCGACAAGGTCCGCATCAACGGCAAGAAGAGAGACGACCTGCAGGCCGCGATCGCGCTCCTGAAGGACGCCGACATCGACCTGCCGCTCCAGTACGAGAACTTCCGCGACTGAGCCACCGGTGAACGAGCCAGCAGAAAGCGGCAATGGCGCCAACGGGGGGCTGCGCCGCAGCGAGATCGTCTTCGCCAGCAAGGACCGGGCGCTGCGCGACGACGTGCGTACTCTCGGCCGGCTGATCGGCGCACTGCTGCGCGAGCAGGGCGGCGAGTCGCTGTACGAGCTGGTGGAGAACGCCCGGCGCATCTCCATCCGCCGCCGGGAGGGCGGCCGGGAAGCCGCCGCGGCGCTCACCGACCTGGTGCAGGCGTTGCCGCCGGATACCGCCCGGGACGTGATCCGCGCCTTCTCCACCTATTTCGAGCTGGTGAACACCGCGGAGAAGGTACACCGCATCCGGCGCCGGCGGGATTATCTGCGCGACGAGGACAGCTTCCAGCCCGGCGGCCTGGAGTATGCCCTGCGCGACCTGCACGAGGCCGGCATCAGCAACGCCGACCTCGACACGCTGCTGCATCGCCTGCGCATCCAGCCGGTGTTCACCGCGCACCCCACCGAGCCCACCCGGCGCACCATACTGCGCAAGGAGCAGAATATCGTCCGCCATCTGGTGGACATGCTGAACCCCACACTGACACCCCAGGAGGAGCGCACGGCGCTCGCCTCCATACGCGCCGAGGTCACCGCCATCTGGCAGACCGAGGAGCACCCCTCCGAGAGCATGACCGTCGCCGACGAGCTCGAGCACGTGCTGTTCTTCCTCACCGACGTGCTCTATCGCGTGCTGCCGCCGTTCTACGAGAGCCTCGAGGACGCCATCGGCGCCGTCTACGGTCAGGAGACCCTCGACAACATCGAGATACCGGACCTGATCTCCTTCGCTTCCTGGGTCGGCGGCGACATGGACGGCAATCCCAACGTCGGCGCGAAGACCATCCGCGAGACGCTGACCCGGCAGCGCTCCCTGATCCTGGATCTCTACTACCGGGAGTGCGGCCGGCTGTCCGGCAAACTCAGCCAGACGGTATCCCGCGTGGGCGTGGCGCCCGCCATCCTGGAGCGCATCGAAGTCTACCGGGGCCACTTCCCCCACGCCTGGCATGCGGTGCCCGCCCGCCACCGGGAGATGCCCTACCGGGTATACCTGCGCCTCGTCCAGGAGCGCCTGCAGTCCACCTACGACGACAGTGCCTTCCCCTACGAATCGGCCGAGGAGTTCGAGGCGGACATCCGCCTGATCGCGACCAGCCTGCGCGCGAACCGGGGCCGCCATGCCGGGCTGTTCGCGGTGCGCCGGCTGCTGCGCCGCATCCGCACCTTCGGATTCCATCTGCTGACCCTGGACGTGCGCCAGGACGCGCTGGTGCACCGGGAAGTGGTGGGCCGCTGCCTCGGTATCGAGGACTGGCTGGAATGGACGCCGGAGGCGCGGGCGACGCGGCTCAGGGAGGCGCTGCAGGACCGGGAACTGCCGAAAGCCGACAGCACCGACACGCGCATCCGCAAGACCCTGGCCGTTTTCCAGGCCATCTCGTTCTGCCGGCGCAAGTACGGCAGGCGGGCCATCGGTCCGTTCATCGTCAGCATGACCCAGGGCGCCGACGACGTGCTCACCGTGCTGCTGCTGGCACGCTGGGGCGATCTGGCGTCGAAGGGCGGCAAGGTGCCGCTCGACATCGCGCCCCTGTTCGAGACCGTCGACGATCTCAGGAACGGCACACGCATCATGCAGGAGCTGCTGGGCGACGCCGTCTACCGCAAGCACCTCGCCCACCGCAACGACGAGCAGATGATCATGGTGGGCTATTCGGACAGCAACAAGGACTCCGGGCTCGCCTCTGCACGCTGGGCGCTGTACGAGGCCCAGGCGGATCTCGTGCGCGAACTCGACAGCGAGGACCTCGACATCACGCTTTTCCACGGCCGCGGCGGCACCACCAGCCGGGGCGGCGGCAAGACCCACGCCGCAGTGCTCGGCGCGCCGGCGGACACCCTGCGGGGCCGCCTGCGGGTCACCGAGCAGGGCGAGATCATCAACGAGAAATACGGCCTGCGGGGCATCGCGCTGCGCACGCTGGAGCAGCTCATGGCCTCGGTCTCCGTCGCCACCGCCAACCCGGAGCGCACCACGCCGGAACCGGACGAGTGGCGGCAGATGATGGACACCGTCGCCGCCGAGAGCCGCAAGGTTTACCGGGGACTCGTCTACGACCGGCCGGGCTTTTTCGACTATTTCCGCTGCGCCACGCCCATCGACGTCATCGAACGCATGCGCATCGGTTCGCGGCCCTCGTCCCGGCGCAAGCAGCGGGGTATCCAGGACCTGCGGGCCATCCCCTGGGTGTTCGCCTGGACCCAGAGCCGGCACATCCTGCCGGGCTGGTTCGGCTTCGGCAGCGGGCTGCGCACGGCTCTCGAGATGCACGGAGAAGAGGCATTCACCGCCATGACCCGGGACTGGTTCTATCTGCAGTCCCTGCTATCCGACGTGGAGATGGTGCTGGCCAAGTCCGACATGACCATCGCCTCGCGCTACTCGGAACTCGCCGGCACCCTGCACGAGAAGTTTTTCCCCGTGATCCGCGAGGAATTCGAGCTGACCCGGGACATGGTGCTCAAACTCACCGGCAACGCGAACCTGCTGGAGAAGGACAAGACCATGCAGCGTGCCATCATGCTGCGCAATCCGTACGTGGACCCAATGAGCCTGCTGCAGGTGGACCTGCTGGCCCGCTGGCGCGCGAAGGAGCGGGAAGACGACGAACTGTTCGCCGCGCTGCTGGCCAGCGTGAACGGTATCGCCCAGGGCCTGCAAAACACCGGCTGATGCCTTGCAGGAGGGGCTTCAGCCGGCGCTGTGGGAGGGGCTTCAGCC
>CAYRUH010000009.1:77236-84044 GCA_964427415.1 uncultured Woeseiaceae bacterium | reverse complement strand
GGAGGGGCTTCAGCCGGCGCTGTGGGAGGGGCTTCAGCCCCGATCTTCGTTGCGCTAATCGGGGCTGAAGCCCCTCCTGCAGTGAGCATCGCCGACACGGCGGGCAGAAAAGAAGGGGACAGGTTCCGGGCGCGCTCATTCGTCGAAGCAGGTGACGAATTGCTCGTGCCGCCTGCGGCGGTCGTCAGCGCCCGGACCCGCCGGGCAGGGGGATCATGTCGCACTCCGGATCCGGTTCGCCGTGCTCGTTCTCCGAGACGGCCCAGGCGCGCACGGAGATGCCGGCCTCATGGACGGTCTGCGGATCGCCGCTGACCAGCGGATGCCACCAGGCGAGACCGCGGCCCTCGCTGATGCGCCGATAGGCGCAGGACCGGGGCAGCCAGGCCATCTCGCCCAGCAAATCCGGCCTCATCACGACACAGTCGGACACCCGCTCGGAACGGTTCGCGTAGTCGGAGCAGCGGCAACCGCCCAGGTCAAGCAGCCGGCAGGCCACCCGCGTGTAGCGCACCTCGCCGGTGTCGATGTCCTCCAGCTTGTGCAGGCAGCAGCGGGCACAGCCGTCGCACAGCGACTCCCACTGCTCGCGGTTCATGGCCTCCAGCGGCGTCGTCTCCCAGAACGGTTTCACGCCCGCGTCCGCTCCGGCCGAGCGCGAGGGGCCCCTTTCGCTGTCACTGCTCCGTCCCATTTGCTGTTCCGCCGGCTCCGCCTGTGGGTGGCCTCGGATCGGGCCACGATTGCTAAACTAATGCTTTTAGCCCGGCCATCACAATGAGCAATAGCCCCAAAGTCGACGCCGTATTCCTCGACCTGGACACGATGGGTGCCGGCGACCTGGACCTCGCCCCGCTGGCGGACGCCGTCGGCGGCGGCCTGGAGGTCCACGGCGCCACCGAGCCCGAACAGGTCGCCCACCGCATCGCCGACGCCAGACTGGTCTTCGTGAACAAGGTGAAGCTGGGCCGCGCCGAGATCGAGGGCGCCGGCCGCCTTGGCTTCGTGGGGCTCACCGCCACGGGCGTCGATAACGTCGACCTCGAGGCGGCCGGCGAGCGGGGCGTCGTCGTTGCGAACATCCGCGACTACTGCACGCAGTCCGTGTTGCAGCACGTCGTGGGCGTCATGCTCTCGCTCACCCACCGGCTCGCCGAGTACACGGCGCTGGTCGCTGCCGGCGACTGGCAGCAGGCCGGCAACTTCTGCCTGCTCGACTATTCCATCCGGGAGCTGGCCGGCCGACGCCTCGGCATCGTCGGCTACGGCGCGCTCGGTCGCGGTGTCGCCCGCATGGGCGAGGCGCTGGGGATGCAGGTGCTGATCAGCGAGCGTCCGGGCGCGCGCTCCCTGCGGCCGGGCCGACGGCCGTTCGAGGAGGTGCTCATCGAGGCCGACGTGCTCAGTCTGCATTGCCCCCTCACGGATGACAACCGGGGATTGATCGGCGCCGGCGAACTGGAGCGCATGAAACGCGACGCCGTCCTGATCAACACGGCGCGCGGCGCGTTGGTGGATACCGGCGCTCTGGCCACGGCGCTCGCGGAAGGACGCATCGCGGGCGCCGGCATCGACGTGCTGCCCCAGGAGCCGCCGGTGGACGGCGACCCGCTGCTCGACTACCGGGGCGACAATCTGATCCTCACCCCCCACACCGCCTGGGCGGCCCGGGAATCCCGGCAGCGGGCCATCGAGGAACTGGCCGCCAACGCCCGCGCCTGGCTCGCCGGCGAGCCACGCAACCGGGTGAATTGAATGTCGCAAGACACGGCGCTCGTCTGGTTCCGCCGGGACCTGAGACTCTCGGACAATCCTGCCCTGCGCCGGGCAGTGGAGCAGAACGGGACCGTCGTCCCCGTTTTCATCCACCACGATGACGAGGGCGAGTGGGCGCCCGGCGCCGCCTCGCGCTGGTGGCTGCATCACAGTCTGGCGGCGCTGGACGAGGCGCTGAGGGAGAAGGGCAGCCGGCTCATCATCCGACGCGGCGAGCCGCTGGCCGTGCTGCGCGAACTCGCCGGGGACACCGCGGCGGACGCCGTGCACTGGAACCGGCTCTACGATCCTCGCCTCGTGGAACGGGACACCCGCGTCAAGGAAGGACTCGGCGAGGCCGGCATCCGCGCCCGCAGCGAGAAGGCGGCGCTACTGCTCGAACCCTGGGAGATCGCCACCGGCAGCGGCGATCCCTACCGGGTGTTCACTCCGTTCTGGCGGCGCGCAAAGCAGGACCTGCCGCCGCCGCAGACGCTGCAGGCGCCGAACACGGTGCGGCCCCCGGATTCCTGGCCCGCCGCGATCGATCTCTCCGAACTCGGCTACCTGCCCCGCATCGACTGGGCCGAGGGCTTCCGCGAGCACTGGACCCCCGGCGAGGCGGGCGGCCGGCAGCGGCTCGAGACCTTCGCCGACGGGGCCCTGCGGGACTACGACGAGACCCGCGACATCCCGGCCGTAGACGGCGTCTCCCGGCTGTCGCCGCACCTGCACTTCGGCGAAATCTCGCCCCGTCATGCCTGGCACCGCATCGCGGCGCGGGCGGACGAGTATCCCGACGGAGCCGAGGCCTGGCTGCGGGAGCTGGGCTGGCGGGAATTCGCCCACCACGTGCTCTATCACTTCCCGCGCACCACGAACCAGCCGCTGTACCAGAAATACCGGGACTTTCCCTGGCGCGAAGACGGCGAGGCCATGCTGCGGGCATGGCAGCGCGGCCGCACCGGTATACCCATCGTCGATGCCGGTATGCGCGAGCTCTGGCACACCGGCTGGATGCACAACCGGGTGCGCATGATCGTCGCCTCGCTGCTGGTGAAGAATATCCGCCTGCACTGGCTGGAGGGCGCCCGCTGGTTCTGGGACACCCTGGTGGATGCCGACCTGGCCAACAACACCATGGGCTGGCAGTGGTCGGCAGGCTGCGGCGCGGACGCCGCACCCTATTTCCGCATCTTCAATCCGGTGCGCCAGGGCGAGCGCTTCGACGGCGACGGCAGCTACGTGCGCCGCTGGGTGCCGGAACTCGAGCACGTGCCCGACCGCTATGCGCACGAGCCATGGAATCTGCCGGCAGACGAGGCCCGCCGTATCGGTTTCACGCCGGGCAAAGACTACCCCCAGCCCATCGTCGACCTGAAACAGTCCCGCAAGGAAGCCCTGGAAGCCCTGAAATCCCTGTAGGGCCTTCAGGCCCGATCCCCCTTCTCTTTTGGCCGCCTTGCGGGGGTATCCATCTTGCTCCCGACAAAAGGTCGCGGCGATGGATACCCCCGCATGACGGCCGTGCTCGCGATCGCGTGAAGGAAGCACCGGTCAGCAGCGCCTGCTGACTGGTGCCAAACGTCTCGGCTACGGGCCCCTCAACAGGTGGGCAAGGGTTGCGGGGTCGTCCGGGCCGACTGGAGCCATGACGGCGGGAAGGAGGCCTGGCCGAAGCGAGCGAGGACAGGACGTCCGAGTGAGCGTCCCCGCGACCCTTGCCCACCTGATGAGGGACCAACTGCAAGAGAAGGCGGGTCAAGGCTGGCACGATCGGGCCTGAAGGCCCTACATGGGCTATGCCCGGCGCAGGGTGTTGACCGGGGGCGCGTTCACCGCGCTGCGGACGGCCAGCGTGCCGCTGATGCCCACCAGCAGCATGCCGGCGACCATGCCGACGGCCCACAGCACCGGGTCCACGTTGTAGTCCAGATCGAACAGCCGTTTCGCCGCGAGCATGCCGAGAACGGTCGCGCCCGCCGCCGCGAACACCCCGGCGAGCAGGCCCAGCGCCAGGAACTCCGAGGCGAGCCCCGCCATCACGGTGCGGCGCTTCGCACCGAAGGTGCGCAGCAGCGCGCTCTCGTAGCGCCGTTCGTCCAGAGTGGCCTGCACCGCGGCGAACAGCACGACCAGTCCGGCCAGCAGGGTGAACACAAACACGTACTGCACCGCCAGCGCGGCCTTGTCGATGACGCCCCGCACCTGGGCGATGAGCGCCTGGATGTCGATCACCGAGATGCTGGGATGGCGGCGTACCAGCTCCAGCAGCATGCCCTTGCTGTCCGGCTCGATGTAGAAACTGGAGATATAGGTTTTCGGGTAACCGTCCAGCGCTCCGGGCGAGAGCACCATGAAGAAGTTGGGCTCGAAAGAGTCCCACTGGATTTCGCGGATGCTCGCCACCTCGGCGGTGAGCGGCTCACCCGCCACCAGGTAGGAAAGCTCGTCACCCAGGCCGACGCCGAGTTCCCCGGCAGCATCCGCTTCCATGGAGACGAGCGGCGGACCGTCGTAGCCGGGCGGCCACCAGTCGCCGGCCACCACCCGGTTGCTGGCGGAGAGCTCGGCGGTGAACGAGAGGTTCTGCTCCCGCTCCGACATGCCCCGGCCCCGTTCGTCGGCGAAGCTGATCTCGCCGATGGGCGTGCCGCCGATAGCCGTCAGCCGCGCTCGCACCAGCGGCACGAACTCCGGCTCCCCGACGCCGGCGCCGCGGAGGATGTCGGCGACGCTCGCCCGGTCGTCCGGCTGGATGTTGATCAGGAAGTGATTCGGCGCGTCCTCGTCCAGGGTGGCGCGCCAGCCGGCCAGAAGATCGTTGCGCACCAGGGTAAGCAGCAGCAGGACCATCAGCCCGAGGCCGAACGCCACCACCTGCACCGCGCTGTCGCCGCCGCGGCGGGCCACGTTCGCGAGCCCGTAGCGCCAGGCGACGCCCACCCGTCCCCGCATCCGCGCCAGCGCGAGCACCAGCAGGCGTCCGGCGAGATACAGGACGCCGGCTATTACCACAGTGCCGCCGAGGACAAGGACCAGTAACGCGGCGTCGCGCACCGCCCAGTAGATGAGCGCCGTCAGTGCGCCGAGCGCCGCCAGCGTGGTGAGCCACGCAGCGGGCGGCGGCGGCGTCATGTCCCGGCGCAGGACCCTCAGCGGCGGCGTGCTCTTCAGGCGCATCAGCGAGGGCAGGGCGAAGCCGAGCAGCAATATGAGCGACGTGCCCACTCCGAGCCCCACCGGTATCAGGGAGGGCGCAGGCAGATCGCTGCCGATCAGGCCGGCGAGCAGGCGCGACAGACCGCTCTCGGCCAGGAAACCGATGCCGGCGCCGACCAGGCCCGCGGCGAGCCCGATCATCAGCAACTGCAGCAGCGACACCCGGAAGATGAAGGACTGGGACGCCCCAAGGCTCTTCATCAGGGCCACCGAATCGAGGCGTCGTTCCGCATAACGCCGACCCGACATGGCAACGGCGACGGCCGACAGCAGGAGGCTTACCAACGATGCCAGCGAGAGGAAACGCCCGGCCCGCTCCACCGCCGCGTTCAGCTCCGCGCCGGTATCGCCCCGGTCCTCGAGCCGCACCGTATCGGGCAGGCGGCCCTGCCATTCCTCGACAAAGCGGCCCACCGCGTCCGGGTCGCCTGCAAACAGCTGCGCGTGGCTTACCCGGCTGCCGGTCTGCACCAGGCCGGTGGCGGCGACCTCGTCGAGATTCATCAGCAGGCTCGGCGCCAGACCGGCGAAACCGGGGGTCTGGTCGGGACGGTAGGTCAGCACGGCATCCACGGTCAGCGTGGCCGCGCCCACCTCGACCCGGTCGCCCACCCGGGCGCCGATGCGGGCGAGCAGCGCGTCGTCGGCCCACACGGTCCCCGGCGGCGGCTGGCCGTCCACCGTGCGCTGGGCGCCGAAGATCTCGTCGGCGACGCGCACCGCGCCGCGCAGCGGATAGCCGGGCCCGACCGCCTTGATGGTCGCCAGCGCGTTGGCGTCGCCGGCGAACACGACACTCGGGAAAGTCAGCGTCTCGGCCGTCTCGAGCCCCATCTCCCGGGCAGCGGCGAGAGGCGCGGCGTCCATCTCCCGGGCCGAGCGCAGCCGGATATCGGCGGCGAGCACTTCGGCGGCCTGCAGCGACACGGCCTGGGCAATCCGATCGGTAAGAAAGCCAATCGCCGTGAGCGACGTTACCGCGATGGCCAGCGCCGCCGCCAGCACGATCAGCTCGCCGGAGCGCGCCTCGCGCCGTAGCGCCGTGAATGCGAACGCGGCGGTCTTCATCACTGACCGACCAGGCGTCCC
Source organism: uncultured Woeseiaceae bacterium (assembly GCA_964427415.1). Lineage (GTDB taxonomy): Bacteria > Pseudomonadota > Gammaproteobacteria > Steroidobacterales > Woeseiaceae > Lentisalinibacter. The sequence goes on along the minus strand of CAYRUH010000009.1, from coordinate 77,978 downwards.
GCCTCCAGCGACAGGCGGCGATCGCAGCGCCCGGCCAGCGGCTCGTCGTGGGTGACCAGCACCAGCGTCGCCTCCGACTCGCTGTTCAGGCGGAACAGCAACTCGATGATGCGCTCGCCCGTGGCGGCGTCCAGGTTGCCGGTGGGCTCGTCGGCGAACAGCACCGCCGGATTCGTGGCGAAGGCCCGGGCGATCGCCACGCGCTGCTTTTCACCGCCCGAGAGCTGATTCGGGTAATGGCCCTTGCGCGCGGCCAGCCCCACGTCGGCGAGGATGGCCGCGGACCGCTCCCGCGCGTCCTCGGCTCCGTCGAGCTCCATCGGCAGCATCACATTCTCGATGGCGGTGAGCGACGGCACCAGGTGGAACGACTGGAAGACGAAGCCCACCCGGGCGGCGCGAACGGCGGCGCGGCCGTCCTCATCCAGCGCCGAAAGCTCCCGGCCCTCCAGCCACACCCGCCCGGAGGTGGGCGTGTCCAGACCCGCCAGCAGCGCCAGCAGCGTCGACTTGCCGGCACCCGACGGCCCGACGATGGCCACCGACTCGGCGCGGTCGATGGCGAAACTGACGTCGTCCAGAATGGTCAGAGTTCCCTCCGGACTGGTAACCTTTTTAGTGAGATGCTCGGCGACGAGCGCCGCATTCGAATCCATTGACATGAGAAAGCTATTCCTTGCCCTGCTGCTGGTATTCGGCGTACCGGCCCCGGCGGATGTCGCCCTGGCTGATGCGGCCCTGG